>CAZNEN010000013.1:0-48930 GCA_964572355.1 uncultured Muribaculaceae bacterium
TCCCACGGAAGAATTTCAACTTTTTTATCAATAATATTTCCTTCCGTATCGGTTATTTTTATGCTGTCTTTTGTAATAACCGCTATTTCGTTATCATCAAGATATATTGTTTTCTTTGTGTATTCAATAATAGCGGGGGTATCACTGGCTATAAAATTTTCACCTTCGCCGACTCCGATAAGCATAGGGGCATGTTTCCGCGCTCCTACTATTACATCCGGAATATCTTTATGCATTACGCAGACAGCATATGCACCCTGAAGCTTTTTGACAGAATTTCTTACTGCTTTTTCCAAATCTTTTGTTTGGGAATATCCGTCTGCTATTAAATGTGCAATGGTTTCAGTGTCTGTTTCGGAACGAAATTTGCAGCCTTTTTTTATAAGTTCTTCTCTTAACTCTTTATAATTTTCTATAATTCCGTTATGAACAACAACAAGATTGCCGCATGTACAGGTATGAGGATGTGCATTCACAAGAGACGGCATCCCGTGGGTTGCCCATCTTATGTGTCCTATTCCGCTTGTTGGATGCTTTAATTCCGATTTTTTTTCTTCAAGTTCATTTTTTAAGTTTATGAGTTTGCCAAGCGACTTATATATTTTAATTTGGTTATCATCTCTGAGGGCAATTCCTGCCGAATCATAACCTCTGTACTCCAAATTTGTAAGTCCGTTTAATAAAACACTTACAACATCTCTATAACCAGCGTATCCTACAATTCCGCACATAAATAATTCCTCTGTGATGTCCTTTATAAATATAATACATTATAAAAATTTTAAATGATATTAAATTATTATTAAATTTTTTCTTCTTGATTTACTGCTGCCAATTTATTATGTTTTGCAAGATAAATTAAATAAGCAAATCCGGTTAATGAAGCAATTACCGTAGCACAGGGAGCTGCAATTCCCAGATGAAATAAATTGGCCCCCGGGATCATTGATGTTAAAAGAAAACCTAAGGGAACTCTTATTGCAAATGCTGAGAAAATACTGTTTATTGCGGCAAAAACCGTTCTGCCGGAGCCGAACAAAAATCCGTTAATGCAGAATAAAAACGGGACCATTAAATAATCAAAACTGAAACTTTTTAAGTTTAATGCTCCTGCTTCAAGCACGCTTTTATCGGTAGTAAATATAGCTATAGCACTTTGGGGTGCTAATTGCTGCCATATAAAAAATATTGCTCCGAAGAAAAATGCAAAATATATGGATAATTTTAGCGCTTTTACCGCTCTGTGCATATTGTTTGCTCCTATACTTTGAGCTGTTAATGCGGTTAGTGCCATTGCAAAAGAACCTGCAGGCAGCATCATAAATCCGTTTAATCTTGCAACGGAACCGTATGCCGCTGAAGCCGCAACACCCATTGAATTTGCAATTGAGAATAAAAATAAAAATGACAGCGGAATTAATGTGTCCTGCAGAGAAAGAGGCAGACCTATTTTAAATAACTCTTTTGCGGTTTGTATATCAAATTTGATTTTTCTGAACTGAAATTTAAATACAAAATCTCCGTGTTTTAAATACAGTATTCCGATAATGACACTTACTGCCTGTGAAAATACTGTAGCAATCGCCGCTCCCTGTGCACCCATGTTGTATTTTCCTACCAGAATTATATCCAGAACTATATTTATAAAACAGGATATACCCACAAAATACATAGGAGCTACAGAATTGCCCAACCCTCTTAATATTGCACTTATACCGTTATATGCAAATATAAAAATCAGTCCCAGCGAACATACAAAAACATAATCTATAGTTGAAATAAAGGCTTCTTTCGGAGTTTTTAAAATATTTAAAATCTGTTCATCAAATAATATTATGACACTGCTTATAAATATTGCCGCAACGACAAAACATATTGCCATTGTATTTATTATTTTTACAATATTTTCATATTGCTTTGCACCGAAAGCCTGTC
Source organism: uncultured Muribaculaceae bacterium (assembly GCA_964572355.1). Lineage (GTDB taxonomy): Bacteria > Cyanobacteriota > Vampirovibrionia > Gastranaerophilales > Gastranaerophilaceae > Avigastranaerophilus. Next base: position 1,936 of record CAZNEN010000013.1, read on the forward strand.
CTATTAAAACGGTAGCGCTTACGGTTAATCCGGTAATAAAAAATGTTAATGTCTGTAAGAGCTGTGAACCTGTTGCCACCGCAGCGACAACACTGCTGTCGCAAAATTTACCTACTATAATTAAATCGGCTGCGCCGTATAATGCCTGCAGAAAATTTGCTCCGACAAAAGGAAGCGCAAACATCAATAATGTTTTAAATAAATTGCCCTGTGTTAAATCTTTCTGTGCAGTACTCATTTTTATACTTCTATAAATTCCTTGAGGTTCATTTTAAGTATTTTATTTATTTCGTTAATATTTTTAGCTTCTCCGAATGCGACGGCAAAAAGCGGTTTCGTTTTAAAATCCGTTTTTCGGATTTCTATCGGATTTTCGAGATTTGATATAAATTTATCATAATTTACGGATTTGATTTTTGTTTTGTCAATATCTCCGGGAACTTCCGCACTCATAAAATAATATAACTCTTTGTCTTTTTTATCCAATATACTTTCCCAATCAGGTTCTTCGTTATCCATATAATACTCGTAAACATTTATTCCGTACGCAAAATATGCAAGATCCGTATCACACCATCCGGCAAAGCGCATGGGATTAACTTCAATCGGTATTATATTATTTTTGTCCGCCCTTAATTCCAGGTGCATAGGGAAATTTCTTAAATCAGCAGCTTTACCTATTTTCTTAAGCAGTATGTTAAATCTTTCTAAATTATCTTGTATAATTTTCTTGGAAGTGTAGTAAACTCTGTCAGAAACATCGTTTTCATCTGAAAAAGGATGATGAAAAATATTCAGAATAACAGGTTTGCCCTTGCTGTTATAATATGCGTCTATTGCAAATTCTTCGCCGTATATCATTTGTTCGATTATAAATTTAGAAGAGTCAACCACATCTTTTGGAAAGATTCCTTTAAAGTTTTGAATATCTTTTTTTAGAACTTCTATAGTATGTTTAAATTCTTCTTTTGTTTTAACAGGGTATACTCCAAAGCTCAAAAATCCTACGGCGGGTTTTAGTATAAACGGATATTTTAAGTCATTGGCATTAAGTTTTTCCAACTCCTCAAACAGAACTTCTTTGTAGTAAAAATCAGGGTATAAATCCTTTAATAAATTTCTAAATTTAATTTTATCTTTGAATAACGTAATTTTTTCGGGAATGTTTGTAGATTTTAAATTTCTCATTATCCATTCAATTGAATTTTCGGAATTTGTATATAATTTAAAATCAAAACCATTAACTGCTTTTTCTGCTGATTGAGTATCATCAAGCAACAAATCCGCAATATCTAATGTTTCCGTAACGGAATTTCTGATTACCTTATAATGCTTCTTTTTTATTGTATTTATTAATAATTCCGAAATGTAAGGCGGGTTAAGTATAAACATTATTAATTCTCTCCGGCGCAAATAAACATGGCAATAATAAAACGAAAAATAATAATTTTCAATCTTGTTTATATCTGCAATTTGTTAAGAAATATTAAGAATGATATATACTTCCAAATTAAGTAATATCAAGAAAATTTGAAAAATCTTTAAAAAAGTATATATTAAATATAGCAATTTTATATCTTTTAAATTTTTTATATAAATACAAGATACGAAATGAGGATTATTAAAATGGCAGTAGAAAACATTTCAACCGCTTCTATCAGGAACAGTAACACTACAGCTGCTCAGAACAGTAATGAAATGCTGATAACAAAAGCAAAATCCCTGGGAATTAATGTAAATAATTATTATGTTTATTCTTATGGCGTTCAGGGTAATCAAGCTGAGATTGATTATTCAAAATTAAGCACTGCTATAGCCAGTAAACAGGAAGAACAGGCAAACAGCTCTGAAACGGCAGATGCTAATGATTCTTTTGAGTCAACTTTATACGGTATTCAATCTTCCGATAATAATACGGATAATGCAAAAGAGTCAAAGAAAGAAATAAGCTCCAACTTTGATGAAGCAATAAATAAATATTCAAATTTCTATGATTCAAAAGCAATTTCAAATACAAGAGAAGGACAAATTGCTGCAGAATGGGAAGATATAACTTTTGAGGCAAATAAGCTCACAAGCGTTACTGCTTCGGATACTACAATTCTGGAAGGTGTCAAAGAGTTTATAACAAAATTAACAAATTTGGTTAATGATACAAAGAGCTTTAAAGCTTCTGATGATACGGAAAAGAACAAAGAATCCGCTGTATCATTAAACACAATAAGAGATTTAATGGAAAAAGAAAATAAAATTTCCGTTTATTCGGAGAATGCAGAGGAAACAAATATATTGGGTAATAATCCGTTCATGAAATCTGCATTTGAAACTGCAGACTACGAAACCGAAGAGGAATTTGCAGTATAATATGAAATTTTAAATATAAGAGAGAAAGTTTATATTCTCTCTTTTTTTTTGTTTATTGTATAATGTAAATATGCCTCTGTAGCTCAGCTGGATAGAGCGCTTCCGTCCTAAGGAAGGCGTCGCACGTTCGAATCGTGTCAGGGGTATTTTTTTATATTATTTTTCGTACGTTGCTGCTTTTTTGCGCCATATAAATGATGCAGATATAGTTCTTTTATTTTGTTGTTAAAATATTTAAAAGTAATATATTTATATATTTGTGTTAAGATATTTTCTTTCTTTGTTTCTTTATTATTTGAGGCTTGAAAATAGAAAGAGTAGAATTCGGTAATAAAATTTTGTTTTTTTGCTGTTTCGTCCATTTTTTTCGCAAGATTTATATAGAAAGAATCGATTTTATATTTAGCCTCCCTGCAGTATCTTGCATCAATATCAATTATTAAATTTCTAACACCCAGTTTTTTTGCAATTTTCAAAAATTTTTTAAATTCTCTTATATTGTCATTATATGTAGGAATTATGATGTATTTTAGCCTTATGGCTTCTTTTGATTTTTCGGTTCGTGCATATTTTGTTAAAGAATCCATAACCTTATCAAAAGCATCAACTCTTTTAATTTTTTGAAATGTTTTACGGCTGCCGCAATCCAGAGAAACTATTATATATGTTGTCGCTTCGTCCATTGCCCTGAAAAGAGTCTCAGAATATTTAATTGCATTGGTGGGTACAAAAACTCTTGCAAAATTAGTAATTGCAAACAATTCCAGAAGTTCATCACATTCTTTGTATATTGTAAATTCGCCGCCTCCGATGTGAAGCTCGCAGCCCTTTTTAATAACACCTTGTTCTTTAAAATGTTTTAAAATGGGTATAATTGGATATACTTTATTTGTTTTTTCATATATTTCATTGTTGCTTGTACAATAAATACAGTCCGCATTGCATAAACTAAAATGAGTAATTGTTATGTAGTCTATATATTTTTCGCTGCTCCAGTTATCTTCTTTAATATGATAACAATTTTTACATTCGGCCGGACAGCCGCCCTGTTTGAATATGTTTGAATATTCTTCTATTTTCTTAAAAAGTTCTTCAGGCGAAATAATTTCACCTTTGTAATTATTATATAATATTGGAGGATACTGCCCTTCAACCTGATCAACGGGCGAAAAACAGCATGATGTCAATTTATTATCAAAAAAACATAATCCGTGTTGTAATATTTTGCAATTTTTATACATATCTTATATTTTAGATATTAAATTTGTCATTTCTATAGCGGATTTAGCAGCGTCGGCCCCTTTGTTGCCTGATTTAGTACCGGCTCTTTCAATCGCCTGTTCAAGATTATCGCATGTTAATACACCGAATATAACAGGAATTTCCGTTTCAAGTCCTACAGCGGCAACACCTTTTGATACTTCAGCGCACACATAGTCATAATGCGATGTAGATCCTTTTATTACTGCTCCCAGTGTTATTATGGCATTATATTTTTTTGTTTTAGCCGCTTTTTTTGCTGCCAGCGGGATTTCAAAAGCACCGGGAACCCATATTATATCTATATTTTCATCTTTTACGCCGTGTCTTTTTAATTCATCAATTGCGCCTGATAATAATTTTGAACCGATAAACTCATTAAATCTTGCAATAACAATACAAAATCTTTCGTTTGCCGCGGTAAGCATTCCTTCTATAATATTTGTCATATTTACTCCTTAGAAAAATCTTTTATAATTTGATTTTACAATATTGAAAAAAAATATAAAAGGTAATTCTTTAAATATTTACAATATTATTTTTTATATTCAAACAATGTTTCGATTGCATCTAATCCGAATACCGGTATTCCCGTTCTCTGCGATATTTTTTCTCTTTCACTGTAAGAATCATCAATAAATATGGCATTTTTATATTCAATATAATTTGTTTTTTCATCATTTTTATTAATATGAATGATTTTTTCAAATAAATTTTCGGGAATATGATATTGTTTTAAGGTTTCGGATATATTTCCGTTGTGTTTTGTAATCAGTATAATTTTTTTGTTTTGATTTTTTGCCTGATATAAGAATTTCATAGCATCGGTGTTGACGGCATCTTCCAGAAATATGGTGTCATCAAAGTCAATGTATACATAATCATATTCAATATCTGTTTTAAAACAGGCAAAAAGTGCGCGGTCTATTTCAATATTGAAGCTATTTTTCACTATTTTTATATCAATATCCATCGCATCATATAGTGCCAGTTGTATAAAATTAATTCCCAGTCCTCTATACATACCCATTGTTCCTGCAATTCGCGGTGCAAATTCCATAAGTACAAATTCGCTTTCGGTATTTTCTTTTACCTGAAAGAACCACATTCCCGTAAATTTTAGGTGTTGATTTAACTTTTCGGCAATTTCATGCAGTTTTTCATTGTTTACGGGAGTCGAATTTACGCTTATGCCGTTGTTAATTCTTCCTCTTTTCCGTCCTTGTGCAAAGAGCAGCTCTCCCTTCTTATTAGTAAAACAGTCAACGGTATATTCTTCGCCCGGAAGATATTCGCAAATAACAATATCTTTGTTTTTGAGGTAATTATAAAATAATTCCGAATCATTATTTACTTTTTGTGCGCCTTTCGAACCTTGTCCGACGTCAGGTTTTACGAATACGGGATAGTCAATGTCTTTATCGCTTACTTCGTATGTTTTCGGGCATTTAATAATATTTTTTAATGTTTCATATGTTTTGTTTTTGGAGCGGGCAATTTCACAGGTTTCTACGGGAGATGTAATAATTTTTGCACTTATTTTATTTGCATTTTGTGCCAATTTTAGAACAACGCTGTCATGAGCCGGAACAATAAAATCGATTTTATACTTTTGGCATATTGCTTCGATTTCATCAATAAAATTTTCTTTATCAACAAAAGGAATACCTTCTATATAATTTTTAAAAACAAATTTCCCGTGATCGGGCAGACTTGAAGCTCCGTACATTTCAAAATGAATATCATTTGATAGTGCTCTGTTAACTTCTAATCCTATTTCGCTTCCGCAAGGAAAAATCAATACTTTTTTCTTCATTATTTTTTCTCCTTAATATGCTGCATAACTAATCCCCCCCCGCACGAGGAGTTATATTGCTGAATTTATAATTGTTTAATAATCTTGCAAAGGGAATTTCTATAAAATGATAGGTTACAGCTCCTAAAATTATTGTCAAAAACAGCGGTATAATAATGTTTACTATGGGATAAACATATACGAATTCGGGATAATATTTCCATATACTGCCTTTTAACACCTGATATATAAATAAATGCACCATATATACCGAATATGTATATTTTGAAAAAACAATACACAGTTTATTATCCAATAATTTTGAAAATATGCCCTGTTTGATTAGAAATAATATAATTGTTATTGTGAAAACGGCAATAAATATAATTTTATTTTGAAATTTTAGTTTGTGGAAAATCAAATTATTAATAATGAAATATATACAAATAAATTCGGTAAAGCTGATAAGAATTTTTTGAAAAAGATTAAACTTAAGATTTTTGATTGAGATTAAGTTGTTTTTATACCAGCCGCCTATAAAGTACCCGACTCCCATTCCTGCGACAGCCCGCATTATTCCGATATTAAAAAAAGCATAATATGTATCAAAATGACCGTAAATACTGCCATTATGTACATGAATTACAAAAATATATGCAAAAATACTTATAACGGCTATTATTAAATTAACCGTTTTATAGTTATATGAATCAATCAGACACTTATAAAACAACATAACCCAAAGCATTGCGGAGCAATACCAAAATACGCAGACATTATCATATTTTAAAGTTAAACCTATTCCATTCAGGCAAAATATTGTCAATAAATTATCATAATATTTAAATTTTAAAACTCCGGTTAAGGATGCGGCGAAATATAAGATAATTATGAAAATTAAAACAGGATAAAGTCTGATAATTTTCTTTTTTATAAACTCAGCTGCGGTTTTGCCGCTGGTATAATTATATATAAAGAAAAAACCTGATAAGATAAAAAACAAATCTACCGCTATTTGTCCGTTTGCTGTCATTTGGCGGAATTTATTATATATTTCAATATCCGGAAACAGAGTGTAAAATGTAGCCTGATTAAATAAATGCAAAAGCACAATTGCAATACAGCCTATTATTCTTAAAAATTCCAGATTTTTTATTTTTTCCCGCATATTTTGTTTCTCATTAATATTGTCAAGTTTGGTTGTAATTTACTTATACCGTGTTAATAGTTTATTTTCCTTATATCAATAACTTGTCCCGTATAATCGGATAGAAGAACATTTAAACTTTCTTCCGCAACTTTTTGGGGAGAAAGAAGTGTTTCTTCGGGTTCCTTCCCGAAATTAGCATATTTCATAGGAGTTGCTGTTCTTTCGGGATTTATTACATTAACCCTGATATTATCGTTTTCCCATTCTTCAGAAATTGCTTGTGTTAAATTTACAACTGCGGCTTTAGATGAAGAATAAATTGAATATAATGCTCTGCCCCTTGTATAACTGGAAGAGGTATAGAAAATTAAGCTTCCTTTTGTTTCTTTTAAGTATTTATGCGAGGCCAAAGCGATATTTATACAGCCCAGATAATTGACTTCAATTTCATCAATAAAATTTTCTTTATCAACAAAAGGAATACCTTCTATATAATTTTTAAAAACAAATTTCCCGTGATCGGGCAGACTTGAAGCTCCGTACATTTCAAAATGAATATCATTTGATAGTGCTCTGTTAACTTCTAATCCTATTTCGCTTCCGCAAGGGAATATAAGTACTCTTTTTTTGCTTGTGTTCATATATTTCTCCAAAATTTAATTTGTATAATATTGTTGAATTTCGTGATTATTTTATTATGTTATTTTCTTAAATATTTTTTTGTTTTAGTGCTTGAAACATCCGGAGTTCGCGGTAAATATACAACTTCACAGTATTCTTTTAAAAAATCAAATTTACCTTTCCAGTCGTCACCCATAACAAAAATATCAGCTTGATATTTTCTAATATCATCAATTTTTTGCTCCCAATTATATTCGGGAACCACCAAATCTACGTATCTGCAGGCTTCAAGAATTATTTTTCTTTGTTCGTAATTGTAATATGATTGTTTATTTTTTATTTGATTAAATTCGTCGGAGGATAAAACAACAATTAAATAATCACCAAGAGATTTAGCTCTTTTAAGTAAATTTATGTGTCCATAGTGAAGAATATCGAAAGTTCCGTATGTAATAACTCTTTTCATTTAGACCTCCGATTTCTCTTTTAGTTTTTCAACAATTCTTTTTGAGTTATTTTCATCGTTGTATAAAGAAGGGAAAAATTCTTCAAGAATTTTTCTTCTCAATTTAATATCCTTCATCGGATTAGCGTAATATTTTTTTATTAAATCAAGTGTTTCTTCCCAGTTTTTTGTGATTTTTCCCGCACAAACTTTTTTATAATCCATACTAAACGGACAATCGGTACTGCCGTATGTTTCGTAGTCAAAGGCTAAATATATTACAGGTTTTAATCCAATCAAGAAATCATATCCTATTGAAGAATAATCAGTAATCATTATTGAATAATCCTGTAATGTTTTATAAATATCTTTCTCTGTATCTATCGAAAATAACGGATAATTTTTTATTGTATTAAGAATATTTTTATTGTTGCTGCGCCAAGTGTGAGGATGAAGCCTTAATATAAATTTGCAGTTATGTTCTTCCAAAAAGACGTTAATTTTAGGAATATTTTTTAAGAAATCTTCAATCATTAATTTTTCATCATTTGAATTCCACCTGTATGTTGGTGCATAGATTATTTTAAATTCTTCAGCATTATTCTTTTTGTTGTATGAAAGGGAATTTCTGGGATAGCCGCTCATTATTTGTGCTGCCCTTTTTGTTTTCCAGGGATCTGCAAAATATTTTATAAACGGTTCTCCGGGGCATAAAATTCCGTAATAGTTTTCAAATAGCTCTCTAAACGGTGCAATAAAAGGATATTTTAGTATTTTTAAAAGTTTTATGAAAAATTTATCATTTTTTTGAATTATTATATCCGAAGAAAGTCTTACACCGGGTATTGTTGTATTGGGTATTTTATCATTTTCGGGAACCATTCCTTTCGGACCTACACCGTGCCAGAGATTTACAAACTTTGTTCCTGCATTATAGCCGTATATGTTCTTGTAATCCGACATTTTAAAATGATCCGAAAAAGCAATTTGCGCTCTTATCATTGTTAAAACGCCTTTGATTGAATTCATCTTTAATACGGGCATATTTTCTTTTTGCAGTTTATTTTTTATTTCCTTGCTTCCGGTGAGCCATACGGCTTTTATTTCGGGATGATTTTTGACAATGTATTCATACAGATATTTTGTATTATCCATATAATTTTTTCTGAAAAATCCCGAAAATACCCATAAATTTTTCTTTTTTGGTACAAGCGCAAAAACCCAGTATGCAGAAAAAGAGAGAATGTTTAAAAAAGTTTTTTCCGCTTTTTTAAATAATTCCGATTTTTTGAAGGATAAATTAATATGAATATTGGAACCCGGTTTTGTCTTATTGCCTTCCAAAAGTGGTTTTATTAATTTCAATGTAGAGTTTTTTCTTAATAAATTTGCATTTTTTTTACCAAGAACTTTTATCTGTTGTATTCTGTATTTATATTCGCATAGGAGTGCTTTTGTTTTTTCATATGTATCAGGATATTGTTCTTCTAATTCGGTTAGTTTCTCCCAGCTGTCCGTATCTATAATAGCATTGGTATAATTTATAATTTCCGTCCAAAGCCTTAATTCAATACCATAAATATTAAATGAATTATAGTTTTTTCTAAAATATTCAATTAAGTTTGTACAGATATGTAAATATTGTTTTCGTGTTTCAAGAAAATGCTTATTTAAACTTTTATTGTTAAAATAAATACCCGAGTCTGTTTTTCTGTATACAGACATTGTGTTGTCTAATATATATGCATATTTATTTGCTAAATTCAAACATGAAACTGTAATATCCCCCGAAACTCCTTTGTAACACCAATCGGGGAATTTTATATTTTGCCACCTTATAAATAAAGAAGACATTTGCGGTAAGTCCGTTATAATGTCATTTACGGTAAGTTTTTTATTAAATTTATATTTTGACGGTAATATAAAAGGTTCTTTTAAGTTTGCATAATATGAATAATAGCTGCATTCTTCCTGACATTTAACTAATACTTTATGTGCACAAAGATTAACATCTTCATTAGCCTCCAAAAAGTCAAATTGTTTTTGCAGTTTATTTACATCCGTCCAATAATCATCACCGTCGCAGAAAGCGGCATATTTTGTATTTACTCTTTCGCACAAATCCATAAAATTTGCAAGAGGACCCATGTTTTGAGGTCTTTTTATATGTTTTATAATATCGGGATATCTTTGTGCATATTGTGCTATTATTTCGCTTGTTCCGTCTGTTGAACAGTCATCGCCTACCAGAACTTCAAATTTGAAATTGGTTTTCTGCATTAAAAAACTGTCAAGAGCATCACTTATATAATCTTTCTGGTTATATGTCACGCATATAATCTGAACAAGCACGAAGTTCGGGTTGAATTTGTGTCCTTTAAATACCCCCCCCCCGAGGGTGTTTTTTTGTAATATTATTTAATTTAGCATTTTGATCCATAACTTATAGTAAACTCCAAGACAACATGATTAAATAACAAAAGCCGTTAATTGTAAACTTATAAATTACAACTGCTTAAAAATACTAAATATAATATTTAGTAAACTGAGACGGGCATTTTATGCTGATTTAAGTTTCTAAAAATATGCTGAATTGGTTTTCTTAATAATCTAGTATTTTTTTTCTTTCAGCGGGATACTGCCGTGCAAAAAATGCTTATATATGTGCGTAAAAGCAATATCTCTCATAATCTGGGCTTTTAATTTATCAATGTTTTCAAATTTCATTTGATTTCTTATTTTTGAAATAAAAGATATTTTTATACTTTTTCCGTATATATTTTCACTGAAGTCTATGAGATGAACTTCAGATTTAAGTATATTATTGTTGTTGACCGTCGGTGCAAAACCGTAGTTTAAAACTCCGTTATACTCTTTATTATCAACCTGAACTATTACAAAGTAGACTCCATGCGGAATTTTTACTTTTTCTTCAGGATATATAAAGTTGGCGCTGGGAAATCCGAGTTTTGAAGCAATATGTTCGCCTTCTGTTACGGTAACATTTATAAAATAATAATATCCTAAAAGCTTGTCTGCTTCGGGGAAATTGCCCAGATGCAATCTGTTTCTTATTTCCGAACAGCTTACAATTGTATCATTTACCACAAATGGCGGTACTTCAAAGTATTTATATTTATAAATATCTTTATATTGTCTTAAAAATTTACCGTTTCCTTCCTTATTATATCCGAAATTGTGATTAAACCCCGTTGTAATGGCAGCCGGAGAAAAGTATTTTATTAAGACATTTTCTAAATAATCTTTTGCTTTTATATTTGAATATTTTTCAAAATCAAGTAAAACAACATTATCTATACCTATATTTTCAAATATTTTGAGTTTTTCATCAATTGTTAAAATCAGTTCTACTTTTTGGTTTGATAAAATATCCAGCGGATGGTTTCTGAAAGTTATGACGGTAGAAGGGATATTGTATTCCTTTGCCAGATTAATAGTGTTCTTTAATACGACACGATGTCCTAAATGCAGTCCGTCAAAGAAACCGAGTGCCAAAGAAGATTTATTAATATATGTTAAATCGTTAAAAATTTGCATAACATAATTATAGACAAAAATTAAAATATGTTGAATACTAGATTATTATAGAGATATTAATATGCCTAATAATATTCATAATGTTAATTTACATCGTACGCCGTGTGTTTTTGATACGTGGAGTAAGTATTTGGGTGCTTACTTTACGGAAAACGGCGATTCAATATTTAAACTTTTTACTTTTCCGGAAGTTAAAAAAGTTGTATTGGAAATAAAGTCGTATAAAAAGCCGTTGCAGACGTTTGAAATGGTTAATACCGGCAAAGGTATATGGCAGCTTGAGCTTGAACCGGATATTGTAAAAAATTTCGACAGATACCGTTTTGTTATAGACTATAAAGGCGAGCTGATTCCGGTTAAAGATCCTTGCTCAATGTATCAGGATTCTTATTTTAAATGGTCTAAAATATATAATCACTCTCTTTTTGAGTGGACTGATAATGATTGGATGTGCGGTAATATTTTAAAAAGGGTCAGCCGTATATCGAATGAAACTAACAGACTTTCTTCCGTTGAAACACTTAAAATATATGAACTTCATATAGGAACACTTACACCCGAAGGCACTTTTTCAGCGGCTAAATCTCAAATAAAAAGAATAGCGGAAGAACTTCATTTTAATGCGATAGAAATCATGCCTGTTGAAAATACATATTCTTTTAACTGGGGATATGACGGAGTCGATAAATATGCTCCCAATCATACTTACGGGACTCCTGATGAGCTGAAAGAGCTTATAGATTATGCTCATAATTGCGGTCTGAATGTAATAATGGATATAGTTCCCAATCATCTCGGCCCTGATATTGCTCAGCTTCACAAGACGGGTCCTTACACTGACGGTAATAATTGTTTCGGGTATAAATTTAATTACGAAAAAGATGAAAATAGCGTATATGTCAGAGATTTTATTATAGGTGCTGCTCTAAACTGGCTTATAAACTATCATTGCGACGGTTTAAGAGTTGATATGACAAAATTCATGTGCAGCGATTATACAATGAAACAAATGGTTGCGGAAATTAATTACCACTGCCCTGATGCGTTTTTGATAGCTGAAGACGGCAGAGATAACGACCATAGAATTACAAAACCTTTTACACAGTCGGAAATTGATGAAAATGAATTAAATCATGAAAAATTTATTAACAAAATAAGAGAAAATAATGTGTCGTTGGCAAATATCGGTTTTGACACGGAATGGGATTTTCCGTTCCATAAACAGATAGCATCGGCTGTTTTAGGTTCCTGGGATTGCAGAATAAAAAGTTTATGCGCACTTGATTTTTCCCTGAGAGATGCTCAATCAAGAGTAAAATATGCAATGAGTCATGATGAAATAGGCAATATTGACGGAACCCGTCTTATTTCCAAAGTAATGGTTAATGAACTTAAACTTCACGATAAAGTTTGTGAATGTTGCCACAGCTTAAAATGTAAATTTGCCGCACATGCCGCACATAAAATACTTATTGCTCTTGTAACAGGTAAGCTTGAAAAAATGTCCGAAGATGAAAGAAAACAATTTTTTGAAGATAATTCTCTCTCTTCCGATTTTACGACAGAGCAGATTATAGAAGCATACATTAATGCAATAAAAATACATAAACTTGCAATCGGAAAAGTATATTCAATTCCGGGGCCTAAAATGGTTTTTCAGGGTGATGAAAGTGCAAATCCGGCATATTTTAAATTTTTCAGAAAATTTTCAATCGGTCCTGAACCGTATCTGCTTGAAAAAGGTTATAAACCGGGGCTTGAAGCTTTTCTTGATTCAAAACTTTCTTCTGTTAAAATTTGCGAAAAATACCTCTTTTTGAATAAAGCAGTTGAAACTTATGTCAGAGATTTAAATATTCTCTGTGAACAAAATATTGCTCTTACAACGGGAAATATTGAAAAGACCGTTGTTCATGAATTTTCTGATACTCATGCAATATATTGCAAAAAAATATATAATGAAATTTTCTCTATATCAAATTTTTCAAATGTACAATATTATAATAATTACGGAATATTATTCCCTAAAGGCAGATGGAGAGAAATATTGAATTCTGATGCCGTTCAATACGGCGGAGAAGGGAAATATTTAAACTCAGAAATCACAACAGAGCCTTATTCATATATTTCCCTCCCTGCATACGGTATTACTTTTTTTGAAAAAGTTATTTAAAATTGATGCCGCAGAATATGACTTTTTATATTTTATTTAATATATATTCTATTGCACCTTTGTTTTCATCAAAGACGGAAGCAGCATTTTTGCAATACTCTTTATACTTTTTATCATCCTTATAAAAAGAAATAAGATTGTTTATAAAAGAGTGTTCATCCGTTAAAATTTCGGCACATTGTTTTTCCGTAAGAATTTTATAAACATCTTTAAAGTTAAAAATACAAGGCCCGGAAAGAACAGGCTTGTCCCAGATATTTGCTTCAAGAGGATTATGCCCTCCGGTGGATGAAAAACTTCCTCCTATAAATGCGATATGGCATATTGAAAATAATTTGGCCAGTTCTCCCATTGTGTCTAAAAGTATAATGTCATTTTCAGCAAAATTATCATTCTGCGAGCGTTTTCCCCATTTATATCCTGCCGTGTTTAATAACTTTATGACTTCTTCATATCTTTGAGGATGCCTTGGAGCAAGCAGCAGTTTTGCGTCATTATAATTTTTTTTCAATATGTCAAAAGCATTTAAAACAATTTCATCTTCGCCTTTATGAGTGCTTGCGGCAATAAATACCCTGTATTTATCCGTTTTTAATTCTTCTTTATATCTTTTTATTTCACCGTCGGAAAGATTTCGGGAGATATCAAACTTTAAATTCCCCATAACCTCTACTTTATCTTTTTTGGCGCCTATTCCCGTCATTCTGTCCGCATCATCTTTAGACTGCATAAAAATCTTCTCGTATCTGTTTAATACGGGTGCTAAGAATAATTTTATTTTTTTATAACCATTGTATGAATGAGGTGAAATTCTGCCGTTTATCGTATAAACTTTTATTCCTTTTAACTTTGCAAGCGTGACAAAACAAGGCCAGATTTCCGTTTCGGCTATTATAATTTTTTGGGGGTTAAATGTTTTAAAAAATGATAAAACACTAAAGAAAAAATCATAAGGATAATATGTTATTTTATCGGCAATTTTTTCAAAAGCTTTTTGGGCAATGTTTTGTCCTGTTTTTGTTGTTGTGGTTATTATTATGGTTTCATCGGGATATTTTTCTTTGTATTTTTTTACAAGCTCCTTTATTGCATTTGTTTCACCGACGGAAACTGCATGAAATACAGTTACGGAATTTTCAGGATGAAGAGTTTTAAATTCATAAAACCCCAATTTTTGCCAAAAACCTGCCCGGAGCTTCGGTTTTACAACAAAAGCAGCTGATATAAACGGTAAAAGTATTATTGACAGTATTATTAAAATTAAATTATATATAAAAATCATATCAGTCTTTTTCTTCCGGATTATCCATTACAATAGTTTGCTCCGGGGGAATAAAATCAACGGGCATTCCCATTTGTTCGGGATTTACAATTTGTATACCGAATTTTGTTCTGAACAAATGTTTAACGGTATCGCTTTGAATTTCATACATCATATTATTAAACATATCATATGCTTCTTTTTTATATTCAAGCAGAGGGTTTTTCTGCCCGTATGCTCTTAAACCGATACCGTCTCTGAGCATATCTATATTGTGAAGATGATCTATCCATTTATTATCGACTACGCGCAAGAGTAAATCTTTTTCAAGATTTCTCATAACATTATCGGAAGTAAACGGCTGTTCTTTTTTATGTTCAAGATGATATTGTTCTGCCACTTGGTTATAAAAATTAACGGTCCTTTCTTCATGTTCTTTGTATGCTTCTAATGCAAAATCTTTTATTTTGGCATAAACATTTTCAAATTTAAGTCCTTGAATATCTTTAACTTCGATATGAGATAATTGAGGAATTTCGGAATGAATTTCTTTAACAAGTGACACCAAGTCCTCATATATATATTCATCTGGATTCATCCCCGGCGCGATATAGGTTTTTAAAAGTCTGTCCGTTTCACGTTCAATCATATACAAAATATCATCTCTCAAATCGGTATTTTCAAGCACTCTGTTTCTTTGAGAGTAGAATTTTTCACGCTGCAGATTCATTACGTCATCATATTCAAGTACGCTTTTTCTGGCGTCAAAATGGAAAGTTTCGACTTTTTTCTGATTACTTTCAATTTGTCTTGTAATAAGACGGTTTTCTATAGCCATATCTTCTTCTATGTTCAAAGAATTCATTAATGCTAATATTTGTTGTCCGCCGAAAATTCTCATTAAACTGTCTTCAAGTGATAAGAAAAATCTTGTGGAGCCGGGGTCGCCCTGTCTTGCGGCACGACCTCTAAGCTGGTTATCTATACGTCTTGATTCATGCCGTTCAGTGCCTATAACATGTAATCCGCCCGCAGCAACAACCTTAGCGTGTTCTTCTTCCGTTATTTTCCTTGTCTTTTCTAAAACTTCATTTTTAATTCTTTCGTAATCGGAGTTTTTTTCAGGTGTAATACCCTTTGCATCAAGTTCCTGTTTTGCAAGATATTCGGGGTTTCCGCCCAGAAGTATATCCGTTCCTCTTCCTGCCATATTTGTTGCTATGGTAACGGCTCCTAGCCTTCCTGCCTGAGCTATTATATATGCTTCTTTTTCATGGTGTTTTGCATTTAATATATTGTGTTTTATACCTCTTTTTTTAAGAATATCTGAAACAAGCTCTGATTTATCTATGCTTATTGTACCCACAAGTACGGGCCTGCCTTCTTTATGCATTTTTATTATTTCGTCAGCAACGGCTTGGTATTTTATTTTTTCGGTCTTATAAATAATATCCGGCAAATCCGTCCTGATATCTTTTTTATTTGTAGGGATTCTTGTTACCTCTAAATTATATATTTTGCCGAATTCAGCTTCTTCGGTCATAGCGGTTCCGGTCATACCGGCTAATTTCGGATAAAGTCTGAATAAATTCTGGAAAGTAATACTTGCTAGCGTTTGTGTTTCATCTTGAATTTTGACGCCTTCTTTTGCTTCAACAGCCTGATGAAGTCCGTCTGACCAGCGGCGTCCGTCCATTAATCTGCCCGTAAATTCGTCTACAATAACTACTTCGCCATTCTTAATTACGTAATCGGTATTAAGATGGAATAATTCTTTTGCTTTTAAAGCCTGCAGTAAATGGTGCGCATACTGGTTATTTATGTCAAATAAGTCAGGAATTCCGAGTATTTCCTGAGCTTTATCAATACCTTCTTCGGTTAAAATAACATTTTTATTTTTTTCATCAACTTCATAATGTTTAGTCTTTGTAAGCTGCGGGGCGACTGCTGCCATCGTTCTGTATAATTCTGCGGATTTTTCAAGTCTTCCGCTTATTATTAAAGGAGTTCTTGCTTCGTCTATCAGGATACTGTCAACTTCGTCTATAATGGCATAATTATAAGGGCGCTGCACTCTTTGATCAACGGAAGTTGCCATATTATCCCTTAAATAATCAAAACCGAATTCATTGTTCGTTCCGTAAGTAATATCACAATTATATGCTTTTTTCTTTAACTCAAAATCATCATAATTATGCATTCCTGACAGAATTACACCGACGGAAAGTCCTAAAAATTTAAATATTTTCCCCATCCAATCGCTGTCTCTCTGCGCCAAATAATCATTTACCGTGACTATATGAACACCTTTTCCCGTTAAGGCATTTAAATATGCGGGTAAAGTTGCAACCAAAGTTTTACCTTCACCTGTCCTCATTTCCGCAATTTGACCTTCATGTAAGAAAATTCCGCCTAAGAGCTGAACATCAAAGTGTCTCATGTTAAGAACCCTTCTTCCCGCTTCTCTTACCGCAGCAAAAGCTTCCGGCAGAATAGCGTCAAGTGCGTGTTTCTCAAGCTCTCTGTCACGTTTTATATCCGATGATGTCGGTCTTGTTTCTAATATTTTCTTAAATTCAATTGTTTTGTTTCTTAATTCTTCATCAGATAATTTCACAAATTCAGGTTCTAATTTATTTATATGCTCAACTATGGGCATCATTTTCTTAATTTTATTATTATTGGGATCGCCTAATAATTTAATTAAAAAATCAATCATTCTCCCTAATCTCCGATACTCTAATCATTACGAGAATTTTAACATATAAAAAATTTTTTTAAATATTGTTAATTATATTTTAATTTTCTTTATTAATGTTTGTAAAAATTCTTTATATTTTGTAAATTTTTGCCTTATAAATTTTTTTATTTATATAGGATATAGAGACGGGATTATGAATTTTGAAACATTAAAAATAGGTTTTCAATCATATTTAGAAGAACTTACTAAAGATACCGATAAACCCGTAACGGCGCAAAGCGGTTCTGTAAGTATCTTTATGTACAGCAGCGAGTTTAAGGACTATCTTGTTGATGAAATCGGTGCTGATGTTTCCATATTCACAAAAAGTATAAACGAAATACTTCAAATGGATTTTGAAAACGGAAAACTTGTTGAAAAAGAAGATGAAACAAATTCGGATTCATTTGAAAAAGAAACTGATGATACTTCGGAATTTATGACGGATGCACTTAATGAAGCATTTGCGGATGAAAATGTAATTGCTGCATTAGATTCAGATAAAAGCGGTGATTTAAATCAAGAAGAAATAAATATATTTCTGAACGGACTTGCAGATGAAGAAAACGGAAATATTTCTTTTGATTCGCTGGCTGCTGCAATGACTGAAATTCAAAACGGAGAATTTTCATTGGAAGAAACGGCAGATGACAGTGAAACCGGGCAAACGGAAACTGATAAAATAACTGAACTGTTAAATAATGTTTATACTAATAAAACTGTAATAAAAACTTTGGATTTAGACGGCGACGGAGAATTGAGCGATGAAGAAAAAGCTAAATTCGAAGAATTTATAAAAGGCTATGACGGAGATGATTCCAAGTTGTCGGAAGAAGATATAAAAATGGCAGTTCAAGATATAATTGACGGCAAATTTTCCTACGATATAACATCAGATACTGTAGAAACAGATGAAGACACAGTGCAAGAAACTACTCAAACCGAATCAAGCACTGCTGCAGGTGATAGCAGTGACAGCTCTGTATCAAATACGGGAAGTACAAACAGCAGCGGCGGTGTGTCATCGGCAAATACTTCGGGAGGAAGCACTACTGCTTCGGAAACAACAGCATCGGATACAAATTCTTTAAACAATATGTCATTGGAAGAGCTTGAAACTGAACGTACTAAAAGACAGGGCGAAGTGGATGAAGCAAGACAGACAATAAATGATGTATATGCTGGAAATACCGATGCGATGCAGGAAGCACAGGCTGAATATGAAGATGCAAGAGAAGCGTATGATGAGGCAGTTGAGAACGATGAAAATATATCACAGGATTTAAAAGACAGAAGAGAAGAAAATCTTGATGCAATAGAATCTCAGCAATCAATAATTGATAATCTTAATATAGATATAAATAATAAGGAAGGAGAAATCTCTTCGCAAGAATCGGTTGTTTCGGCGGATGAATCCAATCTTTCTTCATTGAAGTCGGCTTTATCGGTA
Source organism: uncultured Muribaculaceae bacterium (assembly GCA_964572355.1). GTDB lineage: Bacteria > Cyanobacteriota > Vampirovibrionia > Gastranaerophilales > Gastranaerophilaceae > Avigastranaerophilus. The sequence goes on from CAZNEN010000013.1 coordinate 20,753, forward strand.
TTAAACGGGCAGTCATCCGATGATTCCGAAAAGCAGGCGGAAATAGAAGCAAAGAAAGCCGAATTAGAAAGTGCGATAGCAGAAGCAGAAGAACAGTTGGAGCAAGATGAACAAACTTTGAAAAATCTTGAAGAAGAACTTTCCGAATTAAAGACTCAGCTTGAAGAAGAAGAAACAACATTAGCTGAACTTGAGGAAGAAAGAAGTGAAATAGAACAAGAGATAACCGAAACATGTTCTCCCGAAACAAAAGCCGCTTTACAAGCATTTAATGAAGCAAAAGAAAATGTTCAAACAGTAAAAGACAGCGAATTACGAAGCGCAAAAGCAGACTTGACCGAGGCCCAAAGTGCTCTTGATGAAGTAAACAATCAAATAGAAATTAAAAAAGCGGAAGAAACAGAAGAAGAATATAGTGTTTCAACATCTACATTACCGGACGGAATATTTACCGAAGGCGGAGCTTTGGAAGGTAAAGAAGATTTAGTTGCCGAGATTGCGGAAAAATATGATATTGAACCGGAATTTCTCGCAGCAATAATATGCCTTGAATCTGCAAGAGGAACAAGTAACCTGGCAGTAAATTATAATAATTTCGGCGGTGTTACCGGCTCGGGTGATGCAGGATCCGTTACGGTAAGCACAGGTTATACATTTGCCTGTTATTCAAGTGTAGAAGCAGGTCTTGAGGCAATGGCAAAGAACCTTGCCGCATATGATGACCGTTATTCCGATGTTAATTCGGTTGATATTGATAATGTTGACGCTATAGGCAGCCACTACTGTGTCGGCGGCGACTGGGCGAATAAAATCAAACAGTTATATGCGGAAATAAAAGGTGAATAATTCTAACTGAATTATTTGTAAATTTTTCTTAATATATTAATTCTATTTGGCAAAAATTATGCTTGACTGTTTTAGTTATTGTAGAATAATGTAGTAAGAAAGGTAAGATATTATGAATGTTTCTGCAGTAAATTGTACTCCGATTAAACCTCAAGTTTCTTTTGGTAATGACCAAGACAGTAATAAAAATTATGATCATATTTTAAGTACAACAAAAGATCTTAACGACCAGTTAATTCATTCGGACCAAATTAAAAAACCTTTGGCTATTGCCGGTTCTTTAGGTCTTGCAGGTCTTACGGCTTTTGTAATGGGTCAAAAATTAGCAACTCCTATTTCGAAAATTACGTTTAATAAAGGTAAAGAAAATGCTAAAACGCTGGCAAGCTGTTTTGAGAATACATTAAAACATGCTTCACATGCTGTTAAAAATGCAGCTTCAAAATTAGGTAATGATGGTTCTACAAAAATAGGAAAAGTAAAAAATGCGGCAGGTAAAGCTATTGGAAAAGCCGAAGAGTTGGCAAGAGGTGCTTATAAGAAAATTGCATATTCCGGTATAGCTAATAATGCTGAAGCTTCAGACAAAGCTGCAAAAGCTTTCCAGAATGTAGTAGGTATAGCATGTGTTCCGACCGCTCTAGCTGCGGTTTCATCTAAAGATGCTGACGGAAACGGGTTAAGCGATATTATGCAAAATGATGTAAATCCTTATGATAAAACAAAGGATAAAATGGATAAGTATGTACATAATGCATATGTACTTACGGAATTATTAGGTGATGTTTTATAATAAATATATGCGTATACTAAAGACGGGCTACACAAAAAAGCCCGTTTTTTTTATAATTAAATAATGAAAAAAATTATTGTTAAAAGTTCAAATGCCGACGTATTTAAAGAATTGGTTTCGATTGGTTTTGATAAAGCCGTAATTCATAAGTATAAGGATAAATATAAAGGCAATACATATAAAATATTTAATTTAAAACCTTATGAGGCAAATATTTTTAAGCAGTTATGTTTATCATTGGGTTTTGATTGCGCCGTAAGTCGTGACACAATTACCTGCGAATGCGATTATACGGATTGTTTACTTTTTGCAAATTATGTTCAATTAAATAATTTAATTAATAAATTACGGTGTCAGCCTTTCAGATTAAAAGAGGTTGCTAATTTGTTGAACGATATTGTTAATACAGAGAAATTACCTGTTTTGACTTTTGATAATTATATATTTGACTGGTCAAGGCCTTATATAATGGGTATTTTAAATTTTACACCGGATTCTTTTTCTGACGGAGGCAAATATAATACTTTGGACAGAGCTTTGTATAAAATAGAACAAATGATTCAAGAAGGTGCTGATATAATTGATATCGGCGGTGAGTCTACCCGTCCCGATGCGCAAACAGTTACTGCGGAAGAAGAAATTTCAAGGGTAATTCCTCTTATAAAAGCTGTTAAATCCCGCAACATAACTGTTCCCGTTAGTGTTGATACGAGAAATTATTTGACTGCTAAAATTGCTGTTGAAGAAGGGGCGGATATAATAAATGATGTATCGGGGTTAGAATATGATAAAAATTTATTTAGTTATGTAGTTGAAAAAAATATTCCTGTTGTCATAATGCATTCGGACAGAGTACCCGCTGTTTCAAGTGACTTTATCAATTCTGATGTTGTTGAAAATGTTTATTTTGACCTTTTTGAGAAAATTTCATCGCTGAAACAAAACGGATTAAATTCTTGCAATATTATTGCTGATATCGGTGTAGGATTTGGAAAGTCGTGTGAAACTAATTTTGAACTTTTAAAACGTGTTACTGAATTTAAATCTTTAAATGTACCCTTGCTTCTCGGAATATCAAGAAAATCATTTATAAGAAATGAGTTTAATATTGATTGTAAAGAAGCTGATATTCCTACGGCTCTGTATTCGGCTATGCTTACCGATGTTAATATTCATAGAGTTCACAATGTGAAACTTACAAAACAATATTTGGATTATGCACAAAAAATTATTATTTAGTGTTATCTAAAATTTAAGTTACTTTTTACTTTCTTTTTCCAGTACTTCTTTAAAACTTTCAATAGGTTTAAAATAAAATCCGCATTTTTCGGACATAACACCGTGCATTTTTAAAATTTCTTCTGACGGATATCTTCTGCAGATTGTTGGTCTGAATTTATGAATGGTACATATATTTTTTTTCTTATCAAATTTATTACATTTGAAAACCAGTCCGTTATTATCTTTATCAATTATTTCAAGAAAAGTATAGAAAGGATGCAGTTTTTTTAATCTGAGAAATATCTCTTCATCTTTGATAATTCCTTTTTTATGATTAACATATATCTTGGAACAGCAGTCTCCGCATCTGGCGCATTTGCCGTATCTGTAATATGTTCTTCTTAAGATATATTTGTAAAATAATTTTTTTAGAAGCATATTTCATATTATATCAACATAATTTAAACTGTTGTAGAATATTGTTATGGATATAAAGGAGCAATTAAAACTAATCCCTGAATCAAGCGGTTCTTATCAGTTTTATGATAAGGAAAATACAATTATTTATGTCGGAAAGGCAAAAAACTTAAAAAAACGTGTTTCAAGCTATTTTAATAAAAAACATACTTCGGTTAAATTATCCGTTATGGTTCCTCAGATTGTTAGGATTGAGTTTATTATCACAAATTCGGAAGTTGAAGCTTTAATATTGGAATCACATCTGATAAAAAAATATAAACCCAAGTATAATGTTTTGTTAAAGGATGATAAAAAATTTCCTTATTTTCTTATTACGAAAGAAGATTACCCAAGAATTTTAGTAACAAGAAAAAGAAATAAAAATATGCTTGAGGGCAAATATTACGGTCCTTATACAAATGCAAAGGCAATGTATGCAACTCTTGATTTGTTAAAGAAATTATTTCCGCTAAAACAGTGTAAAACTCCTAAGTTTAAAGACAGACCCTGCATATATTATCAAATAGGCAGATGTATGGCTCCTTGCCAGAAAAAAATTACACCTGATGAATATAAGAAATTAATAAAAAATGTTGAACTTTTTCTCTCGGGCAAACAAATGCAGCTTGTTGAAGAACTAAAAAAAGTTATGGAAAAATATTCTTCTGCGGAAGAATATGAAAAAGCTGCAAAATATCGTGACAGCTATTTTGATGTACTGAGAACTATTGAAAAACAAAAAGTTGTTTATGAAAATACAAATATTAATCAGGATATTATTTCAATAAGTACCGATAATTTTTTATGTGCTGTTTCACTGTTGCAGATAAGAGACGGCAGACTCACAAATAAAAAAGATTTTGAAATTTCAAAGTCTGATTACGATTCTGATGAAGAAATAGTAATATATTTTATAAAAGAGTATTATCAAATGTCTGATGATATACCTGATGAAATAATTTTCTCAGTCAAAATAAATGACGAAGATAAGGTTATATTTGAAAATTGGTTAAGCTTTAAAAAAGGTGCAAAAGTTCAAATAAATTCTAAAATTAACAAGAGAAATAACGAAATTTTAGAACTCGCTTTTAAAAATTCGGAATATCATTTAAATGAAATAAAGCTTAAATCATTACAGGAAATTCAGAACAATTATAATGAAACGGGTGCGTATATACAGGAAAAATTGGATTTAAGGAAATTTCCGCACAAGGTTGAATGCTTCGATATTTCACACATTCAGGGTACAAATACCGTTGCATCAATGGTAAGTTTTTATAACGGTATTCCGCAGAAAAAAGAGTATAAAAAATTTAAAATAAAAACTTTAGAAGAAGGAAAACCGGATGATTTTAAATCTATGAAAGAAGTTATTACAAGAAGATATTCAAGATTATTAAAAGAAAATTTGCCTTTTCCTGATTTAATTATAATAGATGGCGGAAAAGGCCAGTTATCTTCTGCTGTTGAAATATTGGAGGAATTAAATATAAAAAACCAGGATATTGTATCTCTTGCAAAAAGAATAGAAGAAGTTTTTATTCCCGGTGAAAAACAATCCGTAATATTTCCCGTAAATTCTCAAGCACTATTTTTCTTTCAAAGAATAAGAGACGAGGCACACCGCTATGCAATAACATATCACCGGCTTTTAAGAGAAAAAGAAGCTCTGCATTCCGATTTGGATAATATAAAAGGTTTGTATTTAAAGAATAAAAAACTTCTGTTGGAAAAATATTCATCAATTACAAAAATATCTAAACTTACAAAAGAAGAATTGATGTTAATATTATCAAAAAATCAGGCACAATTGGTTTATGATTATTTTAATTCAAAACTGAAAAAACTTGACACTCAAAAACCCGATTGATACCATTTTAGTAATGGAAGAAAATATAAAATGACAGACAAACTTGAAAAACCGCAGCAAATAACTTTTGATTTAACTGACAGATGCCAGATGCAATGTGTAACCTGTTCCAAGTGGAAAACAGTTTCCGCGGAAGTTATGTCAAAAGAGCTAACGACCGAGGAATGGAAAAAAGCGATTTCAGGGCTTAGAGATTGGCTCGGCGAGGGTTTCTGGGTTTGTTTTTCCGGCGGAGAACCTTTTTTAAGACACGATATATTTGAACTTGCTGATTATGCGAGTTCTGCAGGTATAAAAGTTGCTTCTATGACCAATGCATTTAGTATTCAACATCTATATGAAAAGATTGTGGATTCACCCATTGAATCATTAAATATATCGCTAAATGCAATTAATAATCCTTTGATACATGATGTGTCGCGAGGCCGTGACGGTTCATATGAAAAAATTATTGATACAATAATGGAACTTATTAAAATAAGAGATAAAAAAAATAAAGCTTTAGGAATAAATATTGCAACAATAATGATGCCTGAAAACCTTGAAGAAATTATTCCGCTTGTTGAGTTTGTTACAAGAAATAAAATAAACGGCATTATGTTTCAATTGTTTGATGATAAAGAATCTTTTCATGGTTATTTTTACCAAAAAGGATGTATGACATCTTCTTATAAAATGCCGAAGGAATTGCGTATTCAATATAAAAATATGTCAAAAAGAGCAATAGAAATAATTAACAGATTAATTGAGATGAAAAGGGCAGGGCATTCAATATATAATTCTTATGAACAGCTTGAGGCAATGAAGGTATTTTTTAATAACCCTGATGATATTTTAAGTGATATAGTGTGTGACGTAGGTTCTACCAATTTTGCTATTGATCCTTACGGTGATGTAAGATTATGTTTTAATATGATTCCCGTAGGAAATATTAAAGTTGAAAAACCTGAAAATATTTGGATTAATGCAAATTCGGAAAAGTGCAGATTAATGACCAAGTCTTGCAGAATGTATTGCAGAATGCTTAATTGCAATTTTAAACATAATTTTGCAAATTTTAATAAGGGATTTTTCTCTAAATGTATTAATAAAATCGGTAAAATTTTGTCAGGTAAAAAATAATATGTGTAAGATAATAACATCACTTTTACTTGTTTCAATATTCAAAAATGTACTTAATGATGAAGTTATTTCAACATATATAAGGTTTTTATCTTTACTTGAAAATGTTTCTTCATTTGAAATTACGTTGAAAGCATATTCTGACTTTATATCAAAACTATACGCAAAACAAGGAAATCAAAATCTTTATTTATATTTTAAACGGTTATTATATGAAGATGAAAATCTAATTTCTAAAGGATGCAGTGATTGCATACAAGAAAATGAGCAAATATTAACTACCGCCACTTATGAGCTTAAATTATTTGATAAATTATTTGAATACGATTATGGCAGAATAAAAGAACTTTTTAAGGAAAAATTTCCTTTGCAAAAGGAGATAATTGAACATATTCCCGTTTATAATATTCTGGGTTTCAAAAATTTTGATTTTGATGAAATCTTTAATTCATATAAAAAATACGGTTATGGAATTTTCTCGTGTTATACGGCTTTTAAGTATAATGAAGATAAACAAATTCTGCCGGTTAAGTATTTTGATACTATATCATTTTCCGATTTAAAGAATTATGAATATCAAAAGAATATAATAAAATTAAATACAAAAGCTTTTCTGGAAAATAAAGAAGCAAATAATATTTTATTATACGGTGATCGAGGGTGCGGTAAATCCTCGACGGTTAAGGCTCTGGTTAATGAATTTTCCGAATATAATCTTAAAATTATACAGGTGTATAAAGAAAGTTTTATTTATCTTTTTGATTTATATGAAAAATTAAGAAATTTACCTTTAAAATTTATTATTTTTGCTGATGATATTTCTTTTGAAGAAAATGATAAGAATTTTTCTTCCGTAAAAGCTGTACTTGAAGGTTCGTTGTGTGAGAAACCTTCAAATACGATAATATATGCTACATCTAACAGAGTGCATATGGTAAAAGAATCATTTACATCAAGAGAGGGAAGCGAAGTCCATTATAATGATACGATGGATGAAATGGTTTCTTTATCTGACAGATTTGGTATTATACTTACTTTTTCTCTTTTGAATAAAAATGAATATCTGGATATAGTTTCAAAAATTGCAAATGATTGCTGTATTCAGATGTCACAAGAATTAATGAAAAAAGCAGAGGAATTTGCATCTTTAAAAGGTATAAGAACTCCCAGAGTTGCAAGGCAGTTTATTACAGATTACATAGCCGGATTATAAATGTAAAATAGTTTTTCATATATTATGTATAAATAACAAAATTTTTCTTTAGGAGTTTTTATTTTATGTGGTCTTATTAATAGAGGATATGTTTATGAAAGTACAAAATATTTCTGCTTTTTATTCTTGTTCAAATAAAAAAAATTTAAATAATCCGGTTTATAGTAAAAATGTTCCTGTATTTCAAGGTTCTGTTCCGGTAAAAAACAAAGGGATGAATGGTGACAGACTTGTATTAAAAGGCAGAGCCGAAGAATTTTTTGTCATAAAAAGAAATCTTTCTAATCCTAAAGTTGGTTCAAAATTCTTGTTAAAATCAAAATTGCCGGAGTATGAGGGATTAGAACTGCTTATTACTCCCGAAACAAAAATTCAATCTGATGATATGTATATCGGTATTGCAAAGAAAGGTGAAAGAACTCCAAGCTTTAAAGGACGGTTATACGGAAGTATAAGACAGGAAGATCAGCGTATTGACTATAAAATGCAGGAAGAATATATTCGTTTTTGGACAGAGGGAATGCATTCCGTAATCAATGAAAAATATAAAGACTCGGAATATGCGCCTTATATTTCACAGGATTATAATTTTTTTATTCCTTCTGACGGGGATGGTACAAGATATAAGGATATAACAGCACTTCAAGGCGGAAGAACAAAACCCGCTTCTTATATTCCGGCGCAATTAAACGGCAGGAATATGTCGCTTGTTCAAAATGTTATATCTAATTTTACAAGAACGGGGAAATTAGATAAAATGTTTGATTTTGTCAGGGTAAAACCTGCACAGGGCAGTGCATATGCTTTTCTTGAAGGTTTGAAAAATTCTCAGATTTCAACGAACAGACCTGTTGTATTCAGCTGGGGTGATAATTTTACCGATGTGAATATATCTAAATTAATGTATAATCATGAAAAATCCGGTTCGGGTTTTACAATAACAACAATCCCGGTGGAGAAAGAAAGAACTAAAAGTTTAAGCATATGTAAAATAGATTCTCTCGAAAATAAAAATATACGGGAATTCGTCGAAAAACCTCAAAATGATGATTATATTGAAAGTTGTATTATACCTGAATTGGGCGATGATAAATGTCTTGCGGCAGTCGGTCCGTATGTTATTTCTCCTCAGGTTTTAAAATGGATAAAAGATAAGTATACGGAAAATCCTGAAAATTTCAGAAATCCCGATAAAGGTTTTGATTTTTCCTCTATGATTATTGCACCGGTGTTGGAGGCATTGAAAAATGGCGAGATATTAAATGAAAATCAAGAACCGATGAGTATGAAATTGGAAGTAATTTCTGATAATGATACTTGGTCTGATCTCGGCAGCCAGAAAGATTTTTCAAAAGCTATGTGTGATATAAAGGCGGGAAAATATTCAAATCTGCCGCTTGAAATCATACAATCGACGAAAAAAAATATTGATGATAAAGGTAATATTACATTTAATACAAGATCCAGAAAACTTTTTGATTCAATGGTATCAAAGTTAAATTTGGATGCCCGAAATGTGATAGCTTATTGCAATGAATAAGGTTTAAGCTATAATTAATCTATGGATGTTAATAATGCTAAAAGGATAGTATTTAAATTCGGAACAAATGTTTTAAGAAACGATGACAGAGAAATTTCTCTGTCTCGTATATATTCATTTATAGAAGATATATCAAAACTTCACAGACAGGGTAAAGAGATAATTATTGTTACATCAGGTGCTGTCGGTCTTGGTTCTAAGACTCTTAAAGTGGATTCAAACGAAAGTTTATCCATAAAGCAGGCATGTGCAGCGGTGGGTCAATGCCAGTTGATGTCAATTTATGAAGACGGGTTTAATAAGTATTCGATAAATACGGCGCAGGTGTTATTAACTGAAGATGATTTTACCAACAGAGTTAAATATTTAAGTTTGAATAATGTTCTTAATACTCTGCTGGAGTTAAAAGTTATACCCGTAATAAACCAGAATGATACCGTATCAACTACAGAACTTGAGGATTCGGGTATTTCTATGTACGGGGTAAGTTTTTCGGATAATGACAAACTCTCGGCTCTTGTAGCAAGTAAACTTGATGCGGATTTGCTTGTAATACTTTCGGATATAAACGGTTTATATGATGATAATCCCAAGGAAAATCCCAATGCTCATTTAATTGAAGAAGTAAAAGAAATAACGGACGAAATAGAAAAATATGCTCAATCTGCCTCCGAGGGAGGAAGAGGCGGTATGAAAACTAAATTACAGGCAGCAAAGGTGGTTACTCATTCCGGCGGTGCCGTTGTTATTATAAATGGTAAATTTCCCCAGGTAATAAGCCGGTTATTTTCAGGAGAGAGAATGGGTACGGTTTTTTATCCCGTTGAACAGTTATCGCAAAAAAGAAGATGGATTGCTTATGCTACTAATATTACAGGTCAAATAATTATTAATGATGGTGCTAAAAAAGCAATAAAAGAAAAAAATAAAAGTCTTCTTGCCATCGGGGTTTTAAATATTAACGGTTGTTTTGATAGGGGTGATGTTGTTTCTATTCTTGATGAAAATAAGGCAGAATTTGCAAGAGGTATTGCAAATTATTCCTCTGACGACTGTAAGAAAATAATGGGTGAACACTCAGGTAATATATATCAAATTTTAGGTTACAAAAATTACGATGCTATTATAACGAAGGATAATATTGCACTATTATAAAGGAGTACTGATGGGTAATATTTTAGAGACGGTTAAATCTGCAAAAGAAGCTTCTGTCTATGCTCTGCAGCTTACTGCTGATGTTAAAAACAACCTATTGAATGCTATTCATAATGCCTTAGAAAAAAATAAAGATAGAATTTTAAGTGCTAATGCTGTTGACATTCAAAATGCCCAAAAATTGTTAACTAAGGGAAAAATAACACAGTCTATGTACAAAAGACTTGTGCTGGACGAAAATAAATTGAGAGATATGATTCAAGGTGTTAGAGATGTTGCTCTTTTGGATGATCCCGTTAACAAAGTTATATGGTCAAAAGATATAGCAGACGGTATAACATTGAAAAAAATAAGCTGCCCTATCGGAGTTCTTTGTATTATTTTTGAAGCAAGACCTGATGTAATCTCTCAGATTATTTCTCTGGCATTAAAAACATCAAATGCGGTTATTCTCAAAGGTGGAAGCGAAGCTGAAGAAACAAATAAAACAATTTTTAACATTATAAAGGATGTATTGGGTACCAATAAAGAAATTCCGTCAAATATGATAAATCTGATTTATTCAAGAGAAGATGTAAAAGAACTTCTAAGTTTTGATAAATATATAGATTTAATTATTCCGCGCGGTTCTAATTCTCTTGTCAGATATATAAAAGAAAATACAAAAATACCTGTTCTTGGGCATTCAGACGGAGTATGTCATATTTATATAGACGAATCAGCTGATGAAAATAAAACAATAAAAGTATGCATAGATGCAAAATGCCAGTACCCGAGTGCGTGTAATTCCGTTGAAACAATATTAGTGCATAAATCCTTGAAAAATACCCTGTTAAAAAAACTGACGAACGAACTTGTTAATAACGGTGTAAAAATAAATTTGAATCCGGATGATTGGTCTGTTGAATACAGTGATAAAATGGTTTCTTTAAAAATTGTTGAAAGTATTGATGATGCTATAAACCACATTAATAAATACGGCTCGGGACATACAGACTGTATAATTACGGAAAGCAATGAAAATACGGAAAAATTTATGCTCCTTGTTGATTCTGCGGGTGTATACAGAAATATTTCAACGCGTTTTGCTGACGGATTCAGATACGGTTTTGGAGCGGAAGTAGGAATATCTACAAATAAAATCCATGCCAGAGGTCCTGTCGGACTCGAAGGACTTACTATATACAAATATCGTTTGTACGGTAACGGCGATATTGTTGATGATTTTGTCAATGGAAATAGAGTTTTTTATAAATAATTATAAATTTTTTGACTTTTAATAACAAAAAAAATATTTATAGTACTTATATAATCAGTTTACAAAAAAGGATTTATATTATGATTTCAAAATTATCTTTTTCAAATCCTGCTGTATCACAAAAAGTATTAAAAGCAGCAACTCCTTCATTCGGTTTTGCAAAGTTAAATGATATTGGCAGAACAACTGCTGATTCGTTCGGATATCAGCATAATGAATTTTTGGATGCTTCTATGTTCAGAAAGCAAGGCATTTTTAAAAAATCAGTTTTAAGTACCAGATTAACGGAAGGCGAAAGCTTTTCCGATATTTGTGAAACGTATGGATGTACAAATAACGCAAAAACAAACGCTGAGTTTATAAACAATCAAATATTATCATCAAAATCATCTTCAGCTTTACGAAGATTAAATGATGATGAACTTAGAGCAGGTCTGTCTTTGCTATATAAGTGTAATTATGATAATCCCGAATTATCACTAAGAGAAACCAAAGCATTGCTTGAAATGTTAAGGGAATTTTTAGAACCTGAAGAATATATTAAACAAGTAGGTTTGCTGGAAGCCGGAACACAAAGATTTTAAATATAAAAGTAACAGAGAGAAATAGTTTTTGTTTCTCTCTGTTTTTTGAAGACAAAAACTGCCGTTTATTCGGCAGTTTTCATTAGTTATTTTTGTCTTTTATTAATGGTAACTAAACCGTTATCAATGTATTCATCTACAATAGAAGGATTTACCTTTTCAGCTTTAGGTACAGCCATTACTTCTCCGTCTATTATATATCTACTTTCGATTTCAGCTTTTTGTTCGGGAGTTGAAGCAACAAGACCCGTTTGGGTATTGATGCTCTTAAGAACATGATCCCTTTCAAAATCTTCAAGTTTAAAATCGTTGCTGGCTATTTGCATTGTTGTATGATATAAAGCATTTAATGTACCGCAATCAGCCCAAGGTTCATCAGTAGGAACAGCAATGATTTTTTGGTTTCCGAGAATATTCTTTGCTTTTGTTACTGCTTCTGCGGGAATACTTTCTTTTTCTGTTTCAACAACCGCAGCGATATCACTTCTGATTTCATCAATATCGTCTTTTTGAGTTAAAGACATCAAAATCGGAACAAATGTTTTTGACCAATCTCTGGGTTCTTTGCCCTTTCCTGCAGGGAAGTAAGGCTCTAATTCGGCTAATGCGGCAAAAGCTTCCTTACTGACTGAGAATTGGAATGTATTTGTTAAACATTTTCCGTTCTTTTCATATCCGTCAGGTATAATTTTGGGTTTTTCGGCAAATTCTAATATTTCATTACCATCTCCTAATTTCATTATACCAAAGGTTCCTTTTGCATCATCGGATAATACCTCTTTTGCAATCATAACAAGTGCTGCATTTCCCGTATTCATAATATCAGCCATTTTGCGTGTGGCTTCAGGCATTCTTGACATTGAATCATTGGGGAATAATGTTAGGCTCTTTCTTCCTTCTCTTTCCATTTTATTATACAAATCAACCGTAAAACCGCCATTTCCTTTATTTACACCTGATTGATTTAAATAAAATTTAATATTATCTCCGATTTTCAATTTGCCCTTTGAACAATCAAGCAAACCTGCATTATGGAGTGAAATAAATGTTGTTTCCATTGGAGTTAAACCTGTTGCGGTTCTGAAAACACCTTTAGTTGATTGTGCCCCGTTTGTTTTGCCATGGAATATACCATCAGAAGATGCATTTGTATATTCAGCCCTTGATCCGAATCCGCCGGCCAACATTGCTAATTGTGTATCTTTTGCATCCGGGTTTGCAACAAATTGATCCAGTATAATTTCATCATTGTTAACTTTATCAACGAATGTTTTTATACTGTCTATAATTTCAGGTACAAAACGTCCGTCTTCCATACCTATAACAATCTCAGTTCCTTCACCTATTGAAGGGGTATGTGTTCTTTCTTTTACGGGCTGAACATCGGGAGTGAACGGTGTGAATACATTTCCTTTCTGAACAGCTTCAATATCAAGTCTGGAATCATTATCCGAAATTTTTGTAAACTTTCCTGCATTTGTAAGAAGAACATTATCTCCGTCTTCAACTACAGCCATTAATTTACCTTTTGTATTTAATACATATGCATGTTCATCAATAAACGGATCTTGTGTTATTCTGATTAATTGTGTAAGCGGTAATTGTCTGTTTACAGGTTCCGATGTTTTTCTGGGGTTTCTTACCGCCATTTCATATAATATACCGTCAGGCATTTTCTTTAACTGAGTTCTTGCTTCTGTAACCGTATCTTTAGCGGGATCAGATGATATTTCAATATTAGTTTTTATGGCATCGAAATTTCTTGGCAAATCATCACTGTATTTATCAATTAATTCAGATACAGAAACTCTTGAACCGACGGATTCACCTTTCATTCCTTTTGATAAATCACGGCATGTTGTCATAGGTGCATTTAATTCCGCAAATGCTTGTGATAAACTTTGACCGAAACTTACAGTTTTTGCAAGATTAATACCGTGATATGCCTGATATGCATTTACAAGTCCGGTTGCAGTGTAGTTACCCGAAAAAGCCGGTTTACTTACCAAAGTGTTTGAATTGGCAGGTGTTGATAATTTTGTTTGATTATTTTGCAAATTTGGATTTACAATGCCTGCCCCGATTTTTTGAATCATTTTCTTTCCTTTCTTATGTGCAGAAACATACTATAATCTTATAAAACTCCTAAAAAAAAAAATTTGCTATAGTTATTTTTTAATTAATTTTCTTGAGCATTTAATATTGTAATAATTAATTCATTAATTTTATGAGGCATAAATAAAGAAAATCCTGTTCTGACAAATTTATAGTCATTATTTTCTTTTGATAAAACTCCTATTTCTCTGTTATTTTCCTTAATTGTACTTATTCCGTTAATTTGCGTATATGAATACACTTGTCCGAATCTGTATACATTTATTTTGTCATACACTTGTTCTGCAAGGATTTTTCCTTTTGTGTTATATAGAGTATATGTGCCGTTTTTTTCTGCAAGAATTAGCGGAGTAGAAAAATGTTCACACGGTGTTGTAAGTTTATATGAGTCATAAACGGCAGGTATAATAGTTTTTCCGTTTATGTCATCCAATCCGATTTTAGAATCGATGTTTGTTATAAAGTAACTTTTCTTCCCTATATTTAATATTGCCTCGTTATCTTGCATCTCTTCACTTGTTTCATTATATGTATTTTCAGGTATGTCTTTTTTTATCTTTCCGGGAAGTTTTATTTCTTTAATTTCATATACCAGATTATCGATATTTTCGTTGATTGTATTTATTTTTTCATATACTGCTTCTTTATAATTCCCTGATTTCTTAAATTCAGGTCTGATATCGGCAGCCAAAGTATAATATTTTCTATCGAAAAACTGTACTGAATATAATTCTTCTTCCGGAATAAGTTTTCCTGTTTTATAGAAAAGTTTATATTTCCCGTTTTTCTTTGCCGAAATATATTCTTTTTCATCACTGTATAGTATACTTACGTTTTGAAATTCAGGATATAAAATTGTATTTCCGTTCTTGTCAATAAGTCCGTATTTACCGTCTTTTTTTGTCTTGATATATTTATCCGTTAAAAATAAATCATCATATATGGTCATAAAATTTACTGCGGTATCAGTATTAATATATCCCGGTTTATTTTTAATAATTATTTTAAATTCCGTTTCATTTTCATCATTAAAGGATAATATATTATCTGCAATAGGTTTTAATATATAGTCATTTGTTCTTTTGTCAATGATACCGAATTTGTCGTCGAGTTTTATAAATAAAAGATTATTAATTTCCATTACTTCTTTATAGTCTTGTGCCGGATTATTGTCAGCTACTACCTGGTAATCGGATTCTGAAACGGCAAAAGAACTTGTAAGTGCAATGTTAAATAAGCAGAATATAGTTGCCGATAAAACAATAATAATTTTTTTCATAAAGTCTCCTTTTTATTAATGCTTATGATAACATTTAGCTGTTATTCGGGCAAGATTATATAATTTGTTTAATTAAGTTTTTTATTTCATCTGTTACATCTGTTTTGTATTTTACATTTTGAGCGATTATTTTTGAGAATTTTGCTTTTTTAAATTCTCCGAGTTGTCTTGATTTATAAAAATATTCAATATTTTCACACATTTTATTGTAAATATGAAGGTCGGATTTAATAACAGGCAATGCCGGCATATATTCGTTATTTAACGCTCTTTTTATCAAATTCCGAGATAAAATATCTTCAAATTCGCCTTCTTTTATAATTAAAATTTTATCTTTTTTTAATAAATATTTTTCTAAAACTTTACAAATCTCTTTTGCATCATTATCAAATAATAAAACTATCGGAATGTTTAATTTTTCTTTTAATTTTAAGTACAATGAAAGACTTTTGCTTTTTCCTCCGGAACCTGTGATATAGATTCCTTCTTTATTGAAATTGTATCCTAAATTTGAAGCAAAGACAGGAAGAAGAACTTCTTCCGTAATGCCTTCAACAATAATAAGTTTTCTTACAGGATATTTTAATGCATATATCCGGCGGATATTTTCCAAATCTTTAGTTGTAAATGAATAGTCTTTAAAAGTATCATTTACTTTTATCAAAAACTTTATATTTAACGGAGCTTTATCATAGTCTATTTTTTCCAGAATCGGAGAAATAACAGGGGCTGTTTTTAATAAAATTTTTGTATTGTTGTCTATATTTTTAAAAGTTGATTTAATTATTATATTTAATGCTTTTGATACATACTTGTTATTATTTGTTTTGCCGAAAATATTATATACAGATTTGTTCCATATTTTTAAAAATAAAAAAGAAATATATTCAGGATTAAGGATTTCAACATCTTTATGTGAGAATTTCGGATATATTAAATTTTTTAATATGACAGAAGAAAACACTCTGAAAAAAGTATCTTCAGGCAGCTTAAATCTTGATAATCGGTCAAGATTAATGACAAGTTCATCAAAAGTCAGAAGCTTAAATTTTACTGAAACTTTTTCTTCGGAAATCAATTAATACTCCTTAAAAAGGAGCGTTAACCCGCTCCTTTTTAAATAATAAATCAGATAACCGATAACTGTTTATTTGATTTTGAATTAACAGCTTCAACAAGAGATTTTACAACGGCAATCATCGCAATTGTAGAGTTCAGTTTGTTGACGCAAGAACCGACTCCTATTGCACTTGCTCCGGAAGCAAAAGCCAAAGGTGCTGTTGTTGTTGTAATACCTGATGCTGTCATTACCGGAATTGAAATATTTCTTACAAGTTCGATTGTATTGGATATAGAAACTTCGGCAGTTTGTAACAGTCCTCTTGCACCAGCATTAGAAGGAGTAACTGTTGCGGCACCTTCCGTTTGTATTAAATCGATACCTAATTCTTCAAGTTTCATAGCTAAAGAAATTTGTTCGGATATATCAATGTGTCCGGGAACTGTAACACAGATAAAAGTATTTTTGCCTTGCAATAGATTCAATGTATCATTTACAATTTTTAAAACTTGCTCTGCATTATATCTTTCACCTTTTTTATATAAAACATCAAAATTTCCTACTTCAATTGCATCAGCCCCAAAATTTACGGCATTTGCAAGTTCTTCAGGAACTATTGAAGAAACAAATACAGGCAGTGATGTTATTTCTTTTACCATTTTAATGATTTCTTCATCATAGCAAATATCTACTGCACTTGCTCCTCCCATTTCAGCGGCAGCTACGATATTTTTTACGGACTCTTTATTAAAATTATCAATACCGGCAATAATTTTAACAGCTTTTTTTGCTTCAAGATCTTTTTTAAATAATTCTATTCTATTCATGAATCCTCCACATTAACAATTAACTCCCTAATTATATCATAGAAATTAAAAGAGAAACAGAATTAAATCCGTTTCTCTTATTAAAACATATAAACTGTAAAATTATTAGTTATGCCCCGTCCATCTGTGATCTATATTAGATTTCTTTTCTGTTGCATTTAAAGAAGCATTCCATAAGTTAGAAGCTAAGGATAATACACCTACCGTAACCGCAAGAGCTTTACTCGGAATATTTTTTGGAGTTTGACCGGTTTTGGCCGCAGCTTTTCCTCTGAAGTGATTAATTACGCTGCCTCCCGTATAAACAACAGAACCGGCAACAACTCCAGTCGAAAGTCCTTTAACTGTGCCTTTTATGTATTCACCAGTAGTAGAGAAAAACTTTTTAATGTTTGCGATAAAGTTTTTTACGGTGCGTATAGGACCTTGTTTTGTATTTTGATTTTCCGCAGATATCTCTACTGTATCCGTCTCAGATGTATTTTTTACATTTGATGCAGGCAGTGAATCACTAACTGAAAGCTTTTCTTTTTGTATAACGTTGGAATTGCTTGGTGCTTGCTGTGTTGAATATGACGGAGTTTGAATATTATTGAATATGTCAGACATAAAGTTTACCTCACCTATATTTGTCAAATTTATAAAACACATAAAAAGTAATTTTTGTCTTTTTATAATAAATATATTAATTTTTGTTAATTAAGTTTAACATCTCCTTGACTGCCGTATCAAGACCCGTAAAGACAGCTTTTGATATAATACTGTGACCGATATTTAGTTCATATAAACCATCAATATCGTGCAATTTTGATACATTTTTATAATTTAGTCCATGTCCCGCATTAACTTCTAATCCAAGTAAATGTGCTAATGAAGCAGCCTGTTTCAATTTTTTAAATTCATTATTTTCTTGAGCCGTACCATATGCTCTTGAATATGCGCCCGTATGCAATTCTATAAACTGGGCGCCTGTTTCGGCAGCAGCACTTACCTGATTTCTTTCCGGGTCAATAAACAGGCTTACAAAAATACCTGCTTCTATAAGGGGTTTAATAAATTCCGTGATTTTTTCCTGCTGTGAAAAAACATCCAAACCTCCTTCTGTTGTAATTTCTTTGCGGTTTTCAGGTACTATACAGCAGGAATGAGGAAGAAGTTCAAGTGCTATTTTTTTCATTTCATAAGTTGCGGCCATTTCAAGGTTCAACTTGCATTTTAAATCGTTTTTAAGTGAAAATACATCGAAATCTACAATGTGTCTTCGGTCTTCTCTCAGATGAGCTGTAATACAGTTAGCTCCTGCAACAATACAGATTTTTGCGGCATCTAAAACAGACGGTTCCAGTTCACCTCTTGCGTTTCTTAAAGTAGCAATATGATCAACATTGACTCCTAATAACATAATATTTTTTCTCCAAAACGACTCTATATTTTAAAGACTATCTTACTATAATTATAAAATTAAATTAGGGTATTTACAATATAAATTTTGATGTTACTATAAAAATTGTGATATTCCTCAGTAGCTCAATGGCAGAGCATTCGGCTGTTAACCGAAGGGTTGTAGGTTCGAGTCCCACCTGAGGAGTTTTATTTTATTAGGGCGGTTGGCGCAGTTGGTAGCGCATCACATTGACATTGTGGGGGTCGCTGGTTCGAGTCCAGTACTGCCCATTTTATTTTTGCTCTTTATCATACTTTTTGTACATCGAAATTTGTATTTTCTGTAATTTTATTTAATATAAATTTAATTTTTAGTTGCAAGAGAAAAATTTTTTTATAATATATTATTTATTCGTGTGTATAGAAGGTGAAATAATGAAGCCGGAAAAAGCTGATTACATGAGAATATCAGAACTGATAAGAGTAAAACTTCAAACTGCAAAAGTTAAATTTATACTGTCATCTGAGTCTTTTCTGGTAATGTTATATTGGCTTTTAACTCAAAAAATGTATTGAGAAGGATGGAAAATGAATTGACTGAGATACTATCACAACAAAATGCTCCCATATTTGAGGCATTGGAAAAATTTAGAAGAATGAGGATTGTTCCTTTTGATGTTCCAGGACATAAACATGGAAGAGGAAACCCGGAACTGGTTGAATTATTGGGAAATAAATGTGTAGGAATTGATGTTAATTCAATGAAGCCTTTAGATAATCTCTGTCACCCCGTATCTATAATAAAAGAAGCCGAAGAACTTGCAGCAAGTGCTTTTGGAGCTGCGCATGCGTTTTTAATGGTTGGCGGTACCACGTCTGCCGTTCAAAGTATGATTTTATCATGCTGTAAAAAAGGCGATAAAATTATTATGCCGAGAAATGTACACAGAAGCGTTATTAATGCTCTGGTATTGTGCGGTGCAAAGCCTGTCTATGTCAATCCTGATGTAGATAATCATTTGGGAATTTCTCTCGGTATGAAAGTTGAACAAATTAAGAATGCCATTTTCGATAATCCTGATGCGGTGGCAATTCTTGTGAATAATCCTACTTATTACGGTGTTTGCTCTGACTTGAAAACCATTGTACAAATTGCACATCAATATGGAATGAAAGTACTTGCTGATGAAGCCCACGGCACACATTTTTATTTCGGTGATTCTCTGCCTGTATCGGCGATGGCTGCGGGTGCGGATATGTCATCAGTCAGTATGCATAAGTCGGGCGGGAGTTTGACGCAAAGCTCACTTTTATTAACAGGACCAAATGTAAATGCGGGTTATGTTCGCCAGATTATTAATCTTACACAAACAACAAGCGGTTCGTATCTTTTACTTTCCAGTCTTGATATTTCACGCAGAAATTTGGTTCTTCGCGGCAGAAAATCATTTGCAAAATTGATTGAACTTGCAGAGTATGCAAGACAAGAAATTAATAATATCGGCGGATATTATGCTTTTTCAAAAGAAATGATTAATTCAAGCAGTATTTTTGATTTTGATACGACAAAATTATCCGTCCATACATTGGATATAGGGCTTGCCGGTATTGAAGTTTATGATATTTTGCGTGATGAGTATGATATTCAAATAGAGTTTGGCGATTTGGGAAATATTCTTGCGTATCTTTCTATCGGCGACAGGAAACAGGATGTTGAAAGGTTGGTAAGTGCACTTGCAGATATCAAAAGAAGATACCGTAAAGATAAGACGGGAATGTTATCTCAAGAATATATTGCCCCTACTGTTGTTATGACACCTCAGGAATCGTTTTATTCTGAAAAAGAGTCATTGCCTATTAAAGAGACAAAAGGTCGTATATGCAGTGAATTTGTTATGTGTTATCCTCCCGGTATACCAATTCTGGCTCCGGGAGAGGAAATTACGGATAAAATTATTGATTACATATTATATGCAAAAGAAAAAGGTTGTTCTTTGACAGGTCCTGAAGATGAAAATATAGAAAGATTAAATGTATTAAAGGAAGGGAAAATGAATGGAAATATGGTATTCAGATAATCATACCGATAATGTGAATTTTTCTCTCCGGATAAATAAACAGCTTTATAGCGTGGAAAGTGAGTTTCAAAGAATTGATATATTAGAATCCGTAGATTTAGGGAAAGTGCTTGTAGCAGACGGTGATTTAATGCTTGCTGAAAAAGATGAATTTATTTATCACGAGATGATAACTCATGTTCCTATGGCAGTCCATCCCGATGTGAAGAATGTTCTTGTAATAGGCGGAGGTGATGGCGGTGTTGTAAGGGAATTAATAAAATATAATTCAATTGATAAAATAGATGTTGTTGAAATAGATCAGATTCTTGTTGAGGTCTGCAGAAAGTATTTACCTCAAATAGCAGGTAGCTTAAATGATAAAAGAGTTTCTATATATAATGAAGACGGCTTGAGGTTTATTCGTTCAAAGACTGATGAATATGATCTTATAATTATAGATTCCCCTAATCCCTTCGGACCCGGAGAGGGGCTATTTACAAAAGAATTCTACGGAAACTGCTATAATGCTTTACATTCTGACGGTATAATGATTAATCAGAATGAAAGCCCGTTTTATGAAGAAGAGGCTTTTCAGTGCCAGAGAATGCATAAACGCATATTGGAGACTTTTCCCATAAGTAAAGTTTATCAGGCTCATATTCCTTCATATCCTTCAGGACACTGGTTATTTGGTTTTGCATCAAAAAAATATCATCCTGTTCGCGACTTAAATGTTGAAAGATGGATGGAGAAAGAAATCAATACAAAATATTATCAGCCGAGCCTTCATAAAGGTGTTTTTGCACTGCCTGTTTATGTGGAGAAATTATTAAAAGATGTTGAGTAAAAATGTTGTAAATTTCATAGGATGTGATGCGGATTATGAATCTGCGGAAATTGTTTTATATGGTGCTCCGTTTGATTCTACTACTTCTTTTCGACCCGGAACGAGATTTGCTCCGCAGGCAATTCGCAACGATTCTTACGGTATAGAAACATACAGTCCTTACCAAAATAAGGATTTAGCAAGTATTGCCGTATTTGACAGCGGAGATTTGGATCTTCCGTTTGGTGATACACAAAAGGTTATAGATAAAATTCAAGAACGTGCCGAGGAAATATTTCAAGATGATAAAGTCCCCTTTTTATTAGGAGGAGAACATCTTGTTACATTGGGTGCCGTTCGTGCCGCAATAGAAAAATACAGAAATCTTAATATAATTCATATAGATGCACATACCGATTTGAGAGAAGATTATCTCGGCGTAAGATTATCGCATGCCTGTGTAATGAGAAGGTGCTGGGAATTAACGGGTGATTCTAAAATATATCAGTTTGGAATAAGATCTGGAGAACGGGCGGAATTTGAATGGGCAAAGCAAGGACATACATATTTATATCCGTTTGATTTAAATTATATAAAAACATCAATTGAAAAGATTAAAGCTTACCCCGTATATCTTACGGTAGATCTGGACGTTCTTGATCCTTCATATTTTCCCGGAACGGGAACTCCGGAACCGGGCGGAATTTCATTTTTAGAACTTATGAATTCCGTAACGGAAATTTGTTCGGAATTAAAAATAATAGGCTGTGATGTTAATGAGCTTTCTCCGATTTATGATCAAAGCGGCATTTCAACGGCAGCAGCCTGCAAGATTATAAGAGAAATGCTTTTGGCACTTGATAAAACAGGAGGATATAGTAATGGCTAAATTATTAATAATAGGCTGCGGCGGTGTTGCAAGTGTTGCAATACATAAATGCTGTCAAAATTCCGATGTGTTTGAAGAAATTTGTATAGCAAGCAGAACAATAGAAAAATGTAATGCACTTAAAAATAAACTTGAATCAACTACAAAAACAAAAATTACAACCGCACAAATTGATGCAAATGATGTTCAGGCATTGATAAAATTGATTGACGAGGTAAAACCTCAAGCGGTGCTTAATCTTGCACTTCCGTATCAGGATCTTACTATTATGGAGGCTTGTCTTGCAACAAAAGTACATTATATTGATACTGCAAATTACGAACCCGAGGATACCGCTAAATTTGAATATAAATGGCAGTGGGCATATCGTGAAAGATATGAAAAGGCAGGAATTACCGCACTTTTAGGCAGCGGTTTTGATCCCGGTGTTACAAGTGTATTTTCAGCTTATGCATTAAAACATTATTTTGATGAAATTAATTTTATTGATATATTGGATTGCAATGCGGGTGATCATGGTTATCCTTTTGCAACTAATTTTAATCCTGAAATTAACATTCGTGAGGTTTCCGCAAAAGGTTCTTATTGGGAAAACGGTAAATGGATTGAAACTGAACCTATGGAAATAAAAAGGGTGTATAATTTCCCCGAAATCGGAGAAAAAGATATGTATCTTTTGCATCATGAGGAAATTGAATCTCTGGCATTAAATATTCCTGGGATTAAACGTATCAGATTTTTTATGACATTTGGTCAAAGCTATCTGACACATTTAAAATGTCTTGAAAATGTCGGGATGACATCAATAGAGCCGATTATGTATGAAGGCAGAGAAATAGTTCCCCTCCAGTTTTTAAAAGCTGTGCTTCCAGATCCTTCATCTCTTGGTCCGAGAACAAAAGGAAAAACAAATATAGGCTGTATTTTTACAGGTAAAAAAGACGGAAAAGAAAAACATCTTTATATATATAATACCTGTGATCATCAGGAATGTTACAGAGAAGTAGGTTCTCAGGCCGTAGCATATACAACGGGTGTTCCTGCAATGATTGGTGCAATGATGATTGTTCAGGGAATCTGGAAAAAACCGGGTGTATATAATATGGAAGAATTTGACCCGGATCCGTTTATGGAGGCATTAAATAAATGGGGGCTGCCCTGGAAAATAAGTGAAAATCCGGAGTTGGTTGATTAATGCAATTTACTGATAAACAAAGTCTTAAAACACCTTGTTATATAATTCAAAAAACAAAAATTACAGAAAATTTGGAAAAATTAAAGTCAGTCAGTGATGATACGGGATGTAAAATTCTGCTTGCTCAAAAAGCTTTTTCGATGTTTTCTTTATATCCGCTGATAGGAGAGTATCTTGCCGGTACTGCGGCAAGCGGATTATATGAAGCTAAACTCGGAAAAGAAGAAATGGGGAAAGAAACTCATATTTATTCTCCGGCATATAGAGAAGATGAAATAGATGAAATTATAAATATTTGTGATCATATAGTATTTAATTCTCCGCAGCAATTAAAAAAATATAAAGATAAGGTTATAAGTAAAGGAAAAAGTATAGGATTGAGAATAAATCCCGAATGTTCAACACAAAAAAATTATGCAATATATGATCCCTGCAGACCGGGTTCAAGACTCGGAACAAAAATATCTCAAATCACCGATGAATTATTTGAATATACGGAAGGAATCCATTTTCATACATTATGCGAGCAAAACTCAGATGCGCTTGATATTACTTTAAAATCTATAGAAAAAAATTTCGATAAGTATTTAAATAAAGTAAAATGGGTAAATTTTGGAGGCGGACATCATATAACAAGGTGTGATTATGATATTGATACATTAAAACAATGTATTATCAGAATCAAAGATAAATACGGGGTAGAGGTTTATCTGGAACCGGGAGAAGCAATTGCATTAAATGCCGGTATTTTATTAACGGAAGTATTGGAAATACTTGATAATGATATTCAGATAGCTATCTTAGATGTTTCGGCTGCCTGTCATATGCCGGATGTGCTGGAAATGCCGTATCGTCCGATTGTTAAAAATTCGGGAATGCCTCAGGAAAAAGCATATACATATCAGCTTGCGGGACCTACCTGTTTAGCGGGAGATATCATCGGGAATTATTCTTTTGATTTACCTTTAAACATAGGGAAAAAGCTGGAATTCCAAGATATGGCTATTTATACAATGGTTAAAAATAATACATTTAACGGAATGAAACTGCCTGATATTGTATTGGAAGATAACGGAAGATATCAAATTATTCGTTCTTTCGGGTATGATGACTTTAAAATGAGATTATAGTTCTATTATCTTTATCTTCGATAAGTATGAACCTGTCATTTGATTCTGTAATCAGAACTCCAAATCATCTATACTGTTATACAGTGCGATGATGCGGTGAAGTATGAAATGTTATTTGCGATTTATTTTGATAAATTGAGATTAGATTCAATAAATTTTTTTATCTTGTATGTTTCCTCATTTTCAAGATTATATTTAAAAACCTTTTTTATATCATCGAGAGCACCTTCAAAATCTCCTATTTTGAATTTTGCCATAGCCCGGAGTTGATAGTTAGCCGAGTTCTCTATTATAAGGACTTCTTTATTTATTAATTCTATTACTTTATTATACAATTTAAACTTGTACATTACTTTTGCCATATCACCATAAAATGTTCTTTTAATATTTTTATTATAGTATTCAAATATTTCTATTAAATCTTCAAACTCATCTATAAGCTCTTGTACGTTATTCTGTATAAAATATATATTAATCAGCTTTTTTCTTACCACAATTGAATATGGAGAAGAGCTTAAAAAAGTAATATAGTCTCTTTCAGCAGCATCTAAATTGTTATTTTTGTAATAAACTTCGGCTCTCAAATAATAATACTGTTTGTAATTGCTTTTATCGAGATTTATTGCTTTAGTATAATCTTCAATAGCTTCCGGTAATTGATTATTATTTCTATGATATCTTGCTCTTGCCGCATATAAATACGCCTCTTCGGGGTTTTTTTCTATTTTTGAATTTACTTCATTTATAGACAGTTTTTCTTTTTTTGTTTTCATTAATTTAGTAAAACTTAACTGCTTTAACTCGTTTTTGGAAAATACCCCCCCCTTTTTTCAAATTCTGAAAAAGCTGTGTTATCGTCAACCCATATAATTCCTTCAGGGTTATATTTATATGTATAATATAAATATAGGAGATAATCATTTTCTTCCGCCTCTGTGTATAATCTTGATTTCTTTTCGTTAAACTCATTATTTATTATATCTTTCATTTCATTTTTAATTCTTTTTTCAGCATCATAGCATCTTGGTCTAAAAATGAATTTGTAAGTTGAATATTTGTGATACCAAGATATTGGCAATAAAGCTATACCGTCAAGTGATTCGTATAGTGATGTCATTTTGTCAGACATATATATTATTCTTCTTATATCATTTATAGTTTCTCTTTCTGTTTTATATTCTCTGTTCAATTCTTGATAGTTAATACATATCAATAAATAAAGTAATATTGGTAGTATAATTTTAATAATTTTACTGAATATTTTTCTTTCTGATACCAGATATCCTAAATGTACTAATATTATTAGTAATAAAATCTTATAAAAGATAATTCTGAATGGCGGATGACTATACCAAAAATCATATGGATAAACGGTACAATATCCCGGAATTAAGAGTAATATGAAATATGTAATACAGGAAATTAATAAAAACATAGACAACATAATAACTTTATGATTTTTCTTTTCATTATCTTTTAAGCAAAATAAAACTAAGGATAATATTAAAATTATTGCTATCAAAACAATGTTATCAAGTATAACCGAGTTAAACAGACCTTTATAAAATTTTATAAAATATGAAGGTATATAAGCAATTTGGTCTGTGATATGATTGGAATATTCGATTATTTGCTCATCACTATAATTTGACAATGAAAAGTGTAAGAATGAACCAATAAGCAGAGGAATTCCGATTAAAAAAAGATGTTTTGCTTGTGCGATACCACTTAACGAACGATTCTTTATATATATTCCTAAAATATAAACTGATGTTAATACATAGAATAAGCAGGAAGTAAATGCAATAGGCTCATAAGAAATACCCAGTAAAAATGCATTAACATAGTATAATATATTTACAGATTTGCTCTTTACGGCAAAAAATGAACTTACAATAAAATATATAAATATTATGAAAAACATAATATTAAATAAATCGTCATAAAAAACCGTAGTTTCAAATATTCCGGACAGATAAAACATGTCTAAACCTTCATTTATTGTCGGAATAAAAGCAATAATTACGTATATTGCAGGAAACAATATAAAAAAATCATGATTTTTTATAATAAATTTATTTTTATTGTCGAATAAATAGTATAACTTCAGGCAGAAATAGGATGTTATACACATAAAAATTGATGTAAAAACCGGAACGATAATTGATGAAACATCATTTGGATGTATATTAAAGATCTCAGGGATAAAAACATAGAAAAATGATACAAGAAATCTGCATACAATTCTACCTGAAACAAACCAATTATTGTTATAAGTGTATTGAAAAACATAATTGCTGTCATGATTTGTAATAACGTCGTTATACAGAATAAACGGGATTATCAGTAAACAAATAATTATACTCAATATATTTGTAAAAATATATATGTTTTCTTTTTTAATTAAATTGTTCATTTTATCTTCCGGATATTATAGTGCTATGTCCATTCTGTTATATTTCTTTTAGAGAAATCCCATTCTAAAGCATTGCCCCCATAGCAAGTATTATGACATTGTTTACAAAACCGGCACAGTGGTTTTGGTTTTGAGAGAAAATTGTCAATCTCTTCAATACTGTTTACATCTGCAATTTTTATATAATCATCTTTTGTTATTGGAATTTTAGCTTTAAAGTAATCAATAAATGCATTTATATATGCATGTACATAACAATAATAAATATTACCTCTTGCATATGTATTAATCCCGCGATGAGGGCAGGTGAATCGTTTCTCTACCCAGTTTTGGCTTCCGGTTAAATCCAATATGTTTTTACTCCAGTCAAAACCGTCTTCTTTATCAGGATTTTCATATAAAACAGTTTTAGTGTTATAGTCAAAAATTCTTTCTGATTTTACTATGTCATAATGAAAATTTATACCATATTTTTTTGCAATTTTTTCAGCTTTTGTCAGATCAATGTTAATAGGATATTTCGTAATCCCGAAGCGTACATTTGCATTTTTTATTGCTTTCCAGAAATCATCTCCCATTCGGTCCAATAATATACCGTTTGTAAGTATGTCTCTAGGAGCATTTGGAAATAATTCTTTTGTCTTATTAATAATTTTGACCAGATCAGGATTTAATAATGGTTCCCCCCCTATAAATACAGTACCGAATTCACGATCCGGCGCAAGAGTATTAAGTTTATGCATATCTTTACTGAATTGTTCGTATGTAACAAATTCTTTTTTTGCGAGTGGAGAATATACATCACAACCTTTACAATTTAGATTGCAGTGTGATGAAATTGCGATACCAAATCCTCCTAAAGAATCTTTTTCTTTCTCATTTGCATATTTAATTTTTGGCTTTTGTTTGTTGATCTGTATAAAATCAGATACACAAA
>CAZNEN010000013.1:49030-50649 GCA_964572355.1 uncultured Muribaculaceae bacterium
AAATCTTAATTCCTTTAGTTCTTTTTTTGTTAATACACCTCCATTTGCTTTAAATTCAGCTATGGCTTCTTTTTATGGTTTAAAAATAAATCCCGGAGTTACATTTACTTTAAAATATTTATTGATTATATAGTATATCTTCATAAATTACAACGGAATATTATAATTTTGATAATAAAAATATACCCAGAAGAAACAGAACTATAATATTTGCAAGAAGTATGATTTTATTACTGGGGAAAAAATTTTTCATAATATTTAAGAATCTCCTTCTATTGTTGAAAAATCAAGTTTTTTAAGTTCTTCTCGTACTATTTTGCCTCCTCTTTTTATATATTCATTTATTGCTTCATTTAGTGTTGTAAAAGTCATACCTTTTTCAATATTTTCAATATCATATATTTCACGGATATATTCTAAATATGGCCATAGTTGATTATTATCAATATTATTGTGAACATATATTTTATCTTTATAGGTTCCGTCTATTATATCATATGGCATAATAGCGTTATCCGGTTGAATAGTAAAAATATGATCTAAATTTTTTATGGGCAAAATAGCCGTTTCATTTCTTTTAAAATAAAAAACAGCTAATTTGTCCAACAAATACATGCTTTTTTTCGAATCATATGAGTATATTTCTTGAAAAATATTTACATTCGAGTTTTTTATATATACAAAACATCCGATTATAAAAAATAAAAATATTATAACTTTTAATCGGATTTTATAATTAGTTCTCAGTAAATATCCGAATAAATATAAACCGAAAGTATACAATAAGATTTTATAGGAAAATAAGAAAGGCGGATATAATACCCAGTAAGCTCCGTAATGATCATCATTATTATATGCGTAATGGCAGGACTTTCCTATAATAAATAGGGAAATGAAAAACAGTATTATACTTAAAAAGCTGTACAAAAAATAATGTAAAAGTATTGTGTTCTCTTTTTTATTTTCTGTTTTACTTAATAAGAGTATTAAACCTATTATGACAGGAACTATAATCAATATATTTTCCAGAAATAGTTTATCCCATATAATATAAATGAACCTGCTGAAATCATTAAGATTTAAACTAAACATTTCAGTTGATTTGTAGTTATTTGCTATTTCTATAAATCCCGAATGAGTGTATACAATTTCTGACATTAAAGTCAAAGATACCCAGGGATATAATACATAATTATATTCTTCTTTTATTTTATAAAAATATATTTTAATAAATTTTTCGATGCCGATTATCGATAATAATAAGAATGAAATAATACAAACAAATTCATTGAATTGTGCAATAAGTAAAGCTAATAATATTAGAACTTTGAAATCCCGTGAGGTAAGACTTTTTCCGTTAACATAGCAGTCTGCCAATTTATACCATAAGATGATAAAAAAGGGTATAGGCATTACGTATCCGCAAAAAAATTGTAATGTATGTAATAAAAGAAAGTCTGTTGTACCTATCATACAAGTGTATAGTATAAAAAATGAAAACAAGAACAGTATTAACTTCTGAAAATTATTTTTTTCCCCCCCCCCTCTGATAAAAAACGCATTAGAAACGATAATTGAAAAAATTACAATAATCAATGATTTTAATATATTTTGCGAAA
>CAZNEN010000014.1:0-50510 GCA_964572355.1 uncultured Muribaculaceae bacterium
TAGAAATGTTGATATTATTTCCGTTTGAGCTAAATGAATTTGCAGAAATTGTATCCAGTGTTTCCTCCGCAAAATTACCATCAAGCATTAAGTTCATATCGGAAGTTAATGTAAGGTTTCCGAGGTTTGTATTTTGTATAACACTATTTTGCAGACTTAATGTTCCGCCATTTGCATAAAATGCTGCTGCTTGAGACAAATCCCCATCTTCTCCGAGAGTTAAAATACCGGAATCAAGATTCAAAGTATTTGTTATTGAATTATTAATCGTTGTATCTCCGATAACATTACTTGTACCGTTACCTGCAATTTTATCGTTTAAAGTAATTTGTGAAAGATTTATAGTACCTTCATTTGTAACAACGGTTTCGTCTGCAAATCCACCTACCTCTATGTTTGTAAGATTTAATGTTTGACCATTGTCAACAGTAACACCCACATTTCCGTCACCGTTGAGTGTATAACCGCCGCCATTGATTGTAAGAGTATTAGCACTAGCAAGTGTACCTAAATCACTTGTAATAGTTTCATCTCCCGTCATTTGGTAAACACCATTTGAAGAGTTTTTGGCAATAGCATCCGCAATACTTGCTACACTATCAGCAGTTAACGTGCCACTTGCGTAGCTAATATAATTATAATTGCTACTACCAACCTCCAGTTCTACATCATTGGAGAATGAAATCTTATCTGTAAGTGAACTTGAAACCGCATACTCATTATCATTCGCTAGTGTTGTCAAATCAATTTTTGAAAGTTCTATATTACCTTGAACAGCAGTAGCATTATTAGTATTGAGAGTGTCGCCCCAATCAAGTTCAAGTTTTACAGTGCTACCAGATGCTATTACAAGATTATCCATACTAGTTGGTGCGACAACACCGTTAAGTAAACTTATTGTTGAACCGTCTTGAGCATTTACGCTGTTTGCACTTGAAAATAAATTGCCGCTTGTACCAAGAGAAAGTTTTGCACCGTCAAGTATATTAACATCACCTGTTAAAGTATTTATAGCGTTTGAAACAACATCACCTGAAATATTTACATCGCCGGTTCCTGAAATAGCGTATGAAATTGTCCCGCCCGTAAAAGTTAATAATGAATCATTTACTATACTATCTGTTTTAATATTAGAGGCATTTGTAATAAGGTGCCCCGTATATTCTTGACCGAGAACTGTTGAAGTTCCGTCAATTTCAATGGAAGATGCTTCTATGGTTGCATTATTAGTAAGCTCTCCACCTACAACTACCTTACCGTTACCTGAAATATCATAATCTAATGTTCCGTCAAATATACCGATTGTACCGTTGTTAGTCACATTAGATGTTATGCTTCCGGCAGAAAGTATCTCTGTCTCTGAACCTACACCGGTAATTAAATTCCCTGCTATAATAACGTTTTTATCAATTCCAAGAACACCATTTGTATTAGTAATATCTTTTCCGCTTTGACCAAATGTAATTGTTCCTTGATTATCGTTTGATACAATTACGTTTGCCTCGTTGTTAATACCAATTTCTGTTTCAACATTAGATGTAACCTGCGTATTCCCGCTTATAAAATTTGTAACGCCAGTCCCGGAAATATTTTCATCTAATACGTCAACATTGTCTAACGGATTATTAAAATCCCATGTTGCTTGATTACCTTTTAATTTCAATGTTCCGTTATTGGATATGGTATTATCAATAGCCAACCCGCTTACGTTTGTTTCAAGGGTACCGCCATTTGCTATATTTAAAGAGTACTGGTCAATTGCGTTAGCAGTAACATTAGCACCGTTTAGTACATTTGTTACACCATTTCCTCCAAAATTACCAAGACCATATTCGGATAAGTCAATAGTTTTATCTGTAATTGAACTGTTAATAGTTATATTGCCGGATACAAAGTTTAATTCATTATTATTGTAAATATCATCACTTGTCGTTTTAAATATAACGTTATGTCCGTTTTTTGCTTCGATATTTACTGTTCCCATATTGAATATTGCGCCGCCAGCAATTGTTGCACTATTTCCGCTAAAAGTAACGTCCTTTGTTTCTGCTGTGATGTTTACTATCGCATTTTTTGCGTATTCGCTTTGTTCTATAGAAAAATTATCTCCGATTGCGTCAGTTCTTGTTGTTAGATTAAATATAGCACCGCCCAGGTCTGCACTGTTCCCTGTATAATCACTGTCGGTTGATGTTACGATAATTTGAGTACTTTGTGCCGCTGTACTATCAATTGATTTAAGGTTTGCAATAGCACCGCCAAATGATGCCTGGTTATTATTGAATGTAACATTTGTAATCTCACTTGTAGAGCCGTTATTTAATAAAGCTCCGCCTACCATTGCAGCCATGCCCCAATCCGAAAAATAACTTCCGTTATTAACAAAATCTTTAATAGTTCCGTTTAATATAGAAAACTTCCCCACACCGGGAGCAAGAGCAGAAGTTCCCAAAGTTGTACCTGTTATAGTCTTGCTATTCAAGTCTAATGATACAGAATTACTTACATCCCACATATCAATATATTGACTGTCTGCGGTAATATTGTCCGTTAACGTTGCGTTACTTCCGGATTCAAGAGCGTTCCTTAACCCCGACCAACTGTTAACATCTTGGGCGTTAGCACAGCTTGCTAATGACAATATCGACAAGGTCATTGCCATTAACAACATCTTCTTTTTTTTCTTTTTCATATTTTTCCCTCACATTTTGTGCTCATTGAGCGTAACCTCACATAACATAAACAGTATATCACAAAACTAATCAAATTGTATCAATTTTAAGAAAATTAAACTAATAGAGATTTAAAAATAATCAAATAGTATGTATTCTTGGATAAAAGGTTAAATATGATTGATACAGAAACGATTGGAAAAATTATAAAGAAACTGAGAGTTGATAAAAACATGACGCAAGAAGCTCTTGCTGAAAAAATAGACATTTCTACAAATTATCTCAGTAAGGTTGAACGTGGTTTAAGTAAGTTAAATATTGAAGCCTTCTTAAATATGGCTGAAGTGTTGTCGTTTTCATTGAAAGATTTTGGTATTAATACATTACAACCGTCTGTAGATTTGGACAGACAAAAACTTATAGAAAAAGTTTTAGCTGTACCTGAAAAAGATACAGCCTTATATTTGCAAACGCTGGAATTTGCGGAACAATTAATAAACAAAGCTAGAAAATAACAAACCTGGAGATTTATCCGGGTTTTGTTATTTTTCTGAGATTTATCATTATGACTTATTCAGTTTTTCAAACTTCTCTTTCATAGTCGGATTATTTTTCGTAAGTTTCTTAATTGTTAAATCTTTTTGAAATTACTTGTCTCCAACCTGTTTTACTATAGCTGCCCAAAGAGTTTTATCTGCCCGGAAAATTTCTCCGCATTTAGGGCATTTAATTTCTTTATTCATTTTTTTATCCATTCATTTTCTTTTGTCAACTTTTAGGTACCTATCTGACTTAAGAAATTTAGAAAAAATTTGCTAATGAACAAAAATGGTAAAAAACAGGCTAAAACTTAGTATTATTAACCGTTTTAACCTGTTTAGCGGAATTTGCTATATAAATCCCATTAAAATAATCTACCAAAAAAAATATTTCTATTATAGAATATTTATATGCTGATGTAGCTCAGTCGGTAGAGCAATTGATTCGTAATCAATAGGTCAAGGGTTCGATTCCCTTCATCAGCTTTTGTTGTGCTTTCGCATATTACTTGCATATCGGGAAAGAATTATATTATTATTCTGTTTTATAGTGTTAATCATTACAAAATTCTACATTTTACGAAAATTTCTTCAGCACCGTCAACATTTTATTTTCTGATTGTTATGTTATTTAATTATAACTTTTTAATGTTTAAATAAAGAAAAGTAAAAAACTATTTACAATATTATTTTTTTTGTTAAGATAAAAACATAAATATTCCTCAGTAGCTCAATGGCAGAGCATTCGGCTGTTAACCGAAGGGTTGTAGGTTCGAGTCCCACCTGAGGAGTTCTTCTTTTCTTTACTGCTATTGGTTTTTAACTCTTTCGGTTTTATTCTATGCCCATTATCTGTCCATTAAGCTGCTTTAAATTAAATACTAATTGTATAAACTAAATGCTTATAATTTGCTTAAAGATTTATTTTAAATGGGATTTGGCAAATTATATATTTACGGTTTTTATTTTCTATATGAAAATACTTCCTATAAATATTAATACAATTAATATAAAAAGAAATACGGCTAAGATTGACGTCAGTATAGCTGATAAAGAGAAAGAACATGTATCTGCTGCTCATATTCTAAACTGTCTTAACATAAAAAGTAATTATAACTTAGCATTTACAGGTTCAACCAGAGCTTTTTATGCAATTAGCAGTGACGGAGATTACCAAAAGTTCACAGATAGAGCAGCAGCGCAAAATACATTATCTTTAGCAAAAACAAATATTGCTGAATGTCTACAGGGCAAGCGTCTTGCAACTCATGGTTATGGCTTTGTTTATGCGGATGAAATTGAAACTCAGGATGAAAATGGTAATTGTATTGTTGATGAAGACAAATTAAATGCAAAAATTATGCAGATTAATACTGCCTCTAAAGAGAATACATCCTCTCCTGTATATGCAATAGATGAAGATGGCAAACATAAAAAATATCCGAGCAAATATAAAGCTTCAAAAGAGTTGGGCGTTACCCACCCCCACATTATAGGATGTATAAATAAAACATTACATAAAACAGGCGGTTATACTTTTGTCCTTCCTGAAGAAATTGAAACAGTTGATGAGAACGGAAATATAACTGTAGACAGAAAAAAACTGCAGCAGATAGTTTATGCCGCTTTTGGAGAAAATAACTCTACTCCTGTCTATGCAATAAATGAACATGGTATGTATAAAAGATATTCCGGTATTAGAAAAGCAGCTCAAGAACTCAATTTAGAACCTGCTAATATATCAAGATGTCTGGGCGGCAGACAAAAAAGGGTGGGAAATTATGCATTTGTGAAAGCACAGGATGTTGAAATCACTGATGAAAATAATAGAGTTTCCGTAGATAAAAAAAAGATAAGGGAGCTTAATCAAGATTCACTGGTTAGAGAAAGATATGTCCCTGTTTATGTAATCTCTTCGGACGGGAAGTTTACGAGATATGATAGCAAAAATCAAGCTGCAAAAGCAATCGGAATAGAGGTTCATGATATAAACCATTGCCTGAAAGGCCGGTTTAATACCTTTAAAGGTTATGCTTTTGCTCTGGCTTCGGATTTTGAGCTTATGGATAAAGCCGGCAAAAAGGGTATCAATTATGATTTATTAAAAAGAAAACTTGAAGATATAAATAAGAATGCAGTCTATGCAATAAAAAAAGACGGCAGTTATATAAAATTTATAAATCAAAATGAAGCAGCAAGACAATTAGGATTAAACAGAGCAAAAATTTCACAATGCGTAAGAGGAGAAGTCACAAGAACTTCTGAATATGGTTTTGTGAAAGCAAGTGATGTTGAAGAGTTTAATAATGGTATAATAACGGTTAATACAAAGTTGTTAAAAAGAATCGGAATTGAACTTTCTATGCCGCAGGTAAAAGCAGTATATGCATTTAATTCGGACGGAACTTACACAAGATATGGCAGCGCAAAAGAAGCATCTGAAAAATTATCATTAAATAAATCGGCCGTAAAACAATGTTTATGCGGACAACAAAAAACCAGCGGGGGATACAGATTTGTATACGCTGAAAACTTTGAGGATATTGATGAAGAAGGCAGAATTATTGTTAATTACAATAAATTGGATGAAATTTCTCATCAGATAAATCCTTCCATAAAAAGAAATCTTATGAAATATGGCAAGATATATGCATTAAGGGGTGTTAATATTAAAGAATTTGACAATGTAAGAGAAGCTGCCAGAGCTTTAAATATTAATGAAGATTCAATTATATATTTCCTGAAAAACGGACGAAATCCTCAGAACGGAAAAAATCACATTGACAGTTATGTATTTACCTGCGAGTGCGATATTTAAAGATAAAAAATTAATAATTTATTATTTTATATTGTTTTTTTTGCAGAATTTTATAATAATAGTTTTGGAGGTTATTAATGGTTAATAAACTAAAATTAAAGGATTTTGAAATTGGCGGAGATAAATTGACAATTATGGCAGGACCCTGCGCTATCGAATCAAAAGATATTTTGTTTAAAGCTGCTGAATATCTTAAGAATCTTACAGAATCCTTAGATATTAATTTCATACTTAAAGCCTCCTACGATAAAGCTAATCGAAGTTCTATAAATTCATATCGCGGCTTAGGCATAGAAAAAGGGTTATCTTTACTAAATGAAGTAAAGAAAGAATTTAATGTTCCGATTGTAACTGACATACATACCGAAGAGCAGGCAACAATGGCAGCAGAAGTCGCAGATATTATACAAATTCCTGCTTTTCTTTGCAGGCAGACAGATTTACTTGTTGCGGCAGCTAAAACGGATAAAATTGTAAATATAAAAAAAGGACAATTTCTGGCACCTTCGCAAATGAAATCAATAGCTAATAAAGTTAAAGAATCAGGAAATAATAAGATAATAATTACGGATAGAGGGGTAACCTTCGGATACAATAATCTTGTATCCGATATGCGGGCTATTCCTATTATTCAGGAGATGGGATACCCTGTGGTATTTGATGCCACACATAGTGTACAATTGCCCGGAGGAAGCGGAGAATGTTCTTCAGGCGAACGTAAGTTTGTATCCGTTCTTGCAAAATCTGCTGCAGCTGCAGGCGCAAACGGATTATTTTTTGAAGTACATCCGAATCCTGACTGTGCATTATGCGACGGACCAAATATGATTAATTTTGAACAGGCTAAAGAAATATTTACAGTATGCAGAGATATTTTTGAATTAGTAAATTAATTATTGTACTACGTATCTTGCCTGCGCCCAAGGATAGCCTTTTATTATCTGCCAGTTATCTTTCATTATAAGTGCCGAACAATAATTACCGTTTCTGGCACGATTACAATTATTAACATTAGAATCGGAAATAAGCTGCTCTCTTGTATATTCATGCCCGAAAGGAAGAAATCTTCCCACATATTCGGGATTATCATCATTCTGAATCCAATACTCAAACAAGAATATATCACGTGCAACAACATTCAAACGCTTTTTACCGTTTGTATCCACATAAAAATAGACAACTTTATATTTATCATTAGAATTTGTCTGAATAGCGATAAAAGCACCATCACTGAGATAAAATCTTGCCCATGTGGAATTTAAAGATTTTTCTGTACCGTCTAATTCTTTAAATGTATAATTACATTGGTCAGCAGTAGAATTCTTACAATCACGAGTTAAAATCAAAAATGATTTTAAGTATTGCTGAAAGAAAGAATAGGAACCTCTCTCACTCAATCCGTCAGGAAATTCCCAGTTTTCTGCCATTCCGTTTCTTGCTATTGAATTATCAAAAGCCTGCGTAAATGTGGAATACATTTTTTTTAATCTGACAACAGTCTGATTTTTATAATAGTCCGCAACAATAGTCCCCATGCTTATAGTAAAAACGACCCCGACAATAACCAGGGCAATAAGCGTTTCTGATAATGTATTACCCCTTTTATCAGAATGTTTAAAAAATTTAGAGTTTATATTTTCAAGCAAATGAGTCTCCATTTACACTATATATAACATGTTATATTTTTCAATTATTGCAATAAGTTCTTTCTTTTCTTCCGAATCTAAAGCCACCAGCGGTTTTCTTACATATTCTTTTATAATACCGAAATGTGCAAGAGCCGCTTTTACGGGTACGGGATTTGGTGCCATGAATAGTTTTTTAAATAACGGATATAAACTTAAATGTAATTTAAGAGCTTCCGAAATATTTCCTGATTTAAACGCAGAAATCATATTTTTAATTTCGTTTCCTGCCAGATGAGAAGCAACACTTATTACACCATGCGCCCCTAACGACATCATCGGAACGGTAAGGCTGTCATCACCCGAATATATAGTAAAATCTTCAGGACATAAAGATTTTATATCGCTTATTAAATCCAAATCGGAATTACTTTGTTTTAAAGCGACAATATTTTTAAATTCAGATGCCAGTTTTGCAATAGTGGCAGGCTGCATATTAACACCTGTTCTTCCCGGAATATTATATAAAATAATAGGAAGATCCACTGCTTTTGCAACGGCTGCAAAATGCTCATACATCCCTTTTTGTGAGGGTTTATTATAATATGGAACTACCGAAAGAATTGCATCCGCACCGAGTTTTTTCGCAGTAATTGAAGATTCCACCGCTGTTTGCGTGGAATTGGAGCCTGCCCCCATTATAATCTTAACCCTTCCTTCTACTGTATTTTTCACAAACGTAAACATATGAGCCTCCTCCTCATGTGAAAGAGTAGGCGTTTCCCCGGTTGTTCCGGCAACAAGAATTGCATCCGTTCCCGTATCAATTAAATAATTAATTAATTTTTTTAATGAAGTGTAATCAATTGTTAAATCTTCATTAAACGGAGTAACCATAGCCGTAATTACTTCACCCGCATTATATCTCATAAAATAAACTCCTTTTAGAATACTTGCATTTCTATAACTTTTTCGGCAATTCTTACAGTATTTAAAGCAGCTCCTATCCTTAAATTATCTGCGACACACCAGAAGGAAATTGCGTTATCAAAAGCTATATCTTTTCTTATCCTTCCCACATAAACAGGATTTGTTCCTGCCGCCATAACAGCAGTCGGGAAATCATAATTTGCCGTATCGTCTATTACTTTTACACCCCAAGCTTGTTCCAAAAGTTCTCTTGTTTTTTCAGGCGTAATATTCTTCTCAAACTCAACCGTAACTGCTTCCGAATGTCCTATAAATACAGGTACTCTTACTGCCGTACAAGAAATAGGAGTATCAGGTCTTAAATGAAGAATCTTTCTTGTTTCATTTGTTACTTTCATTTCTTCTTTTGTATAGCCGTTTTCACAAAATGAATCAATCTGAGGGATACAATTATATGCTATCGGCTTTTTAAATACTTTATTTTCAAAAGGTTTTTTTTCATTAACGGCAATTGTATTTTCTCTTAACTCGTTTATTGCCGCCAGTCCTGCACCTGAAACAGACTGATATGTACTTACTATCATCCTTTTTATTACCGCATAATCATGTAAAGGTTTCAAAACAAGCATAAGCTGTGATGTCGAACAGTTAGGATTTGCTATTATTCCCTTATGAGTTCTTATATCTTCATCATTTACACCTGCAATAACAAGCGGAACTTCTTTATCCATTCTGAAAGCACTTGAATTATCAATATATACGGCACCCTTTTTAACAATTTCAGGAGCTAACGCCAGACTGGTAGCTCCTCCTGCTGATGCGAGAACAATATTAACACCTTCAAAAGCTTCCGGGACAGCTTCTATTACCGTATAATTTTTACCTTTAAATTCTATTTCTTTTCCTGCGCTTTTTTTGCTTGCAAAAAATTTTATATCTTCAAAAATTACATTATTTTCTTCTAAAATTTCCAAAATATGCCTACCTACAACACCTGTAGCACCAAGCACTCCAATTACGGGTTTTTTCATATACACTACCTCACTACATATAATGAGATTATCTAATAAATTTAGCATTATTACAAGTATATGAATTTTTTTTAATAACATTTATCCGGAGAAAAATATCCTTCCGGACAGCAAATACAACTTTTGAATAATTTTATAAACAATTGCACAAAACTTCAAAATATCCCTGCGTCTTGTCACAGACAGGACATTTTGCGGGTGCTTCTTCACAATCGGCAATATAACCGCAATGACTGCACATCCATTTTACTTTTTTATCGCTTTTAAATATCAAATCCTTTTCAAGTTTTTCGTATAATTTTGAATAACGTTTACTGTGATGTTCTTCGATAGAAGCTATATTATAAAATGCTGCGGCAATTTTTTTAAAGCCTTCTTTATCCGCAATTTTTCCAAATTCCGGATAAAGAATTGAATGTTCTTCTTCTTCATATTTTGCCGCACATAATAAATTAGCTTTTGTATTACCGTAACACGACGGATATGAAGAACCTGTTATTTCCACGTTTTCTCCGTCAAGAAATTTATAATATACCTGTGCATGTTCTTTTTCATTTAAAGCGGTTTCTCTGAATATTTTTGCCACTTGAATAAGTCCTTCTTTTTCGGCAATACTTGCAAAAATGCAGTATCTGTTCCTTGCCATTGACTCTCCAGCAAAAGCTTTCATCAGGTTTTCACGTGTTCTGCTCCCGTTTAAAGATTTTTTCTCCATAATTAATTTACCTCCGGTTATTTTATAAATGATAAATTTGTGTTATAAAATTACCGTTATGGCTATTTTAATAGAATATAAAGAAAATACCGGCTTTTATAATATGGAATTTGACAGGAAATTACTTGATTTTTCCATAAAAAATAAAAGAAAAGAACCTGTGCTGAGATTCTACGGTTGGAATCCTCCTTGTCTTTCTATCGGCAGAAATCAATCTTTTGAGCATATCAATATGCTATATTGTCAAAATAACGGGATAGATATTGTAAAACGCGAAACAGGAGGAAGAGGGCTTTTGCATGATGATGAATTAACTTATTCATTTATTTGTCCTATCGATATTTTAAAATGCGGGGATAATATCATTTCATCATACAAAGAAATTTCTTCTGCAATTATTGAAGGCTTTAAAACAATTAACATTGAACTTGATTTCGGGAAAAAAAAACAATTACATACCTCCTGTAACTATTGTATGCTTTTATCCACAGGAGCAGATCTATGTTATAACGGCAGAAAGTTAATAGGCTCTGCACAATACAGAAAACAAGGCTATATATTGCAGCACGGTTCAATTCTTTTCAGTTACAAAGAAAACCTGTTAAAAAATATATTCAATGAAGAAATACAAAGAAATACAATAACATCCATTAAAGAAATTAATCCTCGCTTAACCAGAAAAGATATTGCTGATGCAATTTTATCAGGATTCAATAATAATTTCTCAACATTTAGTCCCGTATCTTTCAACATAGAAAACGGTACTTTTACTTAATGCTTTATGAATTTTCTTTTCATCTCTAGTTGTGGCAGCAGTTAAAAAATATTTTTTTTCAGTGCCCAGCTCCGGATTATGCGGGTTAATATAAAAGTCAGCTGCTGTCAGAATTACTTTATTTGACCCCCTTGGCAGTTGTTTTTGATATTTCAAATCAAGCTCAGTAGCCAAATTGCTTGCAGCATTATAAACTGTTCCATCAAGTTTTTTGCTATATGTACGCAAATCCTGAAGTTCATATTTTTTTAAGCTCGGATTATTATTAAAAGAAACCTTCATCAACTGCGGAATTATTTCAGATTCCTGACCGGCTGATTTTTTCTTATTATCTTTTAATGTAAAAACAAATAAAGATCCAAAAGATACAGGTGATATTCTCATTAATTTTTCCCTTCTCTTATCTACATAGTTTGTGTTTGTATCAACTGATAATTACTTTTTAAATTTTGCAGCTTGCCATTATTCAACATGAGAAACTTACATGACTTCTAACACCTGTAAAAAAAAAATTTGCCTTTTTGTTATGAAATAACTTTAAAATCTGATACAATTATTAATGATAAATTATTTTTTTCAGAGGGAAATATATGAATAATTTTAAAAAAAAGCAGGTTTTTTATCCGTATCTTGAAAAACCTGTAGAAATATATGAAAGAGAAAACGGACATAAAATAGTTTTTGCTTATAAAAGAGGAGAATTAATAAATATAAGCAGCTGGGTAAAAACAGGCTCAATTAACGAAAATGATTCAAATAACGGAATATCTCACTTTTTGGAACATCTCATGTTTAAAGGAACCGAAAAGCATAAAGCGGGAGAATTTGACCGAATACTGGAGGCTAAAGGAGCCATAGTCAATGCCGCAACCTGGAAAGATTATACTTTTTATTATATAACAATTCCTAAAGGCAGCAGTGACAAAAATTATAAAGAAGCACTTAAATTACATGCGGATATGATGTTAAATCCTGTTATTCCCGATAACGAAATCGGAGCACCTTTTGATATAAACAATCCTAAGGTAGAAAATAAAAGGGAAAGACATGTTGTTATTGAAGAAATAAGAATGCGCAAAGATCAACCCTGGACTAAAATATATAATCTTACAAATGCGAATATGTATAAAAATCATCCGTATAAAAGAGATGTTATCGGAAACGAACAAATTATTTCAACAGTTACAAGGGAAAATGTTCTTGATTATTATAAAACTCATTATACTCCCGGGAATATTACCACAATTATAGTTGGCGACCTGAATCCAGAGGAAATAATACCGGCTGCAGCTAAAGAATTTAATTTTAAAGACCGTACAAACAGAGCTAAAGAAATATTTCCATATGAAGTACCGCCAAATGAAACAAAATATATAGAAGAATATTCTGAAATTAATACCGGA
This sequence comes from uncultured Muribaculaceae bacterium, assembly GCA_964572355.1. GTDB lineage: Bacteria > Cyanobacteriota > Vampirovibrionia > Gastranaerophilales > Gastranaerophilaceae > Avigastranaerophilus. The sequence continues at coordinate 12,509 of CAZNEN010000014.1, forward strand.
TTTTTAATGTTCGGTTATTTAGGCTCTCCTGCCATTGATGTAAAAACTTCAACCGTTTTTGAAATGATAGCTTTAATTCTCGGTACGGGACAAAGTTCAAGATTATATCAAGAATTAATTGAGCAGGCAAAAGTACCTATGTTTAATGTTATATCTGCGGACTATTTCCATTTTAAAGACGGCGGTAATCTCTTCCTGCAGGCTAATTTTAAACCGGAACACAAAAATGAAGCAGTTGAAGCAATAAAAAAACAAATAATTAAATTATGCCGTGACGGAGTAAGCAATAAAGAACTTAGGAAGGCAAAGAAAAAGCTTAAAGCCTGTTTTGCGGAAAATGCCGAAACCGTATCGGATATTGCTGAAACAATAGGTTTTTATATGACTGTATGCAACAAATTGGAGTGTGTTGAAGAATATAATGAAGTCATAAATAATATTACGGCAGAAGATATAAAGAATACTGCACAAAAATATTTAGATTTAAATAAATCGGTAATTGCGGTATTAATGCCTGAAACTTATAAAAATTAAAGGAATAATTATGAACAGATATAAACTTACCAACGGAATAGAAACAATAATAAAAATTAATAAAAATACTCCCAGAACAGCAGTTGTACTCTATATAAAACTTGATAAGGACGAAAAAAAAGCAGGATTATATTATTTAATAACACAGCTTTTGTTTCAGGGAACGGTTAACAGAACGTCTGTTCAACTGGCGGATGAGCTTGATGAAAATGCTATTGATTTATCAATAGAAAAAAAATCAGATTATATCAGATTTAAATTACTGTGCTTAAATGAAGATGTTGAATATGCACTGGAAATACTCGGAGATATAATCAAAAACTCTACTTTTGATGAAATAGAAAAAGAAAAAGTAAAGATTAAAGGAGAATTTGAAGCTGATTTAGATTCCGCAAAAACTCTGGCTCAAGATGAATATTACAGAACAATATTTGAAAATCATCCCTATGGCTGCGGAAGAAAAGAAATTATTGAGCAAATTGACTCAATAAGCAAGGATGATTTAATTAACGCATATAATGAAATTAAATGTTGTTTTGCAAAAAATATTTCTGTTGCAGGTGACTACGACAAAGAAAAATTAATAAAACTTTTGGAAAAAAATCTGAATTGTTTAAAAACAAATGAAATAAAAGATAAAAGAAAACCCGTTGAAAAATTAAAAAATAACAAATTATCGGTTATAAAAAAAGAAGATGCAAACCAAGCGCAAATTTTTCAAGGCTGGCTGGTACCTTCCATATATTCCGAAGATTATGCTTCAATAATGGTATTGAATACAATTTTAGGACATTCCGGATTATCTTCAAGATTATTTATGGAACTGCGGGAAAAGCAGGGGCTTGCTTATACTGTCAGAAGCATTTATGAACCTTTTGCATTAATAGGTGATCTCTTTGTATATATTGCTACTGAACCAAAAAATATAAAAATCTCACTCGACGGTTTTAAAAAAGAAATAACCAAAATTATGATCGAGCTTATTTCCGATGAAGAATTAGAAAATGCTAAAAATAATGCAATAGGAAAAAGGCAGTTTTACAAAGAAACAAACCTTTCAGAAGCATCATTAAACGGTTATTATGAATTTCTGGGACTGGGATTTGATTTTGAGGAAAAACTTATTAATGATATGAAAAACGTAACAAACGAAGATATAAAAAAAATCGCCGAAGCCTGCTTCTTAAATCCTAATACATTATGTGTTTTGGCTCCTGAAAGATATCTTGAAGAAGCAGGATTGAACAAACCAGCATAAAATTATATTGTAAGTTTGATAAGAACCTTATTTTGTAATACAATTTGATTATGAAAATCAAAATATTAATAGTGCAATTAGAATCAGCAACAGCGGATATAGATAAAAATATTCTAAAGGTAAAAACCCTTTTAAGAGACTGTAATTATAACAATGCAGATTTAATAATTCTTCCGGAATTATGGACTACGGGGTGGGACTGTGAAAGTTTTGATAAAGCTGCAGAGGAAATTAATACTTCAAAAACACATAAATTTTTAAAAGAAATTGCCGTTATGTATAACTCAAACATTATCGGCGGAAGTGCCATATTAAGAAAAGCAGGTGAAAGGAACAGAAATACCTGTATTATTTTAAACAGAACGGGAAATATTATCGGCTTATATGATAAATATCACCTTTTTTCACACAGGGGGCAATCCGAGGGCACCTACCTTGAAGAAGGAAATACCGCGCTTCTTGTTAATACCGATATAGGAAAAATAGGAATTTCAATATGTTATGATATAAGATTTCCGGAAATGTTCAGGATGTATGCATTTAATAATGCGGATTTAATTGTTAATATGGCGGCTTGGCCAAAAGCATTTGTTGATGAATATATAACTCTTTCCCGTGCCAGAGCTGTTGAAAATCAAGTTTTCTTTGCATCTGCCTGTTTAACCGGAAAGATTAATGATTCTTTTAATTTTAGCGGCAATTCAGCTGTTTATGATTATAAAGGAAAGATTATTAACTCTCTTAAAGAAGAAGAAAAAGTTCTTGAAGCCGAAATTGATATTCCGGAAATGAAGTTATACAGAGAACAAATGCCCATATTAAAAGATACAAAAGAAAAATACAGCATATTGGAGTTATGATGAAAAATTTATTAAAAATATTTATTTCTATTATATTGACCGTTATTTTTACGGGCGGTAGTTTCGCCATTGAAACAGGAAAAATTGATAATCTGATAAAAAAATCCCCGCTAAATGAAACGGCAACAATATCGATCTCAATAAAAAATACGGGAAATAACAATACTGTATATGAAAAAAACTCTAAAAAACTGCTGCATCCAGCTTCAACAATCAAACTTTTTACAACTTATATGGCGTTAGATACTCTCGGCTGCGATTATACGTTTAAAACTCAATTTTATAACGATTCTGAAAACAATTTATATATAAAACTCGGTGCAGATCCATTATTAACTTCGGCTCAATTAAAACAAGCTTTCCAAGAAATAAAAGAATCGGGCAATACTTCCTTTAAAAACTTGTATTTTGACGACAGTATTATAGATAAAAAAGAATTTTCAACTGGATGGATGTGGGATGATGATGTAAACCCGTATACTCCGAAAGTAAGTTCATATAATTTGGACGAAAATGTATTCAAAGTCACAATGACAAAAAATAAAAATAATACGATTTTCGCTTCCGCTAAAACTTCTTATCCGGTTTCCGTTATAAGCAGTATAATGACGGGAGCAAAAAAAGATTATCTTGAAATCAACAGATACAACTGGAACAGCCCTGAAATTGTTGAAATATACGGAGTTGTTACTGCACCTAAAACAATAACCATACCTATAAGCAGTATGAGAAGATATTTTATACACAATATTGAAAAGGCTCTTGAAGATAATAAAATTACCGTTAGCGGTTCGTTATACGCCTCAAAGCTTGTACCTGATAATGCAAGTTTAATTACGGAAATATCTAATCCGATAACAAGAACAATTCCGGCTATATTGCAAAACAGTAATAATTTGATGTCAGAAACAATATTCAAATTGGCGGCAGGTAAAAAATATAATGCAACCGGAACCGATGAACTCGGAGAATTTTTATTTAAAGAATTTTATAAGAATAAAGGGCTTGATACTGATTCAATAATTATAAAAGACGGATGCGGAATTTCAAGAAAAAATCTTTTTTATACTGATTGGCTGAGTGAAGCCTTAGACAAATTGTATAAAATGGATGATTTTGAACGTTTTAAAGAAAATATGGCTCAATCCGGCGACGGAACATTATCGAAAAGATTACATGATTTAAGGGGTGATGTTTGGCTTAAAACAGGTTCTTTATCAAATATAAGTGCTATCGCAGGTTATGTTAATTCTCAAGACGGTAATACATACTCGGTTGCGATATTAATCCAGAATTTTAAAGAAAATCATACAGAAATAAAAGCATTTGAAGATGAAATTATAAAATTAATATATAGCCGCTAGGTATAAATTAAAAGGTAATAATGCAAACTTCATTTTGATATATATTTATATTTCAAAGGAGGTTTTTATTATGTCGGAACAACTACAAATATATAAATGCAATATCTGCGGCAATATTATAGAAATAATTAATCCCGGAGAAGGACAGCTTGTATGCTGCTCTGTTCCGATGGAATTATTGAAAGAACAAACACACGACGAAAATAACGTATATGAAAAACACGTTCCTATTGTTATGCTGGAAGGTGAGCATAAAACTATAAGAGTAGGCTCTATCCCTCACCCCATGGAAGAAAACCATTATATAGTATTTATAGAAGCAATATCACCGGATAAAAGATACCTTAAACGCAAATTTCTTCATCCGAAAGAGGAACCCGAAATGGTGCTTAAAAACAACTGCAATTACGAAAGCTTTACGGCACGCGAATTGTGTAATATTCATGGATTATGGAAAAGCGGCTGTAATTAACCCTTTTTCTTCTGTTCAATAAGAACGTTTACAAGCTCCGGATCCCATTTTGTTCCAGCTTCTGTCCGGATTATATCAAGTGCTTTATCTTCAGAAAGGGCGTTTCTGTATGTTCTTTCCGAAATCATGGCACTATAAGCATCAGCAAGTGCAATAATTCTTGAACCCAACGGAATACTCTGACCTTTTAAACCTTCAGGTTCACCTTTTCCGTCCCAGCGTTCTTTATGATAATTTATATAAGGAACAACTTCTGATAAAAAATTAATACTCATTAATATACTTACCCCGACATTCGGATGGTTTTGAAGTTTTTCCCAGTCCTCTTTTGATAATTTTTCTTTCTTATTAAACAATTCTTCGGGAAGTGTAATCTTTCCGATATTTCTTAATAATGCCGCATAATATATTAAATCTTTGGTTTTTTCGTTAAGTCCGAGAGCAGTAGATATTTCTCTGGCTAAATCCGCAACTTCGTGCGAATAATTATTTTTAAAATTACTTTTTGCATCAACGGCTTTTGCAAGATTTTCAACAAACCACTGCTGTTCATAACTTAAATCGCCTATTAGTGCAGTTAATTCAGCTCGGTTATTCTGCAATTGAGATATTGACACATCATCCTGATTAATTAATTTATCCGTTTCTTCCGTTAATTTTTCCAATGACATTGATGTCGCAAACAGCCTTGCCGTTACGGTTAAAAGCTCAATAAACTCAGAAGAAAGCTTTTTCTTGCTATAATTTTGAACAACAATAACTCCAACTTTTTCCATATTATTATACATAGGAACGGCCAGATAATATTTAACCTTATCCTCATTAAGCATTAAAATCGGTCTAAAATTATCATCTTTACTGCAGTCTTTAATTTCAATTTCTTTCTTATTTATAAATGAATAGGATACATAACTTTCATCATTCAGATTATATCCGATTTCGGAATCATATATTTCATCATTAAAATTTAATGAAGAACCTACCAGCACAATATCGTTATTTGCAATATTTAACCCCATTGCATTATCTTTTGATAAAAATACATGACAGGAATCTATTTCAAGCATTTGTTTTATTGTTTTAGCTATCGCATTATAAATAACATAGTCTTCTTTACTACTGAACCCAAGTATTTTTAAAGTATTATCTATTGAATATATCGAAATAAGCTCTTTTAACTGCTTTTTTAAACTCTCTGTTTTATCAATATTTTTTCTGCTAATTTTTTGTACAAGTTCATCCGATATTAAATGCTCCGATATAAAATCGCCGAGATTTAATGCAAAAATCTCTTCCAGAGGATCAGATTCCAAAGAAAGTTCACTTCTTGCAAAAACCGATACATTTTTATTATCTTTTTTCTCTTCAGTCATTTATTATCCTATCCGTATTCAAAGACTATCTTCCGAATTTAAACTATTACCATTATATTTTAGATTATAATTTTATGCAAAATCTTATAACCTCTCTATCGGCATATTATAACTTAAACTTTAGCGTTTTTTACAAAATTTCATACATTAGTATGATATATTATTTTTTTTCTAAAATAACATATTCGGAAAGTTTAATATCGTCTGCAATTTTAAAATTATTATCCAGAAAATATTTGAAAGGAATTTCACATTCAACGGTTGCAGGCTTTATATTTTGCTTTGGATAAATAACATTTCTTTCATAATCTAAATATATACATCTGCTTATTGAAGATTTATAATTTAAAACATTTGATGATGAAACTTTATATGAATTTGTAATAATATAGTCATATTTTGATAAATCATATTCTTCTATATTTTCAACCAGCAATTTATCAATAATAAATTCATTCAGGCGCAATTTTTCCACAAAGTAATTCGGAGTATTAATATGCGATGTTATAACTGCAATTTTTCTTTTATTTTTATTCAGAATGTAATTATATACAGAAACTTCATCTCCGTTTAGTTGAATAAATTTTTTAACTTCCGGAGGGTTTTTAAGGGTATATTTAGCATATGAAAATAAAAAGGCCGCAGGCTCTTTATGGGCAATTAAAAATAAATAAACAAACATAAACCAGCACGCAACAAGTTTATAAAAACGGATATTTATATATGAATATGCCAGTACGGGTGATGATATTACAACAAACGTCAGAAGATAACGCATATTAAAAGATGTATAAACCATTATTCCGGAAAATATTATGATATTTAATAATAAGATTAAAGACAAAGATACCATAACAACAGCTTTTTTAGATTTTTTATGTTTGAAATAATTTACAAAAGACATTATAACGGAAGGAAAAAGAGCAATTAACCCCATTGTTCCCAAAGCTGACTTTAGTATTGAAATATCAGAATTAAAACCAAAATATCTGCCGAAATAAGGAGATGTATAACTTTTAGAGGTTTCGCCGAAAATCGTAAATACTCTGTCCTGAAATTTTGTTATCATTTCGTTATATCCCGTAATATCTTTTATACCGGAAATATCAAAGATAACAAATATATATTTTGTAAAATTACAGAGCCATCCTTTAATGCCCCCCCTGAATTTATTTAACAATAATTGCTCGCTGCAGGAAACAGGATTAGAAAACTGAATAAAATTCAAAATATAATTGTACGAAGAAAATATAAAGAAATTTATTAAAAAGAAAACTGTAAAATTGAATATTAATTTCTTACAATTCGGCTTATTATATAAAATGCCTAAGATAAAAAGCAATATAAAAACGGCAGGTATGGCAATTATTGCCGTTGTTTTTGTACCGACGGCAAGCGCATATGAAAGTGCGGAAAAATATAAAGCGGTTTTATCATTGTATTTACAGCTTATAAGGAATAAATATATACTGCCCAAAATTAATGAACCTATGAACATATCCGAACAGGGAGTATATGCCTGTATACTAATTAATACAAACGAAGAAAATACAAAAATACTCCAGAGTCTTTTTCTTACACAAAATCCTATTTCTTTCAGGAAATTGTATATCAGATAAATTACTGCAATAAAGCTTATATAAGAAAAAACCGCAATCCCCGTTTCTTCTTTACGTAACAATAAAACCCATGTATACAAAAATTCCATATTAACGGGCATTATTAATTCTCTTGTATCAGGGGTAATAAAATGATTGATACATCCGTTTTGTATCCAGGCAGTGCACCTTGTTAAATAATATACAAGTGCATCTCCGAATGTAACGGGAAAAAATAATGCCCGAATAAGCACTGACAAAAGAAAAACTATAAAACAAAAAGATAGGAATATTAACAGTTTGTCTTGTTTTAATGCAGATATTATTTTTTTAAATTCTTCTTTTATATTGGGAATATATATCACAGAACCGTTTCTAAGAAACAAAATTAAAGAAAGAATAAACAAACAAATATTGCAAATTAAAAAATTATTTTTTGAAATTAACTTAAACAAAGAAAGTATCTCAAAAGATATAATTATTTGAGAAAAAACAATAAGCAGAAAACAAAAAAATTCTGCACTTTTTTTGTTTTTGAAAACAACAGATAAAATTAAATAAGAAGAAATTAATATTAAAAGAATTGATATTAAAAACATACAATCTACCTTATTAACATACAATCCCCGTAGCTGTAATAACGGTACTTATTCTTTATGGCTTCTTCATATGCATTAAAAATATATTCTTTACCCGCAAAAGCACTTACTAACATTAAAAGAGTTGATTTTGGCAGGTGAAAATTTGTTATAAGTTTATCAACGATTTTAAACTTATAACCGGGATATATAAATAATTCCGAATTGTCTTTGCACGGTTTTATTTTATCATATTTATTCATTGAGGTTTCTAAAGTTCTTACAGAGGTTGTTCCGACCGCAACAATATTTTTCCCTTTTTCTTTTGCTTCATTTATCATATCAGCAGCTTCTTTTGTTATTTCAAAAGTTTCAAGATCCATTTTATGTTCTTGTATATTCTCGCATTTTACAGGTTTAAAAGTTCCGAGACCCACGTTCAGGGTTATAAAGCAGTGCATTACTCCTTTTTCTTCAAGCTTTTTTATAATTTCGGAAGTAAAATGAAGACCGGCTGTAGGTGCTGCAACCGCTCCTTCTTTTTGTGCGTATACAGTCTGATATCTGTCAAAGTCAAGCTTTTTATATTCTTCATCCGTCATCTTTCTTTCTATATATGGCGGCAAAGGAATATTTCCTGCCCTGTTTAAAATTTCAAAAATATTTCCCTCATACAAAAGATGAATTTTCCACCTATCATCATCTTTTGATAAAATTTCAACTGATAATTCTTCTGAAACTTTAAGCACCATTCCTTTTTTTACACGTTTTGAAGGTCTTATAAGTGAGATCCATATATCATTTTCAATTTCCCTTACAAGAAGAATTTCTATTAAAGCTCCCGTTTCTTTTTTTGCATACAATCTTGCAGGAATTACTTTAGTATTATTAAATACAAGCAAATCATTTTCATTGAGAAATTCCGTAATATCAAAAAAATGCTTATGCAAAAATGACTTATCCCGCCTGTTTAAAACAAGCATTTTAGACATATCCCTTTTTTGTGCCGGAAACTGTGCTATAAACTCTTCCGGCAGATTATAATCAAATTCCTCCAGCCGCATTATTTTTTATCTGTCTCAACAGTTTTTGTTTCAATAGGTTTAATTGTTTTTGCGTCAGATAAATCTTTTACGTTATGTTTATGGTTATCTTCGGCTTCCAGCTGTTTATTAATAACAACCGTTTGAATAATCTGGAATATATTACTTATGACAAGATACAACAGAACCCCCGCCGGAATGGGTGCGATTATAAACATAAATATAATCATAACAGGCATCATTGTCCCCATCATTTTTTGCATTTGCGCCTGCATGGGATCTTGCTGTACATTTTTATTCGATGCCATCATTACTTTTTGGGTAGCAATCATTGTTCCCGCAAACAGAAGAATTAGTATAAATACATCCATATGAAACTGGCTTTGAGGAACTGCCGTAGGAACAGAAGCCGCCATTATATTATCTCTTCTGTCAAATTTAACAGTTTCAACTTCTCTTGTTTTTATATTCTGAATATCTATTTCAGCAGATGTAATTTTATCCATCTGGCTGTATTTTAAATCAAAATCATCAAGATTAATTTTTAAGTCCATAGTTTGTCCCGGGTCAATTTCCCCCTGAACTTTTACGGCATTTTTTGATGAAATTTTTACATTATCAAGCTCTTCATCTCCCATAAATACTTTAACTTTTTTATAGATAGTAAATTTATCATTAGGAGAAACACTAAAAACATTATCATAAGAATTACCCGCACTTCCTCTTAAAGTTTTGTCAAGTCTGTCTATAAAGATGAAGTTAGAGTTTCCCGCTTCCTGTATAAATTGCGGACTTATCAATGCTGTATAAAGCAAAATAAATATCGGCATTTGAATTAACAGAGGAAGACATCCCGACATCGGATTAAATTTATGTTCTTTATAAAACTCCATTAATTTTTTCTGTGCCATTTGCGGATCATTTTTATAGCGTTCCTGAATCAATTTCATTTTTGGCTGTAAAATTTGCATAGAACGCATTGAACGCTGCTGTGAAACGCCCAGAGGCCATAAACATAGCCTTACTATTATAGTCAACGCAATTATGGCAAGTCCGTAACTTCCCGTTATATTATTTAATATTTTTAATAATTCTACAGTTAATGTTGTAAAGTCCACTTCTTATTTTCTCCTTTTTAAATATTAATTAATTGTTCGGCTCCTTGATTTACTTTTTTCTTAAGTACAATCTCTTCTTTTATTTTTGCGTTTCCATGCTTGGTTTTTCCCCAATCAAGATTATTTTTCATAAATATTATCTTAAATATAATGAAAATAGCCAGAGGAAACCATAATATAACTATATAGACGGCTGTTGTTACAGACTGGCACAGATTATCAAGCGGTTTTAGTTTTACATATTTTCTTAAGCTATAGAAAAGAGCAACAATAAAAAATCCGCACATTAAAGTAGAAAGAGCCATTGAAGAAAGTATCCAATTTTGATCATCTTTAATAAACCTGTAAGACTGAATAAGTACTTCTGATACCATCCAAACAGGCAGAATAAATTCCGTTATATATGCCGTCATATCAAGACTTACTCTTAAAGACATATCTTTAGAAGTAAGAACATCGGCAAAATGTTCCAGATATCTTCTTATGCTGCCTTCTATCCAGCGTCTTCTCTGTTTTAAAAGAGGAATATAAGAAAGAACCCCTTCTTCATATACGCATACATCCGGGCAAAAGCGGACATCCCATCCTTTTATCTGCAATCTTGTAGATAAATCAAGGTCATCCGTTATTGTATAAATATTCCAGCCGCCCACATCTTCAAGCGCCTTTCTCTTTATAAGCTCTCCGTTTCCTCTTAATTCAACGGCTCCTTTAACCGAATCTCTTCCTACTTGGAAATGAGTATCTACTGCCATCTCATTATCCTGACATCTTGTAAGGAAGTTTTGTTCCCGATTTATTATTACTTTTCTTGCCTGAACAGCACCTACCTGTTCCGGTTCCAAAATCGGAACAAGTTCTTTTAAAAAATTCGGTTTGACTCTTGCATCCGCATCAAAAACTAAAATAGCATCGCCTTTTGCTATTTTTAATGCATCGTTTAAAACAGCTGATTTACCGGCAAACGCTTCTTTTGTTCTTGAAAAATATTTAAAATTTTTGTACTTAGAACAAATATTTTCTAAAATTTTTGCGGTATCATCACTGCTCCTGTCATCGATTACAATTATCTCATATTTCGAGTAATCAATTTTAGAAATATTTTCTATTGTATTTTCTATGACTTCCGCTTCGTTATGTGCGGGAATTAATATACTTACATACGGTTTATAATTATAATTTATTTCAACGGGATGCTTTCTTTGCTTTCTTACTCTGTGCTTAAACGCTATCTGCATATATGCAGTATAAAGTGCCATAAATATTAATATGGTCATAAATGCACATGGCGTATTCATATGATTTTGGAAAAAATACAGAAGTACTAATAAAGAAGATATAATAGCTAAAAGGACAATTCGTTCTTTCATTACTCTTGCTCGTATGTTCTACACTCTACACATTCTACCAAAAACAAATTTTCTTTTTACCAATTATTACTTTTCGTTACTAATTAAGCAATATTTATTATGTATTTATTTCATTAAGAAATAAAAATTTAAGCCAACCTTGGAATGAAAATGACGCAATTTACTAAAAGCTACAGCCCTATTTTAATGTCTAAACGCAATGAATCAATAACTGATAAAATTGTTACAATTTCAAGTGTAATGGACTGATAAACGGCAATATTACAGGCAGAGTACATTATAGGCAATTCAAACCAATCCTTGGATGAAGCAACCGCAATATTAACGTTTCCGTGTTCAAAAGATAATGTTATATTTTGACCTATTCCTTTTTTCGCAAGTTCAACCATTCTGTTCATAAAAGATGTTGTTATTAAATACCTTGCTTCAATTTGATCACTTGAATATACGTCATAATATTTTTCAAATTCAGGATCCTCCAAATTTACTTTATTTTGATTAAAACCCAAATTTATCGCATTTCTTCTTATATATGTAACACCTTGATATTTTTTAGGGCATGGAATTTTGACCAAAAGCCCGTCAAAAACCGTAATTTCATTTCTTCTTTTACCCGAGCCTGTTATTTTTTTAAGCAATATTTCAGAAATGCTGACTTTAATATTTTTATATATTCCTTCAATTCTGTCATCACAATCAAATTTATTATATTCATTAAATAAACCTAAAGAGGAAACGTAATTCCTGATATTATAATCAAGGCTGTCTTTTTCCACCAAACGAAAATCACCTATGAAAGACAATAAACGCGGCAGAATAAGAGGCTTAACTTTATTTTTATATGATTTAACAATCCAGGATACAACCCCTATAAGACAAGCTTCTGCAATTACAAATAGTGATATTCTTCCTTTAATAAAAAAGATAGCACTTTCTATGTCCGTGAATAAATAAAAAAGAAAAAAAAGTACGGGTATTACGGCAATTGCAGCTGCAAGACAAGCAAAAAACAAATATTTTTTTCTCAGTTTTTCTATTTTTATTAAATACAAAGAAATTTTTTTTCTAAAAAATTTATTAAATTCTGAAGAAAAAACTTCTTTTTGTATTTTTCTGTAATCGGCAGTCATAATTGTTTACTCTATAAAAAATCTTTTGCATTAACTGGATTTTTTGCTGTTTCATCTGTTTTAAAATAACTTAAATCTGCAGCTTCACCTGCATAAGAAGCAAATAGCGACCCGGGAAATATTTGTATAGAATTTCTTAATTGAGTTAAAGCGGAATTATAAAATCTTCTGGAGGCGGAAATATGTTCTTCAACCTCATTATATGTCTGTATTGCCTGCGTCATTGCCGCATCGGATTTTAATGCGGGATAGTTTTCTACATTAACCATTAATGCTTTTAATTGAACATCCAATTCAGCTTCTGCTCTGAATTTTTCTTTTGAGCCTATTTTTGAGTTTATAGCTTGTGATCTTAACTCCGTTATTTTACCGAATAATTCATTTTCATGCTCCATAAACTTTTTTGCAATTGTCAATATATTAGGAATTAAATCGTATCTTTTTCTAAGCTGCACATCTATTCCGGCTAATGCTTCCAAAACCGTATTTTTGTTTCTTATTACGGAAGCATACAATGAATATAAAAATATCAGTACCGCAATAAGTATTATTAAAATCAGTAATAACATTATAATTTTTTCCTTTTATGTGAACATATGAGATTATAATATTTTTAATTACGAAAATAAATACAATAAAAAAAGGAGAACTTTTATTCTCCTTTTTATTAATCAAATACTTTTTATTTGCCCATAAGTGCCATTTCATCCTGAGATGCGTATACACTGTGGCATCCGCAGTCAACGTGAATAATTTCGCCGGTAACACCGGAAGATAAATCAGATAATAAATAAAGCCCGGTCTTGCCTACATCTTCAAGCGTAACATTTCTTTTTAACGGTGCTTTAAGAACAGCAGCTTTTAGCATTTTTCCAAAACCGTCTATACCGCTTGCAGCAAGTGTTTTAACGGCACCCGCAGAAATACAGTTTACTCTTACACCGTATTTACCGAGGTTTTCTGCCAAATATCTTGCTGAAGATTCCAGTGCGGCTTTTGCAACACCCATTACATTATAGTTTGCAACAACTTTTTCACCGCCTAAATATGTTAAAGCCAGTATAGAACCGCCCTCATTCATTATAGGCTTAGCATTTCTTGCAAGAGAAACAAGTGAATATGAGCTTACGCCAAGTGCTAAATCCCAGCCTTCTCTTGATGTATTAATAAATTCACCCGTTAAATCTTCTCTGTTTGCAAATGCTACGGCATGAACAACAAAATCAATTTTACCGTAAACTTTTTCAATCTGCGCAAAAACCGCCTTAACTTCATCTTCTTTTGTAACATCGCAATTCATTATAATTTTTGCATTCATTGATTCTGCTATCGGGCGAACCCTTTTTTCCATTACTTCACCGGCATATGTAAATGCGATTTCGGCACCTGCTTCAAATAATTGTTTTGCAATACCGTATGCAATCCCGTGAGTGTTAGAAACGCCGAATATAACACCTCTTTTACCTTCCATTAGTTTCATATAAAATCCTCTCCTTTTGTATAAATTGATTTTACAATTAAAATTTATCTTTTTCAATTAACCGTTATTTTCTTCTTTTAATTTTTTATTATGGATTATTGATGAAATAAAAGCAGCACCGACAATTACCAATCCCGTGCCGCCCGTTACAACTTCCGGTATTTCAAGGCGGGTGCTTATAAACATTATTAAAGCAAGAAAACCGATTGCCCAGTGTGCGCCGTGTTCCAGATACAAATACTGTTTTAGTGTTTTCATATCCACCATATAAATAGTAAGAGAACGAACAAACATTGCACCTATAGCTAAGCCTATAGAAATAATAATAATATCTTTACTTATGGCAAAAGCACCTAAAACACCATCCAATGAAAATGATGCATCAATCAACTCCAAATATAAGAATCCTATAAACCCGAGTTTTGCAGCCCCGCCCATAAGTGCTGCTTTTCTTTCAGCAATCTGCTCAAGCAGGTTGCTAATACTGTCAATAACAAGGTATAGAACAATTCCGGTAAATCCTGCTATTATGACCGCAATTTTTTGTTTTTCATCGTTTATAAAATGCTGCAGAATCATAAGGGCAATAAGAGCAAATACTACATCAATATATTTTACGCAGTTAAGCTTTAATAAAGGTTTTTCAAGACAAGCTATCCAGTGAACTTCCTTTTCTTCCTGGAAGAAATAAGCGAGAAAAATCATTAAAAGGAAAGAGCCGCCGAAAGTAACCAGCGGGGCATGCACTAAGTGCAGATAATGTGCGTATTTATCAACATCATACAGTGCAAGTTTTGTAACTCCGATAACTGTTAACCCTGAAAATGCCGCAACTACAAGTATCGGGAATAAAAATCTCATGCCGAAAACGGCAATTGCAATACCCCATGTTAAAAATCTATGACGCCATTTATCTGACATTTTTTCAAGTTTTATAGCATTAATAACCGCATTATCAAAAGACAGAGTAACTTCAAGAATTGATAGAAAAGCTACTATAAATAACGCCATAAAACCGCTTCCCGGATGTGAATGTTCTCCCCAAAAATAAGCAAGAAGAACTCCTGCAATCGTAAATATAAATGAACCGCGGAAATATTCAGACATACAAATAAACCTTTTCTCACATTTTATTCCAGTGTAAGCTAATTACTCCAAGATATTTTTAATTATATAAAAAAATAAGGTAAAGAAAAATATCTTCACCTTATTTAACAAAATTATAAAAGATTACTAGTCTTTAGCGTGACCTGCAGTACCTAATACATCTCTCATTTTGTGCATAACGAGTTCTTTAACGGCAGTTCTTCCCGGTCCCATGTATTCGCGAGGATCAAATTTTTCCGGATGTTCTATAAAGAATTCTCTTATCGTAGCAGTCATAGCTAATCTTAAGTCTGTATCTATGTTAATTTTAGCTACACCGTGTTTTGATGCATAATTAAGCATGTCTTCGGGAACGCCTTGAGCATCAGGCAGCTGTCCGCCAAATTTATTACATTTTTCAACCAAATCTTTAGGAACGGAAGATGAACCGTGAAGAACGATAGGATAGTCAGGGAATCCCGCTTCCGCTAATGCTTTTTTAATTTCAGCCAATCTTTCAAAATCAAGTTTAGCTTCGCCTTTAAATTTATACGCACCGTGAGAAGTTCCTATAGCAATGGCTAAAGAATCGCAACCTGTTTCTTTTACAAATCTGACTGCTTCTTTGGGATCCGTATATGTTGCATGTTTGGCATCAACTTTTACATCATCTTCAACACCTGCTAATTTGCCGAGTTCCGCTTCAACCGAAACACCTCTTGCGTGAGCATAATCTACAACCTGTTTTGTTAGTTTTATATTTTCTTCGAGCGGGAATCTGGAACCGTCTATCATGACAGATGAAAAACCGCCGTCAATACATGCTTTGCATATTTCAAAGTCTGCACCGTGGTCTAAGTGTAATGCAATAGGAACTGTTGTTGTTTCCAGTGCCGCCTGAACAAGCTTTAATAAATATGTTTGATTAGCATATTTTCTTGCTCCGGCAGAAACCTGCAGAATGATAGGTGATTGTGTTTCTTCAGCGGCTTCCGCTATTGCCTGCAATATTTCCATATTATTTACATTGTAAGCACCAATAGCATATTTACCTGCTAAAGCTTTTTTGAACATTTCATTTGTTCCAACTAATTTTCTTTCGCTCATATTAGTCTCCTCATGTTTTTTATATAACGCTATTAATCTACATCAAAAATAATTTGTTTACAATAATTAAAAAAACAGCATGTTTTTAATGAGATTCCTGCATTATGTTTTACCCGATAATCTTTCCGCAAGTGTTGCAAGTATATTTATATCATCACAACTAAGAGTTTTTGAAACATTGATAAGTTTTTTTAATTCTTTTTTATCATATATGCATTCAAGCAGCTGCATGGCAATTCTGTCATTATAAAACGGAGAAGAAGGTTCTTTTTCGTATTCCATAAAATCATCAATTCCGCAGTCAAAAACATCAGCAATTTTTTGCAAAATATCAAGAGTGGGATTTTTATTGAATCCTCCGAAAAGCTTTTCTATTGTACTTTTAGGAATGCCTGCCCGTCGTGCAATCTCTTGCGATGTATAATTCTTGCTTTTTTTTATTTCATTAAGTTTTTCTTTGCTTAATTTAGACATAAAAACCTTTTTTCTAAATTATGCAATAACAAATTGACGATTTATATAAATCCTTTTTGTATTTTAATTTTGTTGTTTTTTATTTTCTTAATACGGATAAAATACCTTGATTATTTCCGTATGCGGATATATAATATTTCCATTACCTTAAAAAGAAATATTTTAAAAAATTTATCATCATAGAGAAGTATAAAAATGCTTACCGTTAATGAACCAGCAAAAACACCTGTTACATTTGTTTGTTTGGCATGTTGCACATGTAAAAGACCAAAAATGCTGAAAAAAACGCTCGATTCAATAAGTAATTTGAAAATACCCGATAATTTAAGAGTTGAACTTGTTATAACCGATAATGATGAATATGAAAGCGCAAAAGAAGTTGTAGAAGAAATGCAGCCGAAACTCAAGATTCCCGTTTATTATATTATTCAAAAAAAACGCGGAATATCAAATGCAAGAAACAAAACACTTGAAGAAATTATAAGATTAAATGCGAGTCATGTTTTATTTTTTGACGATGACGAGCTGCTTGATGAAAATTGTTTGATTGAACATATCAATCTTTATAAAACAAATGCTAAAGCTCTAATCAGCTCGGGTCCTACTATAACGGTTTTTTTGGATAAGCTCCCTTCTTTTATAACAAAACATATGGTATTCAAACAAAAATCCTCAAAAAAAACCGGGCAGGAACGTCAGGATTGCGCTTGCGGAAACGTATTTTTTCCTGTTTCTTTAATAAAAGATTTTAATCTCAGATTTGCCGATGAATATGTATTTATGGGCGGAGAAGACGGCGACTTTTTTAAAAAAGCTTCAAAACTCGGATTTACTATTGTTTGGAATAATGATGCAATTATTTATGAAATGGTTTCTAAGTCAAAGGGAAATTTAAAATGGATTTTTAAAAAATGCTATTATAACGGTTACGCAGGCGGAATGTCAAAATTTAAGAATGATAAAAACAAAATAAAAAGAATCGTTTATATAATAAAACAATTTTTTGTTTTAATTATAAACCTGATACTGTTGGCTCCTTCTCTTATTTTTGGATTGACGGCATTTTTTAACAGACTCGGGACGTGTTTAAGAACACAGGGTAAGATTTTAGCAGCTGTTTTTTTAAAACCCATAGATTTTTACAGGAATATATATGGCGAATAAATTAAAAAGGCTTTTAAATAAGTTGTTTTTTACAAAAATAAAACAATTTGGAGGCAAAAATAATATAAATATAAGTAAAAGTGCCTATCTTAGGAAAGTTAAAATAATAATATACGGTTTCGGAAATACTATAGTTATTAAAGATAATACATATCTCCATAAGGTAAAAATAATAATAGGTTTTAAAGATTGTCATATAAACGGGTGCAAAATTATTATAGGAGAAGGAACATCTTTTAACTCGGCATATATACAAACTGGAGAAAATAACTCTACTTTAACCATCGGCAGGAACTGTATGTTCTCTTTTAATATCGAAATTTCATGCACAGACACTCATGCAATCGCCGACTTAAACGGAAATCTTTTGAACAAGGGTAATAATATAGAAATCGGAGATAATGTATGGGTTTGCAAAAATGCCGTTGTTTTAAAAAATACAAAAATCCCGAATAACTGTATTGTCGCACAAGGCTGTATTATTGCAGGCAAATTTTATAAAAATAATTGTATACTTGCCGGTATTCCGGCAAAAGTTGTTAAAGAAAATATTATATGGTCAAGAAAAAGACCTCAAAGTTTTTTGAATGAAAGAAAATAAATATGCCTAAAGTTTCCGTTTTAACACCCTTATATAACACAAATCCGAAATTTTTAAGAGAAATGATAGAGTCAATTCTCAATCAAAGTTTTAAAGATTTTGAATTTTTACTTTTAAACGATTCTCCTGATAATACAGAAATAAAGAAAATTGTATTATCATACAACGACAGCAGGATTACATATATTGAGAATAACAAAAATATCGGTATTTCAAAAAGCCGTAATAAACTTTTAAAACTGGCACAAGGAGAATATATCGCAATTTTTGATCACGATGATATTTCTTTTCCGGAAAGACTTAAAAAACAGGTTGAATTCTTGGATAATAATCCGAAATACGGAGTAGTCGGTTCAAATTTTATACTGTATTCAAATAACAGAAAATCAAAGAATCCTCAAAATAACCTTGATATAAAAATAAGCCTTGTGGTAAGAGGTTGTATAATGACTCACAGTTCGGTAATGATAAGAAGAAGTGTTCTTATCAATAATAATATTCAATGGGAAGAAGAATATTCACCCTGCGAAGATTATATGCTTTTTGCAAAACTTATTGATAAAACAATGTTTTATAATCTGCAAGAACCCCTTATTAAATACCGCGACCACAAAAATAATACAAGCCATAACCAAGCGGTAATAATGGAAGATAAAGAAAATCTGATAAAAAATATTCTGGCCTCAAAATATCCCTATTTTGCTTCTTGCTGCAGTAACAGTTCATATATATATTTGTTTAAATTTATTCCTCTGATAAAAAAAGTAAAAAAAGGTAATAGAATAAAATATCTGCTGCTCGGTATAATTCCGGTGCTGAAAAAAGTTTTATAATACAGGAATTTTTTCTTTAAAATCTAAGAATTTTATATTATAAAAAACATATCCTTTCTTTGTATGAAAAATCGGTTTTTTTTTGTATATTACTTTCTAAAATGTTATAATTTCTCTGTATATACAGTTTTTTAGGGGAAACTATGCTTCAGGAAGCAACAAAGATTTTAAATTCGGCTTTTCATAACAGTTTTATAAAGAGGCTCAGTTTATATCTTCACGACTGTGTCAGGGAAGAAGTACAGAGCTCTACTTTCAGAAACCTGAAACAGGATAAAGAGAATAAATGGATTTTTCTTGAAACGGAAAGCAGCGAAAAAAAAGAAAATCTTTCACTTCTGGATAACGAAAAATTATATACCGGCTATCCTCAATCGCTAAAACTTGACGGTTCTGACTCTTATTTAACGGAATTAATGCTTTTGAGCGAAAACAGCCAGAAGGATAAATATTTAATCTACGGATATTTATTCCTTGTCGGTAAAAACGCTAAAACCAAAAGAAAAAATGAATTCCTGACCCCTTTGTTATATACAAGCTGCAAGCTTGAAAGAACCGGCATGAATATTGAATGCTCCGTTCAGGAGGAGGGATTATCGCTTAATACGGCAGCATTAACCAGCTTAATGAACTTATCGGGCGAAGAAGATGAAATAGACAATATGCTGGACGGTTTATTGGACGTTGTACCTAAACTTCCTTTAAAAGAAGAAGATTTGAGTATATTTTTAACTACATTAAAGTCTTTAATTCCCGATTTGGAATTTGAACTTAATAAAGAAGAAGATTTTGAAAATAATGTAAAGGAAGATTTTGCAGCTGATTTTTACAGCGAAAAACAAATTAACTATGAAAATCTTGAAGAAGCAATAGAAGAAGCAGCACAGGACAGTGAAAAATCAAAACAAAAATTAAAGGTTGACAAAGTTGTTCTGACAAATAAAAGTGCAATTATATTGACAAAAAGACCAATGGTAACCGCAGGCGTGCTTTATGAATTAACCCAGATTTCCGAAAAACCTTCAGGCATAATTCGTGAAACCGCACTTAATATTGTCAATGAAGAATATCTTCAGGGCAAGGGTAAAATGGCATCTAAAATTATAAAAGAAAATAATATTAAAGATTTTATTGCCGTAACTCCTTTATCATTAAGCGACTCGCAGGAAGATGTTATAAAAAATCTTGAAGATAACACTATTTTATCGGTATACGGTCCTCCCGGGACAGGGAAATCCCAGACAATTGTAAACTTAATATGTCATCTTGTTTCAAACGGTAAAACGGTTCTTGTAGCCTCAAGAATGGATAAAGCAACCGACGTTGTAGCAGACAGATTAAATGATTTTGGCGCACCGTTTCTTGCATTAAGAGCCGGCAGAGCAAATTACCAGAAACAACTTGCATTTGATTTACAGGATTTAATCTCGAATAAGGTAGATCTTGATACGGATTTTGAAAATTCTATTCTTGTTGACGTAGAAGATATGCAAAAACTTGTATTATCTATCCGTGACCGTGAAAATAAATGCGAAGAAATAATTAAGCTTGAAGAACAATGGCAGAAAATAATTAAAGAACGAGATGAAAAGGAAAGACAAATCGGAACACTCCAATTCCTGAACAGAAAACTGTCAATGCAAGAGATTGACGACATAGAAGGTGCCATTAATAATCTTGAAAAAAATGCGGAAAAACACGGATTCTTTGCAAATATAACAATAAATTTTGCAAATCATCAATTAAAGAAAATTGTACAGGCAAAAGATTTTACTCCTGATTTTGAAAATCTTGAAAGGTTAAAACTTGAACTCACAATTGCAAGATTATCGACAAAAGCAAGATATACAGAAACTCAAATTTTTAAAATAGGCAACATACATACACTGCTTGAAGAAATAAAAATGTTGAAAAGAAAGCAAAAAACACTTGCTGTTGAAATACTTAAGGGAAAAAGAAGAAATGCTCTGAAAGGACTTTTAAGGGATCAGGTTAAAAGACAACGTTTAATCGTTCATACGAAAGCACTTGTTACAAAAAAGAAAAACCTTCAAAACAGACTATTGGAGGATGAAGATTTCAAACCGCTGTTGGAAGCATTTCCCTGCTGGTGCGTAACGACATATGCCGTTTCAAATTCACTTCCTTTAAAACCGGGATTATTTGACGTTGCCATCATAGATGAAGCGTCGCAATGTGATATAGCAAGCTGTATTCCCATTTTATACAGGTGTAAAAAAGCAGTTATAGTTGGTGATGATAAACAGCTTCCTCATTTATCATTTCTTGAAAAGTCGAAAGAACAATCATTTTTAAGCCAGTATGAAATCCCTGATAAATATCAGCTGATGTGGAGATTCAGAACAAATTCAATGTTCGATTTGGCAAATTATTATTCAACAAAACCGGTTCTGCTGGATGAGCATTTCAGAAGTTATGCTCCGATTATAAATTTCAGTAATAAAGAATTCTATGGCGGAAGAATAAGAATTATGTCGCAGTGTAATGATTCAAAAATACTCGAATTTGTTCAGGTTCCTGACGGGAAAGTCGATTTTGATATTACACGCAACATGCCTGAAACAGAAGCAATAATGCAGAAGTTACAGGAAATCATACTCGAAGATGACCGTATTAAAGATGAAAATCATTCTCCCGTCACCGTGGGTATAATTTCTCCTTTCAGAGGTCAGGTAGAATTGATAAAAAAGGCGGTTTCACAGGTATTTACGGAAAGCGTTATCAGAAAACACAAAATAGAAGTAGGTACGGCACATACTTTTCAGGGTGATGAAAGAGATATAATAATGCTTTCTTGGGCTGTTGCAAATAACAGCTTTAATCAGAGTCTTACTTTCCTTCAAATACCTAATTTATTTAATGTTGCAATAACACGTGCAAGGAAAAAACAAATTGTATTCTTATCAAAAGATCCGAAATCACTGCCGCAGGGTCTTTTAAAAGATTATATCGAATATGTTCAAACATATGTTGCAAGAAACAATTTAAAAGAAGAATTAAATATTGATGAAAATATTTATAAAAATTCATTTGAAAAAGAAATTTCAAATGCTTTAAGAAATGAAGGTTTCACCGTAATTGCAGGAAAAACCGTTGCAGGCTTAAGTTCCGATTTAACCGTAATTGATCCGGCAGACAGAAGCATAATTATTGAATGCGACGGTGTTGAAGATAATGTAAAAACAAACAAAACACAGATTAAAAAACAGACCCTTCTTGAACGTTCCGGAGCCGTTGTTGAAAGAATTTCCTTCCGTGAATGGTATACAAGCCCTAAAGGCTGTATTGAAAGAATTAAAAATATTTTCAGTGAAATGATATAAAAATGAGTAAAAATAAAGAAATTAAATATATTTAAACTAAGGCTTTAAACAAAATAATTTATGTTTAATATGCTGCCTGCCGTAAGCTGCTTTTATTATATTATTCCAATATATTTAAGAGGACTAGTGATAATGGATATTTTAGATGAATTAAGTAAATCGAAATTCAGAACAAAATTTAAATTAACAAAAAAGGAAATTGAATATATTAATGATAAAGGACTTGATAAAATATATTCTCATGCCTGTGATTTTATAAAAAAAAGAATAGCACCTGCAGTAATTCCTAATGACGGAAAACAAACTCCAATGAAAGGGCATCCGGTTTTTATTGCCCAGCACGCAACAGCAGCATGCTGCAGAGGATGTATGGAAAAATGGCACAAAATTCCTAAAGGAACCATTTTAACGGGCTCTCAGCAAAAATATATTGTTGATATTATTATCAGATGGATAACAAAACAAATTGAAAAACAAAATCAAATATAATAAGAAATTATTTGAAATATTTTTATTAACTCATTCGGGAAAATTCCTATTAATAAAGTTATAAATGCGCAAATGTAAAGTATAAATTTGGGGAATAATCCTTGTTTCGTTATTGTTATCGCATTTGCCGGTTTTTCATATAGAACTTTTATAACTTTAAAATATACAAAAATACTTGCAACCGTTGCGAGCATTGCGATAAACATTATTGTCAAAAATATAAAATCCGAGCGAAATGCTGAAGAAAAAATATATAATTTTGCAAGAAATCCGCTTGCCGGAGGCAAGCCTGCAAGTGATATAAGGCATATTGTGAGAGCCACGGTAAAATAAGGCCGCTTTACAAATAAGCCTTTATAATCCGTTACTTCATCCGTTTTATAATCCGTATTATATATTATTGAAGCTGTCCAAATGCCAATATTCATAAATATATATGTAAATATGTAGAATATTGAAGCGGAAACGGAATAAACCGTTAATATGCTTATTCCCAGAAGAATAAAACCTGAATGTATTATGGAACTATAGGCGTATAATCTTTTTATATTAGTTTGTTTTATAGCTCCAAGAACACCGTATATTATTGTGTATAATGCAATAAATGCAGATATAATTTTTAATATCGGCGATAATGAGAATACAAATACAAAAATATTTATTATAAAGGCAAATGCCGCAATTTTCGGAATAAGAGATAAATATGCACATATATTATATGCCGAGCCTTCATAAACATCAGTAATCCAATTAACAAAAGGAATACATCCGATTTTAAACATTAAAGATAATAATATTAAAAGACATGCAATTAAAAATAACGGATTAACTGCCGAATTTAAATATATATTACTTATTTCCGCAAGATTAATACTGCCTGTTATCCCATAGAGATAAGAAACACCGAGTAAAAAAACAGCACTTGAGCTTGCCCCCGTTAAAATATATTTTAATGCCGCTTCTTTGCTTCTGGGATTTGTGTTAAATCCCGTAAGAAAATAGCACGATATTGAGAGTAATTCTATTGAAATAAATGCGGTTATAAAATCGTTTGATGAAGCAAGAGAAAATCCGCCTAATATACCTGAGAGCAAAAGCGTAAAGAACTCAAAAGATTTTTGTTTTTTTACTCCTGTAATAGTTTTTGCAAGAAATATTACTAAAAATGCGGAAATTAGAATCATACTTTTAAAAGTAACGGTAAAAATATTTGATAAATATACTCCGCCAAAAGCATAGTAATCAGGAACCAACTGCACAAAAAACATTGCCGCACCGCTTAATAATAAGCCGAAGGCTGTAATTATTTTTGCGATTTTATATACATTTTTTCGTATAAATAAAGCAAGAATTATATTAATAACAATAAAAATAATTATTACCAGTTCGGGCAAAAAAGCAT
Organism: uncultured Muribaculaceae bacterium; assembly: GCA_964572355.1. Taxonomy (GTDB): domain Bacteria; phylum Cyanobacteriota; class Vampirovibrionia; order Gastranaerophilales; family Gastranaerophilaceae; genus Avigastranaerophilus. The sequence goes on from CAZNEN010000014.1 coordinate 37,187, forward strand.
TTTGTATATCTTTTATAATTTCCATTAAAACACTCCCGCTAAATTATATGTAACTGTTGAATATATAGAAATGGTATTTGTAAGGATAGAAGGAAAAATACCGAAAATTATCACATAAAGTGCGATTACCGCAAGTGCAGCAAATTGCGGTGTATTTATGTCACTAAGCTTGCCGAGTCTTTTCGTAAGTTCGCCGAAAAATAATCCGTGGAATATTTTAAGCATATATATACTGCAAAAAATAATTGACAAAAGTGCAATTAAGGTAATCAATTTCGTATTTATAATTCCTTCCGGTTGAAATAAAAAAGCACCGGTAAAACTTAAAAATTCAGCAATAAATCCGGTTAAAAGAGGTATCCCCATACCGGCAAATACAATAGGAATTGATACAAGCATAAGACGGGGCATTTTTTCGCCAAGCCCCTGTAGTTTTAACAGATTCTTTGTTCCGCATTTTACATATATTATTCCTGCAATAGTAAAAAGTCCTGCACTTATTAAAGCGTGCGAAAACAGCTGAAATATTCCGCCTGTTATTCCTGTTTCGTTTAATGATGATACACCGAGCAAAAATATTCCCATATGCGAAATACCGGAATATGCAATAATTCTTTTTATATCCTTTTGGTTTATCGCACAAAAGCTTGCATATATTATGCTTATTGCAGCAAGCAGCATAATTAAAGGTGCCATCATTTCATATATCGAATCAAACATTTGAAGATTAAATTTTAAAATACCGTATGCACCCATTTTTAAAAGGATTGAAGACAATATAATACTTACCGGTGTTGCGGCTTGAGTATGGACATCGGGCAGCCAGCCGTGAATCGGGACAACGGGAAGCTTTACTCCGAACCCTATAAAAAGAAGCAGAAAAATTAATGCTTTTATACTGTCAGGTATAAATATTGTACTTATATTATTAAAATCAGAGCTTAAAGTACCGTTTACAGTGAAATTCCAATAATAAAGAAGGAGAAAACCAGCAATAATAAATATACTTCCGAAGAAAGTATAGAGAAGAAATTTCATTGCGGTCTTTTGTTTATTTCCGCTTCCCCATTTTAACAGCAGCAGATACATTGGTATAAGTTCAAATTCCCAGAATAAAAAGAACAAAAATAAATCACTTGCTCCAAAAACTCCAATAACTGCTGTTTGAAGTGCCAAAATCAGAGAATAATACAGCCTGTACGATTTTTTTATCATATTTTTACTTATAAATACGGACAGTAAAAAAATAAACGAAGTTAAAACGGCAAGCATCAAAGACAACGAGTCAAACTCAAAATTAGCATTAATTCCGAGAATATCTATCCATTTATAACTTGTTTCTATTGTAAATCCAGATTGAGAAAAATTAAAAAATGCCGTAATTATTATCATTAAAGTAAAATGAAAAATACTAAATCCCTTTGCGGTCCTTCTTATTGTTTTTTCATTGTCGGAAAATAACGGACTCATCAGAACTAAACTCATAATTAACGGAGTAAATATAATTATAGGAACAATGTAATTCATTATTTTATTACCCCCTGTGCATAAGCCGACGTATGATATATTAATGTAACAATTGTGATTATGACTCCCGCAGTAAATATTGAATATGCTATATAAGTTTGTATATTGCCGTTTTGAAGCTTTGAAATTAAACGGGAGAAAAGTTTATTTATTTGAACAATTAAATATATAATTCCGTCTATTATATATTTATCAATAAAATCAAATATTGAATATATCCCGCAAAAAAGACTTCCGATTTTTTTATAAATCACGGGAAGATAAAGCTCGTTAAATGAAAGATTATACAAAAATCCACTCACGAGTTTTCTGTTTTTACAAACAGAATATGCGGTAAATAAAGCAAATAAGCCTGCAGCAACAGCTATAATGCAATATTTATCAAAATTTGTAATTTTAAACATAAAACCGGGGATAATAACAAATACGCTTAATACTGCAAGTGCAGTTAACATAGTCTTTTCTTTAACCGGATTAACTTCTGTTTTTTCTCCTTCAAAAATTTTGAAATAAGCTTTAAAACTGTATAAAGCCGTCATAAAAGAAGTTATAAGTATTATTATAAAAACATAGAAATTAGAAGACGCCGTTTTTATAAGGATTTCTTTTGATGTAAACCCGCCAAAGAAAAGCCCCGATAATGATAAAGCCCCCAGAAGCCAAAAAACGGCAATATAAAAATCATTTTTTCTTAATGCCTGCATTTTATCCATATCAAGAGTATTAAAAGTTTTTGAAATTACGCCGGAACATAAGAATAATAAAGCCTTTGTAAATGAATGTATAACAAGATATATTATTGCGGCCGGAATTGAAGCAAGTCCGAGTGCGGTAAAAATAAGCCCTAACTGCGACGATGTGGAATAAGCCAGCATTTTTTTTATGTTTTTTCGGCTGCAGGCAACAAAAGCGCATAATACAGCAGTTACCAGTCCTGTTATCAAGATAATATTGAGCAGAACATCATTTAAAAGCGGAAAAATTCTTATTATAAGAAATATACCCATACAAACCATTGTTGCAGAATGGATTAATGCGCTTACGGGTGTCGGTGCTTTCATTGCATCGACAAGCCATACGTTAAACGGAAATTGAGCTGATTTTACAAAAGCGGCAATTATAAATAACAGTAATAATAAATTATATCCCCATTCTGAAGTCAAACCCAAAATCTGAAAATGAAAGTTCTCAATACCGTTAAAAGAAAGAAAAGCATCAGGCGGCTGTTTCATATATACAATTGAGAAATAAGCAAAGATAATAATTCCCGCCAACAGCGCAAAATCTCCTATACGGTTTATTATAAATACACGTTTTGCGGCCTGAGAAGTTTCATTATCTTTATGAAAGAACCCTACCAGTATATAGCTTGCAGCACCTACAAGCTCCCAGAATATGTACATTTGTATGAGATTGGGAGATAAAATTAACCCCGTCATCGCAAAATTAAAGAAGTTAAGATAAATAAAATATCTGTTAAATTCTTTATTACCCTTCATATAACCGTATGAATACAACTGCACAAAAAAGCTTATAAGCATTAATATTGCAAGAAATACACAGGATATTAAATCAATATAAGCTCCTAAAAATATATTAAGATTCTCACCGTTTATCCATAGATAAATATTTTCAATTGCTTCCGTATGCATTGAATTCTGCTTTAAAAGAACACCCGAAAATATTAATCCGGTTAATGAAGATAATAATGTTAATATAACCGTTACTTTATAACTGCCGTTTAATTTAAATAAAACACCTGAAGCAATTATAATACTTACCCACACTGGCATAAATAAAACTAAAAATATATTATCGGAAAAAAATTCCATTATCCTTTCAACTCCTCAATTTCCTCTGACACAAGTGTTTTTTTATTTTTAAAAATAAGATATATAAGAACAAGACCGATTGCGCATTGAACAGCGGAAACCGCTGTTACAAAAAGAGAGAAAACCATTCCTTTCAGAAAAATATAATTCTTAAAACTTGTAAAAGCAATAAAATTCAAATTTATTGCAGACATTATAAGCTCAATACATATAAGTGCTTTTATAAGATTTTTTGAAATTACAAGTCCGGTAAATCCTATTGCAAAAAGTACTAAAGCTAAGATTAAATAGTGGTAAAGCGAAATATCAATTATCATGTTGTTCTCCTTGGGTGCTGTCCGTTATTTTTTCCGAATTATCTTTAACCGCAGATGAAGGATTGAATATAAGCAATGCGGATATTCCGATTAGTGCAATTAAAAGATATATTCCAAGCATTTCAAAAGAATAAAGGTTATGTTTTAAAAGCTCTGATGACAATTGTTTTGTTGTGTCAAACAAAGTTAAAATATGTGCTGAAAATATGTACTGACCTATATTTCTATCGTACATTATTGTTTCTTTTATAAAATAAATTATTGAATATACAATCATGAAAATGCCGGTAATTATAAGAAAAATTCTTGGAAGCAGTTTATTTTCGGTCTTATCTTCATTTTTATAATCCGTAAGCATTACAGCTATTACGAACAATACAGAAAGTGCTACTCCGTATACTGAAATTTGTACAACTCCGTTGAACGGAGCATTAAGAGCAAAAAATAAAAATCCGAAAAGAAAAAATGCGGCAGTTGCAAAGAATACAGTGTTCATTATTCTTGTTGAAATTATTGCCATAATTGACGATATAATAAGCATTAGTGCTGTTATATAAAATAATACCGTATTAATTATTTCCATAATTTATTTCTTCCTTTATTATTAAACTGTTTTTATCTTTTGATGCAAGCTCATATTCTTTAGTGGTTACGAGTGCTTTTTTCGGGCAGAATTCTGTGCAGTTGGCGCAGAAAATACATTTTGTATAATCAATAACAAATTCCTTTTCTATTGTAATTGCCGTTTTAACGGGGCAGACTCTTTTGCATAATCCGCATTTGATACAGTTTTCTTTGATGTATTTAATTCTGCCTCTGAAATTACTGTTAAGTTGCTTTTTTTCTTCAGGATATTGAAGTGTTACATCGGGTTTAAAAGCATTTTTTAAAACAACTTCCAAACCTTTTAAGAGAGCTGTTATCGGTTTAAAGAAACTTGTAATCATAAACTCCCCTTTATAAATTGAACAATACATAAAATGAAAAGATTAAAAATTGCAAGAGGAATAAGTATATACCAGCAGAATTCAATTGCATCCGCCTGTCTTAATCTCGGATATGATGCCCTGAACCACATAATTAGTAATATTAGTATGTAAGTTTTTATTATCAGCCAGAAAAATTGTTCGACATTTTTAACTATAGCGCCGGAAATTAAAGGCATATTAAGTAAGTCGGCAACATAAACCCCAAAAGGAGAATTATATCCGCCTAAAAACAGAACGGCAATAAAAGCGGAGAAAATAAATGTTAAAGCATATTCACCCAGAAAAAACATTGCAAACTTCATACCGGAGTACTCGCTGTTATATCCTGCAGTGAGTTCACTTTCAGCTTCCGGAAAATCAAAAGGAATTCTGTTCATAACAATAAGCGAACAGATTAAGAAGATAACAAATCCGAGAATGGAAGGAAAAATATTCCAGTTTAAAAATATTCCGCTCTGCGCTTTTATTATTTCATTTAAGTTCATTGAACCTGTTATCAGAACTATCCCTGACAGTACAATAAAAATCGGAATTTCCGAACTTATTGACTGGACACAGGAACGAATGCCGCCTATTACGGAATACTTATTTCCGCTTGAATATCCCGCAAACAGCACACCCAAAGGCGGCAGCGATAAAATTGCCATAAATAAAATTATACCGCAGCAGGAATTATATGCTATAAAATCTTCTCCGTACGGAATCAGGCAGTAAACAGCCATAATAGGCGAGAAAACAAGCAAAGGAGCGCAGAAATATAAAAACTTATCTGCTTTTGAAGGAAGAATATTTTCTTTAAAAAGTATTTTTAATCCGTCAGCCGCAGTTTGAAGGCAGCCGTATAATCCCACCCTGTTAGGGCCTTTTCTTCTGGTGAAAAATGCAAGATACTTTCTTTCAAATAATACAAGAAACAGTACTATAAAAATCAGAAGTATAGCAGCAAAGCAAAAACTTATAATATGCCATAATATTATGATTAACCAGTCAGGAATATTAATCTGACGCATAAATTCAAAATAAATCAGATAAAATAGGCTCATTATCTGTCTACCTCCGGCATAATTATATCAAGACTTCCGAAAATAGCCATTAGATCGGGCAATAAATAATTTTTTGATATGGTATTTATTAATTGAGCAGCATAAAAAGAAGGGGGGCGCCATTTAACTCTTGAAGGATTCAAACTTCCGTCGGCAGAAATTATGCACTGCATTAATCCTCTTGAAGATTCAACCTCCGATATTACTTCACCTTCCGGCTTTATTGCAAGCGGATTTAATTTTTGATTTATTTCTTTATCCTTCTCATTTAATAGTAACAGGTCAGTACATTGCAAAATTATCTTATTGCTTTCTTTCATTTCATTTATTCTTGCAAGGTATCTGCAGTATGAATCGCCTGTTTGTTTGACGGGGATATCGAATTCCAGCTTATCGTATACAAGATAAGGAGAATCCTTTCTCAAATCTTTAGCCACTCCCGAAGCTCTCAGATTTGCACCGGTTATGGAATACTGCTGCGCTGTTTCTTTTGTCAATAAACCCTTTTTCATAGTTCTTGATATAAAAATAGGATTGTCCGAAATCAAGTCCTCATATTCTTTTACGGCAGAAGGGAAATTCATTGCAAAATCATATATTCTTTTAAGTATATCAATAGGGATATCTTTTTTTACACCGCCAAAAGTATAGTAATTATACATCATTCTTGCACCGGTCAAGTCTTCAAGAATATTCAGGAGTTTTTCTCTTTCTATAAAAGCATAAAATAAAGGTGATGTTGCACCCAAATCCAGCAAGTAACAACCGAGCCAGAGCAGGTGCGACATTATTCTGTTCATCTCCATTGTAAGAGTTCTTATATACTTTGCTTTTAAAGGAATTTCAATATTCATTAACTTTTCAACAGCATTAACATATGTATATGAACAGAAAAAACCTGATAAATAGTCAATCCTGTCAACAACGGGCAGATATTGAACATAATTTCTGTTCTCTGCCATTTTTTCCATGCCCCTGTGCAGATATCCGATAACAGGTTCAATATTAAGTATTTTTTCGCCTTCAAGTGTAACTTTTAGCCTTAAAACACCATGTGTTGAAGGATGCTGAGGTCCTATATTTATTTCCATTATGTTAGCACCAACACTATTCATAATTCCACCTCAGCCTTTCATCCTCCATTTTATAGTCTTTTCTTAAAGGATGTCCTTTAAAAGCATCAGGCAGGAGGATTCTTTTTAAATCCGGATGATTAATAAAAGTTATACCGAATAAGTCATATATTTCGCGCTCATCCCAGTCAGCACTCTTATATATGCCGCTTACTGATTTTATCTGAGCGTTGTCATATGCAAGATTACAGCTTACAGCAAGCTTATACTGATAATTATCAGAGTTTAAAATATATGTTAATTCAAATTCCGTTTTGATATCTTTTGCATAAATACAGTCAAGACGGTTAAATAAATAAGAAGGTGATATTTTCAAAAAATTCAAAACATCAGCTGCATCTTTTGCGAATACATAAAACCGTTTTATATCGGAAATGATTGTATTTTCTTTTATTATTTCAAATTTTTCTTTTAAGTCTTCAAACATAGCTATATCCCCATTTTGAAGATTTGAATATTTTCTTTTTTAGTCAGAATATCACAATCATCCGCTTTAAAAAGATTTGATTTATGAAAAGCAATAATGTTTTTTCTGTCTGTTATTGATTCTTTTTTTATTTCGGACTGCAATTTCATAATAGCATCAATAAGAGCCTCAGGTTTTGGAGGACACATGGGAAGATAAATATCAACCGGAATTATTTTATCAGCACCGTATACAACCGAATAAGAATCATTTGCGAACATGCCACCTGAACATGCGCATGCTCCCATAACTATTACATATTTAGGCTCCGCCATCTGTTCATACAGTTTTAAAAGAACTGGAGCCATTTTATGTGTGATTGTTCCTGCTATTATAAGTAAATCTGACTGCCTGGGTGAAGCCCTGAATACTTCGGAGCCAAATCTTGCCACATCATAATCCGCAGCCGATACACACATCATTTCAATACCGCAGCATGATGTTGCAAAAGTAAGCGGCCACAGTGAATTGGCTCTGGTTTGATTATATATCCAATTTAATGATGTAAGCACTATATTCATATTATCTGAACCTTAACATCCCTGTCTTTATTGCATATACAAGTCCTGCCAGAAGGAAAAATAAAAATATTGCAGTTTCAATAAATACAAAAACTCCGAGAATATCAAAACTTAAAGCGAACGGGAAAATAAATATTGTTTCAATGTCAAAAATAAGGAATAAAATCGCAAAAACAAAAAACTGAATGTTAAATTTTATTCTCGCATCAGTTTTTACATCAATTCCGCATTCATAAGGCGAATTTTTCTCTGGATTTCCGGCTCTCGGAGCTGCCAATATCGAACACCAAAGCATAATTAAGCCCAAAATCACGGATAAAGAAGAAAATATAAATAAAACTCCGAACTCTTGCATCTATCTTTACACCTTTTAACCGACCTTGAAATATTTATAACATACTATTATTATTTATATAAATAGTTAAAGTGATTATATTAAGATAGTTTATGAAAAAAATTTGCTTGCAATATATATATATTCTTTTGTGTTTTCTTTTTCTGACAAATTCAGCAATTGCAGATAATTTCTCACGTGCGGAAAATTATATAAGGAGAGCAAAAACAACATCCGTTCCTGAAGAAAGCTATGAATACATACACAAAGCAAGAATATTGTATCAGGAAGAATATGATAAAAACCCGCTTAATATAAAAGCTCTTTTAGGTATGTCTACGGTAAATCAAATGCTTCAGGATAGAAGCGAAGCTAAATTATATGTATTAAAAGCTTATAATATGAACCCGTCTGATCCCAAACTTCAAAAAGCTATGGGCGACTTTTTCTACAGCTTTCAAGAGTATTCAACAGCAATAGAATATTATAAACTGGCACTTGCATCAGGATTTTTACGCGATTTTGATACAAATCTTCAAAGTGCTAAATGTTATGAAAAACTCGGAGATTTAGAAAATGCGGAACTTTATTATAAAATTTGTTTCCATTTAAACTCAAAGTCACGTGAAGTTATGAATAAACTAAATGAATATGACTCTGCAAAACATCCCGATAACGCGCAAGAACTGGAAGAAGCCAAATATAAATATCTGTTTAAAGATAAAAAACTTCCGGAAGAAGAACAAACAAAACAGGAAGCAGAAGAAATAATAGAGCAAATTAACCTGGGTTATTAATATATTCAATAACCGTTTTTATTCCGTAAGAGATAATGTAAATAAAGTCCAATATAAGTAAAAAATAAAAACCTCTGAAACAGAGGCTTTTTAAATGGTGCGTCTGGCGCGATTCGAACGCGCGACCTATCCCTTAAAAGGGGAGTGCTCTACCTGCTGAGCTACAGACGCATCTGTCCAATTCCTTTATACCATACCAAGAACATTTTTTAGAGTCAATAAGTTTTTGATAATAAAAAGGTGATTTAATTTCTAAATCACCGAGAGTTCTGTTATCGAATAAATAAGTATTATTTGGACTTTATCTCACGAATAAAAAAATTTCTTTTTTCTGATTTCTTTCTATATAAAACGAGAATATTTTTAAATAGTTCATTTTTATTTTTAAATTACGGAATATATTAAAAATCATGCATTTATTTCATATGGATTTACCTGTTTATTTCGATAATAATATACTGCTTCGAAAGATTTCTCTATCATATTAGAAACTGTAGTTTCTGTATAGAAAGCGGTATGCGGTGTAACAATAACATTAGGAAAGCTCCTTAGCATAGAAAGTTCATCATTATTAATAATATCTCCGCTTCTGTTATAATAATAAAGTCCGTTTTCATCTTCTATAACATCAAGCCCCGCTGCGCTTATTTTGCCTGATTTAATGTTTTTTATTAATGCTTTTGAATCAATCAGTGTTCCTCTTGCCGTGTTTATAATAATAACACCTTCTTTCATCATGTTTATGGAGTCTTCATTAATCATATGAAAAGTTTCGGAATTTGAAGCAACATGCAAAGATATAATATCACTGTTTTTGTACAGTTCTTCAAGATCAACATATTGTGCATATTTTTCTAATTCTTTGTTTTTTCCGAATTTATTATATGCGAGAATTTTGCAGCCAAATCCGGATAAATGTTTAATAACCGTGCTTCCTATATTTCCCGTTCCTATAATTCCTATGGTACAATCACATAAATCTTTGCCCATTTTTCCTTTTAGCGAATAATCCTGTGCATAGGCTCTTATCATTATTTGATTCATTTTTCTCGCCGTCATAAGCATAAGCATTATTGCATAATCTGCAACACATTCAGGCGGATAGCTTACAGTTGAGGCTTTCATTCCCTTTGATTTTATATATTCCAGCGGAATATGATCGTACCCTATACTCCTGCACAAAATATATTTAATACCGTAAAATGAAAAAGTATCAATATATTCCTTTGTTATTTCGCATGGAACAATGCTAACAGCATCACAGCCTTCCGTTAAATTTAAGTTTTTTGTTGAAGGATATTCACTTGTCCAAACAAACTCAACATTATATTTATTACCAAATTTTTTACATAATTCTAACTCATCAAATTTCCGCAAAGCATAAAATGCTATTTTCACAATATTCTCCTTTTTATTTAAATTACATAGTTTTCATCAAAAACAATTAATCCTTTTTCCGAATAAAAAGTTACTTTTACGGCATACGGAAAGGTATCTTTTATTTTTCCGTGAGTTATTTTAAATCCGTCACATACAGGAATTTTTAAGAAGTATGCAAATTCGGATATTACTTCATCAAGCCGGTTTTTATCCTCAATATCTTTAAATTCGCCTAATGCTATTCCTTTAACATGTTTCTTTATTTTTTCCATATTAAAAAGCTGAGTAAGCATTTTGTCTATTTTATAAACAGGTTCATTAAGATCCTCAAGAAATAAAATTAAATCTTCATCCGGAATAAAATTCGTACCGCAAAGAGATACAAGAGAAGAAAGATTTCCGCCCCACAGCCTGCCTTGTGCGGCTCCTTTATAAAAAACTTTGCTGTTTTGTGCATTTAGATTTATTGTTCGGCCTTCAAGAGCGTAAAAAAATCCGTTTTTTGTATATTCTTCAATAACATCTCCGAAGTCACCGTTTGCCATAGCACTATGGAAAGTTATTAATCCGGTTTTTTTATAAATCATATTTAACAGGATTGTTATATCGGAATACCCTGCAAAAATTTTAGGATTATCTTTTATAATATCCCAATTTATTTTATTTATAAGTCTTAAGACGCCGTAGCCGCCGCGTGCACATACAATTGCATTTATTTCTTTATTTTTAAAAAAACCATGCAAATTTTTAATACAATCGTCATCATCAATACCCGCCATATATCTGTGCGAAGTTTTGCATGTATTCGAAATTACCGTTCTATATCCCTGATTTTCGAAAAAACATTTTGCCCTATTTATTCTTTCAAATTCTTTTATCCTCCCGGATACCGCCAAAATGCCTATTGTATCGCCTTTATTTAATTTTTTCGGTTTTATTGTTTTCATAGCGAGCATATTTTTCTTAATTAAGATATAATAAATACTAGCAAATATTTATGGAGCAGGCAATTGGAAACAAAATATATTCCTCTTTACAGAAAATACAGACCGCAGACTTTTCATGACCTTATAGGACAGGAAAATATAGTTCAGGCATTAAGCAACGCAATTTCACTCAACCGTATAGCCCATGCATATTTGCTTTGCGGACCCAGAGGAACCGGAAAGACTTCATCTGCCAGAATACTTGCAAAGTCTTTAAATTGTAAAGAAGGCCCGACACTTAATCCCTGCGGAAAATGTCCCGCATGCCTTGATATTATGAATTCTATTCCCGTTGATGTTATTGAAATAGATGCAGCAAGCAACAGAAGCGTTGAAGATACTCAGGCTATTCTTGAAAAAATACAGTATGTCCCGGTAAACGGCAGATACAAAATATATGTAATAGACGAAGTCCACATGCTTTCTAACCATGCTTTTAATGCGTTGCTTAAAACACTTGAAGAACCGCCCGAGAATGTAATATTTATTCTTGCTACAACAGAGCCGCATAAAGTTCTGGATACAATAATATCCAGATGCCAGAGATTTGATTTCAGAAGAATTACTACGGATGATTTGGTAAAACGGCTCGAATACATTTCGGAACAGGAAAATATTAATATTTCAAAAGATGCATTGTATTCGATTGCTAAAAACTCGCAGGGCGGAATGAGAGATGCACTAGCTCTTTTGGATCAGATTAGTGTTCTCGGTATTAATAAACAGATTAATACAAATGACATTAATGAAATATTAGGCAAAATTTCATACGATGCTTTATATGAAATAACATCCTGCATTATTGAAGCGAACTGTTCAAAATCTGTTGTGCTTATAGACAATATTTATTCCAAAGGAAATGAACCCGTTCAGATTGTTACTAACTTAATTCAATATTTCAGAGATTTAATGATTTTTAAAAATTGTAATAATAAAGAATTAATATATTCTCTGACACAAATAAATGAAATAAATTACGATAAAATAAACCCTCAGGCAGAGAGGTTTTCGGTTTCGGAAATTATTCGGATTATAGACAAACTTTCTTATTACGCTGTTCAGATAAAAGAAACAACCGATAAATATCTGTGGCTGGAACTTTGTATTATAGATTTAACAAATTATAAAAACCTGCCTTCCGCAGATAATTTATTGACCAGAATTCAAATGCTGGAGAAAAAACTTCAAGATGGGAATTATTCCGCTGCTGTCCCTGCAGAAACACAGGTGCCTGTTTCTGTTAAATCCGTTAAACCGGATAAATTACAAGAAGTAAAGACTCCTGATGGCATAAAAGAAGAATTAAAACCCGAATCACACCCTACAGTACCGGCTATAGAAAATAAACATAAAGAAAAAAGCACACCCTATAATCCGGTAGAAAATGTGAAATCTGAAAACATTGATACGGAAAAATTATGGATATCTATACTTCAAAGCATAGATAGTCCGCCAAACAGAGCTTTCTATTCCAATCTTGCACATCCTGTCGAAATCAGCGAAAGCAAAATTACAATCGCTTTTAAAAAAGAAATGTTTGTAAAACAGGCAAAGGAAGGGTCGAAAAAACAAGCACTTATTGACGCTGTTTCTAAATATTTAAATATTAAGAATCCGAATATCGAAATAATTGTGTCGGATAACATTGATTTATCAAAAAAAACAATTCCTATAACCTCTGCTGCTGTGAATATAAATCAGGAAGAAAATACAATAAAACAGGAAGAAGAAGAATACCATGCTTTTATAGAAAAAAAATCGGAAGAATCAAAATCTTTAAAGCCTGTTGATTCTTCAAGCCAAGCTGCAATGGTTAAAGAGTTGTTTGACGGTAAATATATTGACTAGATTTCTAATAAAGTAAATTTTGCAGGCTTTTTCAAATATTACTCTTTCAAAAATATTTAATAATATTTATTAAGTTAATCTCAAATATTTTAAACATTTATTTTTTTGTTTTCAATTTTTTTCATCAAACTCAAAAAATACAGTTTCATTG
>CAZNEN010000015.1:0-41324 GCA_964572355.1 uncultured Muribaculaceae bacterium
ATGCAGCTTGAAGTTCTTTCGGAAATTCATAGGTATTGTAGTTTTTCTTTTCTTCTACATCCCAAACATCGGCAACATATTTATCATAATCGCTAAATTGAAGTGTATCATATGCACATAGAATCTCAGGTTTTTCGTATGTCATTTCAATCCATTTTTCAAATAAGCCGATAGGTCCCGTATTATCCAATCCTACAAACCAGCTTTTAAACCTGTCCGGTTTAACATTCATTGTATATATAAGTGCAGTCTTTAGTTTTTTGGGAGGAATTTTAGAACCGGCTTTGTCATAAACAAAAACCGGAAAAAGAAGCCGCTCAATAAAAGCACGCATTTGTGCCGTTACTCCTCCGAAATAAATTGGTGATGCAAGAACTAACCCTTCGGCGTTTGAGACTTTCTCCAAAATTTCTTTCAATTCATCAGGATATGCGCATTTCCCGTATGATTTACCGTTTTTAATTTTACAGGCAAAACAACTGTAACAGCCTTTATAATTTATGTCGTAAAGGTTAATTATTTCTGTTGTAGCTCCCGCTGTTTGTGCACCATTTTGAAAACTTTCGCACATCTTTGCGGTATTCCATGATTTTCGCGGGCTGCCGTTTATTATATAAATTTGTACGGCATCGGTTTGAGTATTTGTCATTAATCTCTTTCTCCTTTTTGTTATGGTTATATTATAAAAAATGAGAGTTACTCTAAGTCAATAATATATATCATCCGATTATATTAAAATAAATAGAAAAAACAGCTTTTTTATTATGTTTTTATTTGCAAACTTATAAATATATGTTTTATTTTGATTTTGCAATTACTTCTTTCATTACTCTTAATGCAGCTAAAGTATCGGGAAATCCGACATAAGGCAGGCATTGAATTATTGCTGCGGTTATTGTTTCTTCGGTATTTCCTATTTTTAAATTTCCTTTAATATGACTTTTTAATACATCCGTATCTCCTGTAGTTACGAGAATACTTATAACAAGAAGTTCTCTTGTTTTTATATCAAGTCCTTCTCTCGTATAAAAATCTCCGAAACATACTTCGGTCAGAAAATCGGCAACTTTTTCCCCCATATTTTCAGGAAGATCGGCCATTCCCGTTTTTATTTCATTTCCGTATATCGGATTTTGTATTTCAAATCCCTTTTGATATCGTTCATTTTCTTTCACTGTTGCAGTTGTTTTTAGAGGTGTTTTAATTCCTTTTTCTTTGAATACACTATTTAATACACTAAGGGCATTTAATGTTTTTGGAAAACCTATAAACGGGGCGCATTGATAAATAGTTTCTCTAAGTTCGACAGGTGATACACCGACATTCAATGCTGCATTAATATGTGCTTTTAATTGCGGAAGTGTCTGTTGAACTGTTAAGGAAGTAACGGTTATCATTTCTCTTGTTTTTATATCAAGATTTCCTATTGTGAATATTTCACCAAATATGTATTTTTGTAATATAGCCGTCATATCCGGATCATCACCGGTTTGGACTAAAGCTTCACTGTTAAAAAGAGTTTTGTAATTTTCTTTACAAATATTTTCTCTTGTTTTATTTTTGTCATTGTTTTGGACGGTTACGGCTAATGAAAGATTTTGAGTTAACAAAATTAATAATAGTAATGTAAATAATTTTTTTATCATATTTTTTCCTTTCTATGCCGGGATTTTTTTATCTCTTATAATAATTTTACCGTTGCATTTCATTATTGCATCTTCCATAATGATTTTCTCTATGCTGTCTGCGGTTATTGTTCCTGATTTCGGGTTCTTAACGGATTCTATATATCCTTTTATATCAGCCTCCACTTCAGAATATTCAAAAGATAAATCCGTATCTTCCATTATACAGTTTATAAGTTTCAGGTTTTTGCAGTAACATAGTGGCTGGGTTCCTGTAATTTTGCAGTTAATAAAAGTTAAATTTTCGCTAAACCACCCGAGATATTCGCCTTTAACTAAAGAATTTTCCACCAGTATATTTTTACTATGCCAGAATGCATCTTTTGTATCCAGATTTGAATTTACTATATGAAGGTTTTTCATATATTGAAAAGAATATTTACCTGTCATATTCAAATCTTCAATTTCAATATTTTTAGATTCAAATAAAAAGTACATTGCGTCTATGGTTGAATTTGTTATGCTGATATTCTTACATCTCCATCCGAATTCCGGCGATTTTATATTGCAGTTGTTGATTTGAATATTCTTGCATTCTCTGAGGCACTTTATACCTTCAATTTTAGAATCTGACATTTTACCGTCGGAACAATACCATAGCGGTGCTCTTGTTCTATCATCCATTACAGAAGATTCCAGAGTAAAATGTTTTGCATGCCACATAGGATATCTTAATGAAAAAGAACAATTTTTTACGGTATAATTTCTGCATTCTTTTAATACGGACTCTCCGTCAGCCGGTCCTTCAAATTTACAGTTTAGTACTTCCGTGTTATGCAGATTGTACAAAGAGCGCTCTTCATCAAATGTTTGGTTTGAAATTTGTTTTTTCATTTGATTTTCTCCTTTGTTTTAATGTTTCGTTTGTTTGGAATTTGGGAAATAACAATGGCTGTAAGCATAATAAAACAGCCTAAAATTTCTTTTAAAGACAATGTTTCTCCGAGTATGAGAACACCGCCTATTACTGCAAAAACAGCTTCTGAGCTTAAAATTAATGTGGCAAGAACCGCTCTTGTCGCTTTATGTCCGAAGTTTTGAAGTGTATATGCGACGCCGGTTACAATGATGCCTATAAATAAAATTGGCTTCCAGCCTGAAATAATCATATTTACTGTCGGATGTTCAATAAAAAACATAAAGGGCATTGATAGAAATCCTGCAACAAAAAATTGAAAAGCTGCAAGTTTAACCGCATCGGCTCTTTTAGAATAATAGCTTACCGTTATAATATGTAAAGCGAAAAAAAATGCACTAACAACAAGCAGAATATCCCAGATTTTAAATTGTATGGTTTCTTTTACACATAACAGATATAATCCTATTAATGCAATTATAATGCTCAATTTTACGTTCGTTTGGAGTTTTTGTTTCAAAAAAACAGTTATAACAGGTACAAATATTATATATAAAGATGTGATAAAACCGGCTTTGCCGGCATCTGCATATATCATACAATACTGATTTACAGAGAATGCAATAAATAAAACAATTCCTGCAATTATACCGCCTTTTAGTACGTCTTTCTTTGAATAAGATTCCGTATGTACGGAAATAAAGCGGCTAAATATTAACATAACAGGCAATAAAGTTATAACACCTATAAAACATCTTAATGTATTAAATGTAAAAGGTCCTACATAATACATTCCGAGTTTTTGTGCAACAAAAGACAAGCCTGAAATCAAGGCAGATATTAATAATGCCGTATTGCAATATAAATATAGATTTTTCTTATGCATACCGTTAATTGATATTTAATTCTTTCTAATTCTTATTTATATTTTATTGCATTTTTTTGTAAAATAGCAAATGCCCATGCCGTATTGAATACAATACAAAATAGGCATATATAGCCCAAAAAATATTTCATTAATAAATAAAAATATTTAAAAAAATAAAATCACTTGACCATGGTTAGATATCTAATTATAATAAAATCATAAAAAGGATATATTATATGAGCAGAATTGAACGCAATAAAAATATAATGCAAAAATTTGAAATAATGATTAATACTGCTGACGAAAAATTAGCACAAGAATTAATAGCCGAAGATGCTTCATTTTATACACCGGCTTCACCTGAAACATTATATGGGGGTAAAGGATATTTATCTGTTGTATATTGGATGAGAAAAGGCTTTTCCGATGTTCAATGGAAGTTGGAGGAGATAATAGTTGATGAAAACAGAGCAGCTGTCCGCTGGACATTAACGGGAACTCATGATGGCGAATTTATGGGGCTTTTAGCTTCAAATATAAAAATTAAAACAAGTGTTATGAATTTTTATTATTTTAATGAAGAGGGAAAAATAATAAAAGATATTGCGGCAGAAGGAATGATTGGAATTTTGAGACCGTTGGGACTGTGTAAAAATTAGATATATAATAAATAAAAAGAAGGCTTAAACCTTCTTTTTTAATGGTGTCCGGGACGGGACTTGAACCCACATGTCGCAAGACACATGAACCTGAATCATGCGCGTCTACCAATTTCGCCACCCGGACTTTTACATATAAATATTAGCATAAAAAAGAGAGGATTTATATATCCTCTCATAAAAACTTTTTAAGAAATTTTTAAATTATTTTGTATACGGATGTAAAGATTCCGTAAATATAGCTCTTACTACTTCTTTTGTTCCATCAACGGGAGCAATGGAAACCAAACCTGCCAACGAAGGTGTTTCAAATGTAAGATTTACAAGTTTATCAATATCTGCTTCACTAAATCCTTCATCCGCAAGTTTTTTCTTGATTCCTACACTGTATAACCATTCTTCAATCTTTATTGCAGCGTATTCAGCTTCATCCGGTGTTCCTTTTAAATCCGGAATAATTGTTGAAAACAGAGATGCCAATGTTTTTGCTTTTGCCGGATATATATATTTAATAACGGCAGGTAAAATCATTGCTAAGCCAAGACCGTGCGAAAGTTTTGGTTTTACTCCGCTTAAAGGATGTTCCAAAGCATGTGTAAAATGCAATAATCCATTATCAAAGCTTACACCCCCGAGAACAGAAGCATATAAAAGAAAATACCTTGCTTCTTTATTCTGAGGATTTGCATTAATCTTGGGCAGGTACTTTGCAACAAGTTCTATACACTCTTTTGCCGTTGAAATTGACAAAGGAGATGCAACTTTTGTTGTTGCTGCTTCTATAGAATGATTTACGGCGTCAATTGAAACGTAAATTGTTTGCTCTGGTGATAAATTCATCATTAAAGCAGGATCATCTATTGAATATGAAGGATATATGCAATCATATGCAATAGCCGGTTTATATTCTGTTTCGGGAATTGTAACAACCGCAAATCTGTTGGTTTCGGTACCTGTCCCGTGTGTTAAGTTAATTGCAATGATAGGTACTGCTTTTTCCGGTATGAATTTAAATTCATAAATATCTCTTGCACTTACTCCTTCATTTGCAAGCATGATTGCAACGGATTTTGCGGCATCAATCGGAGAACCGCCGCCTATACCCATAACGGCTTTAGCTCCGAATTCTTTTCCTTGTTTTGCTGCTGCATCAACAGCATCAACTGTAGGATTTGGTGTTACCTCAGCATAATTTGTATAGGCTATATTATTTTCTTGTAATGCTTTTTCTATAACATCCCATGCGCCTGAGCTTTTATATGCGTTGCGACCAGAAACTACAAGTATTTTATCAATTCCTTTTGATTTTAAATCTTTTGCAATTTCTTCTATTTTATGAATTGCCCCAAATCCGAAATATACATTGGGTTTTACTCGCAATTCAACGACTTGATTAATGTCTACATCATTTTTCCACATAATAATCTCCTTTCTTTGACAACTGATTATACAATATTTTTTTTAATTTTAATACATGTGTTTTTCTGAAATAAATTTAGTATTAATCTTTGTCTGATAAATCTTTATGTTATAATTTTGCTGTATTCAGTCAAAGTGAGTCAGGAAATGGATAATACCGGAACAATAGCGCTTAAACAGGAAGTTTTAATAAGATTAACAAAAGCATTCTTTTCAGATGATTTTGAGGAAAAAACGAGGTTGATTCCTTATGATATGCGTCCTAAAGGTTCTGATGTTCCGTTCAGATGCTGTATATATAAAGAGAGAGCAATTTTAAGAGACAGGGTTATTGCCGATCTCGGTTTTTCTATAGAAGATGATAATGAAGAGACATCATTGTCAAAATATGCAAAAATGGCTCTTGAAAGAGATAAAACGGATGGAAAAGTTTTAACGGTAATAGGTGCTGCTTGTAAAGGCTGCGTTCCGAATCAAATGTATGTTACAAATCTCTGCCAGGGTTGTGTTGCACGATCTTGTATAAGTGCGTGTAAATTCGGAGCAATAAGTATCGTAAACGGGAAATCACATATAGACAGTTCAAAATGTAAAAACTGCAAAATGTGCATGGCAGCATGTCCGTACAACGCTATAGTCAAAATAGCGGTTCCTTGTGAGGATACATGCCCTGTAGGCGCCATTGAAAAAGATGAAAACGGACTGGCAAAAATAGATCATGAAAAATGTATTTCCTGCGGAAGATGTGTAAAAAGGTGTCCGTTTGGTGCTATTAATGAAAGAAGCCAATTAATAGACATTCTTAAAAATATAAAAACAAAAAAAGAAGTAATAGCTATGATTGCTCCTTCAATAGTCGGACAATTTAAGGGAAATATTTATCAGCTTAAAACGGCAATGATAAAGGCGGGATTTTCTGATGTTTATGAGGTTGCTCAAGGTGCGGACGTAACAACTTTAAATGAAGCTGAAGAATTTAAAGAAAGAATGCAAAAAGGAGAGTCTTTTATGACAACCTCCTGTTGTGCTGGTTATAACGAATTAAGAAAAAAACATTTAACGGAAATAAATAAATATGCTTCAGATACAAAAACACCAATGTATTATATTGCTAAAATAGTAAGAAAAAAACATCCCGGTGCAAAGATTATCTTTATAAGTCCTTGTGTTGCAAAAAGACGGGAAGTTCTGGAAAATGAAAATGTTGATTATTTAATGAATTATAGAGAGCTTCATGCACTTTTAACCGCTAAAAATATTAATGTAGAAGAATGTGAAGAAACAGGGTTTGAAACAGAAAGTTCTAAACAGGGAAGAAATTTTGGTGTAACGGGAGGTGTTGCAGGTGGTGTTGAAAAAGCATCTGATAATTGTATTGAAGTTAAATCATGTATAATAAATTGTCTTAATAAAGATACGATTAAGCAGCTTAGAAAATATGCAAAAGACGGAATCTGTCCTGACGGCAATCTGATAGAGGTTATGTGTTGTGAAGGCGGATGTATCGGCGGTAATGCAACTTTAGAACAGCAGAAAACAGTAAGAAAATTGCTTCAGGAATTAATTGATAAAAGCTCCGATATTAAATAACACTTAATAATAGAAATTATCTTATATGACAGTTTCTTATTAATTACTTTAAAGTATAAACATGATATAATTGCTTTTGTTAATAAAGGAGCATCGTAAATGTTTTGGAGTAAAAATATTAATCTTAAAAATATAATGTTTATACTGCTTGTATTATTTTTAGTCTGGTTTATTATTCAAATAAAAAGTATAGCACTTCTTGCATTTGCGTCTTTTGTACTGGCATGCTCCTTAAATCCTGCTGTTGATAAACTCGGTAAATATATGTCGCGAGGTTTGGCGTCTACAATAGTAATTATCGGAACTATTCTTATTGTTCTTTTATTTCTTATTCCGATAGTTACAATATCTATCCAAGAAATACAGCAATTAATTCTCAGTATTCCGGGTTTAGTGAAAAAAACAATTTATTTCCTGAGTAATAAAACTGTTATGGGAAAAACTCTTATTGAATATATTAATGTAGATACAATTACAAGTACTTCATCACAATTAGCTTCGGGATTAGTAAATAAATCAATTAATTTTACTGTTGCATTAATGGAAACAATCACGATAATAATTACAATGGGTGTAATTGTTTTTTATATGACATATGAAAAAAATCTTATAAGAGATTCAATAATGACAATGTTTCCGCCTAAGATGAAACAAAAAGCTAAAGAAGTATATGAAAATATAGAGCATAAAGTCGGCGGCTATGTAATTGCACAGGTTCTTTCAATGACAACGGTAGCTGTTTTTACGGCTGCAGGTTTAATGCTGCTGAGAGTTGAATACGCAATATTGCTTGGTTTAATAGCAGGAATACTTGATATTGTTCCTATAGTCGGTCCTACATTGGCTTTTATACTGGGTATATTATGTGCGTCGCCGCAGGGCTGGATTATCATTATTCTTACGGCAGTAGTATATCTTGCTGCCCAGTGGATTTCCAATAACTTTGTAAGACCGCTTGTCTTCGGGAAATTTTTGGATTTACATCCTTTAATAATAATATTTGCTTTTTTAATTGCGGCCCAGTTCCTCGGAGTCTGGGGGGTTATAATCTCTCCTGCAATAGCTGCAATGCTTCTCACTTTATTTGATGAATTGTATTTGAAAACCATAAATAACAGAAAAGACAAAATAGAAGAAGAAGAGAAATAATGCCCGAGATTTTTCTTTATTGTCCTAATAAAGCTGAAAAAACCGGATTAAACGTATGGTGTGCTTTTCCGGCAGTATACAGATTTGGGATGTCTGCACTCGGTTATTTAACTGTTTTCCAACAAATTGATGCTATTAATGGTGTCTGTGCGGAAAGGATTTTTACGGATACTGAAAAAACATATATAAATCCCGTTAATGTTGATATAATAGCATTTTCTTTTTCGTTTGAGCTTGATTATCTCGGTATTTTAGAAATTTTAGAAAAATATAATATTCCTTTTTTATCAAAAGACAGGGATGATGATATGCCGCTTATATATGCGGGAGGACCTGTTGTGAGTGCAAATCCGGAACCTTTTGCCGATTTTTTTGATTTTATTATGATAGGTGATGCGGAACCGAACATTAAAAAGATTTTTGAAATTCTGCGTGATAATAAGGATAAATCAAAATCCGAAAGGTTAGAACTCTTAAGTAAAATAGAAGGTGTATATATACCTCAAAAAAAAGATAAAAATTATAAGGTAAAAAAAGCTCATTCGCATTTGAAAGAATGTGTTGCAACTCCTATTCTTACTGAAGAGAGTTTTTTCCCGGATACTTACATAATTGAAATTGAAAGGGGCTGTCCTAACAGCTGCGGATTTTGTCTTACATCTTTTATAAACACTCCGGTAAGATTTGTTCCGTATGAAGCAATTATTGATAAACTTGAAACGGGACTGAAATATACCGATAAAATCGCATTGCTGGGAGCACAAATCTGTTCGCATCCTCAAATAGATAATATATGTAATTATATTACGGATAAAGCTGATAAAGGCAGAAGTCTTGAAGTAACGGTATCTTCTTTAAGGGCTGATTATGTATCGGATAAAATGTTTGAAATGCTCCGCAAGTGCGGGCAAAAAACCGCAACTATAGCAATTGAAGCAGGAAGTGAACGATTAAGACAAGTTATAAATAAACATTTAAATAAAAACGATATTATTAATGTCGTTGATAAAATGAATAAATACGGATTTAAAGGCTTAAAAATGTACGGTATAATAGGGCTTCCGACTGAAACATATGAAGATTTGGATGAGTTTGTTGATTTATGCAGAGAAATAAAACAAAAATATAAAGGTTTTTTATTAACTCCCAGTTTTTCTACTTTTGTGCCTAAGGCACATACTCCTTTTCAATATGCAAAAAGAGAAAATATAAATATAATTGAAAAAAAGAATGAATATATAAAGAAACAATTTGCCAAAATCGGAATAAAAGCGAGAACATCAAGCGCAAAATGGGATAGTATTCAATATATTTTGTCAAGAGGCTCAAGAGTTTTAACACCGTTTCTTATTGCTGCTTATAATGACGGCGGAAGTATAGGTGCTTTTAAGAAAGCTTATAAAGATATATACGGCTTAAATATTTTTGGTGATAATGATAATATTTATGAAGAAAATTTACCTTGGAGTTTTATAGAATATCCCAGAAATTCTAAATATTTAAAATCAGAATATAAAAGACTTTTGGCTCTGAAATAAGATTAGAAATTTACATTACTTAATATAGTGTAAATTTAACACTTGACAAAATTGTTATATGTGCCATAATAATAATGTAAGATTTAAGTGTAAATAAAACACTAATTGAAACGTTACAACCCCGAACACATATAAACTCCTAAATAATAAACACAAAAGAGACCATTAGGATGCAGAAATAGACCACTTAACAAGTGGCTTTTTTTTGTGTAAAAACATAAAAACCTGCAATTTTATCAAAAAATTTATTTGCAGAAACAATTTACACGATCTTTAAGTGTTAACATTACAATTAAATTTTGCTTGTACATATTTTAAGATTATAAATCATATCGTTTAATATATTTAAAGTATCAGGGTTTGGCTGTACAAATAAATTGTTTATATTTTCCTCAAAATTTTCAGGTAATACTCTGCAATTTTCCTTTGAATATTTGACCAACTTTTTTTCGCCGGGATGAAGAAGCTCATTAAATGCAAAAATAATATCAAAATAACTTGCCATAAAAGCGGAAATGCGGTGATTTACACTATTAAAATCTTTGCGGGTTAAAGCTTTTTCTATTTGTTCATAATACGAAGCAAAAGGTTTATCCTTTAAAAGCATTAAATTTCTTTTTATTATATTTTTTTTCAAATCTTCGGGATAATGAGTATTTAACTGCTTTCTTATATATTCAAGCCATTTATTTTTATCATATAGAATTTCGCAATTTTTAATCGTAAACAGAAAGCAAGTTGAATACCCGTTAGATGGTTTATGGTTTATCCAGACCCTTTCTATTTCACTTTCAATCCAATTTTTATCAAAATACATAATATCTAACTGCCGGTTCATTGTATCCGCATAAAACTCATCACCGGGACCGAAATAGTTGCCGCCTGCTTCATATTTTGATGAATATTTTTTTATAATTTCCAATCTGTTGTTGACCGGTATTTCTTTATTTATAAATATATAAATATCTATATCTGAACTTAAATCGGCAGTGTCAGCTCTATTTGAACCTCCGAGTGCTGCTGCTTGAACCTGCGGAAATTTTATAAACTCATTTATAATAGTGTTGAAAGTTTTATCTTCAATAAAATTCATTTGCTTATATATTTTATATATTTTAATCTTTATTGTAAAGTTTGTTGTTACAGATTTAGTGTTTCTCCGTCTGCAGGAATTATCAAATTTTCTATATTTTTGGTTTTTGCATATTCTTTGAGGTCATTTCTTGTAACTGAAAGATGGCTTACGGTATCCATATGGCTTGCTATAATTGTTGCATTCGGAGCTTGTTTTCTCACTTCATCAATATCATATTCTTTCATAATTATTCTTTCACCATTAAAAACCGTTGCGCCGCAGGCATTTACAACTATAACATCAGGATAGTATTTCCTGAGAACATTTTGAACTTCACTGCACCAAATAGTATCGCCCGCAATATACAATGTTTTTTCATTGTCTGTTTTAAAAATAACTCCCATAGAATCATACGGAAGTCCAAATTGTTCGCACAGCGGTTTTATTATTTCCCTTTTTCCGTGCTGTGCAAGTGTTTTATATAATTTAATATTTTTATATTCAATACCTTCCTCTGTTAATACTTCAACATTATTAAAGCCTTTTGATTCTATATATTCTTTATCAATATTAGACTGTACAAATATCTTAATATCTTTATTTATAGCATTCTCTGCATATACATCCCAATGATCGGGATGTATATGTGTAATTATAACTGCGTCCGTATTAACTATTTTTTCAATTGCCCATGGTAATTCAACTCTGGGCTGGCGGATATGAGAATTGATTCCTGCTTCAAATCCTGCCATTGCTTCTTTTGGCATCAGCCAGGGGTCAATCAGAAATTTTGTATTATTATAAGTTACTATAATTGTTGCATTTCTGATTTGTGTAATTTGCATATAAATTTTCTCCTTTTTTATAATATTAGTTTAATATTTTCCTTTTCACAAGAATTTACTTATTTGTGTAATACTTACCTTTTAGTATAATAGTTACTAAAATGAAAGCAAATATTATTTTTTAAAGGCGAAGTTTATGGTAAAAAAAAGACAAAAAGAATATCAATGTCCGCTTGAAGCAACAATGGATATAATAGGCGGAAAATATAAAGGAGTAATAATAGGCCACTTGATTGATAAAACTTTAAGATACAGTGAACTGCAAAAACTCATTTCTTATTCAACACCTAAAATGTTAATTCAACAGCTTAAAGAACTTGAAGCAGAAGGTATAATAAAAAGAAAACTATATCCGGTTGTACCGCCAAAGACAGAATATTCTCTTACAAAAAGAGGTAAAACTCTTATTCCGGCAATAATAGAGCTTAATAAATGGGGAATGAATTATTTAAAAGAAAAAAATATTCCTTGTGCATATAAAGGCGAATTGCCGAAAGGTTGTTTTTAATATTGAAAAAATAATAGAAAATATATGAAATCCTTTTTTATTTAAAAAGATTTGTTTTTTTGGTTTTAATATAGTTTATTTAGAAGAGGTGAAAGATATGAATAAAACGAAAACAATAAGATTAATATATCCGCAGTGGCAGGGCGGTAATATAGCCAGGCTGGTTCCCGGGTTAAAACCTGAGGATGCGTCAAAGGGATATGTTTTAGGTGCATATTTATTGAATTATCTTGCACCTGAAACAAAGAATAAAACACTAAACGTAGCAGTATCCGATAACATAAATAGAATTGAAGAAAACGGAATAATCGGATATAAAGAGATACTGCATCAGACAAAGGAAGCTTTGAAAATTATTGAAGAAGAAAACCCCGATAGAATTCTGACTTTCGGAGGTGAATGTTCCGTAAGTGTTGTTCCGTTTACCTATCTTGCAAAGAAATATAATAATGATATTGCAATGATATGGATTGACGCGCATCCTGATATAACACTGCCGGAAGATAAAACATATAACGGTTGTCATGCCATGGCGGCAGCTGCAATTATGGGTAAAGGTGATGAAGGGATAATCTCGGAACTTCCCGCAAAAATTGAAACGGATAAGATTTTGTTTATAGGTTTAAGAGATTGGGAAAGACAACAAATAAAAGACCGCCAAGATAAATACGGGATAAGACATTTAACCTGTGAAGAAGTTTCACAAGGAAGTTCTAAAGTAGTTGATTGGATTAAATCAACAGGTGCAAAAAATATTGTAATTCATTTTGATATGGATGTTCTGGATCCTGCTGAAATTATAGCGGCTGTCGGAGTCGTTCCTGACGGAATGAAAATAAATGAGGTTATAAGAGTAATTAATGATGTATCAAAAGAATACAATATTGTAGGTTTAACAGTTGCAGAACCAATGCCGAGAACGGCAATTAAATTAAAAAATATGCTGCAGGAACTTCCGTTGATGGAATAGATTTACTTTATAATAATTATAATTTTCTTATTTTTGATATTATAGATTAGAAAAAGTACTGGAGGATTTATGGAATTTGTTAATCTTATTTTATCTTATCTTATAAGTTTTATAGAGCTTGTTATTACATATTTGGGTCCATTCGGTATAAGTCTTCTTATGGCAATAGAATCTTGCAATATACCGCTTCCAAGTGAAGCTATACTTCCTTTTGCCGGATATATTGTAAGCAAAGGCGGGATGAATTTTCATGTTGCCGCATGGGCAGGAGCTTTCGGATGTGTTTTGGGTTCGATTCCATCCTATTATCTCGGATATTTCGGAGGACGGCATTTTCTTGAAAAATACGGAAAATATTTTCTTATATCACATAAAGATTTGGACAATGCGGATAAATGGGTCGAAAAATACGGTGATTGGGCGTTTTTTATCTGTAGAATGCTGCCTGTTATAAGAACTTTTATTTCCCTTCCTGCCGGTATATTAAAAGCAAAAAAAAGGGTATTTTTTTCTTTAACATTTTTAGGTTCCCTTATCTGGTGTTATCTTCTAGTTTATGTCGGTGTAAAGTTCGGACAAAATATGGAAATGTTTAAACATTTGTGGCATAAATTTGATATTCTTATTGTATCAATTATTGCTATTCTGGGAGTGTTATATGTTTACAAGCATTTTAAACATTTAAGAGAATCTTAATTTGCTTATATTAAAAATATAATGGTATGATGAGTAAAATATTGGCAAATCAAATATTATTTAAAGTTGTTAACTAAACACGAAGGATGACTGATTATGAAAAAATGTATGTTGTTTTTTATTGCAATAGCAATCATTGCATTGGCAGTACCTTTTGTTTGTGCGGCAGATAATACGGATAAAAGTTCTTATACCACAACAAAGCAGACGAAATATGCAAAAACAACCGAAAAAAAACACAAACGGTATTCACGTAATAATTCGGATACTAATCATCCCGAGCCGCCAAAAGATGAAAACGGTAACTATATGAAGCCGCTGCATGATAATAATTCGACAAGTACAAATTATCCTGATATAGAATAAATTATTTGTTGTAATTAAAAATTTCAAACAGGGCTGAATAATTATATTCAGCCCTGTTATTGATTAATGGAAGAATAATAATTATAAAATTCTAATTTTAAAAATATGCAAGTCAGATTTAAAAACAAATTCTTATATTTGCTTAAATATATATCTTTACCAAAACTTAAAAAACGGAGAGAGAGGGATTCGAACCCTCGGCAAAGTTACCCCTGCACAAATTTTCGAGATTTGCACCTTAAACCGCTCGGACATCTCTCCTTTGTTTTTATTCTATTAAATAAATACTTTTTTTTCAATTGAAAAAAACTATAGTATTAAAAACGTTTAAACTGTTATTTTTTAAATTTCTTTATATTTGTATTCTTAATTGGTTATTTTTTGAATATTAAAATAGGGTTCTGCATGTATTGTTATATCTGCATTATCAAGTACATTTTTCATTTCGTTTTCTATTTCGTCGCATATTTTATGGCAGTCGGAAATTGTTAAATCCGGTTCAAAAAATATAGTTATTTCTATATCCTTGCATTGACCTGATCTACGGGCTTTGAGATTCTTATATCCTTTTATTGAACGGTTATTTTTTAGTATTTCTTCTATTTTTATGATATCTTCATCCGGAAGAGTTCCGTCAAGCAGATTATTTAATGTATCTTTTGAAATTGAATAGCCTGTTCTCAGAATAATTAAAGCAACAATTAAGGCAATAATAGAATCCAAAGCGACAATTCCTGTAACTTTTATTAATATTAATCCGATTAAAACACCCAGAGATGAAAAAATATCCGTTCTTAAATGTTGTGCGTCGGCAAATAAAGAAACAGAATCCGATTTTTTTGCAACATATAATAAATAAGTGCTGACAATATAATTCACAATTATTGCAAAAGCCATAACATATATGCCGAGCATTGATTCGGTGTTTAAACCGTATCCTGATATAAGTTTTGATAATGCTTCATAGATTATAAAAAGACCCGCAAAAATTATAAGTCCGCCTTCTATAAATCCGGACATATCTTCATACTTGCCATGTCCGAAAGGATGATCTCTATCGGCAGGTTCGGATGATCTCGATACGGCAAAAAATGTCAGAACAGACGCAAGAAAATCAGATATGGAATGAATAGCCTCAGATATTATACTGATACTCCCCGAGACTATTCCGGCAATAATTTTAAGCAGTATTATTATGCTGTTGGATGTAATTGAAAGACTAGCCGCAAATTTTTTTTCCTGCTCTATTCTCATATCAGATAAATTTCCTGTCTGCTTTTATTATGATTATTTTAATAATTTATCCAACACCTCTGCAATTTCGGACATTTTTTCTTTTCGTTCTTTTCCGTCACCTTTTTCAAAAGATTCTTTCAGACAGTGTGTGAAATGACCTTTTAATATCATTAAATTTACTTTCTTTAAGATGGATTGAACCGCCAGTATTTGATTACTAATATCAATACAATATCTTTCTTCTTCAATCATTTTTATTAAACCCTCAACCTGGCCTTTTGAGGTCTTGAGCAATCTTAAAACTTTATCTTTATCTGTCAGCATATTAATCCTTTATTTAATTATTCCCTTTACTAAAATCAGTAAAGGGAATAATTGATATTGTAACATAAAATTCGGTTTTATTGTTTTATATTTTACTAATCATTACAATGACATTTTTTTCTGAAGAATAAGAATTTTTTTGTTTTGCAGGTACATTCATCTCCGTTTTTACAATTACATTCAGAGTTTTTTATTTTGCAGTTTTCGCATTTCTTTGCTGTACAACATTCACAATCAGTATTGCAGGTGCAGGTACATTTTTCGCTGCCTTTGCATTTACAAGTACAGTTTTGGTCTTTATGACAATTACATTTGCAATTTTCCGAAACACATTTTTCACCTTTATGACATTTACA
Source organism: uncultured Muribaculaceae bacterium (assembly GCA_964572355.1). Lineage (GTDB taxonomy): Bacteria > Cyanobacteriota > Vampirovibrionia > Gastranaerophilales > Gastranaerophilaceae > Avigastranaerophilus. The sequence goes on from CAZNEN010000015.1 coordinate 16,141, forward strand.
TGTACAGTCTTTATTACATTTTTTCTGGCATCCGCAGTTACAATCTTTACAGCATTCACATGTTATTTTCTTCAAACAGCTGCAATCAGCTGCACATTTATCGCAAGCAAATACGCTGTTCATAGTAAAAAACATTATGAATGCAAAAAATAATCCGGCTAAAAGTTTTTTCATATATTGCTCCTTCTTTTATAATTTCTATCTTTGACCAAGCAAAGTTTTTATAAAACACCACCCCCTCGGGGTATGGGTATAGTATAATTCCGATTAATGTTTTTGTCAATATTAATAAAAAAATATATAGATTTAATTGTCAGAATAAACAGTTTAACTTTTTTAACAGTTTTATAAGCTTCTTATTAAGATTAAATATAAAAACATGGCAGTTAACATAAAAAAGATATAATTTTAAATGATTAACCTGTTTATTAATCAATTTCATATCTTTAATGCAGTTTTTGAGTCCCTTTTTTGCCATATAAAGTGTAATATATATTGACAAAATAAATAGTGAATTATAATCTTTTAGCTGCATCATTTTTTTTAAGTAAATCTCTCTTTCTTCCGGTGTTGTTACTATCTGTGAACGATATTTTTCTCTTTCTTTGTATATTATAGAACCTTCAAAAAATAAAACTGAAGGTGAAATAATAATACAATTCATATATTTATTATTTCTTTTTACAAATTGATAATCTTTTTCCAAATCATCAATAGTTTCTTCCGGGTGTCCCAATATAAGGTATACAGTGTTAAAAATACCCGCTTTATTTGATTCTTTAATAATTCTTTCGGCATTCTGCAATGTGATACCTTTATTTATGATTTTTAAAATTTTTTCATTAGCCGAATCAAGCCCCCAGTTTATATGCTGACAGCCTGATTTGTGGATTTTCTTTAATAACTTAAGAGAAAATTCTTGTTCAAATCTTGCAAAAACGGAGTATTTAATATTTAACTTTTTTTTAATAAGTATATCGGCAAGTTTCTCAAGGGTTTTAGGATGCAGCGCATTATCCCAGAAATAAAAATATTTGGTTCCGTATTTAGAGGACAAATATTCAATTTCATCTATAATTTTATTAAGCGGCTTTATTTCGTAAACCGTGTCTGCGCAGCCGCAGAATATACATTTTTTCCAATAGCAAGAACGTGACACCTGGATGGGAAGAACTAATTCTGAATGTATGTAATTGGATTTTTCAAAACCTTCAAAAGATTGAAAAGGAAAATCTTTGAATTTTATTTTATTTTCGGAAAGGTTTATTCTTAATTTTTTTGTCTTTTTATCAACATAGATTATATTTCCGATATCACAAAGATTTATTTTATTATTTACATAATCAGCCAGCTCCGTTATTGTTCCGGTATTATTTTCAACTGATATTGAATTACAGAATGTGTTTATAACCTCCGCCAGATTTTCTATTATTTTATAAAATTGAGAAAAGAAAAATCCGCCGATATTAATGTGGACATTTGATTTTTTCTTTAGCAAATAACATAAATAAAGTCCCGAGACGGTCTGTAGTTGATGATTAATTGAAATACTTATCATATTCGGATTTTTACTTAATATTTCATCTGCTTTCTTTTGATAAAAATCTTTGAATACAAAAAAATCACTATCAAAGTATTCTTGTAATAAATTAACATCTATTTTAAATTTTTCTTCATTAAAAAATGTTCTATATTGCAATATACCCGGCATTAATGCATCTATTAATTTGTAATGAACTGCATAAGCCGTATCGGCAAGTTTGTCCAGATTTTCTCTGCAATGAGTTGCTAAAGAAATATTATAGAAAAGGTTTTTACTTTTAAGAACATAAGTACAAAAATCAATTCTTTGTTTAATATAATATAAAAAATTATTATGACTACGGTAATTATTGTCTTTTAAAATTTCAGTCAATTTTTTATCTTGTTTTAATAGTTTCGGATTTTTGTTTTCATATATATTTGCTATGTGATTAAAAAAGCGGATTAAATCGGAAATACCGGTTTGTGAAAACAAATATTTATAATAATGAGCATTTATATCAATAAGTTCATTTTGAATTTTATTAGAATCCAATATTCCTAATAAATGCGGTATACCGATTAACGGCGCCGGAAAAAAACTTGAATAAGGTACATTTACAAGTATATACATAATAGCCTTTAATTATAAGCTATATTATATCAAATCAGGATAATATTTCAAAATTTGTATTAAGGCTTATTATATAAAATAATAAATAAAGAATTCGTTTATATTATAATTTGTTTATGAATTCAAAAAATATAATAGGATTTTGGGGATATCCCCATCCCGAATTGATTAAAAAATATAAATATATGTATCCTCAGGCAAAGTGGGTGGATTTTGATATAGATTACGGATTTATAAAACAGGATATTCTGCCCGAGTCATACTGTGCGATAATTAAAAATATAATTAATGCTGCATTTTTTTATAAGGATAATTTAATTGTAATATTAGCTCCTATAGGTAAGGATAAATGCGACAGCGGATGGTTTGCGTATGAAATATTGAAAGATATGGGGTTTAATGTTGTTTCAACAATATTTGAAGAAAAAATATACAGGCGTAAAGTCAGGATATCAACTTCTAATTTACCGTTGAGGCAGAAAGTAGAAATAATTACAAAAGAAATATATGAACCTCAAAATATGATTTTAGAGTCGTGCAAAGCAAAATTCGGTTTTTGGGGTGTACCGCCGAATGATTTATCAATACTGGAATTATTCCCTGATGAAACACATTTATACGGTTGGACAAGATGTGTTGAAGCAATGGCTCCTGCCGATATTGAACTTGAAATGTTTGTGGATGAGGATGTACCTACAGTCTTTTATTCGCAATCTTTTTGCTCAAAAGCACAGCTCGCAAAATATCTTGCGGATAAATACAACGGGTTGTATATTGATATAGATGATACCGTTACGAATTCGACAAAAGCAAAAATAGAAGCATTCCTGAGGTTAAGATGAGTGAATCAAAGATAGTTTTGGATGCAGGGACTACATGGTCCAAAATAATCGAGAAATCTTCATCATGTTTGATGAACGAATATTCCGATTATTTTTTTAAAACGGAGAATGGATTAAAATATTATATAATGCCTTCTTCTATGTTAAAAAATATACATTTTAAGTTTGATAAAGCTACCGGGCATATGTCGTTGAGTATGCTCAACAGTAAAAAAGATTATGAAAATGAAGTTATAGCACTGATTCATGGTTTTAAGAGAAAGGTAAAAGAAGATGCCGTAATTCTTGATATGGGCAGCAGGGATTCAAAGTGGGCATATTTTAAAGAAGGACAATTTAAAGATTTGGATTGGAATACTTCATGTTCGAGTTCTACCGGAGCAACTATTGAAATGCTTCTGAAATTTTATAATATTGATGCTGAAAATTTGAAGTTTCAAACCGGTAAATATGTTATAACATGCGGCATTTTCGGACTTGAAAAAATAATGGATGATATTGCAAAAGGAAATAATCCAGAAAATGCAATTTCCAAGTTTATACATGGTATTGCTTTTAATGCTTGGCAGTTTGCTAAAAAACCCAAAAAACTGTATTTATCAGGCGGTTTTTGCGAAAATAAATGTTTTTGTGAGTCTTTAAGCCATTATTGTGAAGTTGTTCCTCTGGGAAGATTTTTGCTTTGCGAGGGACTTTTTTAGAATAAAAGACGGATTTTGTGCATATTATTTTTATATTATTTGACTGTTGAAATAAATCTTGCAGACAGAAGAATATATCAATTTATATCGTTATTGCAGACTTGTTATACTAAACAAGTTTGCTTTTTTGTTTCATATTTTTCTTAAGTTATTTCTGCTAACTGTTTAATTTCCTTTTCAATTTTAGACAGAACATTGCGAAGGTTAGATTTGTCACGTCCTGCACCTTGTGCAAATTGAGGACGTCCTCCGCCTTTTCCTCCCGTTGCGGCAGCAAGTTCGCTGACAATTTTTCCGGCATTTATTCCCTTGCTAACAAAAGAATCGCTGACTTTTACAATATAGGTTATCTTGTCTTCTTCAACAGAAGCAAGAATAACAATACTTTCTCCCAGTTTTGCCGATAACATCTCACATCCGAACTTTAATAAATTCGGGGCAAAGGGTTCTGTTTCCGTAATAAAAAGCTTTCCGCCTTTAATATCTTGAGCCCTTGATATAAATGATTGGAATTTTGTCTTTGCCTGTTCAGCCTTCAGATTTTCTATTTCTATTTGAAGATTTTTATTATCGACGGCAAGTTTTAAAATTCTATCCACAATTTCAACTTGCCTGCATTTAAAGCCTTGCATCAATTTGTCTGTTATTTCGGCTTTTTCATTTAAGAAATTTAATGCAGTATTACCGCAAACCGCTTCAATTCTTCTTGTTCCTGCGGCTATTGCGGATTCTGAAACTATTTTTGTAAGACGAATCTTGCCCGTTGAGGTACAGTGAGTGCCGCCGCAAAGTTCAGCCGATATATTGCCAAATTTTACTACCCTTACATTATCATCGTATTTCTCTCCGAATAATGCCATTGCGCCTGATTTTTTTGCCATCTCAATATTCATTATCTCAGTATTTTGCTTAATATCATCCCTAATCCAGTTATTTATTATATTTTCAACTTCTTGAATTTCTTCTTTTGTCATGGCGCGAGGGAATGTAAAGTCAAAACGCGTTCTGTTTTCTTCAACAAACGAACCTGCCTGGTGAACTTCTTCGCCTAAAACCTTCCTTAATGCCGCCTGAATTAAATGAGCGTTTGAATGATGTATTGTAATTTCTTTTCTTCTTTCTTCATCAATCTTAGCTGAAACAATATCACCCTTTTTAACTTCACCGTTAATTATTTGAGTGCGGTGTACAAAAAGTTTATTTACTTTAAAAGTATTTAAAACTTCAGCTTTAAAATTCGCGCTTTCAATTATCCCCGTGTCGCCTATTTGTCCGCCTGATTCCGCATAAAAAGGAGTTTTGTCTAATATAATATCAATAAAGTCATCTGCTTCAATAACAGCCGTTACTTTTGCTTCAGCTTGAGTTTCTTCATATCCGAGAAATTCTGTTGAACCAAATTCATTTTCAACATTTACATAAACAAGATCATCCGTGAGACTTATTTTATGAGCAGCGGCTTTTGCTTTTTCTTTTTGTTTTTGCATTTCTCTTTTGTAGCCTTGAGTATCTACGGTTACTCCCTTTTCTGCCGCAATTTCAATTGTTAATTCAAGCGGGAAACCGAATGTATCATAAAGTTTAAAAGCATTTTCGCCGTCTATCTGATTCGAGTTCTGCATTAATTCTTCAAGGAGTTTATAGCCTCTGTCCAGTGTAATTTTAAATCTTTCTTCTTCCTGTTTAATCGTTGATTTGATTTTATCTGAATTTCTGACTAAATCAGGATATGTTTCTTTATAAAGATTAATAACGGTATCAACAATCCCGCTTAAAAACGGAAGTTCAAGTCCAAGCAGTTTTCCATGTCTTAATGCACGTCTTAAAATCATTCTTAATACATAACTTCGACCTTCATTGCCGGGTAAAATGCCGTCATTAATCATAAATGTAACACATCTGGCATGGTCTGTTATAATTCTTAAAGAGATGTCCGTTTTGGGATTTTGTTTATAAGGGATTTTTGACATATCTGATACTTTTTGCAGGATAGGGAATAACAAATCCGTTTCAAAAGTGGATTCTTTTCCCTGAACTACCATTGCGATACGTTCCAGCCCCATGCCGGTGTCAACATTTTTCTTCTCTAAAGGCGATTGGTTGCCTTCTTCATCCTGAAACAGTTCAGTGAACACAAGATTCCATATTTCAACCCATCTGTCACATTCACATGTAGCAATAGAACAGTCATCAGAACATTTAAGATGCTCACCCAAATCATAGTGTATTTCACTGCAAGGTCCGCATGAACCGGTTGCACCGGGAGGTCCCCAAAAATTGTCTTTTTTACCTTTTCTTATAACTCTTTCAGGAGCGATACCCACATCTTTTGTCCATATTTCAAAAGCTTCGTCGTCATTTTCATAAATGGTTATCCATAGCCTTTTGGAATCTAACTTTAAATAATTGGTAACAAAATCCCAGCTCCAGGGTATAACATCTTTTTTATAGTAATCACCAAAAGCAAAATTTCCGAGCATTTCAAAAAATGTATGATGGCGCGGTGTTCTGCCGACATTTTCAATATCGGAATCTTTACCGCCGGCTCTTGCGCATTTCTGGCAGGAAACTGCTCTTGGCGGGTTGTAAGGGGGTTTTTCCAGACCCAGATAATACGGCAAAAACTGCAGCATTCCCGCAGTGGTCAATAAAACTGTAGGATTATCAGGTACCAAACTTGAACTTGCAACCTCGGTTGACTGATGTTTATCTCTGAAAAATTCTATAAAAGCTCTTCTTATTTCGTTTCCTGTAAAAGGGTGTGCCATTTCTAATTCCTTTTGTTCTCTTTTATTTTAATTTTACAACAAAAAGAAAAATGAAAATAATTTATTACTATCTAATAAAAAGACCTGCTTAATATAGCAGGTCTTTTTTCTTTTTCCCCAAATCTTTTCCCAGTCTGTAGTACGCTCTTAATCTTTTTTTAATCAAGCAAAGTTTCAAGTATACTTGCATTTTTAATAGCAAGGGCATTTTCTTTAACTTTTTGCTTGTGAATGTATGTTCTCAATGCTTCACGAATAAGTTCGCTTCTTGTACGATTTTCTCCTTCAGCAACTTCATCAATTTTTGTTAAAAATTCTTCGGGCATTGAAATCAGAACTCTTGCCATTTTTTATTCCTCTTTTTAATTAGCTCTCGTATTTATATAAAAACTTTTTGGAAATAAAAATTGCATATTTTGTATATATAAAAATGAAAAACCTGTCATTCAAGGATTTACCATGTTTACATTTGTTAACATTTAATTTTATTCATTAAATGTTTTAAAAAAATCTTTCAAAAATTCATATCCTTTAATGTATGATTTATAGTTTATCATTTCATCTGCCGAGTGCATATTATATACATCCGCAAGTCCTATAAGAACCGGTTTAAAAGGTTTGCCGAATTTATTTTTATTATTTGCATATATATGTGTTTCGGCTCCGGCATGGAAAGAAGAAATGTCTAATGTAATACCTGAGATTTTTCCCGCTTTTTCAGCAGATTTTATTATTGTTATGTCCTCGCTTTTTTCAAAAGGAGGAAGATGCTCAATTGTTGTTATATCCGCAACGGCATATGATTTATACTTATCATTAAATTTTTCTGCTGTTTCTTTTATTTCATTTAATAGATTCTGTTCATATTCTCTGTTTGAACTTCTTATGGAATATGCCGCACCGCCTTTTGTATTTATAACATTTGTAACGGCTTTATCAAGTATACAATCAATATATTTACTGCTTGTAATATTTGTAGTTTTTATATTATCTATTGCCGTTTCAATACCGCCTCCGACAATAACGCCAAGATTTATGGAGGTAACAACACCCATATCATCTTTTTTATATACACCTTGCGGTATTTCACTAACAAGCTCGGCAATTAATTTGCCTGCGTTCAGACGTGTTTTGTCATCAATATCAATTCCGGAATGGCCGCCTTTTAATGCAGTTACATTGATAATAAGTTTTGTATAACTTGCTCCCGCAATTAAAATCTGTCCGAGTTTATCCGCATCAAGAACAAGTATGTACTCTGATTCTATATCATTCATATTAACATTATGAATGCCCGTCATATTTTGTTCTTCATCTTTGGTAAAAATAATTTCAAGTCCGCCGTGTTTTAATTCTTTATTATCTGAGAGTTCTATTGCAAGCATAATAGCTGCTGCAACACCGGCTTTGTCATCTGCACCCAGAGTTCTTTTTTTATCCGTTTCAATAAAATCTCCGTTTAACCTGAAATTGACGGGGGAGTCGTCACCGACAACATCCATATGTGCACTTAAAAGCAGCGGTTTTTTTGTTTTATCGGTTGCTTTAATTTTGGCGGTTATGTTGCCGTATTTGTCTTTAGAGGCTGTTATATTATAATTTTCGAATATAGACAGAATTTTATCCGCAACTTTATCTTCTTTTAAAGAAGGGGACGGAATTGATACCAGTTCACAAAATAAATCAATCAGTTTATTTTCTTTTCTTATTTTTTCCATTTTATTTCATCCTTTTGTCTTTTTACTTATTAGATTATAGACTATATTAAATAAATAGTATATAATGATATATGTCGGCAGTTTTTGCATATTTTATTAAATAATAAAAGGGAGAACAAGGAAAAATTATGGCAAAAGTGTTACTATCAATCCCTGATAAATTTTTAAATCAAATAGATGAAATAGCCAGTAATGAACAAAGAACCAGAAGCGAGCTTATAAGAGAAGCTTTGAGAAGTTATATGAAGCGAAACATGATATTTGATACAAAAAAAGCTGCAGCTGATGCTCAAATACTTGATACACTTTTAGATTAGGTTATATTTAATATTTATATTCAAGTTATAAGGGTATAAATACCTGTACTTTGCTGTACTTGAAATTTTATATTTTTGTAATAATATCTTAATAACACAACTTTAAAGCGTATAAATAAACATAGAGGATTTGCATGACCCGAAAAGTATTTATATATGTTTTTACTGTTTTGTTTATGTTAGCAGGTTTTCCTTTAAAATCGTCAGCGCAAGCTGTTTCAAAAATTACGGTAAAAGAATTGATTGTAAAGCATTCTATAGAAATGGGATTGGATCCCGCTTTAGCGCTCAGTATTGCAAAAGCGGAATCAGGTTTTTGTCATGATAAGAAAAGCAAATACGGTGCTATAGGGGTTTTTCAATTAATGCCTGCTACCGCTAAAAAAATGGGATATAATCCGTACCATATTAATGAAAATATTAAGGGCGGAATTACATATTATAAGATGATGTACAAAATGTTCGGTTCCATAGAGCTGGCATTGGCCGCATATAATGCGGGTCCCGGCAATGTAAAAAAATATAACGGTATACCGCCTTTTCAGGAAACAAGAAAATTTGTTTCTTCTATAATGAACAGTTATAACAATCTTAAAATAAATCCGGATCCGGTAATAGCTCAGTATAAGAATTCTGTAAAAGACATTAATTATATGTCAGACGATACTGATTTCAGAGCGCAGCAGGAGGCGGTTTTAAAGTCCTACTTATCAAATCAGGGAATTTAGAGAAAGTATGTTTCAGGAAATTAAAACACACGAAATTACTACCGACGTTGTAATATTTACAATTAAAGAAAATAAGCTTCAAGTACTTCTTGTCAAACGTGCAAATGAACCGTTTAAAGGAAGATGGGCAATTCCGGGAGGTTTTATACGTTTATCCGAGAATCTTGATAATGCTGCTTTAAGGATATTAAAAGAAAAAACCAATGTTGATAATATTTACTTGGAGCAGTTGTATACCTTTGGCGATCCTTTGCGTTATCCGAGTTCAAGGGTAATTACATGTGCATATTTTGCTCTTATAAGAAGCGACGATATTAAATTGTCTTTTGATAATTCGCAGGGGATTACGGAAGTACAGTGGCATGAGGTATACAATCTTCCCACATTGGCTTTTGACCATAAAGAGATTATTGAATATTCAATAAAAAGAATGAGAGAACGGCTGGAATTTTGTCCCATAGCGTTTCAGCTTTTGCCCGAGAAGTTTACTCTTACGGAATTACAAAAATCTTATGAGCTGATATTGGATATGAAACTTGACAAGCGTAATTTTAGAAAGAAAGTTCTATCGGGAGCGGTGTTAAAAGAGTTAAACGAGTATACAAAAATAGGTTCAAAAAGACCCGCGAGATTATATTCTTTTGATAATATTACTTTAAATTCGAAGAGAGGTCATTTCTTTTCTTAAACTAGACATGTTCATATTTTTTGTCCGGCTTTATAATGTGCAGATTTCTGGTTTCTGATAATTTTTGTCTTGCATTTGCAAGTTTTTCTTTAATATCTTTATTTATACTTCCTGAAGCTATAAGTCTGTCTATAAAGTTGTTATTTAGTTTGACTGCTTTAGGAAGCACACCTATTTCATCTAATATTTCTTTTATTTCCATAAAATCGTATGTATAACTTTGTTTTGATTGATAGATAAGAGTTTCTCCGTTAGGCGAGTGAATGCTTTCCCCGCCTTTTTCAAAATAGAGCCTGAATACGGATTTTAAATCCTGCATTTCTGATTGCATCATTTGAACAGCCTGTTGTATTCTTAAATATCTTTCAAAAAGATAATCAACATTATCAAGCTGCTGAATCTGCCAGGCGTATTTTTTTTCGTATAGTTTTTTTAGCTCGGGATAAGCTTTTGCAAGTCCTTCTGTATCTGCCATGGCTCTGTGGCGTACAGAAAATTCTATATTAAATTTGTTCATTAAACTTTCAAGCCCGCATGATTCAAGTTCCGGATAAACTTCTTTAAACATCATTTGAGAATCAATTCTGGGATTTGATATTGTATGACCGGTCTGTCTTAAACTTGCTTCATTTATAAATGAGTAGTCAAATATTGCATTATGTGCAATTATCGGATAATCACCGATAAAATCCAAAATGGCCGGCATTACTTCTTTTTCCGTGGGAGCATCCTTAACATCTTCTTCTGTTATTCCGTGAATGGCAATACTGGATTTTCTTATATGCTGCTGAGGGTTTATTAATGTTTCAAATTTGTCTTTTATTTTTCCGTTTTCAAGACGGATAGCGGCAAATTCTACCATTTTTTCTTTAGTATAATCCAATCCTGTGGTTTCAACATCCAAAACAATCTCAATACATTTTTTTTTTGGCACTTAAAAAAATCTCCCTCCGAGATTATCATATCATAAAGTTTTTTTAAGAGCAAAACTGCTAATTTTAATATTAAACAATTAAGTAGTAGCAAAATAAATATTTCAGTAGTAACATATAAAATATCCGGAAGAATTTTTACTGTAAGTCTAAAAATATGTAAGAATTTTCTGACGGCATACGTTGCGGGTAAACGGTTTAAGGCGGGAAAGCCATAAACTGACTGCGGTGCCGGATTAAGATAAATGCATTATACAAAGTGGATTTTTAAAATGGGAAGAATAGTATTAGACAGAAATAAATGCAAGGGCTGCTATCTATGTGTTGATGTATGTCCTAATAAGGTTTTGGAACCGGATAAAAAAATTAACTCTATCGGGTACTATCCGATAAATGTGAATGAAGAAAAACAATGTGTAGGATGCGCAATGTGTGCAAGGGTATGTCCCGATATGGCTATCGAAAAGGTGTACAGATGAAAAACAAAAAAGAATTATTAAAAGGAAATTATGCAATCGCACAGGCAGCAGTTGAAGCGGGATGCCAAAGTTATTTTGGTTATCCTATAACCCCTCAGAGTGAAATAGGGGAGTATATGAGTAATAAAATGCCGGAGCTCGGAAGAGCGTATGTTGCTGCAGAAAGTGAAGTTGCAGCAATAAACATGCTTTTGGGTGCAGGTTCTGTCGGAGTAAAGGCAATGACGTCGTCATCATCATGTGCTGTTGCATTAATGCAGGAAGGTTTATCTTTTATTGCAGGGGATGAAATTCCATGTGTTTTGGTAAGTGTTATGAGAGGAGGCCCGGGACTGGGATATATATATCCTTCTCAGGGTGATTATTATCAGGCAACAAAAGGCGGCGGAAACGGGGATTATAAAATTGTTACTTTTGCGCCTTCAAGCGTACAGGAATGTGTTGATTTAACATATAAATGTTTTTATGTTTCTCAAAAATACAGAACTCCCGTATGTCTTCTTGCTGACGGCATGATTGGTCAAATGATGGAGCCTGCTGTTATTGGCGAGTATCCGTATGAAGAGATAGACCAGTCCGATTGGGCATTAGATGGAGCGGAAGGAAGAGAACCAAGGCATATTGCTTCAATTGAACGTGAACAGGAAACATTAAGAGAACGTGTAGTCAAGATATTTGAAAAATATAATAGTATATTGGAAAACGAAAATATTTTTGAAAAATATGAAACAGAAGGAGCCAAGCTTGTTATAACGGCTTTCGGAAGTATTGCGAGAATTGCAAAAGCTGCGGTAAAAAAAGCAAGAAAAGAAGGCTTAAAAGTCGGTTTATTCAGACCTATTATGTTAAACCCTTTTCCGGAAAAAGTAGTTGCTGAGATAGCTGAAAAAGTAGACGGAATATTGGATATAGAACTCAATTGCGGTCAAATGCTTAATGATATTAAGGCAAGTATGGCAGGTGTTGCAAATAATATTACCGTTGAATTTTACGGCAGACCTGCAGGAGTTATGATGACAGTTGAAGAAATCCATAAGCAAATAGAAATTGCTTACAGAAAGTTGGTTGAAAAAAAATATGGAACAGCTTGTATATAAGAAACCTGATTCTATCAGAGATGATTTTAAAATTTCTTTTTGTCCCGGATGTGACCATGGAGTTGCGGTGAGACTGGTGGCAGAGGTGCTTGATGAGCTTGGAGTTCGGGGAAAGACAATAGGCATAGCATCTGTCGGATGCAGTGTTTTTTCTTATGACTTTTTTAATATTGATATAGTTGAAGCTCCGCATGGGCGTTCTTTAGCGGTTGCAACCGGAGTAAAACGTTCAAAACCGGATAAAGTGGTATTTACTTATCAAGGTGACGGCGATTTGGCTTCAATAGGTTTAGGAGAAACTATCCATGCTATGACAAGGGGAGAAAAGGTAACTGCTATCTGTATAAATAATACAACATACGGTATGACGGGCGGACAGGGAGGACCTACAACACTGTTGGGACAGGTTACAACTACAACGCCCTATGGCCGCAAAGCTGAAATATCAGGTTTCCCTTTAAAGATGTGTGAAATATTAAAAGAAGTTGATGGTGCCGCATATGTTGCCAGAGCTGCACTTGATAGTCCTGCGGCAATAATTAACGCAAAAAAATGTTTGAAAAAAGCATTTGAAGCGCAATTAAAAGGTCTTGGTTCGGGATTTGTTGAAATACTTGCAACATGCCCTACTAATTGGAAGATGACACCTCAAGAATCACATGCCAGAGTCCGCGGAGAAATGTCAGAAGTATTTAAACCCGGTGTTTATAAAGATAAGGTCAGTGAGGTTTAAAATGGATTCTAATGTATTAATAGCCGGATTTGGCGGTCAGGGTGTATTATTTATAGGTCAGTTGCTTGCGAATGCCTGTATGAATGCTGGATTGAATGTTACATGGTTTCCGGCATACGGAGCCGAGATGAGGGGAGGTACAGTTAACTGTACGGTTTGTATGTCTGATGATGAAGTTGCCTGCGCATATGTTGATAAACCCGAAAACGTTATAGCATTAAACGGTCCTTCTTTCGAGAGATTTGAAAGTGAAATAAAACCCGGCGGTATAATGGTTGTAAATTCTTCACTTGTGAAAACTCCGCCTAAAAGAACGGATATTATGTATAAATATGTTCCAATGACAGAAATAGCACATTGTTTGGGTAATGAAAAAATGGCTAATATTGTTTCGCTCGGGGCTTTTTTAAAGGCTTTTCCCGTTGTAAACAGAGAAAGTATAATATCCGCAATGAAAAATAAATTGACGGGTAATAAAGCAAAAATGCTTGATGGTAATATTAAAGCACTTGATGAAGGTTTCGCTTCCGTTCATTAATATTTAAAAATACCTTTTTAAATACACAGGAGTTTATATGAAAATAACTAATATTATTGAGAAAAAGAAACAGGGCGGAATTTTAAAAGAAGAAGAAATAAAATTCTTTATAGAAGGGGTTATGAATGGCACTGTAGAGGATTATCAGACAAGTGCTTTATTAATGGCCGTTTATTTCAGAGGTATGAATATTGATGAAACGGCAATCCTGACAAAGTATATGGTGAATTCGGGAGAAATTCTTGATTTATCGGATATATCAAGTGATATTATAGATAAACATTCAACCGGCGGTGTAGGAGATAAAATAACTTTAATATTTCTTCCTTTAATTGCGGCATGCGGATTGTACAGTGCAAAACTTTCAGGCAGAGGATTGGGACATACTGGGGGTACGATTGATAAATTAGAATCAATACCGGGGTTTAAAACTGATTTATCCATTCAAGAATTTAAAGAAAAAGTAAAAGAACATAAAACGGCAATAGCGGCACAAACATTATCATTGGCTCCTGCTGACGGAAAACTGTATGCTTTGCGGGATGTAACTTCTACGGTTGATATCATTCCTCTGATTGCGTCTTCTGTTGTTTCTAAAAAAATAGCCTCAGGTGCAAATCATATAATTCTGGATGTCAAGTACGGAGCGGGGGCTTTTTTGAAAACTCCGGAAGAAGCTGAAATACTTTCAAAAACAATGGTAGAAGTTGGGAAACGATTAAACAGAAATATTTGTGCGGTTATAAGCTCTATGGAACAACCGTTGGGAAGAGCTGTGGGTAATTCTGTTGAGGTAATGGAAACAGTTGAATTTTTAAAAGGTAATATGGAGCCTGACTTGCGGGAAATTACTTATACTCTTATTCAGGCTGCTTTTGAAAAAACAGGAAAAAATTATTCAAAAGAAGAATGTTATAAATATCTTGATGATTTAATTTTTTCCGGGAAAGCTCTTGAGAAATTTAAAGAAATAGTCAGCTCTCAAAACGGGGACATATCAATAATTAATGATTATTCAAGATTACCGCAGGCATCAATTAAGTATGAAGTTAAATCTGACAGGGATGGTTTTGTTAAAAACATTGATGCATTGGAAATAGCTAAAGCATGCAAAAATCTTGGAGCCGGAAGAGAAAAAAAGACAGATAAAATAGATTATTCCGCGGGTATTTATATTACAAAGAAATATTCCGAAGAAATTGGGAAAGGTGATACTATTGCAGTAGTTTATACCAATAAAGAAGAAGTATTAAAAGATGCGGAGAAAATGATTAAATCTGCTTTTGAATATTCAAATGAAAAACCAAGTGCAAAATCTTTAATATATAAAATTATTCAATAAAAATATTTTTATAGGATTTATATTTAAGCTGGAACTTTAGGATTATATCCGTATTTATTTTTTAATTCCTATATCCATACTCCCGCTTCTTAAACCTTCTATATCAAGTGTTATATACTCAAATCCGATTTTTTTCAAATGCATGATTATATTATTTTTTTTCTTAATAAAATTTGGAAATTGTGTTTGGTCAATTTCTATTCTTGCTATATTATCATGGTATCTTAATCTGTTTGCCGTAAATCCTAATTTTTTTAAGATATCTTCACCTTTTTTTACTTTTAAAATATTTTCTTCAGAAAGTTTTGTATTATAAGGAAATCGTGTTGCTATACAAGGAGATGACGGTTTATCATAATTACTTAATCCAAGTTCTTTTGCATATTCACGTATTTGTTGTTTCGTAATTTGATATTTTATAAACGGAGAGATAATTTCAAGTTCTTTAAGTGCTTTAAGTCCGGGACGGTAGGTTTTTATGTCATCATAATTTGTGCCGTCAATAATATACTTTACATTATTTTGTTGTGCAAATTTTTTTAATTCACTGAAGAAAAGTTTTTTGCAATGATAACATCTGTCTTTCGGATTATTACAAAGGATTTTGTTTTTAAGCGGATAGAATTCAATTATTTTATGCTTAATATCATAATTGCTGCAAAAATTTATTGTTTCCTTTATTTCTTCATCAGTCTGAAAGACGGATTTAAAAGTAACTGCAGTTACTTTTAAATCCTTACATAAATATAACAAAAGAGAAGAATCAATTCCGCCTGAAAAAGCAAGGCAAATGCCCTGCTTTCCCATTTGTAACAATTCATTTATGAGGTGTTGAGAATTATTTGTCATTTATTTTGACCGTATTATAAGAGAGCCTTTTGCAAATAATCATCATAAGAACAGCAACAATACATATTCCTGCAAGGTTTGCAAAAGTCGAATTAAGGGTTGATAATATTGCCAGTTTTGACTGTAAAACGGTACTGATTGAATATATAATTCCTTCCGTTAATCCGGTGAAAGAATCGGAAATATTTAAAAGTGACCATTCAAGACCATCAGGTTTTGAAGAAGCGAATTGAGCTATAAAACCTGCGAGAACTAAAGAAATACCGCCTATTATGTATGTTAACTTTTTTGAAAAAGCAGTTTTATTGGCAAGTATAACAATTCCGGCAGTAAATAAACCTTCAATTATTCCTATAGGAAGGTGTATAAATTGCATTAAACCAAGAAAATTAGCAGGATTTCCCGTAATGCTCCCCGATATGATTCCCTCTGCCACAACAGCCAGAGATCCTAGCTGCAATGCGGCAACAGATGCCAGAACAGATGCCGAAATAAATCTTTTTCTTTCGGCAAGCGGTTTATAAATTAACGGATATACCACTGAACATGCCAGAAATCCCATATTAAATATATTGCAGCCGAGAGCCAGTAAACCTCCGTCCGCAAAGAAAACAGCCTGAACCAGCAGGATTGTGCAAATCGCAAGATATGCACAAGAAGGTCCTAAAAGTGCAGCTAACAGTACTGCCCCTATAATATGACCGCTTGATCCTGTTTGCGGTATTGAAAAATTAATCATTTGCATAGCAAATACGAATATCGTCATTACAATTGCAAACATAATATTTTCTTTTTTAAAATCTTTTTTAGCCGTTTTATAAGCCATATATACGTTTAATCCGGCTATTGCCAGCATTGTCATCCCTGTAACCGGGCATACAATTGAATTACCTAAGTGCATCATTATCTCCTTTTATTGCTATTACTCTTAAAACAGGATTTACATATTTCCTTTTACCGGCACCGTAGCCGATTTTTTCAATTATAAATCTTTCAGGAAGTTTTCTGCCGTTATATAAAGCAGCAGCTATGGCAGCGCCGGTCGGTGTTACCATTTCACCTTCATTATCCGTTATTTTAAGCGGAAGTTTATATTCTGCCGCAATTTCACATACGGCAGGCACCGGAACGGGCAATGTGCCGTGTACGCATTCTACATATCCCTGTCCTTCCGAAAGTGTTGAAAAATATACTTTTTCAGGATTCAAATCATCAAAAAGAACCGAAAAACTCACTATATCAACTATGGAATCTATAGCGCCGACTTCGTGGAAATGAACTTCCGATATATTTTTTCCGTGAACTTTTGCTTCAGCCTGTGCCACTATTTTGAAAATTTTTTTTGCAAGATTTTTTGCATTTTCCGTTATTTGTGCTTTCTCTATAATCCTGTTTACATCTTCAAGATTTCTGTGCTCATGATGATGTTCATTATAATCTTTATGGTGATGTTCTTTTAAAACCACATCAAAATCAGAAGCTTGAATGGCGTTAATATTTACTTTTGATATCTTATAAGAAAATTCATTGTTTAGTTTCATTGAGTCAAGAGCTTTTTCAAGTTTTTCTCTGTCAGCCCCCAAATCAAGCAACGCCGCTACAGACATATCGCCTGAAATTCCAGATTTACATTCAAAATACAAATCCATTTTAAACTCCTGCTATTTTTCTGTTTATTCTGTTTGCACTGTAACCCGCATTAAATCCGTTGTCAATATTAACAACCATCATACCTTCAGCGCATGAATTAAGCATTGTAAGCAGTGCCGAAAGCCCGTGAAAAGAAGCTCCGTAGCCTATTGATGTCGGAACTGCAATGACGGGGATATCGGTCATACCCGTAATTATGGAGCCTAATGCTCCTTCCATTCCGGCAACTGCAATTATTACGTTTGCTTTTTTTATTTCATCAAGCTTATCAAATAACCTGTGGATACCCGAAACACCTACATCATAATATTTTTTTACATTACTGCCAAAGAATTGTGCTGTTTCGGCTGCTTCTTCAGCGACCGGAATATCACCGGTTCCGCCGGTACAAATGGCAATTTCGCCTGCTTTTTCTATTTCATTTTGAACAAGGGTTATTACCCTGCCTTGTACATTATAATTAATATTGTCAAATTTTTCTTTCAATGCATTATATTGTTCAATGCTTGCTCTTGTTCCTATTATATTGGAATTTTTTTCTTTAAAAGCAGTAAATATGCCCGTAAGTTGTTCATTGGTTTTGCATTCGCAAAAAACAGCTTCGGAATATCCTCTTCTTTTTTGTCTTTCTATGTCAAGTTTAGCAAATCCTATATCTATATATTTTTCATTATTATTCATAGTTTATATTTTATATCCTGATAGCTGCTATCAGTCAATAAGCATATTGTTTTTATTTACTGCGATTTACATGTATAGACAAAATAATATATAAAGACTATAGAAATATAAATAAAAAACATTAATAATAATAATATATGAAAAATGAATTAAAATTTTTATTATTAATAATATTCTTATTATCAGGATTTTTCTTTGAGATTAAAGCACAATCAGATAATATTGAGAGTTATCCTTCGATAAAATCAGGTGCATTTATAAAAGTAATGGTTATTGAAGAATTTTCCACTCTTGTTTCTGATATTGAAGATATCGTGAAATTTATAAATACACAGGATTTATATATATATGAAACAAAAGTAGTGCCTGAAGGGACTATTTTCTACGGTGAGATAGAAGATATATTAGAACCTGTAGCAGGCAGTGATGGAGCATTAAAGATAAATATTTATAAAATGATAACACCGGATAAAAAAGTTTATAAAATAAAAGGTCATATATACAGCGAAAATAATAATTACATAGGCGGTAAAGAAACCGCAAATATGTATTACCATAAAGTTCCGCACTACGGGTCGAAGTTAAAACCGATGCTGCAAGTTGCTCCTTTAAATGTCTATGAAATGGGGCAGCATACGGTAGTAAAGCCCGGGGCTGAGTTATTTATAATATTGGAAGAAGATGTTATACTTAAATGAACTAAAAATAAATTTGCTCGTTTTAGATAAAGAGTAATATAATTATATTATGTAGTGTAAGGAGAAGACTATGAGGAAAGAATTAATATCTTTGTCAATTATTACGGTAATGGCTGCCACCCAGAGTATTTCTTTAGCCGCAGGAAATTATGAAATACAAACGGCTCCTGCCGCACAATATAATACAAACCAAACTCAATATCCTCTGCCTGTAAATTCATATCAGCCGCAGGGATATAACAATAATAATTATAACTACAATAATCTTCAGGGTAATGTAGTTATGGTTCCGGTAAATACATCATTTACTGCAACAGCAATGACACCGTTGTCATCCGAAACAGCTAAAGCAGGTGATAGTGTTACATTTTATTTGGGTTCTGATTTTTATTACGGAAGTAATTTAATAGCATCTGCGGGAAGTACGCTTAATGGTACGGTAATACTGGCAAAAAAAGGCGGATACGGCAGTAAAAACGGACAATTGCAGGTTAAATTTACCAATATAGTAACACCTATGGGACAAATGATTCCGATTTCCGCAAGTATTCAAACAGATGACGGAACCGGAATATTGAAAGCCGGAACAGCAAAAGATGTAACAAAAGAATATGTAAAGGATGTAGGTGTAGGTGCAGCTGCCGGTGCTGCATTGGGTACGGCAATGGGGGCATTATCGTCAGGAAGTGTAGGTAAGGGTGCTATATACGGTACTGCTCTCGGAGGGGGAATAGGTCTGGGAAAATCTCTGCTTAATAAAGGCGATAATGTCGAAATTCCCCAAAATGCACAGCTTAATATTGTATTAAATCAACCCGTAACAGTTTCTTCCAATACTCCTTATTAGGTAGTAAACAGGCTATTTGTTTTATTAAATATTTTTTGATAAAATAACTAGCAAATGGGAAGATAGGGAATGTCTGTAATAAATAATGATAATAATATAAAATCAAAGAAAAAACGGCTGCAAGCTACAATGTATGAGCTTCCGGCCGTTATTCGCAAAGAAAAAGAAGAAATGTCTTTTGAAAAAGCATTAATTATTGCTTTAATTCTTCATCCTGCGGTTGTTCTGATTTTATTATTGGCATCATTGGTGTTAAGATTACTGGGTATAGATTTAGATTTATTTAAAAAACCGGATTTAAAACCAAAAGATATAGAATTTGTGCTTGTTGAAAAAGAAGCCCAGCCGATTGATAAAAATACAAAAAATCGTGCGGATAAAGACTCTCAGGCAGGCGGAAAACATGATCCCAAAAGACCCGTATCACTGCCTCAGACAGCGGCGCCTAAAAGTCCTACTTCTAAACCGACTTCACCGGCTCCAAGTAAGTCTCAGACACAAAAACCTCAGACAAAACAGCAGCCGGCTGCTAAGCCTCAAACTTCAAAGCAGCAAACTCCTCAGCAGTCTGCTCCAAAGTCAACGACACCAGCGCCTAAACCGCAGGCACCAAAGCCGACTGCAGCACCAACCGTAAGTAAACCGGCATCAAATCCCCTATCCAATTTTAATATACCGATTCCAAAATCGGCAATACCTCAAATTGCGCAGCCGACAGCTGCACCTGTAACTCAGGCACCCAAAACGGGAGACAGCGGCTCCGGCTCATCTTCGGGCAGTTCATCGCCATCTCCAAGCTTCTCACCGACAACTTCAGGGCTCTCTGGTGCAGGAGGTACCGGAACCGGTCTGGGAGGCGGCGGAAGATTCAGCAATTCTTACGGATCAGGCAGCGGTAATGTAGGAAATCCAGGTCCGGGTAATCCTAAAGGCGCACCGGGTATTGATGCAATTAAAGAACCTGATTTCGGTCCTTATATGAAAGAACTGCAAAGACGTATAAAAATGAATTGGGATCCTCCGAAAGGAAATGAAAGTAAAAGAGTTATTCTTTTATTCTCAATCGCACGCGACGGCAGATTATTAAGAGTTGATGTTCATCGTTCGTCAGGTTTGCCTGCGGCAGATAAAGCGGCTGTTGATGCGGTCAAATTAACTGCTCCGTTTAGACCTCTGCCGCCTGAATATAAGAATGACAGTGTAGATATTCAATTTACGTTTGATTATAACGTATTCGGAGTATCGGGATAAGAAAATATAATAAGAAAAGAGGAAATAACTATGGAATTACTATTACATTCAATCAAACTGGACTGGCCGGTATTACTGCCTATTTTTCTGTGTTCTGTTCTGACGGTTGCTGTGGCAATTAACAGATTTAGCTTTTATAATAAAAATAAACGGGATGTTGTGAGATTTATAAGAGCTTTAAAAACGGAATTGGTTAATAACAGGCTGGAGGCTGCCAAAAATTTGAGTATTCAATTGGGCGGTGTCATAGGCGAAGTCGCAGAGGAAGCAGTTAGAATATTTTCCGAACAGAAAATAGGTTTTTCCCGTTCTTTTGATATATCTTCAAGTCTTGCTACAAGAAAACTTGAAAAATATCTTACAATATTAGGTACAATAGGTGGTGTTTGTCCGTTTTTAGGTTTGTTCGGAACCGTTGTAAGGATATTATATACATTTCAGGATTTAGCATCACAAGGCAATCAATCTGCTGCAGTTGCTATGGGTATCGGTTCGGCATTAATTGCAACTGCCTTCGGTTTAGGTGTTGCAATTGTTGCGGTTATTCTTTATAACTTATTTCAGTCAACCGTTAAAAGATATGAAGATGACTTTCAGCTTATTAAATTGTTGTTTTTAAGCTTTACGGATTCGGAAGAAAAAGTACAAACAAAAGCATTAGTATAGGAAAGTAAAATGGCATTTTCAAGTTCTGACAATAATAATAATAAAGGCATATTTACAGAGATTAATATAACTCCTTTAACGGATATATTTTTAGTCTTGCTGATTATCATGATGGTAATAGCTCCTTCTTTTCAATCAATTGATACAGATATAAATATACCTGAAATTAATAGCGGAACTGCTGTAGAGCAAAAGAATGCCGAAATTTCGGTTACAAAACACGGGCATTATTATCTAAACGGCAGACCGATTTCATCTGATAATCTTATTGCTGAACTTAATGAATTAAAGCCGACACTTGAAAAACCTGAAGTTGTTGTTAAAGCCGATACGGAAACAAAGAGCAGCGAAATACAAAAAATTATGAAGGCTGCTCAAGAGGCTCAATATACAAAACTTGTGCTCGCGGGTGAGCCTTTAACCAAGAAAGAACAAAAAGCCCTGCAGCAGCAAAGCGAAACAAAACAGGTTTCAAAATCAGTAGCAACAAATAATAAGATAAATTCTCAAGATTATGATTGGGATGAATAAGGAAAACTAAAATGGCAGGACAAAGAAAAACTTTTAATGAAATTAATATAACTCCTTTAACGGATATATTTTTGGTTTTGCTTATTATAATGATGGTGATTGCGCCGTTATTAGACCAGCAGGGTTTAAATCTTGCCGTGCCTAACATGATTGAAGTACAGGATGAGATTAAAGATTCTAAACTTATCAAGGTAGTAGTTACAAATGATAATAAATATTTATTAAATGACAGTGAAGTTCCGGCTGATAAAATAGGAAATATTATAAAAGAACAGGCATCAGAAAATCCTGATGGATTATTGATAATGACACAGGGTGAAGCAACACACGGTGCCGTCGTTAAATTGATGGACGAAGCCAGAAATAACGGTGTTACTAATATTTCTATTACTGAATATTAATTTAAATTATATCTTTATCTGTTAATTACATTTCTTTTTAAAATATATTTACGCGGCTCTATGGTTCTATATATAGAAATGTCTCAAGAATGAATTGAAATAAAATTCTGAATATGAGACATTCAAATTCTGCAAAAACTGAAATTATATATAAAACTTTAGGTGAAGTTATTCGATATGAAAGATTAAAACATAATAAGTTACAGAGAATTTTGGCTGATGAATTTGACATAGAAAAATCTCTTATAAGCAGATTAGAAAACGGAGTTAATGAACCCCAAATAGTTTTTCTATGGTCAATATGTGTTGTTCTCGGGATAACTATGCATTATTTGTTTAAACAAGTGAAAGAAAAGCTGCCGGCTGATTTTTTTTAATTGGGAGTTAAATATATTTTGAAAGACAATTTCAAAAATTTACAAACAGATTTTCAATTATTTGAAAAAATATTTGGTATTGATTAATTGAATATTAAAGCGGAAATACAGGCAGAAGCCACAATTAGGGAAGCATACTAATTATGATATATATTTTTAAAGAATAACTTATTTTAAGCCTGAACCCTGGAAAGAATTTCTTTCTTCAAGTAATTTATCAATTTTATTTAATACAATAAATTTTTTACTCAGCCAGCCCGGTGCGAGCATGTTTGGTTTTAACCCGTTTCCGGCTAAGCGGTGAATTGTAACGTCAGGAGGGAGTAACTCAAGAAAATCACATACCGTTTCAACGTATTCATCCTCTTCCATCATGGGAATTTTACCCTGAAAATACAATTTTGCCAGTCTTGTATTATTAAGAACACATAAAAGATGTATTTTTACGCCGTTTATGCCTAAATCCCCCAAAACTTTTGCGGTTTTAAGCATGTCTTGTTTTGTTTCATTCGGCAGTCCCAATATAACATGGGCACAAACATTTATATCTCTTTTCCGGGTTTCTTTAAGGGCATGACAAAATGTTTCAAAAGAATGTCCCCTGTTTATAAATTTAAGTGATTTTTCGTGAATACTTTGCAATCCGTATTCAAGCCAAATGTAATGTTTTTTTGTATAATCCGAAATTAAATCCAGCTTTTCGTTATCAATGCAGTCAGGTCTTGTACCTATTGACATGCCGATAATATCTTCATGTGAAAGAGCCTCATCATATATAATTTTTAACTCGTTAACGGTTTTATAGGTGTTGGAATAGGCCTGAAAATAAGCAAGGAACTTTTTTGCTTTATATTTGTCTATAGCTAATGTAATACCTAAATCCAATTGTTCTTTGATAGAAATATTATTCGGATAAAGCTGGGAAAAGCTTCCTCCGTTGTCACAAAATATACAGCCTTCATCAGATATTGTCCCGTCACGATTAGGGCATGTAAAACCTGCATCTAAAGTGACCTTGTATACTTTAACCCCGTAAAGATTTCTAAGATGGTCGCTAAAGCGGTTGTATCGTTTATTTGTATTATAGAAAAACATTATTCTTCTTGTTTTGATTCATCAAGAGCAGGATAAACATAGTGTTCGCCGCAATTAGGGCAAATAACCTCCTGCTGTTTTCCTTTTTCGGTTACAGCGACTTCAAAAAGACATTTGCAACCCGATTGAACACATCTTATTGCCCAAGTAGGTCTCACGATTCTGGCCATAAAAAATCCTTGATTAATATATAGACTAACTAAATATAATATAATAATTTGAAAAAAATGGCAAATAATTAACTTTTGTAAACAGCGAAAACCTATACTGTGATTGATAAAAACAAAAATAATCAAAAAATATCGAAAAAAAATTAAAAAAAGATAGAAAACAAGTGTTGACTAAAAATTTTTTTTGGAATACATTATAAATCGTGGAAGTTGCCACGAAGTTGAGAGCTGAAACTTATAATATAAAAGGAAATTTTAGTAATTTTATGAATTAAAGCTCAAGACATATGATAATCACTAAACAGTGAAGAAGTTGAGAATAGCCTCTTATAAATCTCAAGAAAATTGAAAAATATTTTTAAAAAAGTGTTGACAATAGAAATTGAGATGATAATATAGAAGATGTCGCTAAATAAGGCGACTGAGAATTTAAAGGAATGCGGATGAGACTAGTGGTTTTATTTTGCTGTCCTTTGGTTCAAAAGGCATAGAACATTGAAAACAGAATAGCTGAAGACGATAAATACCTGTTGATTTTGAAAAAATGAAACGGACACAAAAATGAAGTCGAGCAATCCGCTGCAAAGCGGATGATGGACATAAACTTTTCTGACAATGGAGAGTTTGATCCTGGCTCAGGATGAACGCTGGCGGCGTGCTTCATACATGCAAGTCGAACGAGAATTTGGAGCTTGCTCCAAAGGAAAGTGGCGGACGGGTGAGTAATACATAGGAAATCTGCCCTTAGGTGGGGGACAACAGTTGGAAACGACTGCTAATACCGCATATGAGCTTGGCTGAAATGCCAATCTTGAAAACTCCGGTGCCTAAGGATGAGCCTGTGCCTGATTAGCTTGTTGGTGGTGTAATGGACTACCAAGGCGACGATCAGTAGCTGGTTTGAGAGGATGATCAGCCACAATGGGACTG
>CAZNEN010000016.1:0-39211 GCA_964572355.1 uncultured Muribaculaceae bacterium
GGCATTGTTTTAACCCTATAGCCGGATAAAAAATTCAAAAATAAATCCTGAGTTTTCGAATATATTAAAAAGTCAGGATATAAATAACAGCTAACATTTTTAAATTAAATATTTTGCACGATCACAGATTTCTAATCGGTAAAAATTCATTTCTTTTGACTTATCAATAACATATTTAAGCATATCAGTTATTTTTTTATCAGGTTTTTCTTTTCTGTATTTGTTAAGCCAGCTGTTTTCTATATCTATTACAATAATACCGATATTATTATCTTTATTAAATTTAAGCCAATTGTCTATTTCTTCCGTATTTTCATTAATTCCGGGAATAATAATATATTTGCTTATTACATTGAAAGAATTCTTTTGTGCTTTTGCATATTTTTTTAGATTTTTACATACAATATTATATTTATCTGTTTGTTTTATTTTTTCATATGTTTCTTTTGAAGAACTGTCAATCGATACAACAACAGAAAGCTGTCCTGTTGATATTCCTTTTTCTATTACGGGAGAATATTTAATTCCGGATGACGGCACTCTTATATCGGAAAAACCATTCTTCAAAAATAAATTTATAAGTTTTTCAAACTCCGGAAGAATTGTAGGCTCGCCGCCTCCAAAACCGAGAGCTCCTCCTCTTTTTATTATTTTCTTATCAAACATATCCTTTATGATGGGATAGATATTGTATGTTTTTAAACTGTTATAGCGCTTTTTGTCTTCTTCGGTATAACAATAGCTGCAGCGGCAATTGCACTTTGTAAAATGGTCGAATATTATTGAATCTATGCAGTCTGTTTGCGGCCATTCACGCTCTTCGAGAAAAACACATCCTCTGCAGCCTTCTACCGTATTGCCTGATTTTTGTGTATTTCTGTATTCATTTTTTATTTTAAAAAATTTATCCCAATCTATTTTTTCGCCGTGATAATCTTCAAATATCATTGAATTTCCACCGCCGGGTGCACTCATATAGCAGCATAATTTTACATTGGAACCATATACTCCGTTATCAAAACAAACACCCGATTCCAGCCACTTACAGCTTATATATTTTTCTTTTTTAATTTCCTGCATAATATCCTTATTTAAAATTACAGTTTAAAAGCCTGCAATTTTTTGTACAGTGCAATATTGTCTTTCGTATTTTATCTGCTTTTTCACTGAACCATAAATCCTGAGGCAAGTTATCTTTTAAGTTTCCTATTGGTTCCATGCAAAAGCATATGCGGCAGTCGCCGTATGGATCTATTGCAAAATTATTTTCACCTACCATACATTGAATATTTTGTATTTCTTTGGGATTATCTATTAATATTTTAAAAGCTTTCAGCTGGTTAAAGCCGTTACATATCGGATAACCTTCTTCTTTTAATTTTATCATTTCATCAATTGCATTTAATGCCGATTTTTTAATATCACTTCCATATATTTGATTATCGGATTCAACAAGTGTAGAAAAGGCATCACCGTTATCCATAAGCTGATAGCTTACACCAATTCCTTCAATTTTACAAAATTCCGCTATTGGTCTTATTTCTGATAAATTTGAAGGCATAACAACAGTAGAAAGAAATATATTTTTCCATTTATGGTTATTATCATGCGTGTTCATATAAACTAAATTTTGAATAGAGTCCATTGTTCTTTGAAAAGCATCATTTCTACCTCTTGAAGTATTATGTATGGATGGATTTTTCACGGAGTTTATCGAAAAAGTAATATTTGTAAAAGCTGAGTGTAAAACTTTATCAAGTTTATCCGGAAGCGCAAGCCCGTTTGTTACTATATTTACGGTGTCGCCCAGATCTGAAGCATATTGAGCCATTTCAAAAACGTCATCACGTATAAAAGGTTCTCCGCCCGAAATTATAAATTGATAGCTGCCTATCCAGCTGTGCATATTAAAAAGAATCTTCTTCCACTCTTCAAGAGTCATTTCTTTTTGCTGTGTTTGTGCAGGCGTTTTCCAGCCGTTACATGTAATACATCTTGACTGGCACCTTTCGGTATTGTTATAAGAAAAGGAAACAGGTTTTTTATCCTTTACTGTTGACATTTTAATAATCCAAATTTACCTGAGAGAATAAAACTATTTTGTTTTTACCGCGTTTTTTAGCATTATATAAAGCATGTTCCGCATATCTTATAAGAGAGTTAGCATTCTCTTCAATATTATCTATCTGAGGATATGAAGCTATACCGCCTGATACTCTTACAGGATGTTTTTCCACTTCTCCCGCAGGAATAAATGACATTTTTTCTATGTCACGTCTAAATCTTTCTGCAAAGATAAATGCATTTTCTTCACTTGTATCTGGGAGAAGAACCATAAATTCTTCATCTCCGTATCTTGTGACAACATCTTCTTTTCTTGCTAAATTTAACAGCATTTCGGCAACTTTTTTGAGAAGAACATCTCCCCATTCATATCCGTACATATCATTGACAACTTTAAAGAAGTCAATATCAAAAAGAATGCATGAAACGGTTGAATTATATCTTTTTGCTCTGGACATCTCGGATTCAAGCCTTTCAAGCAAAAATTTTCTGTTATGAAGTCCCGTAAGTTCATCGGTTGTTGTTATATTATTTATTTTATCTTTGAGTTCCTTTATTTTAATAAGATTTTTTAAACGTACCGCAAATTCATATTCATTAACGGGATTAAGAATATAATCATATGCCTCACCTCTTATTGTTATATTTTCGGGAGTATCATCAGCAACAACAAGAACAGGGATAGGAAATTTCATTATCATTGATAATTCTTTCAGTTTGCTCAATGAAATATCAAAAATAGCAGCGTCAGGATTTAATGTTTCCATTTCTTTTATTTCATCGATATTTTTAATTGTAATTTCTGCATCAAATATTTTTTTACATATATCCGTGAGTGTTGAGTTTCCACTTTCTGTATAAATAACAAGCCTGCTCATTTATAAAATCCTTTCCGTCCGTATTGTTTTCATTTTATCAAATTTATAAGAAAAGTTCAAAGGTGTGTTCTTATTCATTTATTTGTTGCGCAATTAAACAAATTTGAATAAATAAAACTTATATTATAATATTAATAAAAGGAGGGAGTAATTTTGCCGGAACCTAAATATAATAATTATGCAAAAATAGATTTATATACTTCTTTTTATGAACAGTATTATTTTAGAAATAAGCCGGCTGCGAAAGTAAAACCCGTAAGAAAAATTACAAAGAAAAAGAAAACTCAAAATAAAACTAAAATGATAATTTTTCTTGTTTTTTTCGGATTACTTTTATTTGTTTGCTCTTTTTCTTTTAGGACATTTATTGCCGATATACTTCCTCTTAATAACAGAAATGTATTAAAAGCGGACTACGGAAAACTCCTTTATCCTACGCACTCCTATTTATATAAAGATTTGTTTCTGGGAAGATATATAATAAAAGATACTAAATATAATAATTATTTGATGGTTGATATAAAAGAATCTTATGAAAGAAGTAATTTAAAAAATAGACTGCTTGCACTTTCAAAAGAATATTCAAAGATAGAGCCATCTATATATGTATGGGAATATACGGGAAAGACTTATGTTGATATAAATGCGGATAAAGCATTTCCTGCCGCAAGTATAATAAAAATTCCTGTTTTAATTGAAATGTTCAGGGAAATAGAACATGGAAAATTTTCATTAAATGATAAAATGGTACTGGAAGATTATTATAGAGCGCCGGGTTCGGGGAAATTGCAGTATTCCCAAGGCGGAATTGCTCATACTATGGATTATCTTGCAAAGATAATGATAGAAAATTCCGATAATTCATCAACTAATATGATAATTGCTAAAATAGGCGGAATGCCGCAGATAAACAGAGCAATAAAAATGTGGGGGCTTAAAACAACTCATATAAATAATTGGCTTCCCGATTTGGACGGGACTAATGTAACAACAGCAAGAGAAATGGCTAAGATGTTTTATAATATTGATGTTACAAATATCTTATCATCAGATTCAAAAAGACATATTGCGAGGTATCTTTCTCAAGTAAAAAATAACAGGCTCCTTCAGGCAGGACTGCCCCGAAATGCAATTCTTCTTCACAAAACAGGCGATATCGGTTTTATGCTGGGCGATGCGGGTATTGTGAAGACGGCAAGCGGCAAAAAATATATTGTCGTAATTCTTGTTAAACGACCTTATAATAATATTCAGGGTAAAGACTTTATTGTTAAAGCTTCAAAAATAATATATGATAACATTTTTTAAAAAAATTAAAGAAATGTATCAATTTGTATGGTGATATTAAATTTTTATCAAAAAAAATAATCTCATTAATTTTTTTGATATAATTGACATAGGAATAAGTATGAAATGAAAACATCCAGACTCACCTTGTATATATTTATAAGTCTAATTGTCGGAATATTTGTTGGCTGGAAATTTCCTGACATTGGAAAAGAGATGCAGCCATTGGCTCATATTTTTCTAAATATGATAAAAATGATAATTGCTCCTTTATTATTTTCGGTTGTAGTAACAGGAATTGCGTCGCACGGAAATATAAATTCACTGGGAAAACTCGGAGTTAAAACAATAATTTACTTTGCCTGTGCAACGTCATTTGCTCTTATAATAGGTTTGAGTGTTGGTTTATTTTTCAAACCCGGTGAAGGATTTGCAGCTATGGCTATTTCGCAAAAAATGATTGATGCCGCATCTACAATGGCTGCACAGAATGTTCATGAATCATTTATGGATATGATAGTCCATATTGTCCCGACAAGTATTATAAAAGCTATGGCAAATGGTGATTTGCTTCCGATAGTGGTTTTTTCAATCTTTTTTGCTCTTGCCGTATGTTTGGCAGGTGAGAAAGCAAAACCTGTTCTGGATTGTGTTTCATCACTTTCCGAAGTTATGTTTAAGTTTACCCAGATAGTAATGAATTTTGCACCGCTGGGGGTATTTGGAGCTATTGCTTATACCATTGCGGAAAGCGGAATGGGTATAATGCTTAATTACGCAAAAATAATCTGTTCTCTATATTTTGCGTTATTTATATTTCTGTTTGTAATTCTGAATATAGTATGCAGAATTGTCGGCATTTCGGTTTTTTCGGTGCTTAGAGCCGTGAGAGAACCTGCAATGCTTGCGTTTACAACTTCGACATCTGAGGCGGCTCTGCCTCAGGCTATGAAAATTATGGAAAACTTCGGAGTTCCAAAAAGAATAGTAGGTTTTGTAATGCCTACAGGATATACTTTTAATCTGGACGGTTCTACTTTATATCTTGCACTTGCAATGTTATTTTCTATTCAAATTGCAGGTATACATCTTGAACCTGTAAAATTAATATTTATTATGGGAACTTTAATGCTTACCAGTAAAGGAATTGCAGGGGTTCCAAGGGTAGCTCTTGTTATTCTGGCGGGTACTTTGTCCGGTTTTGGCTATCCTCTTATCGGAGTTGCAATTTTGTTAGGAATTGATCAAATTCTTGATATGGGAAGAACAACCGTAAATCTTATAGGTAATTGCCTTGCTACTATCGTTGTTGCCAAATGGGAAAATGAATTTAACTATTCTAAAATGGAAGAATTTAATAAACAGTTCATAAAACCTAAAAAAGAAGAAATTCCTGTTTATAATAAAGAATTGTTATCACAGGTTTCTATTGAAGAGCATTCTGATTTTGGCATAGTAGAAAACAGTGAAAATTAATTAATTTATATATTTTGTATCATATCATCAAAATCAGGAAGATTGTTTTCTTGTTCTTGCCGGAAAGCATTATTTGGTACAATCCACATAAATGAGTTTATTGCATTTAATGAATTAATATTTCCGTATATATTAACTTTAAATGTATTGGTTTTTCTGCTTCCCTGATTATATAGATTCGGTATTTTATCTATTAATTCTTTCGGAACTTTTAAAACCGTAAGATCTTTTTTGTCAGATGGAGCATTAATTATTTCAGATATTGAAACATCACCAAAAGAACCGAGTTTAGAGATTATTTCATCTGAAATTCTTCCGTATATATCTATGTTTGCCATATTTGTTAATAAATTGTGACGACCTTTCATGTATAAACTCATATTTGAGCCTATTGTTTTTATTTCTTCGGTTATAAGATATCCGTTTTGTAGAAATAATGTACCGTTAGATTCTCTGTATTGCGCCGTATTATCATGAATAATGGTATTTGCTATACGATTTAATGTTGCGTTTAAAATACCGTGGTAAAGTAAATTCTGAGCATAAAGATAATATTCAAATTTACCTAGTGTTCCCATTCTGCCGTTTTTAGCATTAAATGATACTTTTCCGTTTAATGATTTTATTACTTGGTTATAATTGCCGGTAAATAGTGATATGTTTGCATTAAAGTCTGCTCGTCCCAGAAGATTGTCACTTATTTTGCACAAGTCATATAATGAGTTTTTTATATCCAGATTGCTCCCTGCTGCATTAAGATTTAATAATCCGTTTGAAAAATCGTAGTCTGCTCTGCCTGATATATTACCGTTATATGCTTTTGCCGATATATTAGATATTTTCAAAACATTATTTTCCAGTGAGAAATCATGGCTTATATCATGTGCTTTAAGATCAAGAATTTTAAAGTTGTTAATTGTTGCAATTCCCTTTTTTATTTTTATTATTGACTTCATAAAAGGATTACGTTCTTTTTCTATCATAGAAAAGAATGAGTTTAAATCAAGATTTAATGCATTTATTTGGATATTTGAAATAACAATATTGTTGCCCGAATAGTCCGGTAATATGTCTGCAACAATGTTAATATGCGAATCATTAACTTGAACATCAGGAGCTATAATTCTGATATTATTGTTTGTAAAACTGATATTTGCATTTTTTATTGCCGTTAAATATTTTTTTATATTATATCTGTGTATTTTAACTTCTCCGGTTATTTCAGGTAATTTAAGAGTTTTATTTACAATAGTATCTGCACTGAATGAAATTTCCTCACCGCCGAAGAAATTTGTGGAAACAGTCAGGACTTCAGGGATATTTATTTTTATATTTTTGAGTATTAACTCTTTTTCTTTAATAATTTCTCCTGTTATTTTTATTATTTTTTTTGATTTTTCAAATCCTGTTTTAAATTTTGTCAGTATAACTTCCGGATTATCTTCTATTAAAAATAAATCTTTTAAAACCAATGTGTTTTTATAAATATTGCAGTCTATGTTTAGCAAAGAAGTTTTATCCAATAATTCTTTTATAACAACATATGACAGATAATTATTTTTATTTGCCTGTATTTGTGCTTTCAGATTTATTTTTTCGTCTGAAAACACAATTTCTCCTGCACTTGTTATATTGCCCGTTGCTTTATAAGGCATTTGAATATAACTTTTTAGAATTTCTGCGATAAAAGAAGAAGGGAGATTTCCTGTAAAGTTAATCTGACCTGAGGGGTTTGTCGCATAGTTATTTATGATTCCGTTAAATTTAATACTTCCGGGAAGCGTAATTATATTTTCGGGAATTGTAATTTTCTTGTCATCAAACAAAAACTTTAAGCTGTCTGATTTTATTTTTTGTTTATTTATATATAAGTTAATATTATTACAAAAGATTTCACCCGAATATTTTTTATCATTATTATTAATATTGGCTGTAACGGATTCTATATTTACGGGAATATTATTTATTTTATCTTTTAATTTTAAGTTATTTATATTTATTAAAGTTTTTGCCTGCAGTGTTTTATTCAATTTACCTTGAATTTCCGAGTTGAATTCTATAATACCGTTATTTATAATTGCCGGTAATTTCTCTTTAAGTTTAAGGAAAGAAATAATATAAGGAGCATTTATGTTATTTGCCGACAAATTTAAATTATAAGAAACATCTTCATTTACAACACCGATTATATTAATTGGAGTATTGTTAATATCAGCCTGCGCTTTTTCTATTATTATTTTGTTATTATTAAGGTTTAAGTCGGCATTAATATTCGTAATTGCAAACGGAAGTGAATTATGCTTTGCCTGTGCATTTATAACTTTTGCACTTCCTGATGATTTGAGTTTTATAAAATCGGAATTAATATTAAAGTCGGCATCCAAAAGGCCTTTTAAGTGAATATCATTAAGATAGTTTTTTATATTTAAGCTTTCACATACAGTAGAGATTATTTTTACAAGATTTTCTATATTAATTTTTTTTGCATTAACGTTTAAATCAATACTTTGTTTTTTACCGAATCCAAATTTGCCCTTTAAAATTGCAATATCAGACTGTGAGGTATGAAATTCTGAATCTATTAAAACCTCATCTCCTTTAAACTCGAATTCGGCTTTGTTATCCGATAATATTACATCATTAATTTTTAAAGATATATCGTTTACTTTTAAACTGCCTGTAACCAGATTATCTTTATCAATATTCAAATGCCCGTATATACTGCCTTTTAAATCAGATTCATATATTTGTTTAAAAGGAGAAAAATCAAACGGTTTTGTTTTATTTTTCAAAGAAGAAATAACGTCAATATCATATTTCAAATACTCTTTTTCTCCTTCATAAAGAGAACCTTTCAGAATAAAATGTGCTTTTTCGTTTAATCTTAAATCCTTTAATAAAAGTTCACTGCCTTCAAGATAAAATATCTTTGAGATTGTTTCATCTTCTATCTTTAATTTATATCGTTCGCATATTGTATTCATAATTAATACATCAAGCTTAAATCCATTGGCTGTGACAGGTCTTGAGATATCTATATATTTTTCAAGCGAAGTGGAAAAATCTTTATATAAAATAATATTAGCAATAGGTCTTGTTAACTTTGTATCTTGTATAACAATTCTTTTAAAGAATAAAGGCAGAATTTTTATCTTTAAATCGGCATCTTTCAATTTAAGGAACACATTACCGTCAGGATACAGAACTAATGTATGGTGCATATGAATTTTAAGATACGGTGTATAACTGCGCTTAAAATAAATATTTTCACAATTAATTTTAAAGCCGGTCTGTTCTTCAATTTCTTCGGATATTGAATTTTTATATTTATTTAAATCTATACAGGATGGAATAATCGTAAGTGCAGAAAAATATATAGCAGTCAAGGAAACTGCGCAAGCACCCAAACTTATACCTATGAGTTTTAATTTTTGCATATCTTTTGTTATTTATTTATAGCAGTACTTCCGCCGACAATTTCAGTCAGCTCTTGAGTTATCATTGCCTGTCTTGCCTTGTTGTAATCAACGGTTAACTTTTGTATCATTTCTTCTGCATTATTGCATGCAGCGGACATTGCGGTCATTCTTGATGCTAACTCACTTGCTATAGATTCTAACATAGCCTGAAAAATTATGCTTGATATAAATAGAGGAACTAATTCAGATAAAACGGACGATATGCTCGGTTCTATTTCCATATCCGAAAATTCTTCTTTTGTATAATCAAAATCAATTTCATCCAGCGGCAAAATATCCCATTTTTCGACAGAATATGACATCATATTTCTAAATCTTGTAGTAATAATCTCCATGGAATCTATATTGCCGTTAACAAAAGATCTTGCCATATCAGCAGCTACAAGCATTGCCTGCGAAGACGTAGGTGTTTCGCTAAAAGAAAAATAGGTCTTATTTATTTTAAAATTATAATCTTTTTCCTGACGCTTAAGAACATTATATCCTTTTTGCCCTATTATAAATAATTCACATTTAATGCCTTTTTCTTTATATTCATTAATTGTTTTTAATGTATATCTTGCAAGGTTTGCATTAAATGCGCCTGATAGTCCCTTATTAGATGTTATTATAAGGAGTCCTACCGTTTTTATTTCTCTTTCTTTAAGCAGAACAGGATAATTATTTAAAGGCTCTTTAAAATCGACAGGCTTTGTTTCTATCTCATTAATAGAATGAAGAAGACGGTAAAACATTTTTTCGAGTTCAAAAGTAAAAGGTCTTGAAGCTTTAACTCTATTCTCGAATTTTTTAACCTTTGCTGATGCAACCATCTTCATAGCACGTGTAATCTTTTGTGTACTGACTATTGAATTGATTCTTGTTCTTATTTTTTTTAAATTAGCCATTTTTACCCTGTTTGATTTATTTAAAGAAATTTACTTTGTATTTATTTAATGTATCTTTAAGTGCATTCATATCATCATCGGATAATTTATCGCCTGCATTTAATCTTTCCGATAATTCTTTCATATTTGCATCAAAAAAGTCAAACCATCCTTGTTTAAAGTCTTTAATTTTAGAGTTTTCAATATCGTCAAGAAAACCTTCATTTGCTGCAAATAAAATGCTTATTTGCTGTGCAACACTTAAAGGCGAATACTGAGGCTGTTTTAAAACTTCGGTAAGTTTCTGACCTCTTGTGAGCTGGTCTTTAGTTGCTTTATCAAGATCGCTTGCAAACTGTGCAAATGCCTCAAGCTCTCTAAACTGTGCTAAATCCAGCCTTAATTTACCGGCTACTTGTTTTATACCTTTTGTCTGAGCGGCACCTCCTACACGTGATACCGAAATACCGGCATTAATAGCAGGGCGTATACCCGAGTTAAACAAGTTAGATTCAAGAAATATTTGTCCGTCGGTTATTGAAATAACATTTGTCGGAATATAAGCCGATACATCACCTGCCTGTGTTTCAATTATAGGCAGAGCCGTAATGCTGCCGCCGCCCAGTTCGTCATTTAATTTGCAGGCTCTTTCCAATAATCTTGAATGCAGATAAAATACATCGCCGGGATATGCTTCTCTTCCAGAGGGACGTTTCAATAGCAAACTCATTGCTCTATATGCCTGCGCATGTTTTGATAAGTCGTCATAAACTATAAGAACGGATTTTTTCTGTTCCATAAATTCCTCAGCTATAGCGCAGCCTGCAAATGGCGCAATATATTGCATTGGTGCAGATTCGTTTGCCGGAGCCGATACTATAATTGTATATTCCATTGCACCGTAATTTTCAAGCGTTTTAGCCAATTGTGCGACTGTCGAGGTTTTTTGACCTATTGCAACATATATACAAATTACGTCTTTTCCCTTTTGATTAATTATTGTATCTATGGCAATAGCAGTTTTTCCTGTTTGTCTGTCTCCTATAATAAGCTCACGCTGTCCTCTTCCTATCGGTGTTAAAGCGTCTATAGCCGTTAAACCTGTCTGGAGAGGCTCACATACTGATTTTCTTGTAACAATCCCCGGTGCAACTCTTTCTATTGCTCTTATTTTGTCATAATGAATTTCTCCGTTGCCGTCTATAGGGACACCCGTAGGATCAATAATTCTGCCGAGCAGCCCTTCTCCTACCGGTACCGAAGCAATTCTGCCGGTTGTTTTTACACTCATCCCTTCTTTAATATGAGCATAATCACCTAAAATTACAACACCGACATTATCTTCCTCCAGGTTTAATACAATGCCCAGAGTTCCTTTTCCGTCATCAAATTCAACAAGCTCGGATGACATCGCATCCGATAAACCGTATATCCTTGATATACCGTCTGCAACTTCCAAAACCGTTCCTACATTTTTAACTTCAAGTTTTGATTCATAATTTTGTAGTTTGTCTTTTATTATAGAAGTTATTTCATCCGGATTAATTACTGCCATATTTGTTTCCCTTTGTTAATTGTTTTTTCATATTATCAAATTTTGTTTTTAGACTGCAATCTATTGTTTTGTCTCCTATTTCTATAATTAAACCTCCTATTATTCCGGAATCAATTAAGTACTCAGGCGATATTTTTTTATATAACTTTTTCTGCAATTTTTTTTCTATCTTATTTTTCTGCTCGGAATTTAATTCAACTGCCGAAATAATAATAGGTTTTACTATATTATTCAGTTCATTGTATGAATATGAAAATTGGTTTAAAATCTCGTTTAAAACATTAAGCCTGTTGTGATCCGTCAGGAGATACAAAAAGTCCAGTGTAATTTTCTCTACATGGACGGAGAAAATCTTTGCTATAACTTCTTTTTTATCCTCAGCATTTATAACGGGACTTAAAAGAAAATCGGCAAAATGTTTATTTGTATTTATAGTTTCAACTATAAATATTAAATCGTTATATATTATATCGGTTTTATTTTCGTTTTGCGCTGTTTCCAATAAAGCATTGGAGTATTTCTTTGATATTTTTATATTTTTTACGTCAGTTGTTTTCATAACTCAATCCTGTCAATTTCTTCAATTGCACTGTCTATGTATTTACCGTGCAGACTTGTATCGGTATTTAATTGTGATAAAGCATTTTCTTTAGCTATTTCAATAGATTTTTCCGATAGTAAGTTTGTTAGATTTTCTTTAAATTTTCTTGTTTCAAGATTAAGTAACCTTGCTGCATTATTCTCAAGATCCTGCTTTTGTGAAATTAATTCGTTATTAATTTTTTCTTCAATGCTTTTTACGCTGTTTTCCGTACTTTTTTTAATATCTTCAATTTCGGCAGGCAGATTTTTTATTTTATTTTCTATATTTTTAAGAGCTTCATGTGATTTTTGCTTTTCATTTACTGATTCTTCAACATAGTTTTTAATATCATTTCTGCTATTTTCAATCTTTTGCTTAATATTAAGCTTTGAGATTAAAAAACCTAAAAGTAAAAGAACCAATATAAAATTAAGAGTATTTGTTTTTACTATTATCTGCCAGATTTCCGTCATTTTTACCTGCTATTCTTTTACTTTAGACTTATCTATTGTATCAATACTGATATTATCCCCAAGTATTTTTGAAGATATATCTTTTGCAAGATCAACAATTTTATCTTTTAGAATATCTTTGGCTGCAATAGCTGAGTTTTTCAAACTTTCTTTTTCTTTTGCTATATTATCCATAAGATCTTCTTTATATAAAACCATTTTTTTGGAACGTTCCTGTTTGAATTGCAGAGTTTTTTGCGAAATTTCGCTTCTTGCAGCTTCTCTTGATTTTCCAAGTTCACCGTCAAGATACTTTATCTGCCTGTCTGTTTCTTCGTTTGTATGTTTTGCCTCGGTAAAATTAGATTCAACAAATAGTTGTCTTTCCTGCATAATCTTCATAACAGGGGCATAAAGAATCTTGTTCATTATTATAACGAACAATACAAAACTTATGACAGCTATTATAAAGGTTGCATCAAAATCCATATTCAGCCCTAAATTTTACCTATTAACATTAATGCTACAACAAGAGCATATAAAGCGCAGGCTTCAGCTAATGCGGCGCCTAACAGGAAGAAACCTACGGCTTTACCTGCGGCTTCGGGCTGTCTTGCTACAGCTTCCATAAGTCCTTTTATACCGACACCTATACCAAGACCCGCTCCCAAACCTGCAAGTCCGATAGCCAAACCTGCACCTAACTGTGCTAAATCTGACATTGTTTTTACTTCTTCCATTATATTTCTCCTTTCAATTAATGTTCACTTGAAACGGCTGACGTTATATAAGCAATTGTGAGCATCATAAATACAAATGCCTGTATGAATGCTACAAAAATTTCAAAAAGCATAATCGGAATGGGCGCTATTACCGCAACTAAACCCAATACTACCGATACCAAAATTTCTCCCGCAAGGATATTGGCAAAAAGACGAAGAGCTAAACTTAAAGGTCTTGTAATCATTTCCAATATGTCAACAAGTGTTGTTATTATACCGGTTATACTGAAACCATGATATATGTATCTGAATCCTTTTTCCTTGAATCCCTGATACAGGTAATAAATAAGTACCAGAACAGCAAGTGCTGCCGTAAGATTTATGTCATTCGTAGGCGAAGCCAGCTCGCCTTCTTTAAGATGAACCAGTCTTAAAGGTAATTGCCCCATCAGGTTGGCGGTTAAAATAAATAAAAATAACGAAGCAACTATAGGAACATGTTTTTGACCGTCTTTAATTTCTGATAAATTACCGAGAAAAAATTTCATTATGCTTTCTGCTGCAGTTTGAGCTTTTCCCGGAATAATATCCAATCTGCGGGTTAATAAAAAGGAAATAATTATAACAACCGCCATAGCAAACCACATTGTTACTAATGTATCCCAATGAACATGTAAACTGCCTATATACCCTGCCCAATGTTCGCCCATATATATTTCCTTATAATTTCATAAATATGTTAACACAAAAAAATAAAAACAAGACAACAATTTTTAATTATTTTTTATCTTATTTTTATCATTTTTTCTATAGGCTTATATGCTGATTGAATTAAATCTTGTGATACATTAATTTCATGTGTTTCACTTACAAGAGAATTATATATATCTTCAAGTGTTATAAGTTTCATACTTCCACAAACCGCTTTATCAGAGATATGGATAAATGCTTTATCGGGATAATCTCTTTTTAAACGCTGTACAACTCCGATTTCCGTTACTATTATAAAGGCTTTTTCGTCGGAGTCTTTAACGTAGTTCATAATTCCCGTTGTAGATCCTATATAGTCGGCTGTTTTAAGTACTTCATCTGTACATTCCGGATGTACAAGAACCTTAGCTTCGGGATACAGTTTCTTTTGTCCGGTAACATCTTCAGCGGTTAGATTATGATGGATGGGACAATATCCGTCATAACAGATTATCTGTATATCATTAATTTTAGATTGAACGTAATTGCCCAGATTTTTATCCGGAACAAACAAGATTTTATCTGTATTAAGTGATTTTACAATATTTACCGCATTAGCACTTGTGCAGCATATATCGGATTGTGCTTTTACGTCGGCAGTGGAATTAATATAACAAACAACGGGAAGAGAAGGATAAATTTCTTTAAATTTTTTAATTTGTTCTGAATTTATCATATCTGCCATTAAGCAGCCGGCATTTTTATCAGGTAATAAAACTTTCTTTTTGGGAGAAAGAATTTTTGCTGTTTCCGCCATAAAGTAGACACCTGCAAAAACAATAATATCCGCATCGGTTTGGGCTGCCTGCCTGCTTAAGTATAAAGAGTCACCTACAAAATCAGCAACTTCATCAATTTCGATATTCTGATAACAATGTGCCAGGATAATTGCATTCTTCTCTTTCTTAAGATTAATAATGTCTTTGATAATATCTTTATTTGTCATATATACTCGCCATGTAAATATTTATTTATCTATTGTACATTAAATAAAAAAAATCTGCTATAATAGTTAACCATAATAAGAATAATTTATTTTAAATCTTATAAAAAATATTAGATAAAATATAGAATAGGAATTAATATGCGAGTCAGTAACTCTTTCGCTGAAATAAGTCCGAAACTTAGTTTTAAAGCAAGCCAAAACTACAATAAAACAGATATTGCTCCTTCAGCTTCAACTGCGGATGATGAAGAAAATATAATAAGACTCGGACTTGCCGGGCTTGCAATAATAGGAGCTGCGGCAATAGGAAAATCCGCATTAAAATATAAAGGATTGACCCCTGCTAAATTAATAAAAGACACCGGTTCAAAAGTTTATAAAAAATTTTCAAAAAAACCACCCGTTGATCCGATGATAAAAGCATTAAGAGGCAAAAGAGATGCAAATGCGCTTAAACTTTATAGAGTGTTGCAGGCGGAAAAGAAAATAGATTCACTTAACAAAAAAGTATTATCCGGATTTTTTAAAGGAAAATCAAGCGAAGTATTCAATCATTTAGGTAAAAATGCAAGAATGCTTCAACAGCAGATAATTTACTGATGAATAAAATTATACAAAAAGCAATAGAAAAACATAGTCTTATTCATAGTGAAATTGCTCAGCTGCTAAAATCAGATGACATTGATTTATATAAATCAGCGGATATTGTATGTAAATCGAATAAAAATAATATTATTCACTTAAGAGGGCTTATAGAGTTTACAAATGTATGCAAAAGCAGTTGTTATTACTGCGGGTTAAGGTGTGAAAATAAGAAAATTGAAAGATACAGGTTAACGGCGGAGCAAATTCTTAAATGCTGCAAGAAAGCGGTTAAACTGGGCTACAGAACAATTGTTCTTCAAGGAGGAGAGGATAGTTTTTGGACTGTTGATAAGCTTTGTCCTTTAATAAAAAAAATAAAAGAACATGATATTGCGCTTACTCTCAGTATAGGAGAAAGAACCTATGATGAATATAAAGCATTTAAAAAAGCGGGAGCAGACAGATATTTATTAAGAATAGAAACTACGGATGAGAAGTTATATTCAAAACTTCATCCGAATATGAGTTATAAAAATCGAAAAAACTGTCTTTATAATTTAAAAATATTAGGATATGAAACAGGGACAGGCTGTCTTGTAGGCTTGCCGGGACAAACAATAGAATCACTTGCGGAGGACATTTTATTTTTTAAAGAAATCGATGCCGATATGATAGGGATAGGTCCGTTTATTCCTCATTCTGATACTCCTCTGGCATCTGCCGGTAAAAATAACTTTTATCTGGCTTTAAAGGTTATGTCGATTACAAGGCTTATAATGCCTGACATAAATAT
The DNA here is from genome assembly GCA_964572355.1 of uncultured Muribaculaceae bacterium. GTDB lineage: Bacteria > Cyanobacteriota > Vampirovibrionia > Gastranaerophilales > Gastranaerophilaceae > Avigastranaerophilus. The sequence continues at coordinate 16,437 of CAZNEN010000016.1, forward strand.
TCCGGCAACTACGGCAATGGAAACACTTAAACCAAACGGCAGAATTATTGCACTTAATTCCGGAGCCAATGTTGTTATGGATAATGTAACTTTAGATGAGTATAAAAAACTATATGAAATCTATCCTGATAAGAAATCTTCCATTTTTTCAAAAGAAATGCTTCAATCTGAGGGATTTAAAGTTTCAACCGGCAAAGGATTCAGGTTTGATAAATTTTAGTATAAATAATTTTTCCGTTTATTATCCGTTTTGTTGAGTGATTTTTGAATTTTATAATTTTTTTGTTATTGGAATAGATTTTAAACAAATTCCGAATTGTATGAAAAACCTGCGTTATTTAAAAGTTTAATATTTTGTCCTCCTTTCTTCGAAGTTTTCTGGTTAGATAAGTAAAGTTTTTCTCGGGACAATTTTTATTTTGTGCAATAATGTTATTGTTATGAATGATAAAATTATAATCAGAAAAGCCAATCAGCATAATTTAAAAAATGTAAGTCTTGAGCTTCCTAAAAATGAATTAATCGTATTTACGGGAATATCGGGTTCGGGTAAAAGTTCGCTTGCATTTGATACTATTTTTGCAGAGGGTCAAAGACGATATGTCGAAAGTCTTTCAAATTATGCAAGACAATTTCTCGGTCAGCTGGATAAACCGGACGTGGAGAGCATAGAAGGTCTTTCTCCCGCAATATCAATAGATCAGAAAGCAACAAGCAACAATCCGCGCTCAACAGTCGGAACAGTTACGGAGATTTATGACTATTTAAGATTATTATTTGCAAGAATAGGAACCCCTCATTGTCCCGAATGCGGTTGTGAAATAGCACCTCAGTCAATAGATGAAATTATAGATAAAATTTTTACACTGCCTGAAGGTACAAAAATTCAGATTATAGCACCTGTAATAAGAGGAAAAAAAGGTGAGTTTATAAATCTTATTGAAGAATTAAAACAAGAAGGCTTTATTAGGGTAAGGGTTGACGGTCAAATTTATAATTTGGACGAAGATGAAATAGAACTTAATAAAACTCAAAAGCATACAATAGAATTAGTCGTTGACAGACTTGTTATAAAGGAAAGCGCAAAATCAAGACTTACGGATAGTGCGCAAATTGCACTGGAAAAGGCAGGTGGTCTTTTAATAGTCGATGTTATAGGTGGAAATGAATTGATATTTTCTGAAAAACTTGCTTGTCCTAATTGTAATTTAAGTTTTGAGGAACTTGCACCGAGAATTTTTAGTTTTAATAATCCATACGGTGCATGCCCGACCTGCAGCGGTCTTGGCGCTCATTATGAAATGGATCCTAATCTTTTAATTCCTGATGGTACAAAGTCTTTAAAAGGGGGTGCAATATACCCGTGGGCTAAAACCGGCAATCCTTATTATACTGACATACTTACATCTGTTGCTAATCATTTTAATATTGATATGAACACTCCATTTGAGGATTTGAGTGTAGAACAGCAGAATATAATCTTATACGGAAGTGGTAAAGAATGCGTAAAATTAAGATTTAAAGAATTCGGCGGAACAAGGTATATAACCCAGCTGCGTCCGTTCTCGGGTGTAATTCCGTATTTTATGAATAAATATAATGAAACAACATCCGTTGAAACAAGAGATTATATACAGGAATATATGTCTCAGATACCTTGTAATGATTGTAAGGGTGCAAGATTAAAACCCTTCTCTCTTGCCGTTACAATTATGGATAAAAATATATATGAAGTGACCTGTCTTTCCATAAAAGAAGCGTATAAATTCTTTTCTGATTTGTATCTTGAGCTTGATGACTATAAGCTGACAATAGCAAAACAAATTCTTGAAGAAATTCGTGCACGTTTAAAATTTATGCTTGATGTGGGTTTGGGCTACTTAAATTTAGCAAGAATGTCAGGAACATTATCAGGCGGAGAAGCACAGAGGATAAGACTTGCAACACAAATCGGAAGTGGACTTTCAGGTGTATTGTATGTGCTTGATGAACCTTCAATAGGTTTACACCAATATAATAACGATATGCTTATTAAAACTCTTATAAGGCTTCGTAACCTCGGTAATACCTTAATTGTAGTTGAACATGATGAAGATACTATAAGGAATGCGGATTATATTGTTGATATAGGTCTGTATGCCGGAGTTAACGGAGGCAAAATAATTGCAAAAGGAACTTTAGAAGATATTATTAATGCTAAAAAATCTTTAACGGGACAGTATCTGAGCGGTGAAAGATATATACCCGTTCCCAAGAAACGCAGAGAGGGAAACGGGCTTTTTCTGGAAGTTAAAAATGCTCGTAAAAATAATTTAAAAAATATTGACGTAAAAATTCCGCTTGGGAAAGTAGTTGCACTTACAGGTGTTTCAGGCAGCGGTAAATCAACCTTGATGCAAGATATAATATATGAATACTCGCTTCATAAATTAAACAGTAACAGACCAAAACCGCAAGGTGTAGAAGTAATAAACGGTTTTGAAAATATAGATAAAGTTATTTGCATAGACCAATCACCCATAGGAAGAACTCCAAGATCAAACCCTGCAACATATACTGATGTATTTACATATATAAGAGAGCTTTTTGCAAATACACAGGAATCAAAAGTAAGAGGTTATAAACCCGGCAGATTCAGTTTCAACGTAAAAGGCGGAAGATGTGAAGCTTGTAAGGGCGACGGTCTTACAAGAATTGAAATGAATTTTTTATCGGACGTATATATAAAATGTAATGTATGCAAAGGGCAAAGATATAACAGAGAAACTCTTGAAGTTAAATACAAAGGCAAAAATATATCAGAAGTACTTGAAATGAGTATTTCGGAAGCACTGGACTTTTTTGAAAATATACCAAAAATAAAGTCACGGCTTCAAACTTTAAATGATGTGGGCTTAGGTTATATGAAGCTCGGACAAAGCGCAACCACATTATCTGGCGGTGAAGCGCAAAGAATTAAACTTGCGAGCGAGCTAAATAAACGTGCTACGGGCAAAACGCTTTATCTGCTTGATGAACCTACCGTAGGTCTTCACTGGTATGATTTGGATAAATTAATAAAAATTATTAATAAACTGGCAGATGCAGGAAACACTATTTTAATAATAGAACATAATCTTGATTTGATAAAAACCGCGGATTATATAATAGATCTCGGTCCCCAAGGAGGCGATGAAGGAGGTGCGATTGTCGCGGCAGGCACTCCCGAAGATGTCGCAAAATGTAAAGAATCATATACAGGTCTGTACTTGAAAAAAATGTTGCAATAAGAAAGAAGGAAGCTTTTTGCTTCCTTCTTTCTTATTATTATCTGATTTAATATAAACTATATATTATCTAATTCATTTACTTTAATTGTCTTAGCATCTTTTAAAGCTTTTGCAACAGCATCTTTTAATAATACTTCATTTTGTTTCTTTGCATTGTGCTTATCAATAAGTTTACCTATTGCACCGCCTATTAATCTTCCGCCCAGAGCAAACCCTGCAGCTATGGCGCCTACAATACCTGCCTTAACTGCAACTCCTACTTTTGAGCTTAAGCCTTTTTCTACCGCTTCTTTACCGGCATTAACAAAAATATCTTTACCTTCTTTCTTTGCTACATATGCAAGTCTGGCACCAAAACCTGCAATAGTACCTATTTTTTTCCCTTTTTGTGTTGCGCTTCCGCTTTCTATTTTTGATACGTTCATATTATCATCCTTACTTTCTTGAACACTTAAAAACATCTCAATAGTATAAGTTGCTATTTGATAATTGTTTGTAAACTTTTCTTAATAAAAAGAGAACTTCTTTTGAAGTTCTCTTTTAGTTTTAACTTATTTTTGAATATCTTTAACGCTTAATGCAATTCTGTGTTCTTGAGGTGTAAATTTCTTAATCAATACTTCAACTTCATCGCCTGCATTATATATATTAAACGGATTTGCATTAACAGGTTCCATTTCGGAAGAAGGCAATAATGCTTCAACTCCGGGGTAAATATTTATAAATGCGCCGAAAGAAGTAACTTTATTAACCGTACCTTTTATTATTTGTCCTTCTTTGAATTCATTTTCAATAGATTCCCAGGGATTATCGCCCATTCTTTTTAAACTTAAGCTGATACGTTTCATATCCGTATCGATTTTTAAGATTTTGACTTCCAGTTCCTGACCTAAAGAAATTACATCAGAAGGGTGTTTAATTCTCTGCCATGAAATTTCCGAAATCGGCAATAAACCGTCAACACCGTTAATGTCAATAAATCCGCCAAAATCTGCAATTCTTACAACTTCACCTTTCACAACTGAACCCACTTCGAGATGTGATATTATCTCATCCACAACTTGTTCTCTTTGTTCAGCTACTGCCTGTCTTTGAGAAAGAATCAGTTTGTTTCTTTTAGCATCAGCTTCCAATACTTTGACTTCTATATCTTGTCCGATTAAACCGTCAAAAGGAGCTCCTGTTCTTAACTGGCTTGCGGGAACAAAACCTCTTAAATCCGAAACTTCAACTATAACGCCGCCTCTAACAATTAATACTACTTTTGCCGTGATTGTTTCGTTGTTATATTTAGCATTTTGAAGTTCCTGCCATGCTTTAGCACAGGATAGTTTTTTCAATGACAAAACTATTCTTCCGTCTTCATCGTCACCTTCTTCTTTTAATATGTAGAATTCTTTTACGTCATTAACGGTGAGATATGGGGAGTAATCTTTGTCTTCCACCTGGTTGTTTGTAATTTCTCTGTTCGGTAAGAAAGCTTCCGTTTTTGCACCGATATCTACAAGAAAACCATCATTTTCTTGTTTTATAACGATACCTTTTACCACATCCGCAACCGAGAATTTATAATTATAGCTTTCTTCCAGCAATCTTACGAATTCGTCTTGTTCACTAATTGTGTTTGTCATTTTATTTTGTCCTTTCTTATATATTTTCTATTGCTTCTATTACACTTTTTATTATATTTTCAGGAGTCGAAGCACCCGCTGTTACTCCTATATTTTTAGTTTGTTCTATTAAATCTTTATACCTTGCCAAATCGGTTTGTGTTTCTATATGTATTGTTTTTGTTATGACCGATAAAATTTCTGCTAAATGAGTTGTATTTGCACTCTGCTTACTTCCCACAACAATCATTAAATCAGAGTTTTTTGCAAGTTCTCTTGCCTCCTGCTGGCGCATAGATGTGGATTTGCAAATAGTATTAAATACTTTTAATTCATTGGATAAGGGAATTAAATAATTAACTACTTCTTCCAAAAATTCAAGCTTCTGAGTTGTTTGAATAACAACGCCGACTTTTTTATGTGATTTTATTTTGTCTTCAATATTTTTTAAAGTATCTACATCGGGAATAACATATACATTGTCAGAATACATTTTTGCATTTGCATTGATTGCAACAACTTCAGGATGTTCGGGTTTACCCAAAATCAGCACAATACTTCCTTCCTGTGCAAGCTGTACAGCCTTTTGTTGTACTTTTTTTACGTCAAGACAGGTTAAATCAACAACTTCAAATCCCTTATCTGCTATTTCTTTAATTTTCTGAGGCGCCATTCCATGGCTTCTTACAATACAAATACCGCTTTCATTTTCCGGCAGTTCATCAACGGTCATTATACCTAACTCTTCAAGTTCTTTTATAACATGAGAATTATGTATAAGTTCGCCTAATACCCATACCTTTTTTGATGCATTTTCAAGTTTTATTTTTTTTGTCGTCTCGACCGCTCTTTTGACTCCGTAGCAAAAGCCAGCACATTGAGCCAATTTTATATTTTTTTTCAGTGTTCTAACTTCCATTCATTGAACTAGCAAGATTTTAAAAATCCCACAGTATCTACTTTATAACATGAACAAAATATTATTACAACTGCTGCCGTAATAAATAAAAGACAATCCGGTAAATTCAACATTTATGAATGTTGGAATTGCAAATAAATAAAACTGTTAAACTATCTATACCAGTCTGTCAAATTTTATTCCCCGGTTTTTGAGATTTTGTTCAAATAAATCCGCCGTACAGGAATTTATATCTATTATAATCCCGTTATCATTATATTTTATTGGATTGGGTTCATTAGGGTTTTTAAGATTAATTCCGAATCTTCCTGCCATATAACCCAAATTCAAATAGTCATTTGAGTTTAAAGGCATATTATTTGTTTTAGTTTCGTTTGTTCTTACAAGATATTCATGTCTTAACGGAAAACTTGTGCAATTTATCATATATAATCTCCCGGAAAAATTATATAACAAATTTGATTGTATTGTCACTCCGAACTTGTTTCGGTGTTTTTATGATTTTATGAAATGTTTTTATAACATATTAACGGGAAGACTTTATATAAATATTTAAAAGTGATTGAATGTTAAAAGAAAGTAAAAAGATTATTCCTTATTAATTCCTTTGCAATTTGAAACAACAAGGTTTGTAAGAGCAAAAAGGGCAATTGCGTTTGGTATTACCATCAAATTATTAAACATGTCCGTAAGCTCCCATACAAAATCGCTTGATACAAGACAGCCTGTCATAATAAAAGAGAGCGCAATTATCATATATATTAATTCCGCAATTTTCGGATGTTTTCTGCCGAAAAGATAAATAACATTTACTTTTCCGAATAAATTCCAGCCGAGTATTGTCGAGAATGCAAAGAAAAACAAACATACAGCTACAAATATTGCGCCTATTGAGCTTCCGAATATTGTTCCGAATGCTGTCTGGGCAAGGTTTGTTTTATTTAATATGTCAATAACGGCTTCAGTATAGCCGTTTGCAAGCATACCGTCTCTGGTATACAAAGTTGAGATTATAATGAGAGCATTTAAGGTCAAAATAATAAAAGTATCTATGAAAACACCTATCATCGCAACGGTACCCTGGGTGTGAGGGTCTTTGACGTTGGCAAGAGCGTGTGCATGAGGAGTAGAACCCATTCCGGCTTCGTTTGAAAACAGACCTCTTTTTGCTCCCTGGCTTATTGCCTGTTTTATTGCATATCCGAAACTCCCTCCGATTATTGCATGCGGCATAAATGCATATTTAAAAATCATAAAGATTGTTTCGGGTATATGTTGAATTCTTGCTGCAAGAATAATAAGTCCTCCGATAATAAAAAACAGTGCCATAAAGGGAACCATTTTTTCAACTACCGAAGCAAGGCGCTTAATCCCTCCTATAAAAATTACCGCACAGGTTATAACAAGTATAATGCCCATAACAGCAGGATTGATACCGAAAGCAACTTCCATACAGCAGGCAATTGAATTAGATTGAACCATACATCCCATAAAACCCAGGGCCAGAATTGTTGCAACTGCAAAAAAACAGGCGAGAAACTTCCCGAAAATTCCTTTAAATGCAGTTGTAATATAATAGACTGGTCCTCCTTTTATATTCCCGTTTTCTTCTATTATTCTTGTCTCTATTGCAAGAGAAGCTTCTGCGTATATTGTTGCCATACCGAAAAATGCAATTACCCACATCCAGAAAATCGCACCGGGACCGCCGATTAAAATTGCACCGGCGGAGCCCACGATATTTCCGGTTCCGACCTGCGCTGCAATTGCCGTTGCAAGTGCCTGAAAAGAAGTCATTGAATGCTCATTTGTTTTATAAAAAATATTAATTTTGCCGAATACGTTTTTAATTCCTTCTTTAAAGCATCTTATTTGAACAAATCTTGTTTTAACCGTATACCAAAGTCCTACACCTACAAGTAAAAAGACAAGTATATAATTTGACAGGTATTCGTTAAATTTAACAACAAAAGGATATAAAAATTCTTCCATAGTTTCGGCTTTCTTAGTATTAACGGATTTATTATACCTGAAATATGGAAAAAATATAAATTTTTAAATTTACCGTTAAAAATAATATCGCAGTTTTTTGTTGAAATATCTGCGCCCGGCATAATAACTTCGCAGATTCCTTTTTTATGCTGAGGCAGAAGCTGTTATAATAAATATGTAAAAATGTTTATGTGCTATTCAATACTTGAGTGCATATATATGCACCCGACCAGCAGTTTTGAAGGTTAAACCCGCCGGTAAAACCGTCAATATTTAATATCTCACCTACAAAATAAAGTCCTTTTACTATTTTTGATTCCATTGTTTTTGGATTTATTTCGTTTAAATCAATTCCGCCTGCAGTAACTATTTCGGAATTTTTAATCCGTCCTGCAGCGTGGAGTTTTAAATTCAGCAGTGAATTTATAAGTATTTCTTTTTCTTTTTTGTTTATTTGTGCCGCCTGTTTATACGGAGTTATTTCATTAGCTTTCATTATTTCAGTAATAAAACTTTCAGGTGCGTATTTTGAAAAAACATTTTTGACTGCTTTTTTTGGATTGTTTTTAATATAATTTTCAATTTCATCTTTATTATATGACGTAAGTCTTAATGTAATTTCCAAAGGATTGTTTATATCAAAATCTTCATATGCGCTCAGAGCGGATATTTTGAAAATACAGGGACCGGATAGTGATTTATGGGTGAAGAGAATATCTCCGTAACATGTTTTCTTCTTATTGTTTATAATGATTGAAGCTTCAACATCTTTTAAGCATACTCCCGAAAGCTTATATAAATAATTTTCCTTAATATCAAGTGCGCATAGAGATGGTTTTAAAGCTGTAATATTATGTCCCAGATTTTTTGCAATTTCGAAACCGTTACTTTTTCCGCCCGTTGCGATAATTACATTATCGAAGCAATAGGAATTCTTATTTGTTTTCAATATAAAATTGTTTGAAGCTCTTTCTATCGAAGAAACTTTCTCTTTTTTTAGGATAAAATTCGGAACATCTAAATGTTTTCTTAAAATTTCAACTGTTTTTAAAGCACTGTTTGAAACGGGAAATATCCTCTTATCCTCCTGCACATATGTTCTTATGCCCAAATCTTCAAATAATCGGCACGTTTTTCTCCGGTCGAATTTGGAGAAGACGGAAAGTAAAAATTTTTCACCTCTTGGGTAATTTTTTGCAAATTCTTTTATATCATCTTCATCATAGGTTATATTGCATCTTCCGCCGCCTGTCGGCAAAAGAGTTGAAAAAGGTTCTTTTGTATCAAATGCCGTTATTTTATTATAAGGATTTTTTACTAAAAGCAGAGCAGCCATAGCACCTGCGGCACCGCATCCTGCTACAGCAATATTTTTATATGTCAATTCTTGTGCCATACAGGAAAACATCTTCAAATGTTTCTAAATCATCATGCAATTGCAGCAGCGATTTTTTGTACTTAGGATGTTCATAATCGGGAATTAATTCTAACAGCGGAACTATTGCAAAAGCTCTTTCGTGCAAATGTTCGTGAGGTATTTTTAAATCAGGTTCGTCTATTATCATATCGCCGTAGAAAAGGATATCTATATCTATTTTACGTGCTTCATATTTTTTAGAACTTGATTTTTCTCGCCCCATTTGAATTTCCGTATTTTTGCATAAATCAAGAAGCTCGCGCGGAGACAATTTTGTTTTTATTTCTATTACGGCATTGACAAACCAGTCAAGGTCTTTATTACCCCATGGCTCTGTTTCATAGAATGCGGATGATCTTACAATTGTAACCATACCTGTTGAAGTAAGCATTTTAACCGCTTGCTGCAGATAGCTTACTTTATCGCCTATATTTGAACCTAAACATAAATATGCTATTGCCATTAAAACTCCTTAACTACATTGTATTATCTTTCTTTTTTGTTTACAAGAATATTTAATTTTAATTTAATATTTGTAATAATATTATAAAATCAGTTAATCGTATGTGCGGTTTATGCTAAACTTAACTTATGTTTACAGGATTAATTGAAGAACAGGGCGAAGTTAAAAGCTGTACAATTTCGCCAAAAGGAATGGATATAACGGTGTTATGCGGCAAAATACTTTCCGATATCCGTATTGGAGCCAGTATATGTATAAACGGCGCCTGCCAGAGTGTTACGGAGTTTGGAAATAACTATATAAAGGTACAGGCATCAAATGAAACTCTTAATGTTACTAATTTCAAAAAATTAAAATCCGGTGATAAAGTTAATCTGGAAAGAGCATTAACTCTGAGTAAAAGAATTGACGGACATATTGTATCGGGGCATATTGACTGTACGGCTGAATTTATTGAGGATAAAAGTGACGGTTTTTCAAGAGAATTTTTTTTCAAACTGCCTCCAGAGTTTATAAAATACGTTATATACAAAGGGTCAATTGCCGTTAACGGGGTAAGTCTTACAATTGCTTCCATCAATAATAATGTTTTTTCTGTCGAATTAATACCGCTTACCTTAAAAGAAGTTAATCTGGCATATTTAAAGAAAGGCGATATTGTTAATATAGAAACTGATTTATTCGGGAAATATGTTGAAAAAATTTTAAATTCACAAGATAATACAAATAAAGTTAATTATGAATTTTTATCCGAAAATGGGTTTTTATAAAATGAGCGAAATTAAATTTAATACAATAGAAGAAGCAATAGAAGAATTTAAAAATGGCAGACCTGTTGTTGTTGCGGATGATGAAGACAGGGAAAATGAGGGAGATGTCATAATTCCCGCACAATTTGCTTCGCCTGAAATAGTGAATTTCTTGATATCACACTGTAAAGGTGTTCTTTGTCTTGCTCTTACAAGAGAAAAAGCCGAGAAACTCGGATTGTCCGAAATGGTAAGCCATAATACGGATCCAAAGGGAACCGCATTTACCCAGAGTATCGATGCAGACAGGAAATTTGGGGTTACGACAGGTGTAAGTGCATATGACAGAGCCAAAACAATTGAAGTGGCATCGGCAAATGATGCATTGCCTTCCGATTTATCGCGTCCGGGACATGTTTTTCCTTTGATTGCACGTGAGGGCGGTGTTCTTGAGAGGGTAGGGCATACGGAAGCTTCTGTTGATCTGGCTCGTCTTGCAGGATTAACTCCTGCAGCCGTTATATGCGAAATAGTTAATGATGACGGAACAATGGCACGCCGTGATAACTTAATGGAGTTTTCAAAAAAGCATAATATAAAATTTATAACGGTTGCACAGCTTATTGAATACAGACTTCAAAAAGAAATGTTTGTAAAGAGAGAAGCCGTTGCAAATCTTCCTTCCGATTTTGGCGATTTTAAAGTATACGGATATATTAATCAATTATCGGGTATAGATCAGGTTGCCGTCATTAAAGATGATGGTTCGGATAAAATCCCTATGGTAAGAGTTCATTCGGAATGTTTAACCGGAGATATTTTTCATTCAAAAAGATGTGACTGTCAAAATCAGCTGGAATCAGCGTTAAGATTAATTGAAGCATACGGAAAAGGTGCTCTTATATATATCAGAGGTCATGAAGGAAGAGGAATTGGTCTTGTTAACAAAATAAAAGCGTATGCTCTTCAGGAAAAAGGGGAGGATACCGTCCAGGCTAATATATCACTCGGTTTTAAACCCGATTTAAGAAACTACGGTGTAGGGGCTCAGATATTAAGGGATTTAGGTTATACAAAAATTAAACTTATAACCAATAACCCGACAAAAATCGTAGCATTAAAAGGGTACGGTCTGGAAATTGTTGAAAGAGTCGCGCTTAAAACTCCTTTAAATTGTTATAATGAAAAATATATGCATACAAAAGTTGAAAGAATGGAACATTTAATAGATTTATAAAAGATGAGAATATTATGGCTAATATAACTATATATAAAGTTGAAAAATATAACAGCTTATATTATAAAATATTTTCGGGTGTTTATAATGATTTCAGGATAAATGCCACTAAAGACTATAATTTTGAACTGGTGCCGTTAGATTATGAAAACTTTATTAAAAGTATAGAAAAAGGATTGTTGGAATGTCTTATTTTATTTGAAGACGATATTCCCACGGGATTTCTTGTTTATACAACCATAATTTCAGAATCAATAGAACTGAATATTATTCATTTAATAGGAAATGAAAATATAAATTCCAAACGAACACTTCTGATGGAAAAGTTTCTGGAAATAAACAGATCTTCCATGCGGGAAAAAGTTATCACATATCCTATGATGGGCAAGCAGGGTTCTTTTTCGTCAGATATAAAAAAATTCGGATTTCAAACTGTTAATACTTCAGTTATGGCGGTAAAATTAAAAAACTTAAATTATCCCGGAAGATTTTATGCAAAAGAGCAGGACTTATCATCTTTAAAACTTCCTTTGGGATATTCAATTTCAAACTGGAAAACGTCTTATTTCAGAGATGCCGCTGAAGTTATTCATCAGGCATTTAAAAATTCGTCAGATGCATTATTTGACAGCAGGTTTACAACTGTACAGGGCTGCAGGGACGTACTTGAAAAAATAACGGAAAGTGTATACGGTGAATTTTTGCCGGGAATTACAAAAGTTTTATTGTATAAAAAAAATCCCGTCGGTTTTTGTTTTGCAAATTTAACAAATGATAAAATTGCAAATATTCCGATTGTTGCAATATTAAAAAAACACAGAAACCATGGATTTGGCAAAATCTTATTGAAACAATTATGCAATAATATAACAGACTCTGCAATATCGGGAGGCTGGACATTAGAAGAACTTAATGCCAGCTGTGATTCCGATAATATTGCAGCCGTAAACATGTACAAGTCGGCAGGATTTACCGAACAATATTCATATCTTCAGGCATATTGCCCAAAGTTGACTAGTTATTGCTAAATACAACTTTCATTGTTGCAAGATTTTTTATAGAGAGCATTTTATGTTTATTTTTTTGCACTTCATTAATAGCGAAAATTCTTACTATTCGCTGAATTTCTTCTCTTTGTTTTCTGCCGGAAAGTTTGTAAACATTTTTAACCGGTTCACTGATTGTCCCCAAAACCACATTCAATTGTTCTTCGTTCATTGTTTTCTCCCGTAAGATAAAGTATAGATGTTTCCCTCTATACATTAATAAAGTTTTTTTCTCATAGAGAATTGCCTAATATTTTATAAATGTAAAATTTTATGTTACATTTATTTCAGAGGTGGTTTTTATGATTATTGATAACTTGGAAAATGCGGAGAAATATACAATTCTTAATCCTGATTTTAAGCTTGTATTTGATTTTATTAAAAATAATGATTTAAAAAATTTAGAATGCGGCAGACATGATTTAAGGGGAAATGAAGTATTTTTTAATTTACAGGAATATGAAACAAAACCGTTACAAAAACTTGAAGCCCATAAAAAATATATTGATATTCAAGTTGTTATAAAAGGCGAAGAATATATGGGGTGGACGAATATTAATAATACTTCCGTAGCAGAGCAATATAACGACGAAAAGGATGTTATGTTTTTAAACGGTGATGTAGATAAAATAAAAGCTGATAATAAAACATTTTTAATATTTTATCCTGAAGATGCACATATGCCTGCATTATGTATTGGCTCGCCAAAATATGTAAAAAAGGCTATTTTTAAGATACTAAAGTAAATATTAAAAATGGAAGATTTTTTATAAATTTTAAAAATTGTAAAGTTGACACTAGCCAAAATGTAAAATTCGAGTTAAAATAACAGAACAATTATATTAGGGCAAAGAGGAAAGGTAAATTATGAATATGAAGTCTAATCTTTTTGATTATGTTGAAGTTATTATGAACCTTTTTGCCGGGTGGTTCTCTTTTGAAACAAAGCAGTGGGCTTGGTGTCCCGTTAGAGTTGACAATCGTATTGACAGATTTTAGTTAATTAAAATATAAAATTTATTTAATAAATTAAAAGTCTTCTTATATATACGATTTGTTGACATGGGTGTGATGATTTTTGTAATCTTCAAAAATCATTTTTTGTTTTGCTGTGTTAACTAAACAGAAAGAGAGCTATTATTATGTTTAAGCCGAAAATAGAAGAAATAAAAAATTTATCAAAAGAATATAAATATGTACCTGTTTCAACTGAAATATTTTCAGATATAACAACTCCTATACAGGTATTAAAAATCTTAAAAGAATGTGATGAACATTGTTTTTTGCTTGAAAGTGTCGAAAAGGCGGAGAAAATAGGGCGTTATTCCTTTCTGGGGTTTGAGCCTTCAATGGAAATTACATGTAATAACGGCATTTTAAAAATAAAGTCTGAGGATAAATCGGAAGAAATAAAAACAAACTCGCCTCAAGACTATATAAAACGTATTTTAAATAATTACAAAAGTCCTAAATTTGATTTTCTGCCGAGTTTCACGGGCGGACTTGCAGGGTATTTTTCTTATGATTTCATAAAGTATTATGAACCCGAGTTAAATCTAAATGCAGATGATGACGAGAATTTTAAAGATGTTGATTTAATGCTTTTTGATAAGATTATTGCTTTTGACAATGTAAGGCAAAAGATTATATTAATAGTTAATATTAAAACCGATAATATTGAAGAAAATTATCAAAAAGGAATTGAGGAACTTGAAAGATTAAAAGATTTAATCCGAAACGGAAAACCATATAAAATAAGAAAAGGCAGATTGAAATCCGATTTCAAATCTCTTTTCAATAAAGAACAATTCTGTTCAATGGTTGAAAAAGCAAAACATTATATAAAAGAGGGCGACATTTTTCAGGTTGTATTGTCAAACCGTTTTGAAGCCGATTATGAGGGCGATTTATTAAATACATACAGAACTCTAAGAACCATTAATCCGTCGCCTTATATGTTTTATTTCGGAAGTAATGATCTTGAAATAGCCGGTGCATCACCCGAGACTCTTGTAAAACTTGAAAACGGCAGTTTATATACATTCCCTCTTGCCGGAACAAGAAAAAGAGGAAAAACTAAAGAGGAAGATTTGCAGTTTGAAAAGGATTTATTATCGGACGAAAAAGAACTGGCCGAACACAATATGCTTGTTGATTTGGGCAGAAATGATATCGGACGGATTTGTGAATTCGGCTCTGTCAAAGTGGAAAAATATATGACAATAGAGCGGTTTTCACATGTAATGCATATAGGTTCAACCGTTATAGGAAAGTTAAGAGATGATAAATCTCAGCTAGATACAATAGGTTCGATTCTTCCTGCAGGAACTCTATCCGGTGCGCCTAAAATAAGAGCCTGCGAGATAATAAACGAGCTTGAAAATAACAAACGGGGGATATACGGCGGTGCAATAGGATATCTTGATTTTACGGGGAATCTTGATACATGTATTGCGATAAGAATTGCATATAAGAAAAACAATAAAGTATTTGTAAGAGTTGGTGCAGGTATTGTTTATGACAGTATTCCCGAAAACGAATATAACGAGTGTATAAATAAGTCACAAGCTGTAATAAACGCTCTTAAAATTTCTCAGGAGGTATTATGATACTGCTTATAGATAATTTTGACAGTTTTTCTTATAATCTTTATCAGCTTTTAGGCTGTTTTGAAAAAGATATAAAAGTAATAAGAAATAACGAATTAACGGTAAATGAAATTGCAAAGTTCAATCCTGATAAAATAGTTATTTCGCCCGGTCCCGGAAGACCTTCTGAAGCGGGAGTTTGTGAAAGTGTTATAAAATATTTTGCGGGTAAAAAGCCAATTTTGGGGATATGCTTGGGACATCAGGCAATTTGTGAGGTTTTTGGAGCGAAAATCACCTATGCAAAAGAAATTATGCATGGAAAAACATCAATAATAAGTATAGAAAATAACAATGTCTTATTTAAAAATCTTCCGGAAAAAATTATAGTCGGAAGATATCATTCTTTAACGGCAGATACAGCTTCTGTTCCGCCGGATTTAAAAGTAACGGCAAAGGCGGATGACGGAACAATAATGGCTGTAAAACATAAGGATTATAATGTATTCGGGTTGCAGTTTCACCCTGAATCAATACTTACTCCCAATGGTAAAACCATTATTGAAAACTTTCTTAAGGAGGCCGAACAATGATTACACAGGCTCTTAAAGAAATAATCTCAATGAAAAATCTTGATTATGACACCACAAAGGAAATAATGTATGAAATAACGGAAGGAAAAGTTTCCGATGTTGAAATTGCAGCTTTTTTAACTGCATTGAAGATGAAGGGTGAGACTGTCGAAGAGATAACGGCAGCAGCACAGGTAGTTAAAGAAAAGTGCATAAAAACTCGGCTCGGTACAACGAATACGCTTGATATTGTGGGTACGGGCGGGGATATGAGTAATACATTTAATATTTCTACGGCAGCTGCATTTGTTGCCGCGGCTGGAGGTGTTCCGGTGGCGAAACACGGCAACAGAGCAGTAACCGGCAAAGCAGGTGCAATAGATGTTTTAGAAGCATTAGGTATTAATATTAGTAAAACTCCAGAAGAAGAAAAAGAAATTTTTAACAGGCTTAATATATGTTTTTTGTTCGCTCAAAACCATCATCCGTCTTTTAAATATGCGGCAAAAGCGAGAAAAGAGCTAAAAATAAGGACTCTTTTTAATATTCTCGGTCCTTTAACAAATCCGGCATGTGCAAGTTCTCAGCTGTTCGGAGTTTATGATGAAAAACTTACCGTTCCGTTATGTAAGGTTATCTCAAATCTTGGAGTGAACAATATAACTGTTGTACACGGTAAAGACGGACTTGATGAAGCGACATTGACAACAGAAACAATAATAGCCGAACATAAAAACGGAAAATTTTCAAATTATACAATAAAACCCGAAGATTTTAATCTTAAAAGATGTGCAAAAAAAGATTTAGAAGGCGGAATACCGCATGAAAACGCTCAAATTATAAAAAATATTTTTGCAGGAAAAGAAACGGGTGCAAAAAAAGACATAATTATTTTAAATTCAGCACTTGCTTTTTATACATACGGTAAAACACATTCTGTAAAGGAAGGAATAGATTTTGCAAAATATATAATAGAATCCGGCAGGGCGCTTTTAAAACTTAATGATTATATTAAAATTACGAATGAGGTATAAATGAGCATTCTTGAAAAAATTGTGAAACAAACAAAAATGAGAGTTGAAAAACTCAAAAAAAATGCGGATATTGCCGAATTAAAACAAAATGCGAAAAAAATGCAAAAAGGCGATTTCCCTTTTGAAAAAGTACTGAAAAAAGACCCGATAGCTTTTATTTGCGAAATAAAAAAAGCTTCTCCTTCAAAAGGAATAATAGCAGAAGATTTTCCTTATCTTGAAATTGCAAAAGAATATGAATCGGCAGGTGCAGATGCCATATCTGTGCTAACGGAACCTGATTTCTTTCTCGGAGACATTAAATACCTTGAAGAAATAGCTTCGTCAGTAAATATTCCCATTTTACGAAAAGATTTTATTATTGATGAAATTCAGATATATGAATCAAAAATTAAAGGAGCAAGCGCAATACTTTTAATTTGTTCTGTTCTTGATGATAAAGTGCTTGATTCTTTCATTAAAGTTGCTGATAACCTGGGTTTATCCTGTCTTGTGGAAGCTCATAATGAGGAAGAAATAACAAAAGCAATCAAAGCGAAAGCAAGAATTATAGGCATTAATAACCGCGATTTAAAAACCTTTAATGTCGATATTACAAATGCAATAAAGCATAGAAATCTGATACCGGATGATATATTATTTGTCTCGGAGAGCGGAATTAAAACTTATAATCAGATAAAAAGCCTTACCGAAAATAAAGTTAATGCGGTTTTAATAGGTGAAGTGCTTATGAAAGCGAAAGACAGGAAATCAGAACTCAATAAACTCAGGGGAAAAAATCAATGAAAGTAAAAATCTGCGGGTTAAAGACACTTGAAGATATTGAGTATATAAATGAAGCCATGCCTGATTTTGCGGGATTTATATTTGCAAAAAGTAAGCGTCAGATATCTTTTAAGCAGGCAGCTGAAATGAAATACAAATTGAATAAAAAAATTAAAAGTGTCGGTGTATTTGTTAATGAAGATATAATAAATATTATCTCTTTAGTTAAATGTAATGTAATTGACTTAATACAGCTTCATGGTGAAGAAAATAACGATTATATAAAAGAAATCAAAATGTTATCGAATCTTCCCGTTATAAAGGCTTTTAAAGCGGATTGTAATCTAAAATACAATATTAAAAATACAAGTGCCGATTATATACTTATAGATTCGGATAATAACGGACAATTTGGCGGTACCGGTCAATCTTTCGATTGGGGTTTAATCCCCAAAACAAACAAAAAGATTTTTTTAGCGGGCGGACTGAACTCTGATAATATAATTCAGGCAATGAAAGAAGTTAAACCGTACTGCCTTGATATAAACAGCGGAGCTGAAACAAACGAAAAAAAAGACAGAAGCAAGATACTTGAAATAATGCAAAAAATAAAAGGATATGAAAATGAATAGAGCAAAATTTGGAGAATTCGGAGGTCAATATATACCTGAAATTCTCATGCAGGAAATAATAAATCTGGAAAAATCATACGAGCAATTTAAGAAAGATGAAAAATTTATAAAAGAATTAAACTATTTATTAAAGAATTATGCGGGACGCCCGTCTTTACTATATTATGCAAAAAATATGACGGAAGATTTGGGCGGTGCGAAAATATATTTGAAGAGGGAAGATTTAAATCATACAGGTTCTCATAAAATAAATAATGTTTTAGGTCAGGCACTGCTTGCAAAGTATATGGGCAAAAAAAGAATTATAGCAGAAACGGGAGCAGGTCAGCACGGAGTTGCAACTGCAACGGCAGCTGCGCTTCTGGGGCTGGAATGCGAAATATTTATGGGATATGAAGACACACTCCGCCAATCTTTAAATGTATACAGAATGGAGCTTTTGGGTGCTAAGGTTCATGCGGTAACATCGGGTACTCAAACTTTAAAAGATGCCGTAAATGAAACAATGCGGGAATGGGCTTCACGAACTCACGATACACTGTATGTTCTCGGCTCTGTTATGGGACCTCATCCTTTCCCGACAATTGTAAGGGATTTTCAAAGTGTTATAAGTAAAGAAGCACGAGAACAAATTCTTGAACTTGAAGGAAAACTTCCGAATGCGGTTATGGCGTGTGTCGGCGGCGGCAGCAATGCAATGGGTATTTTTTATAATTTTATT
The DNA here is from genome assembly GCA_964572355.1 of uncultured Muribaculaceae bacterium. Classification (GTDB taxonomy): domain Bacteria; phylum Cyanobacteriota; class Vampirovibrionia; order Gastranaerophilales; family Gastranaerophilaceae; genus Avigastranaerophilus. The sequence goes on from CAZNEN010000016.1 coordinate 35,451, forward strand.
AATGATAAAGAGGTAAAATTAATAGGCTGCGAAGCGGCAGGACTCGGTCTTGATACTGATAAACACGCTGCAACGATAACAAAAGGTAAAGTCGGAATTTTCCATGGTATGAAATCTATTTTTTGTCAGGATGAACACGGACAAATTTCACCGGTTTATTCCATATCAGCAGGTCTTGATTATCCGGGAATCGGCCCCGAACACGCACATCTCTATAAAACAGGCAGAGCTGAATATGTCGCAATAACTGATGAAGAAGCAGTGAAAGCATTTGAATATCTGTCGGGAACCGAAGGCATAATACCTGCAATAGAAAGCGCACATGCGGTAGCTTATGCATTAAAGATTGCACCGAAAATGCAAAAAGATGAAATTATAATTATTTGTCTATCGGGAAGAGGAGATAAAGACGCTGCTTCAATAGCAAAATACAGAGGAAGGATAATCAATGAGTAATATAAACAACGCATTTAAAAACGGAAAAGCATTTATAGGCTTTTTAACGGCGGGCGACCCCGATTTGGAAACAACAACAGAATGCATAATCGCTATGGATGAAGCCGGCGCTGATTTGATAGAAATAGGAATTCCCTTCTCGGATCCGATTGCGGAAGGCAGTGTTATTCAAAGTGCAAATATAAGAGCTTTAAAATCTAATACACATCTTGATAATATATTTGAGACAGTTAAATTTGTCAGAACAAAAACAGATATTCCTATGGTGTTTCTTACATATATTAATCCTGTTTTTAACTACGGTTATGAGAAATTTTTCTGTACCTGCAATAAAACAGGTGTTGACGGAATTATTATTCCGGATTTGCCATTTGAAGAAAAAGAAGAAATTCTCGAATATACTGATAAATACGATATTGATATCATTTCTTTAATAGCTCCGACATCTGAGGATAGGATAAAAACAATTGCAAAAGATGCAAAAGGTTTTGTATATGTGGTTTCTTCCATGGGTGTTACAGGCATGAGAGATGAAATTACAACGGATGTTGAAACTATTGTAAAACATATAAAAGAAACAACTCAAATACCGGCGGCAATAGGGTTTGGAATTAACACTCCGGAGCAGGCAAAACATTTTGCTCAAATTGCGGACGGAGTAATAGTGGGAAGCGCAATAGTTAAAATTATTGAAAGATACGGAAAAAATTCCCCAGAATATGTATATAACTATGTTATGGAAATGAAAAATGCCATAAGATAATCTAAATATTCTGTATTGCTAAACTTAATTGACAACTTCTCCACGGAACTTAATTGATAAAGTTTATTCCATAAACATGAAATTGCTCGGGATTTTATCTGTGAATGAAATTCTAAAAAATTGGACATTTCCAGTTTTGAATCGTAATAACAGTCAAGCAAATGTAAAATGATACGTTTTCTGGTTGAAGTTTTATATTAATGATTACCAAAAAATATTTTATTTTATCCATATTACAGGAACAGAAAATGGTGTATGTGATCCGACTATTAAAGTGTCTGTTCTTGTATATTTTTTTAATATATCCTGCCTTGTCTTTACAGCTTCTTTTTTATCTGTATCAAAGATAACAGGTGTTTCAGGGTATTTCATCTGCACATTATATACATGGAATAAATCTGATACAAATAGCAGATTATTTTTGCTGTCTGATATATTTATTAAGCTGTGTCCGGGGGTATGTCCGTAAGCTGCAATTGCTTTTATATCTTTTATGCTTTTATCAATTACGCCTTCTTTATAAAATTTTATTTTATTTTTATAAGGGGCAAATATATTTTTTGTGTTTTCTACTGTTTTTTTCATACTATCATTGACTTTTCCCCCAGCTGTACCACAGAAAAAATCATAATCTTTTTTGTTTATATAAACATAAGCATTGGGAAATACTGCCTTGTTATTTTCTGTAAGACCGCCTATATGGTCATAGTGACAGTGGGTGATGATAACATGTGTTATATCTTTTGGTTCAAGCTCCGTTGTTTTTAAAACTGATTTAAGGTTATCTGTTGTATCGGGGTAACCTGTATCTACTAAAACATTACTGTCACCTTTTTTTATTATCATTATATTATGCTTATTTTTAATAAGTCCGTCAGAGTTTACCTGTTTATTATAGCTGATAACATTTTCATTATCGATTACAAGTATTTCTGTGTTAAGGATGCTGTCTTTTAAAGAGCAAACATATACATCTGCCCCCGCAATATTTTCCTTAAAGCAGTCTTTACTTTCACTGCCGTATGCTGATACTGCTGAAAATATCATGATTAAAACTAATAATTTCTTCATATTGTTCTCCGTTTATCTATTATATAATTTATTTCATTTTTTAACTGTTTTTTGCCTTTTTCTGTTTTTATAGCACAGATGAGGGAACTTTCAATACTTTTAATATAATACCAACTGTAATAACTATTGCACAGCCCTTAATGGGAACTGTTTCAAACCTGAATAGTACTACTGGAGCAGTTAATGGTGTTAAGTTAGAATTCACAATGCAGATGAAGCTTTTGAATAATCTATATTAATAGAATTAATAACAGTTCTTTGTTTTCTTAGTTCTTCCCATAAACGCTCAAAAATAAAAACATTTGAATCAACAACCATAAGCGTTTTGATTTTCTCTTAATTTAAAATATGTTATAATTTGGTTACAAGAGCAGCTCTGTTGGAAGAAGTTTTGATTTTCTCTTAATTTAAAATATGTTATAATGGAGTTTAACGTCGTCTACCGTTGGATAGAGTTTTGATTTTCTCTTAATTTAAAATATGTTATAATATTTAATGATAATATCGCAAATATGTTGCAGTTTTGATTTTCTCTTAATTTAAAATATGTTATAATTAAGCCATAGTTAGATGCTAAATAATTATTGTTTTGATTTTCTCTTAATTTAAAATATGTTATAATTGCGGAACGTAAATCAAAGGAACGAAAAGAGTTTTGATTTTCTCTTAATTTAAAATATGTTATAATTAAAAAAGCCAAAAACATAGGCAAGGTTTCGTTTTGATTTTCTCTTAATTTAAAATATGTTATAATCTACTACTATTAATGAAAGTTTAATAACAGGTTTTGATTTTCTCTTAATTTAAAATATGTTATAATAATACAAAGAAGGCAACAAATATAAGACTAGTTTTGATTTTCTCTTAATTTAAAATATGTTATAATTTTTTTTTAATTTATAATTAAATATCTTAGTTTTGATTTTCTCTTAATTTAAAATATGTTATAATCTCTACATATTTTACTATTACTAACAGGGTGTTTTGATTTTCTCTTAATTTAAAATATGTTATAATATAAAACACGAGCCTTTTGTAATGGAGTATGTTTTGATTTTCTCTTAATTTAAAATATGTTATAATTTTACGAAGCGTCAGAACGCTTGTACAAGCGTTTTGATTTTCTCTTAATTTAAAATATGTTATAATTATAAAAGACGCACATCATGCATACAGTGTGTTTTGATTTTCTCTTAATTTAAAATATGTTATAATCGAATTAGTAAAGCTTAAGAGTCAACTAAGTTTTGATTTTCTCTTAATTTAAAATATGTTATAATTAGTTACAAAGATAATGATGTTGAAATGTAGTTTTGATTTTCTCTTAATTTAAAATATGTTATAATATAAAAATTCGTTACTAAATCCCGGCGGTGGTTTTGATTTTCTCTTAATTTAAAATATGTTATAATTCCTGTTCTGCTTGCAGGTAAAAGATACAGTTTTGATTTTCTCTTAATTTAAAATATGT
>CAZNEN010000017.1:0-13500 GCA_964572355.1 uncultured Muribaculaceae bacterium
TCGGGTTTTATAACTGGAGGAGGAGGTGGGATTCGAACCCACGGTACGCTCGCACGTACGACGGTTTTCAAGACCGCTCCAATCAACCGCTCTGGCACTCCTCCATTGCGTATTCTTATATTAATAAAAAAGTTATTAAAAGTAAAGTGTTAAAACTTAAATCTGTCTTCTTTTAAATCTTTTATAACGGTTTCTATTAGATCTTCTTTATATAGTTCACGGCTTTTTTTATTTTGGATAAATAAATTTAACGCCTTCTCAATATCTTCAATTTTATAATCATTAAAAGGGAAATAATATGTTAATTTAAGTATTTCTTCTGCTCGTACAGCGGGAAAAAATCTTGATATAAGCTCGATTCTTGTTTTATCGGCATTATAAATCTGGATATCCTGGGTTTCTTTTATATCAGTTAATCTGTCTGCGTGCATGCGATAACAAACAAGAATTTCATCTATATTTGAAAGTTTTCCTCCGTTAAATAGAATTTGTTTATATAAATCATAATCCTGAGCGCATTTTTTTGTTAGGTCATAATTTATTTGATATTTATCAAAAAAAGTTTTTCTGTATATAACAGAAGAATGACATATCGGATTGTATAAATTCATAACAAAATCAAGCATTAAAGGCGAGGTGTAAAAAACCCAGGAAGGCCGCATATTTTCTCCAAAGGTTTCTATAAAAGTACCGGATAATGCTATTTCATTATTTTGCTCCATATAATCTAATTGCTTTTCTAATCTTTGAGGCATAGAAATATCATCATCATCTATATGAGCTATATATTTCCCCTTTGCGATATGATGTGCTTTATGGTAATTGAATGTACATCCGCAATTGGTTTTATTGTTCAATAAAATTATCCGTTTATCATCATAACTTTTTATAATATCTATTGTATTATCAGTTGAGTTATCATTAATTATTATGAACTCAAAATTTGAAAATGTCTGGTCTAAAATTGAGTCAATTGCATTTTTGACAAGATTTTGTCTGTTATATGTACTCATTATTACGGAAATTAAAGGAGCCATATTTCACCGTTACTAAATTTACAAGATATATTTTATCATATTACAAATGACATTTGTTTATTATATCTATATATTTGTTATATGAATCCTTAATTTCTTCAAATGTGACAGTGAAAGGTTCAAGATTGATTGTCTGCCCCAGTTTCTTTATCTGTTCTTTAAACCATTCATCCGTACTTTTTCTTCCTTTTTCTAAATGCATAGTCGGATTAAAAGTTGCATCAGCTTCTTCTAATGCTTTATTTTGTTTCAGAATATGCTCGCTGCAAACTCCGATTATTGCCCAAATTGCGACAGTCGGTAATGAATCTTTTTCTGTTATGGAAGATATAAATTCATCCGAGCCCAAGTCAATTCCTGTTAACTCTTTTACAATGAATTTATCACTGTTTTTTTGTTTATAAGGATATTGTGTCAGAAAGCGCAATACATCCTCTGTCCGGAATTTAGCGGAAAAAGAAGGTATATTAATAAAATTACTTTGGATCTTCATATTATCACACCTGATAATTATAAAACCCTAAAATAAAAATTTTGCATAGAAAAAGGATACATTGTATTCTTTTGAGTGTCTATATAATATTTTCTTTTATCGCTTTAACTGCCGCCTGAACTCTATCATCAACACAAAGTTTTTGCAATATACTGCATACATGTGCTTTTGCGGTGTGTACACTTACAATCAATTCTTTTGCGATTTCCGTATTACTCTTGCCTTTTACAAGGTGTCTTAATACTTCAAGTTCACGTTCTGTTAATTGTGCTCTTGCATCTTGGACTTCTGTTGTTTGCATTAGTGTAACGTTTTCAGGTTTCGGGAAAAAATTTAAAGCAGCTGATGATACACCGGGATCAACCCAGCATGCACCGTCTGCAACATTTTTTATAACTTCAGATAATGTTTCGGGGGTTATATCTTTCAAACAATACGCATTTGCACCTGCACCTAAAGCAGCAATTACTTCTTCTCCTCTTTCATGTGATGTTAATATTATTACTCTCGTATTAGCTGATTTTTCTTTTACTTTTATAGTTGCTTCAAGTCCGTTCATTCCCGGCAGACCCAAATCCATAAGAACTACATCCGGTTGTAATTTATCGATTAATTTTATACCCTCTATTGCATCTTCTGCTTCACCTACTACATTAATATGTTCATATTCATTTAATGTAGATTTTAATCCGACTCTTGTCAGTTTATAATCCTCTACAATTACAACACTGACTGCATCTTTTTTATTAATTATTTGTGTCACGGCCGGCCTTCCTCTCTAATTTCTTCCAATAGCCTGTATCTTTATAACCTTTTTAATCTTAAAACAAGAAAAATTATTAGGTAATTAACTTGTTGTCTAATTTATAATTAGCCACATTGCTAATTTAAAAAACTTATAAAAACGCTTTTTTCTTTCGGGATAATTTTTCTTTTAATATTGCTTTTACATATTCTCTAGTTTCGGTTTCTTCATAAAAATCATCTGTTTGTACATGAAATTTGATATCTTTTAATTGTTTATAAATTACAATTAAAGGAACTTTTGTGTTTTGATTTTGAAGTCTTATTACTATGTCAGCCGGTGTAAAAACAGCAAAAACATTATGTGATTTATTTGATTCATATAGGATTTTTGTTAATATTTTTGCAAAACGTGCAAAATTTATATGTCTTAATAATTCAGAGAACGGTATTATCGTGATAACTAAATAAAATGAGCTTACAATGGCGGAAATTTTTGTTAATGCTTTTAAACGCACAGTCATATCTATTACAGGTATAACTCCGCTCAAAACAGTACCTTTTAGTATATGTAAATTCCTTTTTGTTTCTTTCATGATTTCCAAGGAATATATTAACACAAATTATAAAAATATCTAATATTTACGTTCTGTTTTCTTTGCTCCGATACCGCAAACATCATATAAAAAGGTTTGTATTCCGTTTGCTGCAAGCAGTGTTCCTGCAACCTTTCCTGCTGTTTTAAATTTTAAAGCAACTGCTGATAATACGACTAACGGGAGTCCTTTAACCAATGTTTCTCCAAAACCGCTTAAGTATCCTTTTAACCTTGACCCCATATGATAAAACGGAAAATCTTGCTGAATGTTAAACCATAACTTTTTTAATTTATTTATGGTCATACTTTCTCTTTCTGAAGTCATATATTGTTTATACTGATTATAAAATCTGTCTGCAGATTCTTTTTCATCTAAAGAATATGCTCTTTCTCTTCCGTTAATGTGCGAATCATATATAACGGAAGCTAAAGTTGCAACCCCCAGTGCTTTAGACATTACGCCCAGCGGCTTGCCTGAAATTTTTTTTGCTGTTTCCGCAATAGATGCCGGTGTTATTGACATTTTTTCTTACCTTACTTTTTTCTTTTATTCCTTATTATCTTGCGGTTCCGATGAATTATCTGGAACTGTAATCTTTGTTTGTACTGCATTTAATATTGCATCGTTTGCCATTTTTGCTTCTTGTCCGTACATTTTATCAGAGTTTTGAAGATTCTTTAAAATTTCTATTGTATTATCATCTCCATGCGCACTGCCGGATGCGATAGGACTCATTGCATGTATTCTGTTATTAACATCGGGATCCTGAAGTGCAATATTTAATAATGCAGTCAGTGCCGGATCATCATATCTTGATTCATCTTCTTCATATCTTTTAATCAGTTCTGTAATAGCTGATTTTCTGACGGTTGAATCAGGGCTTCTCAGATAATTTTCTAATGTTTTTATATAGTCATCCGTTAATTCCACAATATTTTTTGTTTTATCATTTTTTTCTTCCGTTGATGTTTGATTTGTTTCGGAAGATATTGGTGTGTTTGCTATGGATGTTGATTGCTGCGGATAGGTTCCTGATGTACCAGCCAGAGGTTGATTTGCATTAGGTAATGCATATGTTGCATTTGCATTTGAACTGGAGTTAGGTCCGCCTATTCCCGAGGGATTATAAATATATATATTAACGCCGGAAGCAGCCTGTTTATATGGTTCGTATAATGATTTTGCCGGATATTGGTATATTTGTTGTGAACCATTAGGAGATGAAACATTTACTGTTTGATTATTCGGCAATGTATAACCCTGTGTATTACTTCCGTATGTATATAACGGAGTAATACCGTTTACGTTATTTACAGGACTGTTTGCTTGAATTTGAGACATAGTAACTCACACCTTTAGCTATATTTATAAACAAACGCAGGTGAAAAAACATGCTATTTTAAGCAGTAAAGTTTTAAATTTTGTAACAAATATTAATTTATTTTTTTATAATGTTAAAATTTTGCTGGGGGGTATATTATGACAAAAGAGAAAATTATAATAGGTTCTGATCATGCCGGTTTTGATTTAAAAGAAAAAATAAAAATATATATTAATGATTTAGGTTATGAAATTGAAGATATTGGTACATATTCAAAAGAAACCTGCGATTATCCTTTAATTGCAAAAAAAGGTGCGGTTCTTATTTCCGAAGGAGAAGCCCGAAAAGCGGTGTTAATCTGCGGAACAGGTATAGGTATGAGTATTGCGGCAAATAAATTTAAAGGTATACGTGCTGTAGTATGTTCGGATACGACATCCGCAAAATTCTCAAGACAGCATAATAATTCAAATGTTTTATGCTTTGGACAAAGAATTGTAGGGGAGTATCTTGCCAAAGATATTTGTAAAATATGGCTCGAAACGGAATTTGAAGCACAAAGACACCAAGAAAGACTAAATCTTATTGAGAATTGGAATTATTTGTAATTATGGAAACAGCATCTTCAACCGAATTTGAATAGGGAATTACATCCTCTAAATATGCATTTGATAATGCTTCTTTTACATTTAATGAAGGATTTACAAGAACGAATTTACCGCCGTTTTCCGCACAAATTTTATATATTTCGGCAAATATATAAGCATTATCAATATCAAAAGTTGTAATTTCTCTTAAATCAAATAATATATTTTTAATTCCGGTATATATTGAGGAGTTTATATTTTGTATAATTGCATCAAATACTTTTGGCTCATTAAATCTTTTTACTATATAAGAAACAATGTTATTATCTATAACATACCTTGTAAACGCAATACTTTTATCTGATTGGAATGAAGTACTCAGATATTTAAGCAATTTTGAATGCCAATTTTTATCTTTTTGAATATAAAAATCAACACCAAGTTCATAGCAGTAATCAATTAAAGAGGTATCATCAGTACCGGAGATAACCACTATCTTATTATAGAAGCCTGTTTCATTTCTTTTCTTTACGGCTGCTTTAATCAGGTCAAAACCATCAGAACTGTCGGGAATAAATAAATCAATAATAACGCAGTCGAATTGAATTTTATTAAGTTCGGATAAAGCCTCTTCTTTATGCCGTGCTACACTCGGGGTTACGCCGATTCTTTTCAATACGGTGTTCAACTGGTAAATAGAAAGTTCTAAGTCATCGGCAATAAGAATTTTCTTATTTTCTAAAGAATCAATCTTTAAGCCTGAAGAAAACGAATAAATTTTTCTTTCTATTTCAATCAAAGCTTCCGTTATATCATTTGAAGTAATATCTTCTTTTAATTTGTTTTTTTCAAAAGAAGCCAGTTCAAATATTTTATTTATCTGTTCTTCTGTTATTTCCATAATATAGCCATTCTGCGCTCAATATAATAAAATTAAATAACATTTTCAGTAATAAGTCAATTTATGATTGTAAATTCCATAAGGATTTTCCGATTTAAATTTGTTTTAATTAAGTAATGTTTCATTCATCAGCTGTTTTATTCTTAATAAGTGACAAAAAATATATTTTAATGTTTTAATATTGTATATATTTGTTTAGTTAAGAATATAATGCCCTTTGAGAGATAAGTTAAAAATGAAAAAAAGCATATTGTTTAAATTATTTACATTATTTTTTGTTTATTTAATATTTTCTATTCAGTCATTTGCTTCGCAGAATGATTTATATATACTTTCGGGTATAGCCGTTGAACCCTCCTCTGAAACAGGATACAATATTAAGCTGTTCTTTAATTCGACATTTAACGGTAATGCATATATACAGAAAAGAGAAAAAGGAGATTATTATATTTTTATTCCGGATACTTTTCTGGATAAAAAAGATACTAAAGTTTTCTATAAAAGGAAAAAAGATAAATCTGACGTTAAGATTAATATTGAAGAAAAACCCTATATAAAAGACAACTTTGAGTCCAACTATGTAAGACTTTCCGTTCAAATGAAAGATGATTATTCGTTAAGGTTGATTTCACAGGTAAAAGATAATTCGGTTTCATTTGGTTTTTTGAACCTATATTCTCTTATAATTCTTACTTTAAGCGGAATATGTATATATATTATAAGCAGGATAATAAAGATAGTCGGCGAAAGTAAACAAACAAACAGCTATACATCAATTCCCGTAGGTGCTCTGGAAAAACCATACAAACAATATAAAGATACTGTTAATGAAACAGCGGAACATCAAAGGATTAGTATTCCTAAAGTTAATATAAAGAAAAGTCTAAAACCTGCTGACAGCTCATTCAGCTGTTTTAATATACAGCTTGATGAAGCTGTTAAAAACAATACTTTTGAATACAAAAGCTCTTTACAGAAAACATCCGCATTACAAAAATTATTAAAAACCAAAACAAAAACAAATCCTATTCCGATAAATAAAAAAGAAAACTCAGAAGATCTTGATATGCCTGCCGTTGAAGATCTTTTTCAAAAAGAAAATGAGAAAGAACAAAATAACGGAGCAGAGCTGTTGTCGGAGCTTCATATTTCGCCAAATAAAGGATTTTATCTTACTACAATAAATGATACTTTCTCGTTATTCGGATTTGTTAATGATAATGTATTTTTGCTTAAAAATTTTAATGACTTATCTCAGATAAATCTGCAAGCAAGATTTTATGATAAAAACGGAAATAATGACATATATATAGTTAAACTTGATTCATATAAAGCAATGGTGGAAATTTCCGATAATAAGATTATGGAGTTAGCTGTTTTATAAAATGAAAAGAAAGATATTTCTTTATTTTGCTGCAGTCGTCATAAGTTTATATATTTTTGCAAATTTGTATAACATATATTTAATTAAGGATAAAAGGCAGACTGTCACTTTTTCTGCGTGGGGGTCTCAAAGTGAAGTTGCTGTTTTAAAAAATCTTATAAAAGACTTTGAAAAAGAAAATCCGGATATAAGAATTGAACTCTTACATATACCTCAAAATTATTTTCAGAAATTACATTTATTATTTGCTTCAAATCAAGCACCTGATGTTTTATTTATAAATAATCAAACTATTCCTATGTATATAGATGCCGGATTATTGGAGGATTTAACAAACGAATTTACCGATGCCGATAAATTTTTTTATAAAGAATCTCTGGATTGTTTTAGAGAGGATAATCGTTTATATGCAATTCCGCGTGATTTCTCCAATCTGGTAATTTATTATAATAAGGAAATCTTTAATAAAAAGAATATTTCTGTTCCACGGGAAATAACCGATTTGGAAAATCTCAGAAAACTATGTATAGAACTCTTATCGAAAGAATATTTCTCAATAAATATAGAAGAAGATTCGATATACTGGCTGTCCTTTCTTTCGTCAAACGGCGGAGGTATTATCTCTGATGATAAAATGTCAATAATAATAAATTCGGACAAAAGTGTTGAAGCCTTAAAGCTATATTCTGATATGATAAATAAATATCATACTGCACCATCAAAAGCACAAACCGGAAGTATGACAACAGCCCAAATGTTTATAAACGGTAAATTGGCAATGTATATAGGAGGCAGATGGATGGTTCCCAAGTTTAGGGAAACTATTGATTTTGATTGGGATATAACGGAATTTCCTTCTTCAGCCGCTAAAAAAATTTATTTGGATTCTTCTGGCTGGGCTGTATCAAAAAAGTCAAAAAATAAAAAAACGGCATTTAAGTTTGTAAGATATCTTGCTTCAAAACATTCATCAAACAAATTTACCGAAATAGGACTTATTGTACCTGCAAGAATGGATATTGCGAGAAGCAGCATTTTCCTTGATAAATCCAAAAAACCGCAAAACTGCGAAGCTTTTTTAACCTCATTAAAAAATTCAAAACCAACTCCGGTAAATAAAAACTATAGTATCATAAATGATATAATTAAAGAAAAAATAAAAAGTTTATTAAACGGAAATTTAAAAGTTGAAGATGCATTTGATGAAAAAACGATAAATCAAATTGAAAGTTTATTATGATAAGTTTTATAGAAAATATATTTAAAATTAAAGAGAACAATACAACTGTTAAAACAGAAATACTTGCAGGACTTACTACATTTTTTACAATGTCATATCTTTTTGTATTGAGTCCTAAAATATTGGAGAATGCAGGCTTAGAATTTGGGTCTACATTGACGGTAACGGCATTAATCGTATTTATCGGCAGTATGCTAATGGCATTTATTGCAAATAAACCGTATGCTGTTGCTCCGTTTCTGGGCGAAACCGCTTTTGTTGCATATACTCTCGTCGGAGTTTTAGGATTTTCAATAAAAACAGTGCTGGCAGCTATTACAGCGTGCGGTGTCATATTGCTTTTTATGACATTAACAAATATAAGGGAATATATTCTGGAACAAATACCTGAAAATATAAAGCAGTCATTTTGTATTGGTTTGGGATTTTTCTTTATATTTATTGCTTTAAAAGATATAGGAATTGTAAATTTTACTGCTAATAATATACCGCTTGAAGCGGGAAATTTTATGAGTATTCCTGTAATTCTGGGAATTTTTTGTTTTGTTTTATTAATAATACTCGTAAAGAAAAGAATAAAAGCTGCTGTTATTATTGCAATTATAATAACTACTATTATGGGTATAATATTTAGAGACATTGATTTTCCGAGGCAAATAGTATCTTTGCCTGCAGGTATTTCTTCATCAATATTGCAAACGGATTTTACAAGTATATTTAATAAAGAATTTATTCCCGTATTTTTTATAATTTTTCTGCTTGTAAATATTGATACATCCGGAGCTATAGTCGGCTTGTCTTATAAAAGCGGAACGGATACAAATGAAAAAAATAAAAAATTAAAAAAGACAATGATTGCAGATTCTCTTGCTGTTATAATGGCTCCATTATTGGGAACAACAACTCCTGGCGCTTATCTTGATTCCATGACAGGAATAAGTGCCGGAGGAAGAACAGGACTAACATCCCTTACCGTTGGGGTATTATTTCTCGCAGGTCTGATTTTTACGCCTTTAATTAGGATTGTACCGCCTTATGCATATGCTCCGGCACTTTTGTATGTCGGTATTTTAATGGTATCGGTAATTACAAAAATAGATTTTGATGATATAACTGAGTATGCTCCGGCTGTAATTACGATTTGTATTATGATATTTACTTATAATATCGGAATCGGAATAATTTCAGCATTTATTATATATCCCATGATAAAATTATTCAGCGGTCAAAAAAAGAAAATAAACATAATAACTTGGATTATGTTTATTTTATCAATATTTTTTTTCATTATTAAACAAATTACAATTTCATAGGACTTTATACAAATTAAATGTTTAATAACAGAAATGTGTTAAATTTTTTTCGTCTGTATATAAAATTAAATAAGGTTTTCATATATTTTACCTCTTGTATATATAAAGTATATAAAACTTTAATATTTGCCATAATTTAAAAGAGTGTAAAGATTTATTAAAGAAGTCAATAAAAAAGCCTAAAATACTAAAGCACAAAAACAAAATTGTCGATAAAAAATACATGGGATTTATCGGATAAGGAGCTTTGAATATGGCAAAGAAAAAAACAACAAATATAATTGATAAAATCGAGTCAAATATAGATGAAACTTCTGCCTTGGAAAATTACATATCTCAAATTCTTGCGGAAGATAATTTCTATAAAATGAACATCAGTTATAATCAAGAAAATGAAAATCTTAATAAAAAAGTATATAAGCAGAATTTAAAAATAAAAAATAAAAGCAGTAAAGATATTGAGTTTATTTGTATAGATATCGATGCATTAATGCCGTATTCAAATTTAATAACCGAAAAAGAATTTTATAAAATTGTAGGTGTCAGGAACAAAAAACTTTTAAAACGAAGCGGTAAATATCAGGAAAGCTTATACAGTAATTATCTGGAAGCAAAAAAAGAATGTGATGAAGGATATATTTCAGATATATTAAAGAAAGCGATTGTTTTTCAAAATAATTTAAATTATGTAAAAAATCTTACAAAAAATAAGAAATTTATGAAAGAATGGCGTAAAAATTTTGGCAAGGAAACCCCTTCTAAAATATTCAAAAACAGCGGGAATTTGAGAAAAATAAATATTATACATGAACTATGCAGATAAATAAAAAAGGAGAAACTTATGTTTCTCCTTTTTTATATTTTAAATATAAATGATATAATTTTTCAAAAGAGAGGGAGAAATTTATTAATGAAAAAATTATTATTTTTAATAAGTATAATATTATTTTTTATTCCTGCCGGTATGGCTGCCGATATACTGCCCGTTGCAATATATGCGGTAACTCCCGAAAATATAAGCTGCGAAACATTAAAAGAGGATCAGGAAATAGAACTTTATGCCGTTGATGATTATGATCTCGGCGAAATTATGATAATAAATAAAGCTGATCCGGTAACAGTAAAAATAAAAGAGTATATAAAACCGAAAAGAGGTAAACTTGACGGATATTACAGAGTGGAGTATATAAATGAGAAAATCAATCCTAATATAGTTATAACGGGGAAAATGAGAGCATCAACTCCGAATGATTTAAAAAGTATTGCCAAAAGTGTAGGAGTATCATTAGCAGGACATATATTAAAAATTCCGGGATTTTCACAGACCGTTGCTGTATCTAAGGGTTTGATAAAACCGAATACAGATGAAACAAGACTTCAATCTGCGGGTAAAAATTTGTATGAAAGTACACCGCTTACATATACGGAAAAGGGCAAAGATTTTGCGGTTGAAGAAGACGGTATAGTAGTATTAAAACTTAGAATAAAAGAAGCAGCAGAACAGTAAAATGAAAAATTTTTTATTTATTGGTACTATTTTTATTTTTTGTATGGGGATATGCTGCTTAAATAATTATCCCGATAACGATTTGTGGGCACGTTTAATAGCCGGAGCTCACATAGTAGAAAGATTAAGTATTTTAAAACAAGATTTTTTATCATATACTCCGACACATATTTGGTATGACCACGAATGGGGAGCAAGTATTTTCTTCTATCTGGCATTAAAATATTTTGGTGACAATGGTCTTATATTGCTAAGGGGATTTCTTGTAGCCTTAACAATATTTATTTGTTTTAAAACCGTTGAGTTAAGAAAACCTTCATCAACAACCGCTTATAATATTTTATATTTTGCATTTATGTTTCTTGTTGTTTTGAAGTCAATAGGTCCGACAACGAGATGCCTGTTATTTACCTGCTTATTTTTTGCTTTATTTTTATATCTGCTTGAAAGAACAAGACAGGGAAAAACAAAATCGTTAATACTCATTCCCCTTCTTATGCTTTTCTGGGGTAATATACACGGCGGATGTATGAGCGGTATAGGTTTATTGGTATTATACAGTGCAGGCGAATTTCTGAATAAAAAACCTTTTAAAAAATATATTTATGCATTATTGGCTTGTCTTGCCGTATTATTTATAAATCCTTACGGTATAGAATATGTAAAATTTTTATTCTTCGCCGCAACAATGGACAGAAGCTTTATAACAGAATGGACAAGTCCTTTCCACGGTTATTATTTAAAAGGTTATATAAGATATAAAATATATCTTATTATAATGTTATTAACACAAATCATTTATATAATAAAAAATAAAATAAATTATGAAAAGCTTGATAAAACAAAGATATTAATATTACTGGTAATGACATATTTATCCGTAACACATATAAGACACCAATCATTCTTCATTCTTGCAGCAGGTACCCTTTTGTATGACGAATTTTATTCTTTATTTAATTCATTTCTTCTTTTTATAAAAAAGAAAATGAATATAAACAATGACTATGCGGTTAAAAATTTTGTATTAATAAAAGAAATTACTGTATATTTTGTTTTATTAATAGTAACGCTGCCGCTTTTAATTGCATCAAATAAGGAAATCAGAATAACCGAAACTGCATATCCCAGATTTGCCGTTGAGTTTATTAAAATAAATAATCTGAAAGGAAACTTATTTATTAATTTTGATTGGGGAAGCTATGCTGCTTATAAATTATATCCAAACAATTTAATAGTTATGGACGGCAGATATGAAGAGGTATACAATCCTGATTTGCTGTCAGATTTAAAAAATTTTCATCTTGTAAAAAATGACTGGTACAAAATAATAAGAGAATATAAAACAGATGTAATGATATTAGAGAAAAAATATCCTGTTTTTAATAAAATACTTAACACTGATGAGTGGGAACTCATTTTTGAAAATAATTTATCCGGAGTTTTTGTTCCTTCTGATACCGTAAAAGAAAAATATCTTTTGCCCGTTATTGATGATAATTATTATAATAATACCAAATTTCAAACAGATATTGATTTTAAAAAGGGAACTATATAATATACAGTTCCCTTTTTTTTATTTATTCATTTGTTTGTTTAATGAAGTTGCTATATGCCTCATTAAGTCTTGCTATATATTTATCTTCCGTTGCAAATGAGAAATCGCCTTTTATGTCTGAGAATATATCAGAGCCATTGTTTACATCAGAATAATTATTAATTATTTTAGTAAGAACTTCATCACTCGCATTTGTTAAAATGGCGTCAATAAATTCATCTGCCGTTCCTAATTGTCCGGCTGTAGCATTATAAATTTCCTCGCATAATAGTTCTATTGCATCAGAATCTCCGCTTTCAGCCGCTTCAAGGAGTCTGTTCGCTATTTCTGCTTGATATTTATCCTGAGTTGCTCCTGAGAAATCATCATCGACATCCTGAATAAAACTCCTGCCGTCTTTATTATACTCTTGAATTATTTTCACCCAATCAGCCGAGGTTAAACTGTCATTATTAAATATTGCTGCAAATTGTTCATCATCTGTTCCCCAGCCGAGCCCGAAAAATCCGCCTCTCATTGAATCATAAAGTTGTTCTGCAAATGTAGCAGCTTCACTGTCAGTAATTGTCACTTCAATTTCTCTGTATAGACCTGAAGAATCTTCTGTTAATTTCCCAGATTCCGAAAGAAACGCAACTGCTTCATCATAAGTCATTCCCGTTGCCATTAAGTTGTTTATTTGCTCTTGCTCTTTTTCAGAGTACGAGGAAGAATATGCCTGTCTTAATAAACTTGCTTCTTCTTCCGTTATTATGCCGCCTTCAAGCAGCCAATCAATAACTTTTGCGGGAGTATTATATGTTTCATCTATAAATG
>CAZNEN010000017.1:13600-39134 GCA_964572355.1 uncultured Muribaculaceae bacterium
TTCCGACAATTCCGCAATTTCATCGGGTACATTCTCTCCGCAGCTTGTATAAAAATCACTATCTTCACCGTATACATCAGCTATTGCATTTAAGTATGTACTATTATCTGATTCGCTTTCTTCTGTCTGCGAGCTAGAAATTTGTGCCGTTATTGCATCTTCATCAAAATTCATCAATTTATTCCATATAGAAAAGCCGTTGATTTCGCTGGCATTATCATCCTCAAAAAATTGTCTGAGTTCTGAAGCTGATAAACTTCCGTCTACTCCTTCTTCATCATTATCCAAAATGTCAAACAAAATGCTAACTTCTTCCGCAATTTCCGAAGAATCTTTTCCGGTTGCCTGGCTCATGATATCTAAAAATTCTTCCTGAGATATATCATCTTCAATTGTGAAAATCGAATTATTCCACATCTCGCTATATCTGTTGGTATAATCAAAAGCACTAATAAGTTCCGTAATAGAATTCTTAACCTGCTCAAGATTAGCTTCACTGTTACTGCTTAAATAATTTGAAATTAAAGAATTGATATCCATACAAGACCCCTTATAGAAATTTATACATATTTTCTATTTCGGCATTGTAATTAAAATACTTTAGTTCAAATAAACAAAAAAAAAATAAATTTTACAAAACTTAATCACCCTGGTTTTAAATAAGATTTTAAAGAACTTCTTTTCTGTTATCGGACATCGACCAGCAGTTTTTAGGGCATACAGCGGAACATATACCGCAACCTATACATTTTTCATCAATTGTTTCATAAATGTCTTCATTTAATTTAATTGCTTTTTGCGGACAGTTTTTTACACATATATTACATTTAATACAATCTGTTTTGTCCCAATACGGAATATGAACCCTGCCTTCGTTTACTGCAGGAATTTTGTAAACTGTATAATCATCGTTTATAAAATCGCTAAAAATCCCGCCTGTAATCCATGTGTTCTGCCTGAAGTGAGTAACTGAAATCCTTTTTGGTTTTTTAGAAGAGTCTAATGCTGCTATTTTTTTCCAGTCATTCCATAAAGTCAGCTCATTATATAAGTCGGACTTTTTAATATTTCGCAGAAATTCTTTCAACCCTTTTTTTAAAAACTCAATATCTTCATCATTCAGTTTCTGTATTTCTACACAATCGGCAATATTTTCAATCGGACCCCTAACATATATGCAGCCGCCGACCATACCGACACAGGAGCGATTTCCCAATACCGAAGATAAATTTTCACAGTCATAACCGCATACAACCGCAATACCGCCTCCCATAAACTCAAAGCTGAAAGATCCCGTATTTTTTAAAACCCAGAATTCGGGAGGATTATATTTGGGATCATGCTTCATTAATGCACCTGAGCGGGTGCCGACTCTTCCCGAAACAAAAATCTTGCCTCCTGCTGCGCAATGAGCTGCAGTGTCGCCGCAGTCGCCGTTTACCGTAATTTTAGCACCGGAATTCAGCCAGCCGACATCAGCGGGGGCAGAACCTTCAACCGTAATTCGGGTTCCCGCCAAAGCCATAGCACCGACTCTTTGCCCGGGATTGGTTATTCTGAAATTAAGTTTTTCTTCTTTATTTAAAGCCCAAGAGGAGCCTCCTATATTATGCTGTCCGCAGGCTTCTATATCAAAATCGGTATATCCTTCCGCTATTTTGGACGTAATTAATTGCAGAAGTTCCTGTGTTGACATTCTGTTATTATCTGTTAATGTTTTTATTTTTACGGTTTCTTTTGTCATAAATTATATTCTCTTAACATACATATTGGATGTCCAGTCTGTTTGCAATGTGTTTATCAACAGAAATTAAAGCATCCGAACGCCCTATCGGCAGAGTTGAGTTGCCAACCGGACCCATTAATTTCTTAAGTTCCATATCAGTTACTATAAAATAATTTACAATATTTTGGGCAGCTACATCAATATCAAGACGTTTAGTCAGACAAACATCCTGTGTGGCGAGTCCGGCCGGACATAAACCTGTATTACAAGCATTACATTTTCCTGTATCATTTCCTACACAACCTGCAATTTCAAGTAAAAGCCTGCCGGTAAATACACCGTTAGCACCAAGACAAATCAACTTAAAAGCATCTGCCGCAAAACTGCCGGTTTGACCGAGTCCGCCGCCTGCAAACAGAGGGATTTCACCCTGCCTGCCCTGATGAACGGCAGCCAGATAGCAATCTCTTAATTTTGATGTAATAGGGTGTCCCGTATGGTCTAAAGAAATTTCATGTGCGGCTCCGGTTCCGCCTGCAAGTCCGTCTATAAAGAAGCCTCCTACTATATTATAAGGATCTCTTAAAAGGTTATTATATACGGAAACACTTGTAACAGAAGCCGCAACTTTTATGGCAACCGGAACTCTAAAGTTAAACGCCGCATTCATGGATAAAAACATTTTCTGAACACTTTCCTCTATTGAGTATAACCCCTGATGAGTAGGAGGACTCAATAAATCAGCTCTCGGAACTCCTCTTATTTCCTGAACATATCGTGCAACTTTACTTGCCATTAATAATCCGCCGTCACCGGGTTTAGCCCCCTGTCCTATCTTAATCAGAATTCCGGCAGGATCTTCAACCATATCAGGGATTGCTTGGATAATTCTATTCCAGCCGAAATGACCTGAGGCGATCTGAAGTATCATGTATTTTAAGTATCTTGACTTTAAAAGCCTTACTGGAATGCCGCCTTCTCCCGTACACATTCTTACTGGAATACCTACTACTTCATTAAGATATGCCGTAGCTATTGCCATTGCTTCCCACATTCTCCACGAAATTGCTCCGATAGACATATCTCCCATTAATATGGGATATATCCATCTGTTTGGCGGCAGCTGCTTTGATAATTCCATTTTTCCGTTTTTACTGTGAAATGAAAGCTTATCGGCAGAAAGAATACGTCCGAAAGGAGTTTTTAGTTCAAACTGGTGTCTTGCCGCGTCTAATGAAGGATCTGTCATTTGAGAAATTCTGCCTATTTTTATTTTATCAAGTGTTCTTCCTTCGGTATTTAAGTTAGAACGACCTCCTTTTTTAAGAGAATCAGCCTTAGCTGCTCTATAACGCACTGAATATCTGTCATTATTATTTCTTACAGCCCTTATAGCATCATTAGGACATACTCTTGAACACATTCCGCATCCTCTGCAATGATGTTGAAATGAAACTTGCTGTTTTATTACAATCACCCTTTCAAAAGACGGTTCCTGATTACATGAAGCATCCTTTCTTCTTTTTTCAACAGCAGGCTTAATCGCACCAAAAGAACATACTGCCGTACACTTACCGCATTGAATACATTTTTTTTCATCATATTCTATAATCCATGGTAAATCATCTAAGTGCAGCTGATTAATACTTATTGTTGCCATTTTTCCACCGTCAAATCATTTTTAACAATAACTGTTTCTTTCTCATTAGGATAAATATCCTTGGACAAATCTCTATTCGGAAGTATATCATTTATGCCTGTTACCTCCGAAGTCATTATAACAGTTTCTTCATTCTGACCTATAACAACAGGTCGCAGTTTTTTTGCATCACAAACGCAGATCATTTCGCCATTCGGTAAAACACCAAGAATTGTATTGGGTCCGTTTATTTCAAGATGAGATAGTGATGCTTTTATTCGTAAAAGAACATCTTTATCCGTTCTTTTCTCAATTTCTTCATATGAAAGAGGAGTAATCGTATGTTTATAATACTGAATGGGCCAATTTAATATTTTATTGGTATAGTGAAGTGTGTATAAAAAGCACTGCGAATCAGATTCAAAGCCTATATAGCCTTTATATAATGACTGCTGATAGTCTCGGTTCTTTTCAAAAAAAGTATTTTCCCCGTTGGCAAGAATGGTATATCCTTCTAAAAAAAACGGATGAGCAGCATAGCGTACTATATCGTAATTCGTATTCTGTCTGCACTGAGCCGTAATAATTTTTGCGCAAAGCTCATCATTTTCTTCCCACAAACCAAAATAAATGCCGATATCTTTAGGACTTCCTATTTCTTTTAAAGTAAGTACATCAGGCCAGAAAGAATACATATATCCCGAATTATCCTTTTCAAGCTCGCGTCTTAATAATAAAGCAGTATCTATCAACAACTCTTCTTTTTCTTCTTGTGTCGCATATTTATGACTTTTGGGATATTGAAAAGTTTCATAAATATAATTAGGCATAGGTTCAATTTTTAAACCTCTTCTGGGATTAATCTCAGGCGCCCATTGAAGCACCCTTGTAAATCCCAAATTATGGAGTATATCCTCAGTTTTTCTTGTTCCTTCAACTGTTGCAGCCATTGACAGCGTGGGCAAATCCTTATGAGCTGCAAAAATGCCGCCTAAATCCTGCATAACAAATGCAAACCCGGAATTATCGTGTCCCTTCTGCTGTGAACGCATAAGTTTTAGTGCTATCGACGGGTGTAAATATTTTTTTGATTTTATTGCGCCTATTCTACACATATCAGTTGAATTTTACGTCTTTTATATCTTCTGTGTCAAGCTATAATGAAAGAATTTATTTGTTAACAATTGTTAAGTATCTAAAATAAAAAAAGCAATTTGCTAAAAATAAAAAACTTTATATAAATGTGAAGACTACGAAAGGAGACCACAAAATAACAAAAAAATATGAGGCACTGTTAAGAGAAAACAAAATCAGCCCTTTTAGGCAAAATGATTTAAAAACAAATTTTTTTACTCTCTCTCTTAATATCCTCGTGTTTATTTGATGTTTGCAAAACTTGCAAACATTTTTTTTTTGCTTGTCTTTCTAATATACTTTAATATATGAAAAAGTTTGTAATAAAAACATTGGGCTGTAAAACAAATCAGGTTGAATCGGCGATTATTGCCGAAATTCTGACAAATGATAATTATGAGGAAATTAATGATATAAAAAAGGCGGATTATTTTATATTAAATTCATGTTCCGTTACTCAAATTGCGGATAAAAAAAATATTGCATATTTAAGAAAAGCAAAAAAAGAAAATCCTAATATAAAAACAGTTTTAACAGGCTGTATGGCTCAGCTTCAAAAAGAGAATCTGTTAACAAATAAAATTATTGATTTTGTCATAGGCAATTATGAAAAAAATGATATTGCTAAAATATTGGATAAACATCAAAATTATAGTGTTTCAGATATTTTTCAATATGATTATTTTAGATATGAAAAATTATATGAAACGAAAAGAACCAGAGCTTCGGTTAAAATTCAAGACGGCTGTAATAACAGATGCAGCTATTGTACAATTCCGTACGCCAGAGGTAAAAACCGTTCAAACAGCATAAAAAATATAATTGAACAAATTAATCTTTTTGCCGAGGAAAATTACTTTGAGGCGGTTTTAACCGGAATTCATATTGGGCAGTGGGGATTGGATTTTAAAGAGAAAAAGAGTCTTAAAAATCTCCTGGAAGAAATTGAAAAATCTAATATAAAGAGATACAGGCTCGGCTCATTGAATCCTTTTGAGCTGGATGAAGAATTTATTAATTTTCTGTCTCAATCAAAAAAATTCTGTCCTCATTTTCATCTGTCTTTGCAATCTGTTTGTAATAAAACTTTAAAAGCTATGAACAGACATTATACGGAAAAACAGATTATTGAACTTGTAAACTACATTAATTCAAAAATTGAAAATGCATTTATAGGATGTGATATTATTGTCGGTTTCCCCGGTGAAAGTGAAGAAGATTTCAAATGCACTTATAATAATTTATCACGGATTAATATAACCAAAATTCATGTTTTCCCTTATTCCAGAAGAAAAGGAACACCTGCTGATATAATGCCGAATCAAATAAAAGAAGAAGAAAAGAAAAATCGTGTAAAAAAAGTACATGCATTGTCAAATGTAAAACTGCAAAATTTTTTAAGCCGTAATATATTAACCGAAAATGAAATAATTATTGAAAGAAACAGAGATAAAAGCACCAATTTATTAAAAGGTGTTACAAAAAATTATATAAATGTTTTAATTGATGATACAGATAAGTATAAAGATACCGTGCAAAAAATATTAATTACGGGATTTTCTGCGGATAAAGAAAAATTAACGGCAAAAATCGTTACATAATATTATTTTCAATTTACATAACATAACAGGCTATGATAAATTATATATGTAAATTCTATTCGGGATTTAGAGAAAGGGATATGCCAAATGCGATACGTGCCTTTGCATGTACATTCTGAATACAGCTTGTTAGACGGAGCAATCAGGAATAAAGAGCTTATTAATTTTGCAAAGGAGCATAATTTTGAAGCAGTCGCAGTTACTGACCACGGTGCAATGTATGGTGCTATTGAATTATACAGATTATCGAAGGATAATCAATTTAAAGTTCTGTTGGGCTGTGAGTTTTATGTATTGCATGGAGATATTACGACAAAGGATGTTGCCAACAGAGAACTTTATCATTTAGTTTTAATTGCAAAAAATAATACTGGATACAAGAATCTTGTAAAACTTGTGAGTATAGCTCATATTCAAGGATTCTATTATAAACCGCGTATAAACAGAGAAATACTGGAGGAGCATTCGGAAGGATTAATATGCCTTTCTGCTTGTATTCAAGGAGAACTTGCGCAGGAGGTTCTGCATGGCAGAGGTGAAAAAGCAAGAGAAGTAGCAAAGTATTATAAAAATCTTTTTAAAGATGATTACTATATAGAACTTCAAGACCATGGGTTAGATGATCAGAAACACTCAAATCCCGAACTTATAAAAATTGCAAAAGAATTAGATATTCCGCTTGTTATTACAAATGACAGCCACTATTTAAAAAAAGAAGATGCCTCCTGGCATGATACTCTTCTTTGTATTCAAACAAATGCATTAAAAGAAGAAGAAAACAGATTCAGATTCCCGAATAACGAATTTTACGTAAAAACTCCCGAAGAGTTAAGAGAGTCTTTTAAATGGCTTGACGCTGAAACTTTTGAAGAGGCGATAGAAAATACTGCCAGGATAGCTGATAAATGTCATGTAATAATAAAAATGGGTGAAAATATATTGCCTTCTTTTGAAGTTCCTTTAAATCATACAATTCCGTCTTATTTGAATTTAAAAGTAAGGCAGGGGCTTGAAGAGAAATATAAAGAAATAACACCCGAACTTGAAGAAAGATGTAATTACGAACTCGGTGTTATAAATAAAATGGGATTTGATGCATACTTTTTGATAGTATGGGATTTTATAAACTATGCAAAAATGCACGGAGTTCCGGTCGGACCAGGCAGAGGTTCGGCTGCCGGCAGTCTGGTTGCTTATGCTCTGGGGATAACAGACTTAGATCCGATTAAACATAATTTATTGTTTGAGAGATTTTTAAATCCCGAACGTGTATCAATGCCTGATGTTGATATAGATTTTGGCGACGGCAGGGAAAAAGTTATAGATTATGTTACGGAAAAATATGGAAAGGATAAAGTATGCCAGATTATAACTTTTGGCACTTTGTCCGCTAAGGCTGCAATAAAAGCAGTTGCCAGAGTTATGAATCTTCCGTTTGAAATATCAAACAGAGTTAGCCAATATGTTCCGTCAGAAGTCGGAATGACAATTGATAAAGCTCTTGAAGTGTCAATTGATTTTAAAAAAGTTTATGATGAAGATGCTCTTATACGTCAGATTATTGATGAGGCAAGGAATATAGAAGGGCTGAAACAAAATACAGGTATGCATGCGGCGGGAGTCATTATATCTCATCTGCCGTTAGATGAAATAGTACCTGTGCAGTTTGCAAAGGAAGGAAATGTTATAACGGAATATCCCAAAGAAGACTGCGAAAAAATAGGTCTTCTTAAAATGGACTTTTTAGGACTTAAAAACTTAACAATCATAATGCAGGCTCTTGCACTTATAAAAGAACGCCACGGGGTAGAGCTTGATATAAATAATATTCCGTTGGATGATCCTGATACATATAAAATGCTTATGAGCGGTAATACTGACGGTGTATTTCAATTAGAATCCGCAGGCATGAAAAAACTTGTTAGAGATTTAAAACCCTCTGTTTTTGAAGATCTTGGCGCTCTCGTTGCATTGTTTCGTCCCGGTCCTTTAGAATCAGGAATGGTTACCGATTTTGTCGAAAGAAAACATGGCAGACAAAAAATATCCTATGTTCATCCGCTTTTAGAAAACATACTTAAAGATACATACGGAACAATTGTATATCAGGAACAGATTATGCAGATATTTCAAGTATTAGCTGATTACTCGCTTGGAGAAGCTGATATGGTTCGTCGTATGATGGGTAAGAAAAAACTTGAAGAAATGGCAAAACAAAAAGTGCGTTTTGTTGAAGCCGCTTCAAAAAAAGGTATGACGGAGAATGCGGCAAATGAACTTTTTGAACAGATAGAAAGTTTTGCAAAATATTGTTTTAACAGGTCTCATTCTGCGGCATATGCTTTTGTTGCATATCAAACAGCTTATCTAAAAGCACATTATCCCGTTGAATATATATGTGCAATGCTGTCCAATTCTAAAGATGATTTGGAAAAAATTCAATTATATATAACCGAGGCGCAAAAAACAGGTATAAAAGTGCTTCCTCCCGATATAAATAAATCAAATGCGGAATTCACTCCCGACGGCAACAACATTAGGTTTGGCTTAAACTCTATAAAGGGTATAGGAGAAGCCGTACTAAAAGAGATAGAAGATGAAAGAAAAAAGAACGGAGAATTTAAATCTATTGCCGATTTTACCAAAAGAATAAATCCGCGCTTTATAAACAGAAAAGCTATGGAGAATTTTATAAAAGCAGGCGCTTTTACTTGTCTTGAACCTTCAAGAAAAAAATTATTTAATAATATTGAAAATATTATGAATGCCGCAGCAAAAGAAACAGAAGCAAGAGAATTAGGACAAGTAAGTCTCTTTGCCGGACTGGGCGGTGATAATGCAGGGAACAGCTATCAAATGCAATCATTTGAGCTGTATGGCAGTGATGAGGAATATACTGATAAAGAGATACAAGAATTTGAAAAAGAATATCTCGGATTTTATGTAACCAGCCATCCGTTAGAATCAATCAGAGATAAACTTCCTTTCTTAACGACTCATAGCATCAATGAACTTGAAGATCTTCCGAATGATACATTTGTTACGGTATGCGGGTTGTTAAGCTCCGTTAAGCAGATTGCAACAAAAAAAGATCCTACAAAATTTCTAAAAACGGGTGTTATTGAAGATTTAACAGGGGAAGTTCCTTTTGTTGCTTTTCATAAAACCTTACAAAACTATAATAGTCTTATTGAAACCGAAAAAAAGGTAATAATTTCGGGAAGGTACCAGAAAAGAGAAGAAGGCAGCACACAAATTATCATAGAAAGCGTAAAACCGGTTGAGAACAGTAATATTGTAACATTGGGGCTTAAAAAAGATATATCTTTTGAAACATTGATTGCTTTAAAAGATTTGCTGGCAAACTTTAAAGGTTCTGATCCACTTGTAATAAAAGCGGATAATAACGGAGAAGAAACAAGAATTCTGGCTTCTTCCAGTTTCTGGATAAATTCAACAAATGATATGATTCAGTCTGTCGAAAAACAGTTTTCAAAAGTGGCGGAAATTTCAGTTAATTCGCTTGAGTAGCGGCTTCTGAAGAAATTTTGAAGTCTATATTTTTAACAAGGAAAGAATATTTTTTATAAGCCTCTTCAGGATTTTTTCTGGCTTCATCAATTTTATCAGAGATACTTACAAATAATTTTGCAAGTTCAGGATCAAACTGTGTACCGGCACACCTGTTAATTTCATTAATGGCAATTTCATGTGATAATGCGGTGCGGTATGGTCTTGTAGATGTCATTGCGTCATAAGTATCCGCAAGTGCAATAATTCTGCCGGCAAGCGGTATCTGTGTACCTTTTAGCCCGTCAGGATATCCCGTACCGTCCCATTTTTCATGGTGAGATTTTATCCATTCTGAAATCATTTGTAATTTTTTTATATTTATAACAATTTTCTCTCCCCGTACGGGATGTGATTTCATTACCAGAAATTCTTCATCAGTGAGTTTCCCGTTTTTACATAATATACTCTTAGGCATTGCTATTTTCCCGATATCATGGAGCAAACCTGCAATTTCAATATCTTCCATATATGCATCATCAAGATTTAATTCTCTTGCAAGAATCATTGAATACAAAGTGACTCTCAGCGAATGTCCGTTTGTATATGAATCTTTTGTATCCAATGCATTGGAAATAGCTCTTATTGTCTTATAAAATAACTCTCTTAATTCTTTATAAAAAACTTTATTGTTTGATGCCATAGAATATTTATTAATACCGCTTTCAACCGCAATTTTTAACTCTTCCGGTTCAAAGGGTTTTAATATATACTGGAATAAGTCGCAGTCATTAATGGCTGCAATAATTATATCTGTATCAACATGTCCGGTAAGCAATATTTTTATAATTTGAGGATTAGTTTCACGAACTTTTTTTAAAAATTCCGTTCCCTCCATAACCGGCATTTTCTGGTCGCTGACTATAAGAGATATTTTATTCCCGAACTGCTTAACAACCTCCAGTGCTTCCGCACCGTTATGAGCAGTCAAAATATTATAAGAACCCCTAAATGTCCTTTTTAAAAGCTGTAAATTGTTTTCTTCATCATCTACGATTAAAATAGTATGCTTTTCGTCACGGGACAAATTTAAGACTACTTCTAAACTCTCTTTTAATTCACAAGAACTCATTAATACCACCAATATATCTTATAATGTCGACTATCGACGTTATAAAGCATAAACTTTAATACATTATAGCATTATTTTACAAAAGTTAACAGTACAAAATTTTAATAAATTTAGACTTTTTATATAGATTATCTTATACTTGATATATAGTAATATTTACAGAGGAGACTATGTTAAACGGGAAAAAAGTTGTAGTTGTTATGCCGGCTTATAATGCTGAAAAAACACTGGAAAAAACATATAATGATATATATCATGAACTTGTTGATGAAATTATATTAACTGATGATAAATCAAGTGACAATACGAAAGAGCTTGCCAAGGATTTAAATATAACGACCATTGTTCATAAAGAAAACAGGGGGTACGGAGGAAACCAAAAATCTTGTTATACGGCAGCATTAAAATCAAATGCGGATATAGTGATAATGCTTCATCCGGATTACCAATATACTCCTAAATTAATACCTGCAATTGCCTCTATGCTTGCTTTCGGAGAATATGATGCTGTTATTGCATCAAGAATGATTTCAGGAGCATTAGAGGGCGGAATGCCTTTATATAAATATATTGCCAATAAATTTTTAACAGGATTTGAAAATCTGTTTTTAAGCCAGCATTTAACTGAATATCATACAGGTTTCAGGGGATTTACAAGAAGGGTATTAGAAAATCTGCCGCTGGAATCTTGTGATGATGATTTTGTTTTTGATAATGAAATGCTTGCTCTTGTTGCGTATTACGGATATAAAATAGGAGAAGTAAGCTGTCCTACAAAATATTTTCCTGAAGCTTCATCCATAAACTTCGCGCGTTCTTGTAAATACGGATTGGGAGTATTGGGGGTAAGCATAAAATATTTTTTAGCTTATACCGGAATTTATAAATCTAAAATATTCAGAAACGATGCTAAAAAACTGGATATAAATGCGGAACTTCCATATTATCATCATTCGGATAATGTTATATCTTAGTTGCAAGAGAAGGAGCTATTGCAATAAATTGTCTTACTAATTCCTTATCCCATTGTATGCCGGCACCTTCTTCAAGGATTGCACAGGCTTTTTCTACGCTCAGTCCTTTTCTGTACGGTCTGTCACTTATTAATGCATGATAAGTATCTGCAATTGCAACAATTCTTGCCGCCAGCGGAATCTTTTCAGCTTTTAAACCGCAGGGATATCCTTCACCGTTCCATTGTTCATGATGATATTTTACTATCGGTATTAAATCATGAAGCAGAGGATTCGGTTCTAAAATCTTCTCAACTGCAATAGTCGGATGCTGTTGTATAATTTTGAATTCTTCATCCGTTAATTTGGAGGGTTTTGTCAGTACATCCTCAGGAATACCTATTTTACCTACATCATGAAGCAAAGACCCCAGTTTGATGCGTTCAATCTCTTTTTCAGGCAGATTAATAGCTCTTGCAAGAGCTACGGAATATCTTGAAACCGAAGAAGAATGGTCTTTTGTGTATTCATCTTTTGCATCTATAGCACTTGCTAAAGATGTTACAACTTCTATTAAATGATTTTGAGATAATATATTTTCATTCTGGAATTGTTCTACCAGTGCTTCTTCAAAATTAATGCCTAATTGTGAATGTCTTTTTGCCATAACGGTTGCAAATGAACTTAAAGCTGTATCATCCCAGAAATCATAATCCTGGGTTGAAACTATTGTAGATCTGCCGTTTTTATAACCTTTTGTTTTTGAAACCAGAACGGCCTGTTCTGCCAGTATAAGTAATTTTTCTTTGTCCATTGAATCATCGGGATATGTTGCTATACCCACGGATACTTTGTTAACGGGACCTATATCATCAATTAAGCAGCAAGACAGTGTATAAGTTAAATATTCGGCCATATATTTAGCTTCTTCGGCATTCATGTTTCTCAAAATAACGGCTATTTTATCACCGCCGTATCTTGCAGCAATATCCTGCTTTTTAATATTTTCATTTATTTTGTTGGCTACAAGCTTAATTACTTCATCACCTTTAGAGTGACCGTATTCTCTGTTGATTTCTCCCATATCATTTATATCAAAAATAAGAACGGAGACTTTTGTCTTGCTGGATTCCGCATATTCCATTTCCTGCAGTAAAAGTTCATGAAATCTTCTGTGTGTATATAAATTTGTCAGATTGTCTATGTAGGAACTTTGAGAAACTTTTTCATATAAAGTAGAATTTTGAACAAGTAATCCCAAATTTGTTGCGGCCATTTGATATAAACTTATATGATTTTGTATGTTATAGTCACTTGCAAGTGCAATACAAATGTTTCTGCCCTGTATTTGTATTGGAATAATTACGCAGGGTACGTTTACTAAAGAAGGTACTTTTAAAAATGCCGAATTATTTATAACGGATGTTTCTCCTGAATACAATGCTTTTATGATTTCGTTTTCTTTATCGGTCATAAAAACTTTAAATGAATATACGGCAGAATTCTTATCTAATAATTTTACATTAACGTAATTTGATTGTTCATTAATAATTCCTATTGCGGTATATGTACAATTAAGCCTGTTAACAAACATATTATGAAAAGCGTTCAGAGAGGCTCTTAAATCTTTATGATTTCTTACAATTTCATTTGTTTCTTTTATAAAAGAAGCATAATCAATGACACCGAATGATTTTTCATTATGATAATTAGAAATGCTGTGCGGTGTTTTAACAGAACTCTTTCCGCTGCCCAAAACATTTATCTTGGCAACTAAACCGCTTTTATCTATCGGATTTGTAGCTATTTTATTTTGGGAAGAGAGAGAGGAATCTTTTTTATATGAATTTTTCGTATTAACTTCTTTTTGCATTAACCAATCCTGATCACGTTTTATTATAAATCTATAAATTAAAAATTTTGCGTTTTTGTAATAAACTGTTACAAATTTATCTTAACATATTTATTATAATTTGCAAAAAATATAGATAAAAAAGATATCCATTAGATATTGTTTTCAATAATTTCCGCCACTTTAAACGCAGCACCCGAAGTCTTCAATTTTTGCTTAACATTTTTCAATGATTCAATCATTTTATTTCTATATTCATCGTTTTCTAATATCTGAAGAATGTTATTTGCAATAATTTTAGATTTTGCTTTTGTTTGCAGCAATTCGGGAATAATATCCCGGTTCATTATAATATTTGGCAGACAAACCCTTTTTATACAACGTACAAGCATATATATAATATATAAAAACCATGGTCCTCTATAGCTTATAATCATTGGTGTTTCATAAAGAGCAGCTTCGAGAGCAACGGTTCCGGATGCCAGCATTAACGCATCGGAAGCCGAAAGTAATTCATAGTTTTTATTTTTCATAATTTTTATGTCTAAATCCTTATAATTTTCTACGGCAGGATAGATTAAATGGTCTTTTATATTCGGGGCTTGACACAAAATAAACTGTACGTTGTTATTTTTTGCTTTTATAATCCTCGCGGAATCCAAAAATAATTTTAAAAGATTGTTAATCTCAAATGTTCTGGAACCCGGGAATATAGAAATTAATTTTTTTGATTTATTTAAATTATTTTCAAGAAAAAAACTGTCTTTATTGTATTTTTCAGGCATCTCCGATAACAGGGGATGTCCTACAAACTCAACGTCAACATCTGCATCTTTATACATTTTTTCTTCAAAAGGAAAAATTGTAAGAACTTTATTGATACATTTTTTTACTGTATTCAAGCGCCATTTTCTTGATGCCCATATTTGAGGAGGAATATAATAATATATTTTAAATCCGTATTTGGAAAGTAATTTGGAAAGATTAAGATTAAATCCTCCGTAGTCAATCAGAAGAATCATATCAGGCTTATATTCATCCCTTAAATAATGAGCTATTTTCTTCCCCAGGTTAATATGAGTCAAAATTATTTTCAGGTTAAAGCCCATTGCAGACATTTTGGAATGATCACAATAGAGCTTAACTCCTTCATTTGCTAAATTTATGCCTCCAACGGCTTCTATTTGTATATTAGGATTTATTTTTCTTAATTCTTTTACAACATCGGCGGCATGCCTGTCGCCTGAATATTCACCGGTTATAATAAATAATTTTTTCATACAGCCATTACTATGATATTATTCTTATCCGCAAACTCTATTGTTTTTTTATAATCGACCAGAATTGTTTGATTAGCTTCCACCGCAATAAGTTTTGCTTTATATTTTTTCATTGTTTTTAACGTATTCAAACCAAAAGCCGGAATATCAAAGCGTTTATCCTGTTTCGGCTTTGCAACTTTTACGATGATGGAATTCCTTTTCCCGAGTCTGCATCCTCTTTTTATACATCTGTCCGTGCCTTCTATTGCTTCAATAGCCATAATCATTCTGTCTTTTATAACCACGGATTGACCTATATCAAGTTCTCCCATTTCTTTTGCTATTTTATATCCGTATTCCACATCTGATAATTGTTCTTCTGTGGGCTTAATTTTACCGAGGACTCCTCTGGGAACCATTAAATTTTTGATAAAAATTGTTTGGTCCAGAACCGTTATTCCTATTTTATCAAGTTCATTTACCAAAAACAGCATAATAGCATCATCATTAAGCCTTGTGGCCTGCTTAAGAAACTCAATTGCAAGAGAATCAAATCTTGGTCTTTTAATTACAAGACTTTTGGAAACTTTTCCGATAAAAGTCAGTTGTTTAATTTTTTCATCCAATAATATATTTTTAATCTTTAATACTTCACCGGGCGCGGAATCATAAACCTTGGAACAATATTTTTTTAATTCATTCCTGTTATCTGAAGACAGTGAAATGGCAACCACTTCAAATCCGTTTTCTTTTGCATTTTTTGCAAGCTGCACCGGCAGCTGCCCGTTTCCGGCTATTAAACCCTGTTTATTATCTAATTCTATAGACACGTTAAAACCTCTTTTTCAAAAAATATTATAAAATAAAAAAAGAAATTATTCTTCTTATTTTACAATTTTTTGAGTTTCCTGTTTTTTATATTCAATCAGGCACTTCGATAACTGGTCCGGACAACTTGTGGTTTTTGAACCGCATTTAATTCCTCTAAATTTTTCAATTACGGTATCAATATCCATTTCTTGTACAAGAGATTTTATTCCTAAAAGATTACCCGGACAGCCTCCTATAAATTCTATATCATATATTTTATTATCTTCAAGAACAATATTCATTAAGGCGCAGCATGTTCCCTGGGGTCTGTACTGTATAGTTTTTAATGCCATTTATTTCCTCTTTTCATTTAGTGCGGTATATGTCTTAATACAGAATATAATACTATTGACATTATAACGCAGCACGGAATTGTAAGCACCCATGCCGTAACAATATTTCCTATAATATTTGTTCTTACGGAAGAACCTTTAATAGCTGTTCCAACTCCCATAATAGATGTTGAAACAACGTGAGTTGTACTTAAAGGAATACCGAAAGCGGATGCAACAAGAACTATAGAAGATGCGGAAAAATCTGCGGCCGCACCTGAAATAGGCTTTAATTTTATGATTTTGCTTCCCATTGTTTTAATTATTTTCCATCCGCCTGACATTGTCCCTAATGCCATTGTAACGGCACAAATAATTTTTACATAAACCGGAATATAAAATTCTCCCTGCGGCATAACAAGTACTCCTCCGGTTACAAGAGCCATTGTAATAACCCCCATTGTTTTTTGAGCATCATTTAAACCATGGCTTAATGCCATTAAACCTGAAGCTACTATTTGAACTCTTTTAAATCTTCTGTTGATAATATCGGGTTTCATTCTGTAAAACATTCTTAAAAATGCACACATGACAAAGAATCCTACAGCAAATCCGACAACGGGAGAACCGAACATAGGAACTATTACTTTTTCTATTAAAACCGCAAAATTAATGGGATCAAGTCCTGCATGTATAAAAGCGGAGCCTAAAAGCCCTCCGATTAATGCATGTGATGAACTGGAAGGAAGTCCGAACCACCAGGTAATTAAATTCCAAATTACAGCGGTAAGAAGCGCACATAAAATAACCTGCAGCGTAATCGTATCGCTTGCAATTATACCTGCGCCAATTGTTTTTGCGACATTTACCCCCAAAAGAGCACCCGTACCTTCAAGAACGGCTCCGAATAATACAGCCTGTCTCGGAGAAAGTACTTTTGTAGAAACTATTGAAGCTATTGAATTTGCACAATCATGAAATCCGTTAATATAGTCAAATGCAAGTGCAACAATTATTACCGCTATTAGTAAGAATAAAGATAATGTCATAATAAAACCTCAATTAACTTAATTTTAAAACGACACTTACAACCGCATCCGACACCGCATAACAAGAGTCCAGTGCATTTTCAAGATCTTTATGGATATCTCTTAATTTGATTACATTTAGTGCATCATATTTCCCTGAGAATAATGCTTCCGTTGCAGCAAAAAGAATTTCATCTCCTCTTGTTTCTATTTCTTTCATTTTTAAGTTTCTTGCGGTCATATCTGAAATTGTAGGTTTTTTAAAGTTTGCGAAAATTTGTTCTAGTTCGTTTGTAGCAGCTATTAAAGTCTGTGACTGGTTTTTTAAATTATCGGTAAAAGAATCAAAACGGTATACTTTTAAGTTAATACATGCCTTTGTTATCTTTTTTGTTATTTTATTTAAAAGACTTGAAATATTTTGTATATCCTCTCTGTCTATAGGTGTTACAAAAGAAGTATCAAGGACTTCCAATGTTTTTTTTATATTTTTACTGCTGGCATGCTTATACTGTCTTGCTCTTGCAATATGATCCTCTGTAATTCCCGTCTCCAGTATTTCATGAAACAGTTCCGCCGCCTGTCTGCAGCATTTTGTTCCTTCTTCAAACAAGGAATAGAATACATCGTTTGAAGGCGGCAGTATATAAGACATAATTCCACTCATTAACTTTGACATTATATTCTCCTTTCAAAAAATAAAACAATGCGCTAATGCATTGTTTTAAACCAAATTTTGTTTAACCAGTTCTTTTCTGATTTTATTTAAACCTGACTGAATTATCCTTGATATTCTTGACGGTGACAGATTAAACTCTTCCGATATTTCTCTTAGTTTTTTATCATTAAAGAATTTACATTCAATAAGTTCTCTTTCCCTCGGAGGCAGGTTTTTTATCGCATTTTTAATACTCTCACTAAGTTCATAAAATAAAATTTTTTCTTCCGGATTCCTTTTAAAATCTCTTATCTGTGTAGGATTATCACCCTCTGCCATTTCATCAACGGATAAAATTGTTTTATATACGGCCTCTCTTATATTATATTGATTTTCTTCATTAATAATTGTATTTTCTTTTTGATTTTTAAGAACATACCATTTATATCTGCGTCTTACTTCATTTCTTATTGCCCATTTAATAGCAGTTGATAAATATGATTTATTATATTTATCCGGTTCAGAATTTGCACATAATTTATGTATAACCTGAGTTCCTATATTAATTAGCTCCGAAAAATCGATTAAATGCTTAGATGACAATTTTTTATACTCAACTTTTGCCAGAGTATCAATTAATTCTTGATAATTTTTTATGTTAAACTTTTTTGCGGTTTTATTCTCTGAACTCATACTTGAAAATGATTATTTCTACATGCCATATTTTACATTAAAGAAAGATTTTTGTACAAATTTTATCAATTAAATATGTATGTTTATTAATATGTTAACTTTTGTAAAAGTATATTTTGGGGTGTAATCACTTGTAATAGAAGCTTTTTATTTATTTAATGAACATAAAAATAAAAATTATTAGCAATTTTTTCATGTCACAGGCATTAAAAACTATGTGCATTAGCAAAACATTAATGCTAGTATTGATTAAAATAGTATAATAAGGAGTAAGAAATGATACAAGCGCCACAATCACAATATATACCGGCACAACAGCAGCCGATACAGGTAAATTCACAGCCTGCAGGTGCAAATAATTCCGTACAATATACACAACAAATGCCTGGTGTTATATATAATTATCCGACAGCAAGCAGTTATTTACCGGCGCAGCCTTATTGTACCGATAAATCACAATTTAACGGTGTAAATATAGAAATATTAAATCCGCAGGGACAAGGAATTATTCCTCAAAACGGTGTTCAAATGCCTGCACAATTTGTTCCCGTTCAAACTCCTGTAGCAATTCCTCAATATCAACCGTTACCGGTGTCACAAGCAGTAGTGCAGGCTCCGCAAGTTCAGCCGGTACAACAGGATGTAATGCAACAGCCTGCAGCTCAAATTCCGGCTCCTCAAATTCAAACACCAGAAGTGCAGACAGCTCAAGCTCCTTCGACAGCAGCTCCTGTAATTGAACAACCCGCTGCTCAAGATCCTTCGTTAACTCCCGAATCTTTTGCGGGAAGATTAAAAGATACTGATTTAGATGCTCAAAAAACTGCTATAGAAGAAGTTGCTGAAAAAGTAAAGTCAGATCCGACAGTGGGTCCTGTTCTTTTAGATACTCAAATCTTTGATTCTTTAGTAGATATTATAGATAAAGATACTTCAAATTTAGAAGGTCCTACTCCAGAAGTCCTTGAATTGAGAAATAAACCTCAGGAAGAATTATCAGAAGCCGATAAAACTAAAGCTTTAACTCCAACTCCATTAGAAAAAGCCGAAATTAACAAACAATATGCTTTATATACTATTTCTTATATGCAGGAACGTTTAAATAATGAACTTGAACAAAGAAACGGACAAGCTCTTGAATTAAAAGATTTACCTTATATTGAAAAAGTGGTTGATACCGCTAAATCAAATCCTAACCCGATGTTAAGAATTGCAGCTATAGCGTCATTATCACACATTGCAAGACCTGAATATAAAGCAGATTTGGCTACAATTTTCAACCTGGCTAAGGCTGATGAAGATGCAAGAGTTCAAGAAGCTGCAACTAAAGCAGAAGAAGAATTGGGAAATGTTGCCGAACAACCGGCCGCTAATCCGCAGCCTGCAGCATAAAAAATTATAATATAATTAATCATAAAAAAGATGCTTTTTAAAAGCATCTTTTTTATGATATTTTTTCTATTCCTGCTATTCTGGGATCTAATATTCTTCTTCCGACATTTTCAAACTCTATCTGGCAGAATAATATTTTATTGCTGTAATTAGCAAAACCTTCAATTACACCTTTACCATGTTTGGGATGAAAGACTTTATCGCCTATTTTGAAAGGAATATCCTTTATTGAAATTTCAGAAGAATTATCGGTTTCATATACGGGAAGTTCAGGTGAATTTTTCGTATTGATATTATTTTTTACAGGAGGCGGTGTCAGATTATCCCCTTTTTCATCATCATTATCTTCTAATTCAATAACAAGTTCTTGTTTTGTTTTATCATCATTGTCCGATTTATCTTTCGAAATATCTTCGGCAATTTCTGATACCTCGGGTAATTCTGCTGACTCATGAGTATTATCTTCATTTGCCGGTTCATTTTGAGTGACAGCTTCTTCCCGCATATTTTGCATATCTTGAATATCTTGCATATCTTGTTCATTAGGTGAATTTGCTGAAGTTTCATCCGGCAGTTTTGATGTAATGTCATTTATCAAATCGTCAATAGATGTAATTTCTTCAATATTTGAACTATTTGTATCTGAATTAATTTCCGTATTTTCCTCTTCTAAAGAAATATTACTGTTTTCTTCCGCTTGAATATTTAAATCAGGTTCTGTTTCAGTAATATTTTCAACGACTTGTTCATTTTTATCTTCATTTATACTTTGAATAAAATCAGTTTCCGGCACTTTATTTTCTGGTATAATGCTTTCAATATCTGTTTTTTTTGTAATAGCAGGTTCAAAAACAATATAATTGTCTTCTTTGGAAGATTTTTCTTTGTTTTTGTTAATTTCTTCCAATTGATTTTCACCGGCAGTATCACTATTCACTTCATCCAGAAAATCGAGATCAAAATCAGTAAGATCATCACTTTCATTAGAAGTATCTTCTATCTCGGGTTCGTGATGAGAAGACATTGACATGGGACGCGGAATTGAATAAGGAACTATGGTATCCGCTGGTATTACTTTTTTCGGTGATGATAACAATTTATCAACATCTTTTTTTATTTCGTTTTGAATAACTTCTTCTTTTATTGAAGAATCAAAAGGCAATAACTCAATAACGAGAGGAAGATATAATGTAGATTCTCCGAAAATAATAAATTCACCCGTGTTAATCTTATTTAAAAGTATGTTAAACGGTTGTTCATCATTTATAAAAGAGGAAGGTTTGCATAATATTTGATTTTTACATACGGATTTTAAATGTTGTCTGTATATGTTCTCATATGATGTTGATATAACAGGTATTATTTCAGGTTTACTGTACAAATTAATAATTGATTTTTTATCAATAGGTACATCATTTAAAGATATAAATAAATAACAAAATCTTTGCGTTATTTTAAATACAGTTTGTATTATGAATTTATACCATTTTTCTTCCAGTGAAGAAGCATCTATTATTAGCAGATTTTTATTTTCAAGAATTGAATTTATGGAATCAAATTGATTTTTGTTCTCGGCAAATATGTTTTCCTGTGCATATAACCATAATTTATTTCTCAATAACATTAATCCCGAAACAGGATTGGAAAGAAATTCTCCATCAACAACATTTTTAAACATTGTGAACGGAATGAATTTATCTTTCAATGAGTTAAGATACTCTCTTAATTCCAGAACAATACTTTGAACTACGGCTTTATCTTCAATAGGGCAGTCTTTAGTATCATATTCGAGAATAGTATTAAATGCATCAAGATTTAAAGGTAATTTAAAATTTTCGGTTATTTTTAACCGCGGCGCAGATGTAATAGCATTATATCTGCCGTCAAAATCAAGAAGTATAACTTTTTTATCTTTGGACTGCAATTCAAATAAAAGATTTTGGACTATAATATTTGTTTTATCATCTCTGTCCGATTGAATATATACCCTATCTTCAATAAAACTCAACGGCGGTTTTACGAAACATTCGGAATGATTGGACAGGCTGCCGAAATATATATTTGAATCACTTCCTTTTATTAATTCCAAAATTTCATCAGGATTTATATATATAATTTTGGCTGTTTTAGAAGGAATATACCCGTTATAATATGAAAGATTATCTTCTTTATCTATAGAAAGAGCAAGCCTTAAATAAGCAATGTTATTATCCGAGTTTTCCGTAGTTTCAATATTTAAAATTTGGGCTATAAGTTTTTGATTTATGTCTTCTATAAATACAAAGTCAGCCGGAAGCAAATGATTTTCTGCCGGATTATATATCATTTTTGCTATATCATTTTTGACTTCAAGTAATTGCATTAAATAACCTCTTTATATAGAGACACTCTCACTTATAAGTAAATTCCTTATAATTATACAACATTATAGATATTATACAAATCATACGCTCTATGTATATGCAAATTTGATACTGTATATTATCGCTGCTTTGATATAGAATAAGCATATGCAATACAAAGAACCCGAATATTCAAAACTTATAGCATATGAAAGAAACGGTCTGTTAGAGCAGGTACATAACGGATTAATATTACACTTAAATAAAAACGGAATAATTAATAAAATAGGAAAAGATAATAATTATAAATTTTTTCACAGATCCTGTATGAAACCTCTGCAGGCTTCTGTATTATCAGAATTAAGACTTGATGAAAAATACGGACTTACACAGGAAGAAATTGCTGTTTGCTGCGGCTCTCATTGCGGTGATTTAATCCATCAGGAAAAGGTTTTATCTGTTTTAAATAAAATAGGATGCAGTGAAAATGATTTACTTTGTCCTGCAATTGAACCTTTAAGTTTAAAAGAAAAAAAACGTTTAATTATTTCAAATTTGCCTTGCCGTAAAATACATAATAACTGTTCTGGTAAACATGCATTAATGCTTGCAGTATGTAAAGATAAGGAATATGAATTAAAAAATTATAAGAATTTGTCTCATCCTTTATCAGACTTTATTCTGAATAAAGTCTGTAAAATATGTAATACAAACATAAAAGATGTAATTGTCGGTAAAGACGGTTGCGGACTGCCTGTTATTGCAACTACTTTGGAACAGCTTGGAGCGGGTTTTTTAAATTTATTTACAGATAATAAGTACAAAAAAATAACCGATGCTTTTCTAAAATACCCTTATCTTATAGGAGGAGAAGGCAGATTAGATTCCGAGATAATAAATATATCCGATAACTTGATAGCAAAAGTCGGTGCTTGCGGTCTTTGTGTTGTTGTTAACATTGAAAAAGAAGAATGTCTTGTTGTTAAAATTGCGGATTCAAATACTGAGGCGCGAACAGTTGCGGTAATTGAAGCACTGTTACAATTAAATTGGTCGGATGAAAATAAATTATCATCCGACTCTGTTAACAATATATATATAAAGAAAATTAAGTCCCAAGACGGTGAAATATCAGGTGAAATACACTCATATTTCAATATCGCTTAAGCAAAAGTTTTAAATGAATTTTCTATATTTTTGCTGATAACTTCTTTTATTGATTCTATTTCTGTTTCAACCGAACTTTGTTGTGTTTGAACCTGTTCAAGCCGAAGCTCCAATAATTTATCCTTTTTCTGAATATCAGCAAGAGCTGCTTCGTATTCTGCTTCTGCTGCAGCATCATCACTTGTATCGTATATTTCGGATATAGAAGTAGAACCTTGCCATACTACATCTTCCCAGCCCGATTCTTCTGTTGATACCTGTTGTAAAAGCCATTCTCCGGATGTCAGCATTTGCTGCAGGTAATCAGGATCGGTACAATTTTCATCGTACAGAAAATGTTCATTTTCATTTTTTAATGAATAATTAATATTGCTTTTAACGGAAACAGTAATTCCGGAATCAGGATAGTTTTCTTGATAATAAGCCGCCAAATCGGAAAGACTCCAGCTGCTCATTTCATTTACAGTATCTCCGTCAAGGTCGGACATATATTTGCTGATAAAAGAACTGGCAGAAGAAATTGATGCGGTAATTTCTTCACCGTCATCGTTTGTTGACGTAGCCTCAATTGTATAGGATTGTGCCGGAACAACGACATTTCCGTCAAGGTCCACAATTCTCATACACAGACCCGAAAAAGGATCCTGGTTTGTTATAATATCATAAGTAAGCCGCTGTGTTCCTCCGTCAGGAGTTGTTGCCATCATTATGGTATTATTCATGGCTTCATTGTATTTTTCTGAAACAGCCTGTGACTCTGAAGCAAGAGCCAGTCTTTGCTGCGATATTTGCTGCGCTTCGTAGATTAAATCGCTGTTTCTCGCTGTCAGGCACAGATAACGCCCTTGTGATGCTGCCAATCCCATAGTTATTACTCCTTTGTATATATTATTGTATTAACTATATCGGCATAATAAGTAAATTTCTTAAGCATTAATATTGATTTATTTTACATTAATTAACATTTGAAATAATTAAAATAAAAAATCACTATGTAAATAATTATTAACTTTTTGAAAATTTAATACAAGAATTATACATATGGACTTTACTAACATAAAAAAAAGATGTATAATGTAGGAGTTATTAATGTTTCGGCTAGTGTAAATAATGCAAGTTCTTAAATCTTACTTTAAACTTGCATTTTTTTTATATATTTATATTTCATTTTCTATACCGGTTCCCGCTTCAAACTCCGTTAGATTTTTGAGTGTAGTATTTAGTATTCTTTCTGTAGCTTCTTTTGTATCATAAGCAATATGAGGTGTTGCTACAACATTATTAAGATTTAAAAGCTTATTATTTATTAATGATATTCTCAGGTTTTTTAAATTTAAATTTTCTCCCGGGCGTTTATTTTGTATTGTTTCTTCGAATTCTAGTACATCCAGCGCTGCTCCTTTAATTTTATTTTCTATTAATGCATTATACAGTGCTTCCGTGTCAATTAATTCTCCTCTTGCAGTATTAATAATTACCGCATTTTCTTTCATAATTGATATTTTATTCTTATCAATAAGATGGTATGTATTTGGTGTCAGTGGTGTATGCAGTGTTATAATATCTGAAAGCTTGCATAAAATATCAAGGTTGACGTATTTTACACCGTATTCTTTCTTGATTTCTTCATTTTCTTTTACATCATAACACATAACATTCATAGAAAATCCTTTGGCTATTTTAACAGCTTTTGAGCCGATTGAACCTGTTCCTATAATACCTATTGTTTTATCAAATAACTCCGTTCCGAATGTTTCAGGATACATATCTCCGTCTTTTAATTCTTGAATCCCGTAACAAATTCTTCTTAAAAGATTTAATAATATTCCAAAGGAAAATTCCGCAACAGTATAATCCCCGTAATGAGGAGTATTCGCAATAATTATGTTTTCACGGCAGCAATAATCCGTATCAATATGGCTGTAACCAACCGATCTTGTCAGTATCAATTTTAAATTGTTAAATTTTTTCAGTGTTTCTTTTGTAAGCCTTGAACTTGTAAAAACAGAAATGATTTCTGCATTTTCTTCCTGATATGACAAATCACTTTCAGGATTCAGTTCATTTTCTTTAAAAACCAGATTATATTTATCATATAGTTCTTTTTCAAAAAAACTGCGTTCATACGGTTTTATGTCATAAAAAATAATTGTTTGCATTTATTTCTCCGTTTTTTTAATGTACCAAAGAGGAATAAAATTTAAATCAGTCCTCGGGATATGGTCATATAATAAATATAAACCGCCAAATTATTAACTTTTGTAAAGAAGAATATATGCACCTGTAAGTCGTTATATATGTGG
>CAZNEN010000018.1:0-31264 GCA_964572355.1 uncultured Muribaculaceae bacterium
GGCATTGTTTTAACCCTATAGCCGGATAAAAAATTCAAAAATAAATCCTGAGTTTCCGGATATATTGATTAAAAAAGAACAAAATATATTATTAATTCAAAATGAATAATAAAAACAAAGTCAAGGTCATCTCTTAGTTTTAACAGCCCTGTCTATATCCCGTGCTTGGGCTTTTTTTGCCAAATCATCACGCTTATCATACAATTTTTTACCTTTTGCAAGTGCTATTTCTACTTTTGCCCAGCCATTCTCCAAATAAAGCTCTAACGGAACAATCGCATAGCCGTCTTTTTTTATTTTTCCTATTAATTTGCCTATCTCTTTTTTATTTAATAATAATTTTCTTATACGTTTTTCTTCATGATTATAACGGTTACCTTGCTCATAAGGACTTATATGACAGTTATAAAGAAAAACTTCGGCATCTTCTACTTTTACGAAACTGTCCTTCAAGTTGACCGCTCCTTTTCTTACCGATTTTATTTCAGTCCCTGTCAGTACCATACCCGCATTATACTTATCAAATATATGATACTCATGAAACGCTTTTTTGTTAGTTGTTATAATCTTTTTTCCCATAAATAAATTATAACATCTTTATTTTATTTTTAATAACCTGCATATATATCCGGAATATTAATTTATTTCTTATACTGCAGTTATTTATTACTTCAGAATTTTGAACTTTAATATACTCGGTTATTTTTTCATAATTTTTATAATCATCATTCTTCCAAACAAAAGCATATAAAGAGCATAAAATATAATTTTTAAAATAAATTCTATCGATTATAACCTTGCCTGATTCTTTATGCAGTCTTACAATATAAGAGTATAAATCAGTTATATGTTTAAGTTCTTTAATTTCATTTATATCCGGAAAATAATCTTCCTTATCTACCATAATATTCAGCCGTATATTCTTTTAATTTTACCCGTGATTTTAATAAAAATTATTATTTCTGAATCTTTTTAGACGTTTGAAATAATAATCTACTTTTCGTTCTTTAATAATTTTGCAAATCCTTTTTTCCGCTTTAACAAAATACGGGATATCCATAATACCGGTAGTTTCCTCATATTCCTTATACAGTTTTATTAATATATCTTTTAAAATATAAATTTTTTCATATTTTGACAAAAATAAATTATCCATAAAATCTTTAACCGAGTATAAACACATTCTAAAAACAGCTTTTTTATTTAATTCGTTGCCACGAGAAACAATAAGACGCAAATGCCTCTCCTTCATACTTCCCACTCCTTATTTAGTTTTGTAACTTCCAAACAAGCAAAATACTAAAACTAGTGCAATAAAATGTAAAATGTAGTATAATTACTATAAGTTGGAATACAATATGTTGTAACTTTCGAATATAATATTACAATATATTGTAAAATAATACAATATAAATTACATAATAATGTAACAAACGTTAAGAGAAACTATTATGAGCGTTGGAAAAAGAATAAAAGAATTAAAGACCATTTTAAATCTGTCATCAAATGATATGGCAAAG
This sequence comes from uncultured Muribaculaceae bacterium, assembly GCA_964572355.1. Classification (GTDB taxonomy): domain Bacteria; phylum Cyanobacteriota; class Vampirovibrionia; order Gastranaerophilales; family Gastranaerophilaceae; genus Avigastranaerophilus. The sequence continues at coordinate 1,521 of CAZNEN010000018.1, forward strand.
AAACTGAAAATACCTGCCAGAACCATAGGCAGTTATGAAAGAGATGAAGTACCTCCGGGACCTAAATTTCTTAGTGCTCTTATTAAAAAATTTCAGGTAAACATAAACTGGCTTCTATCCGGCAAAGGCTCTATGTTTATCTCAAAAAAAACAGAATTAGAATTGAATTATATTGCCAAATTACAATCAAAATTCAACATGACGGAAAAAGAGCTGTCGGGCTTGATTGATGTTCTGGATTCGGAAGCAAGCAGAGATATGGTTTTAAAATTTATAGAAATAAAACAAGGCAATAAAGATGCATTAGACAGTCTTATTTGCAACTTACAAGGAATAAAAGCCATATACAACTAGATATTATATTATTCTACATCAACAGGTTCTTTCAGAATAGATAATACGGCTTTTTTGGCGTTTTCTTTAAGCTGTCCGTTTATATCAGGCAATATTGAAAGCTGTCTCAGAACATCAATCGTTCTTCTAAACACTCTTACTATATCACCTTCAGATAAATCAACCTGCTTTGCAATATCCTCCCAAGGAGTTTCCATTATCCACTGTTCAATTAGCGGTGAATAATATGAATTAATATACATGGGTGTATTAATATCACGCTCCCGCTGTACAACAGCTATTCTTTTTCTTATTTCTTTAATTCTGTTCAACGCTTTTCTTGTATTTTTACTTACGGGCTGATTTGGATAAACATCACTTCTTATATCTTCCGTAACAAGCGCACAGACAACTGAAGCAAGTTCATACGGCTGAAGATCATCTAAAATACCTTTTATTATAATTTCGGAAAGAAATAATTCATTTTCGGCTCTTATCATTGAACAGATTATACCTTTTCCTAAAGGAATATTATTACTTATATAACCAAATTCCTCCAATATTTCTTTATGTGCTAAAAATTTATTCCAATATATATCTTTTTGAGTCTCAATATTTTTACACAAATCTTTATATCTTTTCTCATATCTGCTTATAATTTCAAGATTTTTAATATGCTTTTTATAACCGCGGCAATTTTCGCAGTTATATTTTTGCATCAAATTTCTTATTTCTTTTGTTTTATTCGCATATTCTTCAACTTCCGGAGCATTTTTCTGTCCTTTTTGTTTCGCCTGCCGTAAAAGAGTTTTTGTAAGTTTTCTAAATACAATGAATTTATCTTTTAACTTATTGAATTCTATAAAATCTTCATTTGTATGATTAAACGGACACTTTTCCAGTTTTAATCTGTTTATGGTATTCTCGTAGTCAATTTGCTGCAAAAACATAGGTTTTAATCTGTCATTTGAAGAAAAATAACCGAAACTTTTCAAAATTAATTCTTTTGCCTGAGACAATTCCAAATTTTGCAGTAAATTTAAAACCATGGAATAACTCGGAGAAAATCTGCTCTCAAGCGGATTAGCAGAACTTTTTACAAGCTCCGCGACTTCTTCCGGAGATTGAAATTGAGTTCCCATAATAACAACATTTCCTATTTTATCCATCCCTCGTCTGCCTGCACGTCCCGACATTTGAAGAAATTCATTTGCTGTTAAAGTGCGGTGTCCCGAGTCTGTTCTTTTACTTATTGCAGATATAACAGTTGTTCTTGCCGGCATATTGATTCCTGCTGCAAGTGTTTCTGTTGCAAAAACAATCTTTATTAAACCTTGTTGAAATAATCTTTCAACAAGAAGCTTCAAGGCAGGCAATAGTCCTGCATGATGAGAAGCTATTCCGTTATAAAGATATTCAAGATTTTTGTTGTTTTCTAAATAAGTATGGTCTTTTAAGAATTCTTGTATTTCAATTTTTATTCGTTTTGATTCATCATCCGTTATTAAATTTAAATCGGAACATTTTTCCATATTTTCATCACATTTTTTTCGTGAAAATGTGAAAAATATGGCAGGCAGCATATCTTTTTTCTTTAAAACATTAATCACATTTTTAACATTATTTTGTTTTTTCGCCTGACGAGAATATAAACTGACTTTTTTCTCGGGTTTTATTTTCCTGTTTAATTTACCGTCCGGAGTTAATAAAGGAAGAATATCAAAAGGTTTTGACGAATCAAAATAGTAATGTCTCAAAGGAACAGGACGAAAATCCGTATATATAAGTTCCGTCTTTGAATGCACCGTATTAATCCAATCACAAAGTTGTTTCGAATTTGCAATTGTTGCACTTAACGCAATAATCTGTATGTCAGAAGGACAATAAATAATACTTTCTTCCCAAACCGTTCCTCTTTGCTCATCATTCATATAATGGACTTCATCAAGTACAACATATTTAACATCACGTAAATTATCTTTTAATGACCCGAAGTTAGTATTATAGAGCATATTTCTAAATACTTCAGTCGTCATAACAACAACGGGAGCTTCACGATTTACGGATGTATCCCCGGTTAAAAGTCCTACGTTTCCTGCTCCGTATTTTCTGCCGAAATCATAAAATTTCTGATTTGAAAGAGCTTTCAAAGGGGTTGTATAAAAAACCCTTGTATTTTCTTCCAATGCCTTATGTATTGCATGTTCCGCAATACATGTTTTCCCCGCTCCGGTAGGTGCACAAACCACTATACTCTTTGATTTATCAATACACTCAACCGCTTCTTTTTGAAAATCATCAAGTTCAAAATCAAACTTATACAAATCTTATACCTGACTCATTATATGTTTATTATCATAATCAATTCTTCCTATAAGTTTATTTAAACGCTTTGCAACATCTTTAAACATAGGAATATTCAGACTTTGCGCACCGTCGGAAGATGCATTTTCAGGATCATGATGTACTTCCATCATAACACCGTTAGCTCCAACAATAAGACCTGCCTTAGCCATTGGTTCAATTAAATATCTTCTTCCGGTTCCATGGCTGGGATCTACTATTACCGGCAAATGCGAATATTTTTTAATTACCGGTATTGCAGCAATATCAAGAGTATTTCTTGTAGCACTGTTATCAACTCCTTTTATACCGCGTTCACATAATATAACTTTATCATTGCCGTTATACATAATGTGTTCAGCTGCAAGTAAGAATTCTCTTATGGTAGCAGCAGGACCTCTCTTTAATATAACCGGTTTATTGCATTTCCCTACAGCTTTTAAAAGTTTAAAGTTTTGCATATTTCGTGCGCCGATTTGAATTACATCAGCATATTGACAAACCAAATCAATATCCAGAGTATCCATAAGTTCAGTTACAATCAAAAGACCGGTTTTCTCCCTCGCAATTGCGAGATATTCCAGTGCTTTTTCCTCAAGTCCCTGAAAATCATAAGGGGATGTTCTCGGTTTAAAAGCACCGCCTCTCAAAAAATGGCAGCCCATCTCTTTTGCCACATCCGCAACTCTCAATAATCCGTCTAAATCCTGTTCAACACAGCAAGGACCAACCATTAACACCGGTTTTTCAAGTCCTCCGATTCTTACTCCGTTTGAAAATTCTATTATAGTATCATCCTGCTTGCTTTCTCTGGAGGCAAGTTTATATGGTTCCTGTATCAGCTTAACACTTCTTACCCCTTCATATGATTGAAAAGCGTGAGGTTCTATAAGTCTTTTATCACCTATAGCAGCAATAACCGTCATTACATCGCCTTCATTTAATACTATTCTAAAACCTTTATTTCTTAATGCCTTTACAACCGTATCTATTTGTTCTTTTGTTGCAGAAGGCTCCATTATTATTATCATTCTTTTTCCCCTCTTATGAAATCACTTTAATTTTTTCCTTAATCTGATTTTTGGAAACTACTTCATTATAAACTGATTTCCCAATAAAAATATCAGATAATATAATTGAATTCTCTATTTCCACATCATCACCGACTTTTACATTATCCCATAAAATAGAGTTTTTAATCAGGCTGTTTTTACCGATAGAACAGTTATTACCTATTATGCATTTACCTGATATTTTACCGGTAATACTTTTTGTAAAATTAGCTCCCGCTATATACTCTGCATCTTGGACTTTAATAACATCAGGTGCAAATGATTTTATTTTATTTTGTATTAAATCCGCATTAGATTGTCTGTATTGGGATAAAGAACCAATATCCGACCAATAACCTGACATTTTATATGTATTTATTTTTAGTCCGCTGTCCAAAATTGACGGAAATACATTTTTCGCAAAATCATAAAAAGTATTCTCCGGAATAAATTCAAAAATTTTATAATTAAAAATATAAATTCCTGTATTTGCAAGATTTGATTTTGCTTCTTCTATTGAAGGTTTTTCTTGAAAACTATGAACAAAATCATTTTTATCAGGAACAATAATTCCGTATTTCGATACTTCTTCATGTTCAATTTCTTTTATTACAATAGTAGCAATTGCATTTGATTTAATATGTGATAAATAAGCTTCACATATATTTAAGTCGGTTAAACCGTCACCGGACATAACAATAAAGTCTTTTCCTTTTTCAAAGAAAAACTGGCATTTTTTAAGTCCACCCGCTGTCCCTGATAATTCTTTTTCTTTTATAAATTGCAAATTTATATTGAAACAAGTGTTTTTATAATGATTTTGTATATCTTCGGCACGGTAGTATGTATTTGCAATAATATTCTTTATATTAAAAGACATAAGATGTTTAATTAATATATCCATTGCCGGAATATTAGCCAGAGGAACAAGAGGTTTTGGAATAACACTTGACATAGGCTCCAGTCTTGAGCCTACACCTGCTGCCATTATCATTGCTTTTTCTATCATATATTCTTTTTCCACCCTTATGAATCTGATTAAAAAGGAAAACGCTGACCAAAATTTTTGGGTATTTTAAGTTTTCCTTTCTTAACTTTTTGCTTTATATCAGAAAAACCTTTCATCATTTTCCTCATTTGGTCAAACTGGAAAATTATCTGATTTACTTCATGAACAGGTATACCGCATCCCGAAGATATTCTGCGCTTTCTTGAAGTATTTATTAAAGAAGGATTTGCTCTTTCCTGAGGAGTCATACTCGAAATAAAAGACTCAATTTTTTTTAACTGTTTTTCGCCTTCCAAAGCTATGGTTTCTTTTGTATCCCGATTAAGTCCAGGAATAGGGAGCATACCAAGAATATTATCTATTGAACCAAACATTTTCATTTGCTTTTGCATATTCAAAAAATCATTATATGAAAAATCGGCCTTTTGCATTTTTTTCTCAAATTCTTTGGCCTGTTTTTCGTCAAAAACTTCCTGTGCTTTTTCAACAAGAGAAACAATATCTCCCATCCCGAGGATTCTGTCTGCCATTCTTGAAGGATAAAAGTCATTAAGTGCATCAAGTTTTTCACCAGTACCAGTAAGCTTAACGGGCTTGCCCGCTGCCTGAACAACACTCAATGCGGCACCGCCTCTTGAATCACCATCCAGTTTAGTAAGAACAATCCCTGTAATATCAAGCTGAGTATTAAAGTTTTCCGCAACACTTACCGCCTGCTGTCCAAGCATTGAATCTATTACAAGAAGCTTCTCCTGAGGGCTGAATGCTCTATCTATCAAGATAAGCTCTGCCATCATTTCATTATCTATCTGAAGTCTTCCTGCCGTATCTATTATTACCACATTGAATCCGTTTGATTTTGCATATTCTGTTGCTTCCGTAACAATCTTTTGTACATTTGTTGAACCGTCTATTGTAAATACGGGAGTTTGAATTTGTTCCCCTAACGTTTTTAACTGCAATACAGCAGCCGGTCTATATACGTCTGCTGCAACAAGCAGAGGATTTTTTCCTTCTTTTTTGAGTTTAACTGCCAATTTAGCAGCCGAAGTTGTTTTTCCGGAACCCTGAAGTCCTAACATCATTATGATTGAAGGATGACCCGTTAAATTTAAAGGTGTATTTTCCTTACCCAATATATTAACAAGCTCATCATGTACAATTTTTACAAACTGCTGCGAAGGATTAACTCCTTTTAAAACTTCTTCTCCAAGAGCTTTCTCTCTTAATGAAGTCATAAAAATCTTCACAACTTTTAAACTTACATCAGCATCAAGAAGTGCACGGCGCACCTCTCTTAATGCATCCTGAATATTATCTTCCGTTAAGGAAGCATTACCTGAGGCTTTCCTTATAATTTCCTGCAGTTTATCAGAAAGATTATCAAACATAACAATAAAATTTTACTATAAAAACAACCCTTAACGCCCAACTGTTAATAAATTGTTGCAGTTTGTAAAAATACAGCTTTTTACTTTTTATTTTATATCTTGTATCATTAAAATATGAAAAATCAAAAAGTTAGATTAAATAAATATATAGCCTCCTGCGGATTTTGCTCACGCCGCAAAGCCGATGAATATATAGAAGCAGGAAAAGTTAAAGTTAACGGCGAGATTATAACAGAGCTAGGATATATAATTAATACAAAAGACAACGTTACGATTTTGAACAAAACAATTAAACCTGAAGCATTAACCTATATAAGATATTACAAACCTGCCGGATATATTACAACAATGGATGATGAAAAAGGAAGAAAAACAATATATGATATTCTTCCTGAAGAAGTTCATCATTTAAAACCCATTGGAAGACTTGATAAAGATTCAACCGGACTTTTAATTCTCACAAATGACGGAGACTTTATAAATGAAATGGCACACCCGTCAGTGAAAGTTCCTAAAGTATACAGAGTAATCGCTCAAGGCAAATTAAATTTGAACGATTTAACTCAGATGGAAAAAGGAATAGAAATTGAAAAAGAACAGATTGCATATGCATATGCACGTATAATTGATTTTGAAAACAAAAATACGGTTCTTGAAATGGTTTTATATCAGGGATTAAACAGACAAATAAGAAAAATGCTTGATAATTTAGGACATCCCGTTATATCTTTAAAACGCTTAAGTATGGGACCTGTTGATCTGCAGGGTTTAAAAAAAGGTCAATATAAATATCTTAAGCCAAAACAAATAGAACAAATAAAAAACTATTTAAAAAAATTAAATAAATAAAAAACATAATAAATTATTATCAATATATTAAAATAATTATTTTCGAATAAAATAAAAAACAAGTTCGAGTGCTGCGTATAGTAAACATCAACCTCAGCAATAACTCGCAAACTCACCCTTTCAGGGTTCAAACAGTGCTCGTTTTGTTGTTCCTTCGGTAAAATGTTTTAACTATACTTCGCAATGAACTTTTATTTTTATTTTATTCGGACAATTATAATATCTGAAAATAATAAAGATAATAAAGATAAAAATAATTTGAATGACTTGAAATAATAATTTAATTTTCTTTGGTGAAACATATGCAAAAGCGCGGCTCTGTTTGAACACTATGTGTGAGTTTGCCGCGCATTTTTGTTGAACCTGAGAAAATAATTATTATTGAACGGATTGAAAATTATTTTTATCTTTATATTCATAACTATATATATAAATATAATTATTTATTATATTAAGATAGTACTTTTGTTAAAATTGTAAAAATAATGACTATTTAGAATTTGTTTTTGTTAAAATGTCATTGTAAGAAAGATTTTAATTATGTTACTTGAGTTTTTATATGCAAAAATACATAGAGCAACCATAACCGACGCAAACCTGAATTACGTGGGTTCTATTACAATAGATGAAAATATTTTAGAAAAAGCAAATCTTTCGGAAGGACAAAAAGTTGACATTCTGAATATTAATAACGGAGAAAGATTTCAAACATATATCATTGCAGGAAAACGAGGTAACAAAGATTTTTGTATTAATGGTGCTGCTGCAAGAAAAGTACAAATAGGAGATAAAATTATTATCTGTTCATACGCTCATATGACACCAGAAGAAGCCAGGTTGTTTAAACCGTCAATTGTACAAATTGATGACAATAACAATGTTGTTATTTAACTGTTTTTCAAAAATTTTTGAACTCTCGTATTCATTGATTCTTCTTTTATTTTCCATTCCCCGCAGCTGTCTTTGCCTATAACAAAATGGGCGGGTATTTTATAATCACTTGTCGAAGGCATTCTCATAGCAACAACTTTATAATCCTTTCCAAAAGGAAATATTTTGACATTGAAATAATGATTTTTATAGTTTCTTAAACGAGCAAATTTGCTTGATTTTTTTGCTTCCTGTTTATAAATTTCAAGAGGAATATCCACAGATTCTTTTGTTCCGTCAGGTTTTTCAACAACACGTATAATTTTTGCTCCGGGACTGTAATAATTAAAATAATCAGTACTGTAATTGTTCGCAGCATCTATATACTTGTTAAAAAAATATTGAACATCTTGTATTTCATCCGCATATGAAAATATTTGCACACATAAGAATAAAACAAAAGAAATAATAACTTTTTTCATATTTTCTCCATAAAAAATAGCAGTAGTTCTTTGAACTACTGCTATTTTTTATGAATTTATTGTTTTATTCAATAGTATAGTCGGTCAATTCAGGAGTACCAAACATCCCTTCTATTTCTTCCAATATTGCCGACGGCTTTCTTGCATTATTTTTTTCAGCTGCACGTTTCTGAGCTTCTCTATCCTTTTCCTCCGAAGCATTCGTTAAGTGATAGAATCCTGTACCTGCAGGTATTAATCTACCTATAATAACATTTTCTTTCAATCCTCTTAACAAATCACGTTTACCTTCAACAGCTGCTTCAGTTAGGATTCTGGTTGTTTCCTGGAATGAAGCTGCAGAAATAAAGCTTTCCGTATTCAAGCTTGCTTTTGTAATACCAAGAAGTACTGCTTCATATGTGGCTTCTTGGCCTCCTTCTGCCTTTACGGCTTCATTTGCTTGCTCAACTTCTTTTAATTCCAAGAATTCACCCGGAAGAAGCTTTGTATCGCCAGACTCCAGAATTTTAACTTTCTTGGTCATCTGTCTTACAATAACTTCAACATGCTTATCAGCAATTTCAACGCCTTGAGAACGATAAACTCTTTGTACTTCGTCTACAAGATATTGCTGAGCTGCTTCTACACCGTTTAACCTTATAACGTCATGCGGATTTAAAGGACCGCCTGTTAACGGTTGACCCGCCTTAATTTCTTGTCCGTTTGCAACAATGATATTAGAGTCAATAGAATATTTTATTTCCTGTCTGCCTAAATCACCATTTAAGAATAGACGTGGAACATCTTCTTCAATTTCTATTTCGGCAGTTCCCGCATATTCAGCAACAACAGCAGAATCTTTGGGTTTTCTTGCTTCAAGTAATTCTTCAACACGAGGTAAACCTTGAACAATATCACCTGTTTTTTGTCTTTCAAATACAAGTGTTGCAATCATATCACCTCTTAAAACCAACGAACCGTTAGAAACCTGAAGCATTGTTCCGGGGCTTATTAAATATGGTCTGCCAACTCTGAAAGTTACGGAATTTTTATCAGTTTTAGTAACAAGCCCTGACAAGGCAGAAATCTCTCCGCTTTCAGAAATCACGGCATCCATTTTTACCAGATCGCCTTTTTTAACAACAGGTTTTGACTTAAGATCTATCTTTGTTTCATAGTTATCAGAAACTAAAAGAAGTCTTCTTACATCCTGATTGTTGTCTTTTATACTTGCAACGGCATCGCTTATAGCCAGCACCTGAGTTTTTGCAACAGGAGTTCTCGGATCTATAACTTGACCATCAGAAACAAGCAATTCTGTCTGCATTGATGCAGATGTTTTAGATGAACCTTCTGCTTCTCTTCTTACAATCAACGTTTCAAGAACAACTATTTTTAAATTGTTATCTTTATCAAGTTCTAACTGGCCTTTTAAATGACTTAAATAGCCGTCCATTTGAAGAACCAAACTTGTTCTTGTAAGAACTCCACCGTCAAGGTTTCTGACTCTTGCACCATCTTTATATTGCAATTGAGTAACAGGAACAAGATCTATTGCTTCATCAGTAGAATTAAATTTGATAGAAACATCTTTTGTTTCAATATTAAATCTCTGAACAGGTCTTACCAGAACTTGTACGGGCTGATTAGAAATTGTTTTTTCATCTAATGCGGCAACACCTAAATCTTCTTCAAGATCATCTATTTCCAAATTATCTTTGTCATTATCCAAAATTGTAATTATAGAATCTTCTTTAACCTTAATTTTTGGTGCTATTTCCGTTCCTGCTTTAACAACTTCACCTTCATCTACTTTTAATTCGCCTATACCGTTTAAAGTATAGATTTCACCCGGTCTTATTACTACCTCATGTATCATATCGTTAAATTCTTTTATCTCAACAATACCGTCAATGTGAGCATACAAATCTTTAACGACTTCTGTTCCCGCTGTTACAAAAGTTCCTGATTCAACCATTTTTAAAGCGGAATCTTTATTTACCTGATGAATTTCATCAGGGATAAAAATTACTTCACCCGGAGTTGTAATAATTTGATTTTCATCAACTTCAATACCATTATACCTTATTTCACCGCTTGAAGGAACCGTATATTCCTCATCAAGAAGTTCGGCAATAATCATACCGCTTTCAACAACTGTATCAACGGGAGCCTTAACTATATATTTTTCACCTGTTTCTTCAACAGTCCAAATTTGTTCTTTCTTTGTCAGTTCAAATTTTGCATTTGAAGAAGAAATAGAAGCAATTACAATAGTAAGTTCTTTACCCTGTACTATTTTTTTAATCTTCTTGCCGTCAAATTTAACATTTTCAACAGCAAGATTATCTCCGAGTCTTACTTCTCCGCCGTGTTCCGAAATAATATGAATTTCAGCGAGTTTTTCACCTTCTTTTACGGCTTTTCCGTCTTCTACTAAAATTTTAGAACCGCCGGGAAGGTTATATACATCACCGCCAAGAACCCATACTATACCATTTTTACTTGCTGTTCTAGAGATATTGCCCTGTCTGTCTTTTTTCTCGTCTGCAACGAAATCTTCAAATACGATTTCACCGGACAAATCTGATGTAATATCTTTTGTAGCTTTTTCGGTTAAACGGCTTCCGTCACCGCCTGAAACAGGTTCATACACTGCAATTTTATCGCCTTTTTTAACTTCCTGTCCTTCTTTTACATAAAGAATTGCACCCGAGGGAACATGATATTTTTTAGATTTTGAACCTGTCTTAATTTCCAAGTCTGTTTCTTGAACTGTTATTGCTACGTTATCACCGTGTCTTGTTCTTAAATCTCTTGTAAAGATTTTTGTCGCTACCGTTCCGTCAATATCAGAAATGATTTCCTTCATTGCTCCGGCACCTTTAAATACACCGCCCGTATGGAAGGTTCTCATTGTAAGCTGTGTTCCGGGCTCACCAATTGACTGAGCAGCTATAATACCTATTGCTTCACCAACATCAACCAGTTTTTGTGTAGTCATTGCCCAACCGTAGCATTTCTGGCATATACCATATTCAAGTTCACAGGTTAGAGGCGAACGTACTAGTAATTGATGAAGATTCAACGGTTTTATTTTTCTTATATCATCTCTGTCTATTGTTGTATTTGCCGGGATTATAATATTTCCGTCTTTATCTTTAATGTCTTCCGCAATTGTTCTTCCCAATAATCTTTCCGTCAATGGAGCAACTATTTTTTCACCGTCAGAAATATCGGTCATTAAAATTCCGTGTTTTGTACCGCAATCATAATCACGAATAATTACATCCTGCGCAACATCAACAAGTCGTCTTGTTAAGTATCCCGAATCTGCCGTTTTTAACGCTGTATCTACAAGTCCTTTCCTGGCTCCGTATGAAGAAATAATATATTCCGTAACGGATAATCCTTCTTTAAAGTTTGATTTAATCGGCAAGTCAATAATTTGTCCTTGTGCGTCTGCCATCAAACCTCTCATTCCAACAAGCTGTGATACTTGAGATAAGTTACCTCTTGCACCTGAGAATGCCATCATATAAACAGGATTTAATCTGTCAAAATTTTCTACTACTCTTTCCGTAAGTTTAGACGTCGTTTCAGACCATGTATCTATAACTTTAGTATATCTTTCTACTTCAGTTATGTCACCTTTCAGATATCTGTGTGTCGATTTTTCAATTTCCTGCTCGGCTTCTTTTAAAAGCTCTTTTTTATCGGCAGGAACGGAAAGATCGGCAATAGATATTGTAGTACCCGATTTTGTAGCATAATGATAACCCAGATTCTTCAGGTTGTCGGCAAGTGTTGCAGTTTTAGCACCGCCAAATTCCAGATAAACCTGAGCCAGCAATTTATTAATAGATTTCTTATTAACCTGTTCATTAATAAAATCAAATGATTTTTTTGTATTTTTACGAACTATTGTATCCATATTTTTTTCACCTTTACTTAAATTATGATGCAAAGATTGCATTTCTTACCGTCTCATTGAAGATTATTCTGCCAACCGTTGTTTCGAGTCTGTCTCCGTGTTCATCACGAACTACAATTCTGTCGTGAAGTTTTATAACTCCGGTTTCATGTGCGGCAATAGCATCTTCAAAGCTGTAGAAATATTTTAGTTCCGTATTATTATCTTCTTCCTCCATAAGCGTCAGATAATACATACCCAAAACCATATCTTGAGAAGCCGCAATGATAGGTTTACCTGTTGCAGGTGCCAGAATATTATTTGTTGCCAGCATCAACATTCTTGCTTCAGTTTGAGCTTCTATTGACAATGGCACGTGAACAGCCATCTGGTCACCATCAAAATCGGCATTAAAAGCAGTACATACCAGAGGATGAAGCTGGATTGCTCTTCCTTCAACTAGTACCGGTTCAAATGCCTGTATACCCAGTCTGTGAAGTGTAGGTGCACGGTTTAATAAAACCGGATGTCCGTCTATTACTTCCTCAAGAATATCCCAAACTACTGCTTCTGATCTTTCGATTTTCTTTTTAGCCGATTTTATATTCTGTACGTAGCCTCTTTCTATTAATTTATTAACTACGAACGGCTTAAACAATTCAATAGCCATTTCTTTTGGTAATCCGCACTGATTTAAACTTAATTTAGGACCGACTACAATTACGGAACGACCTGAATAATCAACACGTTTACCTAATAAATTTTGTCTGAAACGACCTTGTTTACCCTCAATTATGTTACTTAGCGATTTTAACGGTCTGTTGCTGGGACCTACTACCGTTCTGCCCCTTCTTCCGTTATCAATTAAAGAATCTACCGCTTCTTGAAGCATTCTTTTTTCATTTCTTACGATAATTTCGGGAGCACCCATCTCTAATAATCTTAATAAACGATTGTTTCTGTTTATTACACGTCTGTATAAATCGTTTAAGTCTGAGGTTGCAAATCTTCCGCCGTCCAATTGAACCATAGGTCTTAAATCAGGGGGCGTTACCGGAAGCACATCCATAATCATCCATGTAGCTTCGGTATGACTTTCGATTAAAGATTCTACCAGTCTCAATCTTTTAATTAATTTAGCCCGTCTTTGAACACTTCCTGATAAATTAGACAACTCTGCTCTTATAGATTCAGCCATTTCTGGAAGAGAAATTTCTCCAAGCAATTCTTTTATAGCTTCGGCTCCAATGCCGACTTTTAACTGAGATTCTTCATTTTCGAGCATAAAATCTTCATACTCTTCTTCTGTTAATAACTGATATTTCTTAAATTCTGAATCAGCCGGATCTATAACAACATAATTGTTAAAATAAATAACCTGCTCTAAATCTTTTAATGTCATATCCAAAAGAAGACCAAGATAACTCGGAATTCCTTTTAGAAACCATATATGGCTTACGGGAGCCGCAAGCTTAATATGTCCCATTCTGTGGCGCCTTACTTTAGAATCAGTAACTTCAACACCGCATCTTTCACAGATTATACCTTTATGTCTTACTCTTTTATATTTACCGCAGTAACATTCCCAATCTTTTGTAGGACCGAAAATTCTTTCGCAAAACAAACCGTCTCTTTCCGGTTTTAACGTACGATAATTAATCGTTTCCGGTTTTGTTACTTCTCCATACGACCATTTAAGCACACGTTCGGGTGAAGCTATGCTTATTCGTATATAATCAAAATAATCTATACTTGTAGACAATTTTTCATCTCCTTTAACTTATTATATTCAGCTTGCACTTAATTTATAATTAAGTGCAAGCTTTGTTTATTTTACTCTTTAAAAGAACTCGGTGTTTCTAAAAAGTTGATATTTAAAAGTTCCGAATCTATATCAGAAAGTATCCTTTTGGGAGCCGCTTTCCTTAAGTCATCCGTATCAGACATTAAATCAACTTCTTCTCCGCTTTTCTTAGCAACGGTTATATCCAAACCAATACTTTGTAATTCTCTTACAAGTACTTTGAAGGATTCCGGAATACCAGGTCTTGGTATATTATCGCCTTTTACGATTGCTTCATAAGCTCTTGATCGTCCGTTAACATCATCGGATTTAATTGTTAGCATTTCTTGAAGCGTATATGCTGCACCGTATGCTTCCAATGCCCAAACTTCCATTTCTCCGAATCTTTGTCCGCCAAATTGAGCTTTTCCGCCCAAAGGCTGCTGTGTTACCAAAGAGTATGGACCGGTACTTCTTGCATGAATTTTGTCATCAACAAGGTGAACAAGTTTTAAGAAGTATGTAATACCTACTGATACAGGTTTATCAAACGGTTCTCCGGTTCTTCCGTCATAAAGTACAACTTTTCCGTCTTCTCTTACCCAGTCGCATCCGGATTCTTTTATACCTCTTATAAGTTCATATTTTGTTGAAATTTCCGATTTGTTTTCGCCGTACATTTCATCGAAAGGAGGTGCTTCATAATAGTCACCCGTTAAATATGACGCCAAACCAAGCAGGCATTCATATGTCTGTCCTACATTCATACGTGAAGGTACGCCAAGAGGATTTAATACTATATCGACGGGAGTTCCGTCCGGAAGGAAAGGCATATCTTCTTTCGGTAATATTCTTGAAACAATACCCTTATTTCCGTGTCTTCCAGCCAATTTATCACCCACTGATACTTTACGTTTTTGAGCAATATAGACCTTTATAAGAGTATTTGCACCGGGAAGAAGTTCATCTCCTTTTTCTCTGTCAAATACTTTTACGTCAACAACACGTCCTCCTTCTCCGTGAGGAACTCTTAATGAATTATCTTTAACATCTCTTGCTTTTTCAGCGAATATAGCTCTTAATAATTTTTCTTCCGGCGGATGTTCCGATTCGCCTTTTGGGGTAACTTTTCCGACCAAAATATCATCCGCATATACTCTTGCACCTATCCTTACAATCCCTCTTTCATCAAGATGTCTTAATGATTCTTCCGAAACATTAGGAACTTCTCTTGTAATTTCTTCAGGTCCAAGTTTTGTTTGTCTTGCTTCTATTTCAAGCTTTTCTATATGCAAAGATGTAAAGATATCATCATGTACACATCTGTCACTTAATAAGATAGCATCTTCAAAGTTATATCCTTCCCAGGGCATATAAGCAACAAGTACATTTTTCCCTAATGAAAGCTCTCCGAAATGTGTTGACGCACCGTCAGCTATAATATCTCCCGCTTTAACTTCACTTCCTTCAGTTACAATAGGTTTTTGGTTAATACAGGTATCCTGATTGCTTCTTACATATTTCATCAATTGATATTTATGCAGCTTATCCGATTTATCTTTAATCCAGATTTCTTCCCCGACAACTTTAACAACGGTTCCGTCAACATCGGAAACTACAACCATACAAGAATCTTTTGCCGCTCTCTTTTCAAGACCCGTTGCAACAACCGGTCTGTCAGTAATTAACAGCGGTACAGCCTGACGCTGCATGTTAGATCCCATTAATGCACGGTTAGCATCATCATGTTCAATAAACGGAATTACAGATGTCGCAACTGATATAATTTGTATTGGAGAAACACCCATATAGTCCACTCTTTTTGATTCTCCCATTGTAAATTCGGATTTGTATCTAATTGGTACATATTGCGATTTAATACTTTTATCTTCATTCAATGTCAAATCAGAAGGAGCCACACGGAAGTTTTCTTCCTCGTCAGCACTCATATAGTGTACTTCATCCGTAACAACACCGTCCTTTACAACAAAATACGGTGTTTCAATAAATCCGTAGTCATTTACTCTTGCGTGTGTAGCTAAAGACCCTATCAAACCGGCATTGGGTCCTTCCGGCGTTTCAACAGGACAAATTCTTCCGTAATGAGAAGGATGGATATCACGAACCGCAAATCCTGCTCTTTCTCTTACAAGACCGCCGGGTCCCAAAGCAGAAATACGTCTTTTATGCGTTAACTCCGCCAAAGGATTTGTTTGGTCCATAAACTGTGATAACTGAGAAGAACCGAAAAACTCTTTTAAAGAAGCAATTAACGGTTTTGTATTTAACAAATTCAACGGCGTAAGTGTTTCAGAATTTTGAAGAGTCATTCTTTCTTTAACTATTCTTTCAATTCTTGATAAACCTACCCTGAACTGGTTTTGCAGTAATTCGCCCACACTTCTTATTCTTCTGTTGCCCAGATGATCAATATCATCACAGCTGCCTTCATCGTATGTAAGGTTAATTAAATATTCAACGGCAGCAACCAAATCTTGTATCGTTAACGTTCTTTGTGTTTCTGCAATATTTAAGTTAAGTTTCTTATTTAATTTATAACGGCCGACTCTGCCTATATCATATTTCTTGTCATCAAAGAATCTGGATTCTATTATCGAACGACCGCCGGCAGCAGATGCGGGATCACCCGGTCTTAATTTTTTATATACTTCAATTAAAGCATCATCTGTTGTTTCTGTTGTATCTTTTTCAAGTGTTTTCTTTAAAAATTCAAAATGTGTAAACAATGTTTCCATTTCGGAAATTGTAATACCCAGTGCTTTTAAAAGAGTAGTAGCTAAAATCTTACGGTTTTTATCTATTTTTACATAGATAATATCATTAGCATCCGTTTCTATTTTTAACCAGGCTCCTCTGTTTGGAATAAGAGTTGCGTTAAATAAACGCTTACCCGTAGGAGATATTTCACGTTTAAAATATATACCGGGTGAACGAACAATCTGTGAAACAACAACACGTTCGGCACCATTTACAATAAATGTACCTTTATTTGTCATTGTAGGAATATCGCCTATATATACTTCCTGCTCTTTTATTTCACCTGTATCACGATTTACCAGCCTTGCCATTACACGAAGCTGCTTTGCGTATGTTGCATCGTGAATTCTTGCTTCTTCCAGCGAATACTTCGGATTATCGAAAGTATAATTCGGAAGAAAATGTAGTTCCAATCTGCCTGTATAGTCCTTAATAGGAGAATATGAAAGAAATTCCTCCTTCAATCCTTCTTTTAAAAACCACTCAAATGACTTTTTCTGAATTTCAATTAAGTCCGGCAGATCATCCAATCTTGTTTTGGGCATGCCCATCGGAGTTATTCTCTCAGAATATTTTTGTTTTGACATTCATTCACCTCTCATTATGTGGTGTACTACAACTATATAAAAAACGATTTATTTAATTATTAATATTCAACTAAAGGCACTCATAGCCATTATAAAATAATACTTGCTAAAACATGCCCGTCAAGAAAAAAAGCTTTTTCTTTCTTTTTTGTTAAACAATTGTTAACAATCTTTTATACGGAGTATATAAAATTGTTTAAAATGCTTATTATTAGTGTAATACATTGTCAAGCCCCCAATTATTTTTTATATATAAACACTTATCGCAAAAAAAATGTATAAATGTTATAATTTCTCTTGCTTATGAATATTAATTTTATTCACTTTAATTCACGAACAAAATTTGTTTTGAGTACTCTTTTTATCGGTACTGCCGTAATATTTTCCATTGCCGTTTTCGCAATCAATGATATACGTTATAAAATGGATAAGTCTTATTCTGAATTTGCTCAGTTGATGTCAGCTACTCTTGCAATTGAATCCGCAGAATTTACAAAGGGAGTTACTTTTGAAGAAAAACAAAATATTCTAAAACGTCACGCAGCATTAATTATTCAGGGAAATGATGATGTTTCTTTTGTAACGTTTAAAGACGGGAATAATAACATTATATATTCTTCAAAAACAGATTTTCCGGTTAATGATGAAGAAACCATCGTAAGTGTGAGTTCTCCGGTAATTTTATCAAAAAATAATAAATTAGCAGGCTCGGTTACTGTCGGCATGACGGGAAAAGGTGTAAAAATAATTTCTTCAGCGGCCGAAAAATCTTTATTTTCCATATTTATTCTCACCTGGCTTACCTTCGCAATAATTATGGTCTCTAATTTTATTTTCCTTTCAAAGGAACTTAAAAAACTTTATAGAGGTGTTAAACAGATTTCCACCGGGAAATTCGGATATAAGCTTGAATCTGAAAATATGAAAGAACTTACTGATGCATTCAACGATATGTCAAACATACTTTCCAAATATGAAGAACAAAATATTGAACAGCTGACATTGGAAAGAAATAAACTTGAGGCCATTCTTATGAGCATTATTAACGGAGTTATTGTATGTGATAATTTCGATAATGTTGTCCTTGTAAACTCCGCAGCATTAAAAATGCTTGATATTGATAATGAACATTCATTTTTAAATACAAAAATTCAAAACTATATTGATTCTCACGGTCAAAAATGTTTCCTTGAAAAAATTGAAGAATTTAAAGATACTCCTTTGAATATTATAGAAAAAAAACCGGTAGAATTTAACATCGAAGCCGGGAAGAAAACCATTAAAGCTATGATATCTCCCATGTTCTCAAAATTACAGGACTATGTAGGTTATATTATTGTACTTTTGGATATTACACGCGAAACGGAAGTTAATAAACTTAAGAATACGTTTATTTCAAATGTCTCTCATGAATTAAGAACACCCGTAACGGTTCTCAGAACTTATATTGATACTCTTTACAATAATAATGATGATTTTGATGAAAATACAAAAAAGGAATTTCTGCATACTATTGATATTGAAGCAAAAAGATTGCATACAATGGTTAACGATATTCTGGATTTTTCGCGTCTTGAGTCTGATGCGGTTGAATTGAAAAAAGAATATTCCGATATAGTTGAGCTTATAAAGCAGAATATAAACTCAATAAAAATTCTTGCAGATGAAAAAAATATTAATATTAATTTAAATATAGAAGGGAAAATTCCTCCTGTCCCAATAAATATAGAAAGTATGGACAGAGTTATAAGAAATCTTCTTTCAAATGCCATAAAATATTCCACAGACGGAAAAGATATTCTTGTCAGCATAAAATTATCAAAAGACTCAAAATTCGTTACTTTTTCGGTAAAAGACAACGGCATCGGAATGGCAAAAGAGCATCTGGACAAAATTTTTGATCGTTTTTATCGTATAGAAAATGCTACACATACCATTAAAGGAACAGGGTTAGGTTTACATCTGGTTAAAATTACCATAGAAAAATATCACCACGGAAAAATAACCGTTGAAAGCAAAGAAGGTAAAGGCTCGGTATTTACAGTTTATTTGCCTCTTACAGCCGGCGATGATGAACTTGTATAAATATTTAAATACTTGAACCTTTATCAGTTGAAATTTTTTCTAATGCCTTTTTAGATCTTTCATATTCAACGGAAAGAGCAATAGTAAAATTTATCGACTCCAAATCTCTTGCTATTGCTTCTTTACAAGCATACATGTCATTAATCGTACATCCTCCAAACGGTGATGTATGATTTTTACTTTTTTTATACACCTTCTTAAATATTTTCTGTGATTTATAGTCATACCCCGGAAGCTTGTTTTTATAACCGTAGTATTTATGCAATGCTCTTGCTATTGTATATATTTCCGTACTTTCAAGATTAAAAATAAACATTTCTTTTGTAGAAAAATTTATATCTATGGAGTCTTTAAATGCAATTTTCAATATTATATTTAGAAATAGCGCTTTAAAACCTTTTAAAGGAGTTAAAAATCCCTCTTCCTCACCTATTTTTTCCAGTATTTTATCTGCATTTCTTAATTTATATACTTTTATTCCCTGAAGTTGTATATATTGTATAAGCTTTTCAGGAGTATTAATATATTGATTTACAATATTTCTCAATTCTTCATTAATTTCATTTTTCTTTTTGTCCGTTTCAGCAGAAATTTTTAATGTGCAGCTTACATTCATTGAATGTTTTGTTGTTGAACTTTTAAAAAAAACATTTCTCATTTTATTTCTGTTTCGCCGCAAAATTGCAAATCTTATATACAGTCTATTTATAACATTTTTTATTTGTTTAAAAAAGCTCATTATTTTTCCTCTTCTATTAATAATAAAAACAATTTTAGTGCAAATATTGCTAAAAAAAGGTATAATTTAAACAAAATTAAAGGTATAGGGGATTGAATAATTTTTATAAAAAATACATTCCGTATATGTTTTTGCTCCCGGCAGTTATTATGCTGGTAATATTCTTCTTTATACCTTTCATTTATACAATAATATTGAGTTTCAAAGATTTTTCCTCCGATATTTATAATCCGGTATTTGCCGGAATAAACAATTATTGGATTTTATTTCAATCCAAGATATTTTATAAAACTTTGATAAATACATTTTTGTTTTTACTTATGGCAGTTCCCGTTTTGACTGTTTTATCTTTAATTGTGGCCATTTTCATAAACCAAAAGATAAAAGGAATTACTTTATACAAAATTTTAATATACATGCCGGTTATAATTTCCATTGTTGTAGTAGCAATAGCTTTTAAATGGTTATATGCTCAACAGGGAATATTAAATTATTTTGCGGAATTAGCGGGATTTTCGCCTGTAGGATGGCTGACAGATACACGATTTGCTTTGCTTTCCGTTTCTTTAGTAACAATCTATAAGGGAATAGGCTATTACATGATGATTTATCTTGCATCTCTTGCCGGTGTTCCAAAAGAATTATATGAAGCTGCAGAAATTGACGGAGCTAATGAATTTAATAAACATTTAACGGTTACAATCCCGCATATTATGCCGACAATTGCTCTTGTTGTCACTATTTCTTCAATATCGGCTTTAAAAGTATTTACAGAAATATATGTTATGACAAAAGGCGGTCCTTTAAACTCTACAAAAACAATTGTTTATTATATTTACGAACGGGCTTTTGAATATCTTGATTTATCAATAGCCTCTGCTGCATCTGTTGTTTTGCTTTTCATAATACTTATTTTTTCCGTCATAAATATAACCTGTTTTGAGAAAAAGAGGTACGAATTATGATAAAAAGATTTTTAAAGGGTTTTTCCTGTCATACTTTCCTGATTTTTATGTCATTGATATCAATTTTTCCATTTTTATGGCTGATTTCAACGGCATTAAAAGGTGTTAATGAAAATATATTTCAATATCCTCCCGTTTTTATACCCGAAAACTTTACTTTTGACAATTTTAAAGGAGTATGGAAACAGATTCCGTTTATACTTTACTTCCTAAACAGTTTCATTGTTGCCGGATTCACGGTAATTCTGAATTTAATATTTTCATCTCTTGCGGCATATCCGCTTGCAAGAATGCGGTTCAAAGGAAGAAATATAATATTCAGCCTGATACTTGCAACAATAATGATACCGTTCCAGGCAATAATGCTTCCCGTTTATTTAATTGTTTTAAAACTGCACCTTGTTGATTCATACGGAATTGCTTCCGGCTATTTAGGCTTAATCTTGCCGTTTGCCGTAAATGCCTTTGGTATTTTTCTTATGCGTCAGGCTTTTATATCCGTACCTAAAGAAATGGAAGAAGCTGCTTTTATAGACGGATGCAGTGTTTTTAATATATGGCGCAATATTTTACTTCCTATGACGGCACCTACACTTGCCGTATTAGCCATTTTTACTTTTATAGGTTCATGGGGTGAGTTTTTATGGCCAAGTATTGTTCTGACAAATAAGTCTTTATATACTCTTCCTGTCGGCGTAAATGATCTGCAGGGTTTATTCAGTGCAAACTGGCGCTATATTGCAGCAGGCGCCATTATTTCCATTATTCCGGTTTTAGTATTTTTTATATTCATGCAGAAATATTTTATTTCTGGACAAAATGAAGGTGCTTTAAAAGGCTAAAATCCCTTTAACAAAGTATTAAAGGGATTTTTAACAAATTATATCTTTTATTTTATTATTATCCTTCCAAATTCATATTCTTATGTATATATTCTTCTGCCTCTTCAGGAGTCATATTATAATTATACATTAACTCTTCAATTTTTTCCTGTATATTCGCCGCATTAAAATCAAAAATATTGCCCGTTTCTTGAGTATATTCACCGTAATCATTATCCGAAACAAAAATATCACTTGACATATCTTCATTTATGCAAAAATCAACTTCCGAAAAATCGGCTTTGGCATCATCATTTTTGTTGTAGATATTTTTTATATCTTTAGCATTGAATCCGTTAATGTCTGAAAAGAAGCTCATATTATCCTCGATTTTTAAATCTATCTAATATATATAAAAAATATATGCCCTAATAATTGTCTTTTTTATTACAGAAATATTTAAAAAAATAAAAAAAAACCGCTTAAATAAATACTTTTAAGCAATTTACAAAATGTAATAAATATATATATTATATATATAATGTTGCTAACATATAAATTCTTCATATATATCGCAGAAGATTTTAATGCTTCTTTCAATAATATTATTAATATAAGCAATGGTTATACCATAATTAGTAATAGGTATATTATTTTCTTCTGCCTGTTTATACCTTGATTTAACTTCCCTGTCTTTCAACATACAAGCTCCGCAATGTACAATCAGTTTATACTTTGATAAATCAGAAGGGAAACCGCTTCCTGAAGAAAATTCAAAGTTAAGATTTTTGCCGGTATAATTTTTAATCCAGCGCGGAAGTTTAACTGTGCCTATATCATCACATTGTCTGTGGTGAGTACAACCTTCCGAAATCAGAATCGTATCATTATCATTGAGCTTTTCCAGGGTCTTTACTCCTTTTATTGCTTCTTTTAGGATACCTTTATATCTTGCAAACAAAATTGAGAATGATGTAATAAAAATATCCCGGGGTGTTTCTCTTGAAACCCGCTCAAAAGCTTGCGAATCAGTTATAACCATTTTAGGCTTCTTAGTGCAGCTGTTTAGTGCGGAAACCAGTTCTGTTTCTTTTACAACAACCGAAACAGCATCTGCTTCCAACAAATCTCTTAGTACCTGCTGCTGAGGAAGAATAAGCCTTCCCTTGGGAGCAGCGGAGTCAATTGGTGTTACAAGAATAACAATATCATTAGGATTTACCAAATCTCTCACCAGTTTAAAACCGTTTGTATCACCGTCATATAGAGATGCTATCAATTCTTTAAGTTCATAAATATTTATTTTTTCTTTTGCACTTACATATATTTCATTTTTTTTAGGTTCAAGTATTGTTTTATCCGCAATTAAATCCATCTTATTGTAAGCTATGATATATTTAATATTTTTATCTTCAAATATTTTTATCAATTCTTTATCAATATCCGTAATACCGGTTTGAGAGTCTGTAATTAAAACGGCAATATCTACTTTATTAAGGACTTGTTTCGTTTTCTCTATTCTGAGGCTGCCGAGTTCTCCCTCATCGTCAAAACCCGGCGTATCTATCACTGATACTGGACCTATGGGCAGCAATTCCATAGCTTTATACACAGGATCCGTTGTTGTTCCTTTTATCGGAGATACTACTGCTAAGTCCTGTCCCGTAATTGCATTTACAAGACTGGACTTTCCCGCATTTCTTTTTCCAAAAAAGCCAATATGAATTCTTTCGGAAGATGGAGTTGAATTTAAACTCATTTAAATAAGTCCTTTTATTTTTATTATACAACGGCAACAATTAATTTAAACAATCAATATAATTTTCATTATTTCCTTTTATATGCTCTTTATTTTATAATAAAAGCTGATAGGGGATAGCATGTTTAAAACAAGCAAAATTATATCGTTTATATTATGGATATTATTTACTTTTGTGCAATGTTCTTATGCATCGGATAATCATCTTCCCGTTAGAGTCGGAATTAGTGATACGGGATTTAAAACATATATATTTGACAAAGTTGAGTTTAATAATGCTTCTGCTCTTGATGTTATGGATGCCGCAACTGGTTATGTTATACCAATATCAGAAGAAAATGCGCAAATTTTAAAAGTCACATCAGAAAATAATTTATTTAGAATATATATAGATGATGTACTTGCCGCAAAAAATTTGACAGGTCCCGTAATTGTCAGGTCCAAAGATAATGAAACCGTTGCAATTAAAGGACTAAAGAGAAAAGGAAAACAAGCTGCATACCGCGGATATATTGAGTTAATGAGAAGTTCAAAAGATATAAGCAAATTTTCCATTGTAAATATCTTAAGTTTAAAAAATTATTTAAGAGGGGTGGTTCCTAACGAAATGCCAGTAAGATTCGGTCTGGAGGCATTAAAAGCACAGACTGTCGCGGCAAGAAATTATGCCATAACACCAAGAATTAAAGCATATGATGAATTTGATTTGTGTGATTCGGTTGCCTGTCAGGTATATTTCGGTGCGAATACAGAAGATCCGTTAACGGACGAAGCAATCGAACAAACAAACGGGATTATTGCTTTGGACAAAGAAAACAATCCTATATTAGCATTATACAGTTCAACCGCCGGCGGTTACACCGAAAGTTATGAGTTTGCTTTTTCGGATCCCGAAACACGTATATTTCCTTCAAAAGATATCCATTATTTAAGGGCAGTTCCCGATAATCAAGATTTCACCGAATTAAATACGGATGAAAAGGCAGAAGAATTTTATTTATCAAATCCCGAAGCTTTTGATGACACATCTCCCTATTACAGATGGTCAAGAGAATGGACAATGAAAGAACTTAATGAAATACTTCCAAAAACAATAAAGGCACAGTCATTAACAGGTTTCATTATTCCGGAGTTAACATCGGAGTCTGATTTCGGAAATCTTATTTCCATAAAAGCACTGGAAAGAGGAAAATCGGGAAAAATTATAGCATTGGAACTAAAAACGGATAAGAACACATTTATTATTCAAAAAGAACTTGTTATAAGAAGATGTTTTCCTAAAAACGGTATATCTCTTCCGAGTGCTAATTTTATTATATCCTACGTAAATTCGGCAATGCCAGTATACAAATTTTCAGGCGGAGGTTTTGGGCATGGCGTAGGAATGAGCCAGTGGGGAGCAGGCAAAATGGCTTCTTTAGGCTATACTTTTGATGAAATATTGCAACATTATTACAGCGGAATAAAATTAGCAACCATCCCCGTTATTATAAGAGGAAATTACAAAATAACAGAAAGAGTTTTTTATACGGAGAACGAAAATGCTGAGATTTTTGTACTAAATCCTAATAATATAAAAAAAATAAAGGTTTTTGTTAATAACAGAGAATTAATAATTAAGCCGGATAAAGAAGAAACAAAGGTTAATATTTCCAGATATCTGAATAAAGGAGAAAACAAAATATCATATATTGTTATTGACGACAATGCAACATATGAAGATTCCGCCGTTATTTTTATTCAGTTGAAAGGAGCTTTGGATGAGTAAAGAAAGTTCCTTGCTGAAAGCAGCATGGCTTATAGCTTTTGTAACCGTTATCTCCAAATTTGTAGGTTTTATTCGAGATATATGTATAGCAAATTATTACGGAGCCGGTCTTGTTTCGGATGCATATTTTTATGCATATCAAATACCGTCATTAGCTATAATATTAATGGGCGGAGTGGGAGGACCTTTCCACAGTGCAACGGTGAGCGTATTTGCAAAACTGGTTAATCCCGATGATAAAATCCCGAGTGAAAAAGTAAATAAATTATTTAATACTTTTTTAACCGCAACATTTATTATATTTGCATTATTTTCGCTGGTAATATTTATATTTTCCGAACAAATACTTAGTTTTATAATTCACAGTGATAATCAACAGCTCGTTTCTATTGCCAGCAATCATCTAAAAATAATGACACCCGTTATACTAATCGGAGGAATAATAGGTATATATTACGGGCTTTTAATTACCTACAGATACTTCCTTCTTCCTAACATATCCCCAGTATTAATGAGTTTAAGCATTATAATTATTATTGCATGTGTAAAGCGAGATAATTTCGGAACAGCTCTTGCCATAGCTACAACAATCGGTGCTTTTCTTCAATTTTTTGCCCAGTTTCCAGCAGTAAAGAAACTGGGGTTTAAAATAAAACCTAATTTTAATTTTAAAAATAATCCGGAATTTAAAAACCTTATAGAACTTGTATTTCCTGCAGCATTAAGTTCTACCATAGGACAAATATATGTTTATGTTGATATGTTTTTTGCATCACAATTAAAAGAAGGCGCATGGACAGCTATCGGTTATGCAAACAGGATATTTCAATTTCCGGTAGGAATACTCGCTACGGCCTTTCTCGTTCCTTTATTTCCCATATTTTCACGCCTTGTCGGAGAAAAAAAATACAATGATATAAAATATTATTTTCATAAAGGAATTGGTCTTTTAAACTTTGTTTCAATACCTATAATGTTTGGAATAATATTACTTGCTTATGATGTAGTACAGCTTGTTTTTCAAAGAGGCGAGTTTGACTCAAATGCCACATATATGGTTTCTCAAGCCTTGATATTTTTATCCTTCGCAATTATTCCTTATGTTTTCAGAGATTCGGTTACCAGAGTTTTTTATTCTTTTAACGATTCTAAAACCCCTTTTTTGGTAGCTTTTTCTTCCATAATTTTAAAATTTATCTTAAATGCTCTGTTTATAGAAAAACTGGGAATTGCCGCAATAACACTTTCAACGTCTCTTGTTACACTAATTAATGCCATTCTCCTGGGATGTATTTTATTAAAAAAAATTAATCTTGAATATAAGATATATTTCATCAATTTATTTAAAATGCTTGCGGCGGTCGTATTATCGTTTATTATAAATCTTATTATTTATAATAACTGGATTGTAGAATCATCAAACTGGTTTATGCTTGCTGTAAAAACTTTAATTATACTTGTTCTTTGTATGTCCGTTTATACGGTATTTGCAGTATTATTTAAAGTAGAATATGTAGGGGAATTACTTGAAAGAATCAGAAATTATATTAAACAAAAATTCGTTTGTTAACGAGTTAAATAATAAATTAAAAAATGGTGGGGTTATAGCATTTGTAACAGATACAGTCTGGGGTTTGGGCTGTCTGCCTGATAATGAAAAAGGAGTTGAAAGAATATATGAAATCAAAGGCAGGGATCGTTCTAAACCATTGATTTTAATGTCTAATGATACAAAATATCTGCTTCCGTTTGTTAATAAAATATCCCCTGCAGCAGAAAAATTAATGCAAAAGTTTTTTCCCGGCGCTCTTACCATAGTCACAGAGAAATCTGAAAAAACTCCTCACTATATAACTTCCGGGATTAATACGGTAGGAATAAGGATTCCTGATAATTACTTTTTTAAATTGCTTTGTTCTAAAATATATGGACATGTTCTTGCTACCACCAGTGCAAATTTATCTAATCATACTTCTTCTAAAACTTATAAAGAAGCTTATAATTCTATAGGGGCTTTTGTTGATTATATTTTCGAAGATTACGGATACATCGCCAAGGGCATAGAATCAACAGTTGTTCTTACAAAGGGAAATGAAATAAAAATTTTACGACAGGGAAGCGTCATTCTGTAATAAAATCTTCTAAATTAATATTATCAGTCTGAATTGCGGAAACAGGAACTTTTATGACATCCCCTTTACTAAGCCAGGCTGTCGTATAATCTTTGTAGTATCCGTACTCAGGATCATCCGTACTCCAAGTATAATCTATATCATTATATCTTCTTATTGCCTTATCTTCTATATCAAACAAATCTTTAAATGTTTCCACATTAATTCCGTATTTATATTTACCCTGCAGCTCTTCGGGAGCATCATCCGAAGGTGCAGTAATAGAAAAATAAACATACTCACCGTCACTATAAACATTAGCAACATAATGCTGTAATTCTTGTTTTGCAATTAAAGCTTTTATTTGCTTTTCAACATTCTGTCTTTCCTCTGCTGATAAATCAGAAGAATATAATTCATCCTGAAGTTTTTCAATTTCCGCATCTAAATAATCATATGAGGAAGGAATTTGAATTTCGGTTAAGTCCGTCAAATCTGTTTCATCAGTAATATTATTATATTCTAAAATTAAATCTATATCAGTATCATAAATTTCTGCAAGCTGTTCTATTGATGTAGCCTGTGAATCAAAAGGAACAGTCACGGAATTCGGCATATTTGGCTGATTAATCATTCCGTATGCACCTTGAGTTGCCAGTGTTAAAGCAATACCGGCCGCAAAAGTTCTGACGGGAAGCGGAATACGAGATAAAAATGATTTATTTTTTTTATTATTTTCATGTGCTTTTTCTGAAGATTGTCTTCTGAATTCATCTTTTTGCGGCTGTCTTTCCATTGATTCCGACATTCGGCGTCTTCTTTGCTCATACGGTCTGTTTACCCAAGACGGAACATCTAAATCACTGCCTTTAAAAGAAATTGATGTTAAGTTCATAAAATACCTGCCTTCTTACAATTTTATAGAAGTTAAAAGATACTAACGGATTGATAAAAAAGAAAATAGGTTTTACAAAATTTAATAATTTAAAAATTATGCTAAAGATAAAAAAATAACAGCCGATATTAAAGCATTATTGAGGTATAAAATAGGAGTGTCTAGTATGTCTTTTGATGTAAGTAAAATAGCTGAAATATTAAATAATAATAATATTGATATATCGGCTTTAAAAAATCTGGATAACGATAAAACCGTAAACGGTACTTCAATATGGAATAACGAAACTGATGACGGATATAATGAAACAATAATGAATCGTGACGGTTTCGTAAATACCTTATATGATGCCGATTCGGATAATCCCTATACAAAAGAACAATTAGGAATAATTTATGATGTATTAAGTTCATTAGACGGAGAAGAAGGCTTATCCGGAGATGAACTTGAATATTTATCTTTTATGCACGGTGACGGAAATGCAATAGAAAGTGATGACATAAATGCCTTTCTTGAAGCACTGGAAGATGCTGAAAATATGGAAGAATTAACTGATCCCACCTGTAGTTGCCCCGAAGATTGCGAATGCGGCTGTCAGGACGGAACAATGGAAACTATATCAGCTATATTTCAGGATGATGACAGAATTAAAACGGATGAAGACGGAAACAAATATGTTAATGTTGAAACCTGGGTAAATCCGGCAGAAGATAACGATGTTAATAACTGCTTATCAAGAATCATTGCAAACAGTTATGATTTGGAAGCTATGGGTATAGAGATGTATAGCGATGAATATTATGCACTTGAAAAAGCAGTAATGGATGCAAACCCTGATATATACGGAACGGAAGATGGCGGCTGGAGAACGGAAGTAGGCGGAACAGGCAGACACAATGCCGTTTTATATACAGGCGATAAAATTATACTTCCTGATTTTGAATATACAAGAGAATGTGAATGTGAACCAAGTGAAGCCACAACTCCGACAAAATCAACGGCTAATACAACACCAAGCGCAGATACAACTCCGGCAGAGCCAACGGTTGATACGACACCAACTATGGATACAACTCCGACGGAACCAACGGTTGATACGACTCCAACCGTGGATACAACTCCGACAGAGCCAACGGTTGATACAACACCAACCGTAGATACAACTCCGACGGAACCAACGGTTGATACAACACCAACCGTAGATACAACTCCGACGGAACCAACGGTTG
>CAZNEN010000018.1:31364-36884 GCA_964572355.1 uncultured Muribaculaceae bacterium
CCAACGGTTGATACAACACCAACCGTAGATACAACTCCGACGGAACCAACGGTTGATACGACTCCAACCGTGGATACAACTCCGACAGAGCCAACGGTTGATACAACACCGACAACTGAACCGACTTTAGAACCAACTGATGGTGCGGAAGATATTCCGCCGGTTGAACCGACATTCATACCCACATCAGAGCCTGTCGAACCTTCGCCGACAATAGATCTGGAACCCACAACCCCAACAATAGGTCCTATACCGACAACTCCGACAACGGATTCAGAACCCGAAATAACAACGGAACCTGATATACCCGAAGATACATCTTGTGATGAAAATCCTTTTCATGATGTTGTTGTCGATGAAGAAGAACCAGAATTATAAAAAATAACATAAAAAAAAAGACCCGAAAAATCGGGTCTTTTTTTATGGCAAAAAATTTCTTGAGAAGTTTTATATAAAACACAAAGGAGAAATATTATGAGAGTAGGTTTAAATTTATATAATACATATAATGTTTCCATGTACGGAAAACAAAACAGGGGTTCTTCTCAAAAAAGTAAAAGCGACGGTTATTCCAAGACCGAAAAAGATATTAAGCTGCTTCTTGAACCTTTTGCTTATACTAAAAAAGCCACGATTCCTCCTTTAAATTTAATGAAAGGAGTTAATCCGAATAATAAAAATGTCTTTGATTGTTTTACCAAAATTGATGATGTATCAAGAAGCATTAATTTTGTAAGAACACAAGATGACTGGAATAACTGTTTACTCGAAGAAATTGAAGAATTCAACGTAGCAAGAAGAGAATATCAGAAGGATAAAACGCGCCAAAATTATGATCATATGGAAGAAGAAATGGGTGACATTTTATACACGGCGGCAAGTATTGCAAAAGACTCAGGAATAAACCCGGAAGAAGCCTTCAAAGCAACAAACCGTAAATTTTATAACAGAATTAATATAATGGAACGTGTTTGTGCCTCTAGTGAAACAGATTTTCCTGAACAGTTGAAAGATTGTAAAGACTACCAAAGAAGAGCTTTGTGGAATGCGGCAAAAAGAAAACTTTATGATGCACAGATAAAGCAATATACTGATTCTGCCTTGTCTGAAAATACAAATGCATAATTATTTTATTTGTTGATTTATATAATAAATATTTAATCTTATAACAAAACCGTTATAACAACTTTAAAAATAAATCATTGTGCTTTTTCGGGAACATATTTTATAAAATATGAAAACAAAATCGGAATAAATGAAATAATTAAAAGAATTTTCATTATGCCGAAACTTTCTGCGGCAACACTTATTAACGGCAGAATAAGACCAATTACACCCCAGCTGAAACCGCCGATAAAACCGGCTATCATACTTTTAAATTCAGGCATCAATTTTTGCGCAAGCGACATATTTACGGGAACCGCAAGAAAACTTACATATCCTATTAATATAAAAGCCATAATTCCTATAATATTGTCATGAAGCAGATAAAAAATAATTCCTAAAGGTAATACCGTAATCAATGAAAGGTAAAACACATTTCTTATTCCAAACTTTTTTTCCGCAAACGGACTTGTAAAAACACCAAATGCGCCGCTGATTAAGAAGCAAAATAATATAATTCCTATTTTTGATACACCATAGCCCTGTGCTTTCCAGTAAAAAGGCAGCATAATTGAAAAAGAAGATACAACAAATGATTTTACTATGGAGGCCCATACAAGAATCGATACCGGTTTATTCGAGAAAATCTTTTTTATTGATTCAGCCAAAGAAACCCTTGTTTGTTTTTCTGTTTCTTTTTGTATTTTAGGCACAATTTTAAGTATTATATAAGCCGTAATTATTCCTGCAAAACACGCAAAGGGCAGTTTTTCAAGCCCCCAAATTTCAGCTATACCTGACGAAACTGCCGGTCCAAGAGAAAAACCTATCGTTCCCATTGCAATAAAAATACTCATATCTTTGCTGCCTGCAAGGGATTTTGAGTAATGAGAAACAATACTTGTCGCCTGCGGATGAAAAAAAGAAACTCCCATATAACCCAAAATTAAACAAAGTATTAAAGAATATATATTATTCGCCAATCCGAGAAATGACAGAAAGACGGAAGCCATTATCATTCCCCAGAAAATAAAAAATCTTCTCTGCCACTTATCGGCTATAAAGCCGAAAAACGGCTGCGAAAGATTTGATGTCAAATTGGAAAAAGAAATTAATAAAGCAGCAACAGCCATTGTAATTCCGATTTTTGCCGCGATGAAAGGCATTATGGGATTTAGGAAACCGGAATATGCATCGGTTATAAAATGCCCAAGCGCTAATGTTTTTATTATTCTTTTATTCTGTTTTTGTTCCATATTAATGTTTGAAGTGTCTTATTCCTGTTGTTATCATTGCAATATTATATTTGTCAGCGGCTTTAATAACTTCTTCATCCTTTATACTGCCTCCCGGTTGTATAATTGCCGCAATTCTGCCCTGAGCTGCAAACTGTATATTATCAACAGCCGGAAAAAATCCGTCTGAAGCCAAAACCGCATCTTTGGAGCCGTCGCATGCCTTATTTAAAGCAATTTCTACTGCATCAACCCTGCTTGTTTGCCCCTGCCCTACACCCAGCACCTTAAAATCTTTTGCTATAACTATGGCATTTGATTTTGAATGTTTTGCTATTTTCCACGCAAATATCATATCCTCAATCATTTCCGCAGTCGGTTTTACTTTGGTTACAACTTTAAAATTGTCTTTATTCAGTTCACCCTTATCCGCAGACTGAATTAAAGTCCCGAAAGGAGTAATTCTGATTTCTTCCGTCAAATAATTTTTGTATTCAATAAGTGAAGTATTTAATTTTATAACTCTTAAATTCTTCTTTGTTTTTAATATTTCAAGTGCTTTGGGGTTATATTCAGGAGCAATAATGACCTCCAAAAACATTGAAGTTAATTGTTTTGCAAGATTTTCCGTTACTGTCTGCGTAAAACCTACAATCCCGCCAAAAGCACTTAAAGGATCACAGTCAAGAGCTTTTATCCAGGCTTCTTCTATATCTT
Source organism: uncultured Muribaculaceae bacterium (assembly GCA_964572355.1). Classification (GTDB taxonomy): domain Bacteria; phylum Cyanobacteriota; class Vampirovibrionia; order Gastranaerophilales; family Gastranaerophilaceae; genus Avigastranaerophilus. The sequence goes on from CAZNEN010000018.1 coordinate 34,421, forward strand.
TTCCCAGTGCAGCACCGCAGGGAGTATTATGTTTTATAATTGTACAGGCATTAACATCATAAAATTCACTCAAAATATTCGTGCAGGCTGTTGCGTCCAATATATTATTATATGAAAGCTCTTTACCGTTTAGAATTTCATAATCAATTGTATTGTTAGTATAATATATACCTGCTCTCTGGTGGGGATTTTCGCCATATCTTAAATTTTTTGCTTTTTTTATATTCAAAGAAAAATAATTATCAGTATCTTCTTCAAAGCGGTTTGACAGTTCATTTAATATTTTGGAATCAAAATCAAGAGTTTTCTCAAATACCTTTAATGCACATGCCCGTCTGAGAGCTAAAGAAGATTCTCCGTTATGTTCTTTCAAATCTTCCAAAACCTGCCTGTATTGAGACGGAGAAGAAACAGCAAGAACTCTTCTGCAATTTTTTGCCGCAGCCCTCAGCATGGAAGGACCGCCAATATCAATTGTATTTATTAATTCCGTTTCCATAACTTTCTTATCAGCTGCTTCTTCAAACGGATAAAAATTTACAACAACCATATCAAATAATTTAATATTTGATTTTTCTATTTCTTCTTTTTCTTCTGAATTTGACAGATCAGCCAGAATACCAGCAAAAATATTAGGATACAGTGTTTTTACTTTTCCGTTTATAAGCTGTCTTTTTCCTGTAATCTCAGTTATTTCTTTTATATTTATTTTATTTTCTTTTAGCAAATCATACGTCGAACCTGTTGCTATTATTTCATAATTATATTTTTCGGTAAGTTCCTGCGCAAATTCAACAAGTTTATCTTTGTTCCATACACTTATCAATGCTCTTTTTGTCATAAAATCTCCATTATTTCTTTCCGAGTTCAAAAGCCTTTTTGGCTGTTTTATCAATTGTTTCAAAAAGTATATCCGAAACATTATTTTCTTTTAATACTTCGTTTCCGGCTGCAGTACATCCGCCCGGAGTAGTTACGTTTTTAATTAATTGTTCCGGATTAATACCTGATTCCGTAATCATTTTTGCAGAACCTAAAGCTGTTTGAGCTGAGAGTTTCAGGCAAGTTTGATAATCTAATCCCAATTTCTCTCCCGCTTTTGCTATTTCATCAATGATATAGTAATAAAAAGCCGGACCGCTGCCGGATATCGCAGTTATAATATCTATATATTTTTCGTCCGTTACTATAACTTTACCTATACTTTTAAATATACTTTCAGCAATTAACACATCTTTTTCCGCAGCAAATGTACCTTTACATACTGCACTCATACCTTCATTAACCAGAGCCGGAGTATTCGGCATTATTCTTACAACAGGAATTTTCCCCAGAATTTCTTCTATTGTATTTATTGAAATTCCCGCAGCTATTGAAAGAATAATATGTCTATCCGTAACATAAGGTTTAACTTCATCCAGTACATCCCTTAATACAAAAGGTTTTACAGCAAATATTATAATATCCGCATTTTTTATAACTTGAATATTATCCGCAGTTACATTAACCCTATAACTGTTTTTCAATTCATTAAGTGTTTCCTGACTCCTATCTGAAACAATTATATATTTGTTATCATCACTACAGGAATTTATAATCCCTTTAATAATGGCACAAGCCATCTTTCCGCCGCCGATAAAACCTATTTTGTTCATATTATTTAACCTTTTTTTCTTTATGATTGACTTTAAATTATGTCTTATTTATTATGATATAACGAAAAATATCACATTCAAGGAGAAATAAAATGAGACGTACGCTTGAAGGTACTAAAAGAAAAAGACAAAATGTCAGCGGTTTCAGAGCACGTATGGCTACAGCAGGCGGAAGAGAAGTCTTAAACAGAAGAAGAGCTAAAGGCCGCCACAAAATAGCTATTACCGCTAAAGAAAGAGCTTAAATTATACTGCGGCTTAATAATAAATAAATTGGGCTGCTTACAAGCAGCCTTTTTAAGGTTTATAATGCTTCCCAAAAAACATCGTTTAAAAAACTATAAGGCATTTATTGCCACCTATAAACTTAAAAATACAGTTTCCGATTCCAATATATGTATTTATTTCGGCAAAAAAAAACAATCACCCGATATAGATACAAAAATTGCATTTGTTGTAAGTAAAAAAATTCATAAACGTGCAGTTGTAAGAAACAGAATAAAACGTTTAATGCGCGAAAGTTTCCGTTTAATATTAAAAAATTCGGAATTAGAAAATATACACAAATATTTATCTGTTATTTGTGTAGCAAAACCTAATTCCGTCAACTCCGATTTTCGTAATATTAAGACTTCATTGACATATTTGTTGTCCCGAAAATGTTAATTGATAAGATTTTTCATACATAAGATTCATTTATTGGATATCTTTTTTATAAAAAACATGTAAATAGTATATATTATTGAAATAAAAATGTAACAAATTTGTAACAAAATTTCATTAAATAGTCATGATTTGTTTTCAAAAAG
>CAZNEN010000019.1:0-34677 GCA_964572355.1 uncultured Muribaculaceae bacterium
CAGTATTATGAGGAGCTAATTGTAGAGGCTGTATGCAATCCTCTGGAGGGTGGCGGTACTGCTAGAAAGTGAATATCATAAAGTGATAAATAAAAATATTTCAACACGGAGTTATAATTTTGAAATACCAAGAAGCTTTATAGTTGATGAAAAAAATCATATATCTTATTTCTTAAAGGGTTGGCTGTCTATATTCTGGGAATATATTGTAAAGTCTAAAAATTACTATGAAATAAAAAAATTTGCAATAGATAATAATTTTACAGATAAATATATACCTTTTTTAAATGAATTAAATAAAAAAGAAATAATTAATTATAATTTATACCCAAATTATAGTGTTTCAAATTTGATTAATTTTTCAATAAAACATAGTGACGAAAATTATTTATATTACAAAGAGCGCGTTGAAAATCTCATATTACGAAATAATATGATTAATCAATTATATTTACAGTTAACTTACAAATGTAACTTGAAGTGTAAACACTGTTTTATTTCTGAAGGTAATGATAAAAAAGAAATTTCATTTGAAGATGCAAAAAGCATAATAGATCAGGCATATAATTTAGGTATTAATAATATTTGTATCTCCGGCGGCGAATGTACTTGCAGTAGAGATTTTATAAAAATTGTCAATTATATTCGCAAGTTGCATATTTCTTATTCTTTTTTAACTAACGGGCAATTGCTGTATGATGATGAAATTTTATTTAAAAAAATAGTTGACTCTTACCCGAATATTATAAAAATAAGTCTTTACAGTATGGATGATAAAATTCATGATTACGTAACAGGAGTAAAAGGGTCTCAATATAAAACATTAAAAGTGATAAAAAAACTGAAAGAAAATAATATTAATGTTATTATTCAATCTTTTCAATCTAAGTTGAATATAGGAAGTTATGGCCCCATTAAAGCATTTGCGGAGAAAATAAATGCTGGGTTAATTGTTGACAGTACGTTTTTAGAAAATATAAATATGCCTGATAAAGATTTAAGTTTAAGTGTTGATGAATTAAAAAAATTATATTTGGATACGGATTATCCTGGAAATATATATAAACTAAAGTTTAGCAATGCTTCTTATAATAAAGATATAATTTGTGAAGCAGGTTATAAACTTATAAACATAAATCCCGATTTAGATATAACTCCATGTGTAAACTATAATTATATTTTAGGAAATGTAAAAAAAGATTCTTTAAGTAATATTTGGAATTATGCTATACCCGAATTTAGAAAGAAATTTTCATTTAAAAATTTAATTAAATGTAATAATAAAATTTATTGTAAATATTGTAAATATTGCCCGGCTCTGTCATTATATTCAAATAATTTAATGGGCAGTTCTCATTCACTTTGTGAAAATTCAATTGCAAAATATTATGCAATAAGAAAGATTAAACATAATTAAATTATTATATGTTTCAAATGACATATAATAATATTACTGCGAAATTGAGCTATAATATATTAGAAATATTTAAATAAAAGTTCTTTATATGAAAAAAACAGATAAAAAATTTTATGTATATATAATTTTAACAGTAAATAACAGGTTATACTGCGGTTACACCGATGATGTAAGGAAAAGATATAAAATGCATTGTGAAGGCAAAGCGGCAAAATATACAAGGGCAAATAAGCCTTTTAGACTTGTTTATGTTAAAGAATTTAATACAAAAAATGAGGCTATGAAAGAAGAATTCCGCATAAAGAAGCTTACTAGAAAACAAAAAGAGGCAATGTTTGAAATGCCGGTTTTTTCATTGCCTGTTTGCTGATTTTAAAACATACTGAATTCACAGCCGCAATATTTCTGTCTGTAAAAATTTTCTTCTTTTGCTATTTGCATTGTCTTTAAAAAACCATTTTGTTTTTTAAAGTCTATATCTAAAAAAATCAGTTCAAATTTTCGGGCAATTTCTTTTGCTATATTGAATATAACTTTTGATTGTTTATGTGGGCTTACGGTTAAAGTTGTTGTAAAATATTGATATTCCAGCTGAAATGCTTTTAATGCCGTAAAATATAACCTGTATTCAAAGCATCTGGAACATCTTTTTCCTTTTTCGGGTTCATTTTCCAATCCTATTATGCAATTATACCAACCCTCAGCATCTTGCTTATCAATAATAAGCTCAATTTCTTTTTTATCGGAGTATTTAATAAGTTCATTTAGTCTTTTATCAAACTCTTCGGGCGGAAAAATATTAGGATTGAAAAAATATAATATGGGTTCATATCCCGTTTCTTTTAATTTTTCAACAGGATATGCACTGCAAGTTGCGCAGCATGCATGCAAAAGTACTTTATTTTTGCTGCTCACTCTGTTTTTCCCTGCCGCCCTGCTCTATTACTGTGTTTTTTAATGCAGGATATGAAGATACACCCATTACTTTTTTCATTCCGACAAATAAGGTAGGAGTGCCTATTATTTCTTTTGAGTCCGCTTCTAAAATCGAATTTTGCAATTCTTCTTCTATTTCTTTGCTGTGTGCATCATTTTTTAATTTTTTAATGTCAAAATTCAGTAATCGTGCTTCCTCTATTATTTCTTTTTCTGTTTCAGGACTCTGCTCAAATAAAATATCGGACATCTGCCAATACATATTTTGTTTCCCTGCAGCCAGCGCATATTTTGATTTAATGCATGAATTCTTATGTCCTTCATGTTTCATATTATGATTACATGTTCTTTCTAAAGGAACATTATGCTGAATAACTCGAACATTTTCAAATTCCATAATAATCCTGTGTAAATACAAATTAGCGAGAAAACATCCGCTGCAATTGAAATCTATGTATTCATGAATAATAACATCGGCATCTTTTGGTCCCATTGAATTTCCGTCTGTTACTTCATCATAGTTTTTAAAATATTCTTTCATTTGATTCTGCTTGGCAATTTGCGGTGTTAATATATTTGTTTGCGATGTAAATAATAATATGCCTGCAAATACTGCTATTACAGTTATAAAAGCAATAGCATATCTTTTTACTTTTATTGCTTCCATAAAATCATTTATACTTGTTTTTATTTCACCTATAAAAGAAATTCCTTTCGTTTTTGCTGCGATGGAAATTATTAAATCAATAAAATAAGTCATAAAACAAAAAATACAAATAGAATTTATTTTAAAAATTGAAATGCAGCCCAGCACCATAGATATTATGAAAGATAAAAGAGCAATGCAAAAAATATAAGATGCAGGATTTTTAAATACTTTCAGAAATCCTAAAAATTTTATATTTTGAATTTTGTCAACAAAAGACATAAACAAAAAGAAAATATAAAGAATTATGCCCCATAATGATAAAGGAACTCCAAGGAACTGTGAATAAGAGGTTTTTGCGACTCCGTCACAGTCCATCATATCATTTATAGTACAAATACTGGGTTTTGCATCTGTTGCAAAGTTTGCATTATAGTATACAATACATAATTCTATAGACAATGCAAGCCCGATTAATGCCAAAAGTACTATTAATATTCTTTTTGATTTAGTCATATTATTCACCTATTGAAATTGTTTAATTACATCTTTAATTGTATAATTATCGCCTGCTTTTTTTTGAGCTATGGAAATAATTTCTTTGTAACGTTCTTCATAAGCATGTCTTTCCGTATCATAGAATATACCCGTATATAATCCGTCAGGAGAGAAAGCGTATCGCATTGCATCAACTCTGTCTTTTACATCATGTTCTTCCGGTAAATATTTTACCAGTTCTTTTATTTTTTCAAAAGAAGAAACTTTATTGTATTGAACACAAGGCGAAATAATATGGATAAAAGAAAAGCCTTTATGCTTTAAACCGTTTAAAATCAAGTGTTCTATCTGTTTGATATCGCCCGAATAACCCCTTGCAACGTAAGAAGCATTAAAAGAAAGCGCCATTAAAACGGGATTAATTCTATCTGCTGTCCAGGCATACGGGTTACATTTTGTTGTTGTTCCTATTCTTGATGTCGGAGAGCATTGTCCTTTTGTTAATGCATAAATCTCATTATCCAGCATAATGTATGTAATATTCGGATTTTTACGGCTTGCGTGTATAAAATGGTTGCCTCCTATACTTAAACCGTCACCGTCGCCGCCTATTGCAATTACGTTAATTTCGGGTTTTGCCTGTTTAAGTCCTATTGCTACCGGTAATGCTCGTCCGTGTATGGAATGAAATCCGTATGTGGACATAAAGAAAGGAAATCTGCTGGAACATCCTATTCCTGAAACTATTGCCGTTTCATGGGTGGGATAATTTAATTCTGCCATTGCTTTTCTTAATGCCTTTATTACCGCATGGTTACCGCATCCGGGACACCATGAGGGTTTTACTTTTCCTTTATAATCTGTTGGTTCCATCTGTTTCATAATAACCTCTTCTTAAAAATGAGTATGTTTATTTGTAGCCAGTTCATATTTTTCCTGCTGAAGCTTAACGACTTTATTTATTTCGTCAAAGATTTCTTCAGGTGTAAACGGAGTACCATCATATTTTAAAAACTCAAGAATTTCCGCACTTTTATTAATATGTGTACACCTTTCAACTATTGTTGATTTAAATTGTGCATTATAATTTGCTTCAATAACTATAACAAACTCTTTATTCTTAATAAATCCCTTAATCCAATCAGTAGGAAGAGGATATAAAGTTCTCGGGTACAACGCTTGAACTTTTATACCTTTTTCAAGAGCTTTGTCTATTGCTTCAAAGACAGGACCGGAAGTTGAACCCCAGCTTATAATACCTATTGAAGCATCATCACTTCCGTATGTTTTGGCTTTAGAGAACTGTCCTGCCGCAGTTTCAAGCTTCTTAAATCTTTTTTCCGTCATTTTTCTGTGAACATCGGCCTCAGGTGTCGGGGCATTTGATTCCGTATGTTCTAAACCCGTTACAACATGTTCGCCGTATAAATCTCCCGGACAGCTTATCGGGGATATTCCGCTTTCGGTATTTTCATATCTGTTGTAGATATCTCCTTCTTTCAACTGCGGTTTTTCTCTGTCTAATATTTGCAGATGATCAAAATCAATCAGGTTAACGCATTCTCTTCTCGGACCAAGCGAAGCATCAGATAAAATAATAACAGGAATTTGATATTGCTCTGCAAAATTAAATGCGTTAATTGTCTGATAAAAACAATCCGTAACATTCATTGGAGCCAGAACAATTTTTGGACAGTCGCCGTGTGTTCCGTATATTGCGGCACATAAATCGCTTTGTTCTGTTTTGGTCGGTACACCCGTGCTTGGTCCGCATCTTTGAACATCTGCAATTACCACAGGAATTTCTGCCATGGATGCCAGTCCTATACCTTCCTGCATTAATGAAAATCCCGGCCCCGATGTTGCGGTCATTGATTTTACACCAGCGTAAGAAGCACCAAGTGCATAATTGATAGCGGCAATTTCATCTTCGCATTGAACCATTTTACCGCCGAACTTCGGAAGTTCTTTTGCGAGCCATTCCATTATTTCAGTTGCGGGAGTGATGGGGTATCCCGAGAAAAATCTGCATCCGGAAACAATAGCGGCAAGCCCGATTGCCTCATTACCCGACATTATAAGTTTTGCTCCCGTTTGTGCCATTTGTACTTTGGAGTATTCATCAGTTCTTTTTAAAACATTCTTTACATAATCCAATCCGGACTTTAATGCTTTTTTATTGGAATCTATTACTTCCTGCGGCTTATTCTTATATCTTAGTTCTATATCATTGTTAATTTGTTCTTCAAGATGAAGATTATTAAGCAGTCCCACGGCAGCTCCGAGTGCAACCATATTTCTTGAACGCTCTGAGCTTACAGCTTTTGCCAAATCGGTCAGTGGAATATCATATATGTTAATATCAGATCTTTTTTCTTTTAATTCAGGCACCAGATTTCTGTCATAAATTAAAATTCCGTTTGATGTAATTTTGTTAATACCTTCGTATATTGTATCTTCGTCAAGGCAAATTAAGATATCAGTATTGCCTGTTGCCGTTAATGCTTTATGCTCGCTTATTCTCAATATATAATAGCATTTTCCGTCACCTCTTATTTCCGAAGGAAATGCTCTATATGTTGTTACATAATAGCCTTTTCGGGCTGTTGCATATGATAATATATCGCCTGAACTTATTATTCCTTGCCCTGAAGTTCCCGATATTTTTATTCTTAAATCTTTCATGAATAATTCATCCTCCTGCATATAATTTTATTACTAAAATATTTTTTTTTAAAAGTTATTAAAATATTGTAATAAGTTAATATATAACAGAAGATAAATTATTTATATTTCTTTTAAACTTTCGGCAAGTCTTTTTATACCGGTTCTTATAGTTGTGGAATCGGCATTAGTGTAATTAAGCCTTAATGTATTTATATTCTGAGGATTTACGTAGAAAGGATGTCCCGGCACAAATGCAACTTTCTTTTTGATAGCCTTATCAAATAAATCCAATACGGATTTACCTTCGGGAATTGTAACCCATGTAAACATTCCGCCTTTAGGTTTTGTGAATTTAATATCTTTTGGGAAAAATTCTTCCATTGCTTCCACCATTGCATGAGCTTGTTTTTTATATAAAGATTTTATTTTCTCTATATGTTTATCGAGATCATTATTGTATAGGTAATCTGAAATCAAATATTGTCCGAATATATTTGAATGCAGGTCTGATGCTTGTTTTGCGGTTTCCAGCATTTTGATAATTTCACTGTTGCCTATAATATATCCCAGTCTCATACCGGGGGTTACTATTTTCGAGAAAGAACCCAGATATAAATTCTTTTCGCTTTTATTTAAGCCTATATACGGAATTCTTTCTTCTTCATCAAATCTTAATTCCCCATACGGATCATCTTGAATAAGAATCATATCTTCATTTTTAATAACTTCAAAGACTTTTTCTCTGTTTTCTTTTGTATAAGTTAAGCCCGTGGGATTTTGAAAGTTCGGAATTAAATATGCAATCTTGGGTTTATGTGTTTTTATAGTATTTTTTAATTCTTCAATATCGAGTCCGTCGTCATTTAATTTTGTTTGTACAAAGTCGGCTTCATAAAGACAAAAAGCCTGCAGCAAACCAAGATAAGATGGTTTTTCAACCATAACTCTATCACCGTCATTAATAAAAACTTTGCCTATTAAATCAAGCGCCTGTTGAGAACCTGTTGTAATTATTACATTATCAATAGTGATATCCATTTCCCAGAGTCTTTTATACCTGTCAACAATATACTTGCGCAGACTGTCAAGTCCCAGTGTTGTTGAATATTGATAGATTTTTGCTCCATAGGTATCTGCTATTCTGTTCATGGAAATCTTTAATGCTTCCTGCGGAAAAGAAATAGGATTGGGAAGTCCACCCGCAAATGATATAATTTCAGGATCCTGTGTTACTTTTAAAATTTCTCTTATAAAAGATGACGGTGTATTTTTAATTCTTTCTGAAAAGTATTTTTCAAACATAACTATTTCCTTATTCCAATCCCTTGTTATAATGCTGCGGTTAATTTACACAACAATTATAGTATCATTTTATTTTTTTTACAACGATTAATAAAACCCCGGTCAAAATCGCTGCTATTCCAATTATTATTCTTAAAGTCAGCTCTTCATGAAAAAATACTACACCGAAAAAAACAGCAGTTAATGGTTCTAATGCGCCTAAAATGACAGTTGGGGTTGACCCTATAAGTTTAATTGCGATAGTAATTGTTTCAATTGATACAATTGTAGGGAATACGGCAAGAGCTAAAGGGAAGAGCCACAATATCGGTTTATCGGGAATTTGCAGCCGTGTGCAGAAGTTTAAATTTACTATATAAACAGAAAGTCCGAAAAGCATTACGTAAAAACTTAATTTTTCACTTTTAATATGCTGCAATACTTTAATTTTTCTTACAAACACAATATAAAGAGCATACATTAACGCAGATAAAAGAACTGTTCCTATGCCTTTTATATTTAAAGATCCGCTGTTGCTCCTTTATATATAAGAATAATTCCGAGAGAAGTTAATAAAATTGCAAAAAATGTTGTTTTTGTGAGCTTTTCGTTGTAAAAAACCGCCATAATAACAGCTACTATTATCGGATATATAAATAAAATAGTGCAGGCTATTCCTGCTTCTATATAATTAAATGCCATAAAAAGAGTAAAAGAAGAGAAGGAAAAAAATAAAGCCACCGATAACAGAGGAAAAAATTCTTTAGACGATATTTTCAAACTGACTTGTTTAATAAATTTAAACCATATAAAATATATTATACAGGCAAAAAAGTAACGGTAAAATAAAACGGAATTTATGCCTATTCAGGCAGAATATAAGGGCAGTGCAAACAGGGGATTGGTTCCGTAGCTTGTTGAAGCAATCGCACCGTATATTGTGCCTGTAAGTTTTCTTCTCATCAAATCCCCCTTAATGCTACAAATTATATTAAAACCTTAAAAAAATCAATATATTTTTGATAAAATGTACTTATGATAAAAAACTTTAAGAAAATTACAGACTCTATAAAAGATATGAATCTTCCTCAAACAGATTTTGTAAAATTTATGGAAGATATTCATGATCCGTTTATTGTTTTAATAGCCTGCATTCTGTCCTTGCGAACGAATGATAAAACAACATATCCTGCAACAATGAGAATGCTTAAATTTGGAAAAACACCTGAGGAGTTTTTAAACGTAAAACTTGAAGATTTGGAAAAGGCTATTTATCCGGTCGGATTTTATAAAAATAAAGCTAAGCAGATATTGGATATTGCTTACGAATTGTATCATAATCATAATAGCATAGTGCCAAGAGAAATAGATGAACTTATAAAATTTAAAGGTGTCGGAAGAAAAACCGCTAATTTAGTACAATCAAAAGGCTATAACATACCCAGCATTTGTGTTGATGTGCATGTGCATAGAATTTCAAACAGGTTGGGGCTTGTATCTACAAAAATGCCGGAAGAAACCGAATTTGCATTAAAATCAAATCTGCCTGAAAACTGTTGGTCTGAGATTAATACATTATTTGTAACACTCGGTCAAAATGTATGCAAGCCTGCTAAACCTGATTGTAATAAGTGCAGATTACATTCTTGTTGTAAATTTTTTAAAGAAACAAATCATAAAAATTAATATTAATAAATTGAATATTCGTTTAATTTGCAAATGTTTTATAAATGAACAATTTTAGATAAATATCGTTATAAAAAATGTAGAGCGTTCAAAGAGAAGGAGTATGAAATGAACAAAAAATTATTATCTTTGCTAATTGCCGGTGTGGTTCTTCTGGGAGCAGGATTAAATGTACAGTGTTTTGCTGCCGATAAGGACAGCAATAACTCTTTTAAAAATACCGGTCATAAAGAGTTAAGACATCATCAGAATGATAAGGATAAAAAGTCTTTTTCAAAAAACAGCAATACGCATAAACGTGAACAATTCAAAAGAGATAATGGCGGTAAATCCTTTGACAAAAATAAACAAAATTTAGCCGGAAACAAATCTCGTAATGATAATAAAGGAAAAAATAAATTTGAAAAGAACAAAAATAATTTTGACAAAAGAGAACACAACAAAAACAAACATAGCCTGCAAAAAAATCAAACTTCCAAGAAAGAAATAAAAAAATTTGAAAATAAAAAGAAAAAATAATTAAACAGTATAATACTAAAAAGCACTCATACCGGCGAGTGCTTTTTGTTATGTTAAGATACAACAAATACGGATAAAATTATTCTTTAGACATACAACAGTTTTTATATTTCTTACCGCTGCCGCACGGGCATTTATCATTTCGACCCACGTTTGAATAGTCTATACCTTCTTTTGTTTTTGTTGTTTCTTTTGTATTTACAACATTCATCATCTGTTCAAAAATTTTTGAAGCATATAGTACACTTGCGGAGGAAAATATCTTTTTTTCTACGGAATCTGCTTTATAGTAGTTTAATAAATTATCCAAAGTGAAGGAAGTTTCAAGAATTATATTTGTTCTGTTAATAAAATCAGGATATTTTTGAGCAAGTCTTCTTATAATATTTGCAGGTACTTTATCATTTTCAAGAAAATTCTTTATACAATCTTTATAACCCTGTATTGTTTTATAGTCTTCAACTTCGTATATTTTACAAAAAGTTTGGTAAAACGGAAGAACGAAAAGTCCGAGTTCTTTATCATATATAATACCTATATCATATATTGCAGAATGGGACGAAAATCCCTCCAGTGATTTTTCCATAAAATCGGAATACGAATTTTTAAAATCCTGAACCGTGAAATATCTGTTATTTTCAACCTGTTTTATATTATCTTCTATATCCTGTTTATCTGGCATTATCCCTTCGTCACAGTATACATTAAACATATTTATTAAATTATCGGCATAAATATTTGTTGTAATTACTTCATCTTTTCCAAAACATTCAATAAATTTTTTACCGAAATCTTCTACCAGTTTTTCAATCTGTTCTTGCTTTTTAGGATTTTGTTCATAGGCATCTTCAGGTTTTTCTATTATTTTGGCTATTGCATATTTATATACGTCTTCTTTATTTATACTTGATAAGACGTTAGATATTTCAAGAAGATAAAATTCATCTTTCATCGGGAATATGCGGCAGAGTGCAAATTGCCCCGGAGTAATTCCTCTAAAGTTATTCATTTTAACCAGAGATAAAACTTTATACATTTTTTCATTAACGAGATTGTAAAATTCAAATCCGTTGCTTAAAACTCTTCTTATTTCGAATACGGAGGAAAAAGACATTGAAAGTGATTTTAATATTTCCTTTTCTGTATCGGTGGTTTCATTTTTTTCTAAGAATAATTTAAGTATGGTTTTTCTGTCTTTAGTAAGGCGTCTTTCAAAAATATATGGAATAATCAGTGCTTGAATTCTTGTTACGTCCGCATTTTTAGCAGACAAAGTCGCCAGATATTCATCAAAATCGGGCTTTATATTTTCATCCGTGACAACAAAATTCATTAATTTTGTTATGGTATCGGAAATAACCGCTAATTTCTCTATTACTGACATATATTTATCCCCTTTTTATTTTTAATATGGCAGAGTGTCTTGCCGTCATACCTTTTTCTTTTCTATATGAAAAAAATATATCAGACATACAGCATGTGCAATAGGCACAGATATCTATATTTTCTACTCCTTCAGATAACAATTGATGATTATTTAATAATTTTAAATCTATATAGTATTTATCCGATTTCTTTTCATAAAACTTTACAAGTGAATCATTATCTATTATTTGCTTAAATACATTTTCGTCTGTTTCAAAACAGCATTTTCCAATGGCAGGACCTATTAATGCCGTTATATCAGAGGCTTTAATATTATATTCCTGCTTTATGCGGTTAACGGTTTTTTTCAAAATTTTAGCTGCAGTTCCTCTCCATCCGGCATGGACTATAGCACCCGTGTTATCTTTTTTGCTGTACAGAATAATGGGTACGCAGTCAGCAAAATTCATTAATAACAGACTTCCTTCAATGTTACTGATTAAAGCATCGGTATTGTCATAAAAATATTTTCCGCTTTGAACCGTGCTTATATTGTCACTGTGTATTTGTTTGGAAGTAACAATATCGGAACAAAACAGCTTTTGTTTTAAAAATACTCTGTTTTCTGCGGCTTCTTTCTCTAAGTCGTTGCGCGTTGACGGTGTTAGCACAAAATCTCTTGTTGTAAAAAAGCAATCATATTCACTTAAAAGAGAAGAACGTAAGATTTTTTTACCGTAAAAATAATCAAAATAGAACATTAATTCTCAACCGTATTAAATATTCTGTCGCCGGCATCACCCAATCCGGGAAGTATATAGCCGTTTATATTAAGGCATCTGTCTATACTTGCGGTTATAATTTTTACATCAGGATATAATTTTTGCACTTTTCTTAGTCCCTCCGGTGCGCTTATAAGACTTACAAATCTTATATTTTTCCGAGGCACTTTTTTGTTTGCAAAAAGCTTAATGGCATCAATTGCGGAATTTCCTGTTGCAAGCATCGGATCCAATATAAGTATTATTTTCTTTTCGGGATTATCAAATTCAACCGGAGTTTTATTGTAATACCATACAGGTGTTAGAGTATCTTCATCTCTGTACATACCTATATGCCGTACTGTAGCAAACGGCATAATTTCGTTTGCGATATCGGAAAATATTAACCCTGCCCTTAAAATAGGAGCTATTATAATTTCATTATCAGCTCTGAGCATTTTTGCTTTACATACCTCAAGCGGTGTCTGTACATTAATACTTTCAACTTCCAAATCCTCCGTAGCTTTATAAAATAAAAGATAAGTAATTCTTCTTATTGCGTTTCTGAATACTTCGGCATTTGTTTCCCTGTTTCTTATTATACTGAGGTTATGGCAGCATAGCGGATGATTTATAACAATAACATTCTTAAATTCATTCATCTTTTTCAGTCTCCGGCTTTTCAAGTTCTTGAGTTTCTATTTCTTTTTCTGATTGTTCTGTTTTTTTCTTTTTGTAATCCGTAGTACTTTCCGTAAGCTTATAAATAATAACAGACTGTGCCGTGTTAATAGAACCGGTTTGTTCCGCGATATCTTTTATAAAAGAACTCTGTTTCAAATATTTTTTATTATTTATTAAATCAGCAGCCTGAATTGTTCTTCCTACTCCGCCGTATATATCTATCATAACATTTGCTACAAGTCTTTGTCCGTCCCAAAAATCTTGGATTCTGTATGACTCTGCGGGTAGTATTATTTCTTTTTCAAGAGTTTCTGATGCTGTCTGCGGATTTAATTCCAGCGATGTAGAGCCGCCAAGTCCGTAAAATGCAACTGCTGCGGATGTTCTTTTTGGTATTGTAATATCATCTTTTGTTACGAGAAAAGAAACAAATACTTTATTGTCAAATATTTTAACATCACGGACATAACCTATATTTATCCCCATTAATCTCACGGGAGAGCCCTTTACAAGACCGCCTACATCATCAAAAAAGATATAATACGTATTCCTTGCATTTTCTTTTATTGCAGTATTATATATAATATAAAATAAGGTGCCGGATATAATTAACAGCCAAAGCAGTATTTCAAATATCCATATGTATTTTTTCTTCATTTTAATATTATAAATCAAATTGGTTTTATTACACAATATCAGTTTTATTGTTGCGTAATACTGTGTACAATCCTGCAATTGCAGCAATTATAAATCCAAAAGCAGCAATATGGGCAGCATGTATATTATATATATTGAGTACGCTGTCAACTCTTATAGTTTCTATCAAAAGTCTTACTATTGAATATAAAAGTATATATAAGAAAAAGATACATCCGTCTTTTTTGTTTTTTAGTTTTGTTAAAACTAAATATAAAACAAAGAATATTAAAATATTTAATATGGATTCGTATAAAAAAGCCGGATGAAAGTATTCATAATTTTTATATTCAAATGGTCTTAATGTATAAGGAATATATAATTTCCAAGGCAGAGAGCAAGGGAGTCCAAAAGCTTCCGAATTAAAAAAATTCCCCCATCTTCCTATTGCTTGTCCTATAATTAGTCCGAAGGAAAATAAATCCGCATATCTTAGAAAATTAAGTTTATTATCTTTTGTATAGCAATACACGGCTATTATACCGCCTAAAATAGCTCCGTGAATTGCAATTCCTCCATTCCATATTGCAGGAATTTCTAAAGGATTTTTTATAAAATATCTGTAGTCCAATACAACATAATATAATCTTGCACATATAATACCGAATATAATAGCAAGAAAAGAAATATCACAAATAGTATCAACTGATATTTCTTTGAAATATTTTTTTCTTAAGAAAAGCACAACGAGCAGTCCAGCCAGTATTGCAAATGCCATAATAATACCATAGTAGTGTATATCAACTGATGCTATACTGTAGGCTATATGTCCCGGAGATTTAAACATCTATTATTCTTCTTATTGTATACCTTGAACAGCCGTATTGCTTGTTTCGGAAGCTTTGTTGTCATATAGCTGTGTATATTCTTTCATTTTTGAATTTAATTCCGAAATTTTACTATTTATCTGATCTGATTCTTCTGCTTTAATATCTTTTACAAGATATGTGTTATATATGTCAATTACTTCGGCTGCTTTGTTGTTAAACTCTGAAATTTCTTCAAGTGATAACTCCGGAATATTACCGTTTTCATCAGGTTCTTTTTCTATTATTTGATAAGCAATTGCTTCTTTTGCAATTGCCATTGTATAATATGCATCATAAAAATCAGGCTTTAGTTTTAGAACGATGTTTAATTCCTCGACGGCATCTTGAAATTTTCCGATTTCGTTATATGCTATGGCTAAATTATAATGTGTTTGGTATATATCATTATCTAAGTCAAGACTGGATTTTAAACGGCATATGGCAGTTTCGGTGTCACCTTTATCCATATATGCAACAGCTTTATTATTTAATTCCTGAATTGCTAAGTTATTTATACAAGCTGTGGTTATTACTGACATAAAAAGTATTGTGAATAACAACAATATTTTTTTCATAATATTCCCCTGTAACTCTTTATCAATATAAACACAAAATGAAAATTTTGCAATATTTTTAAATTAGTATACAATAAATGGAGTAGGCAGTTTATTAAGAGATAATCATGAGTGATTCGGAAAAAATAGTTTCTTTAAAACAGGTAAGAAAAAAAACAAAAGAAGCAAAGACTGATGAAATATTAAAACAATCTGAGCTTGTATATTGCAGTTTCTGCGGAAGACCAAATACACAGGTTGCAAAGATGGTTCAAGGTCCGGGTGTTAATATATGCTCCGAATGTACAATGATTGCTGTTCAATATTTAATACTTGAGGATAAACTTCCTTCCGGGGAAGCACAAAAGATACTTGATATATTCTGGAGTAAGATAAAATAATGGTGCCTCTTTCAAAGCTTCAAATAAGGGCTAAAGTTCTTTCCGTTATTTCCGAGATAAAGACTTTAAAGAATTTTAATGAAGATACACTTAAAAAATATTCTTCCGAATTAGAACAAGTTGATGATAAGAAAACTTTATTGGATGTTTTTTTAAAAGAATTTGTAAAGATGCCTGAAAATGAGTATATATTTTCTGCTTGCCTCTTAAAGGATATTATTCCTCAAGGGTATATTAACAACAGAGTTTTTGAAGAATTGAAATCATCTCTTTTGTCGGATGAATGTAAATATAAATTAGTGCAGCTTCTAAGAATAATAGGCGGTACGGAAAATTTTAATGATATACCTTCTTATTTTGATAATCCGGAAGAAATATTAGATTTAGAAACAAAAAAGTTATTGGAAAAGGCGGTCGTTAACCCTGAAGCAATGCTTGATTTTCTTGATTTTGTTTCTGCTGTTTCAAAAAAAGACAGAAATATTCTTTTAGATTCGTTGAAAGAAGATTATACAGGTGATGAACTTGCTAATATCATATATCCGATTTTATATTCTGACTTTGATGATTCCTTGATTATTAATTCCGTAAAAATTTTAGTTGATTCAAAATCATCGCTTGCTATTGCACCTTTTGAATATTTAATTGAAACAAGTGACAATATAGAAATAGTTAATAACTGCAAAACAGGACTTAAACAATTAAAGCTTGCCGGTGCAACAACAAAAAAAGCGGAGGAGTACTACAAACATATAATTAAAGACTCGGTTTCTGCGGAATTTTATGCAACAATACCGGATGGAGCTGGAAATCAGGCTTTATTAATTTCAAGAATGAATACAAAAGGGCGATATCTTATTTCTGCGGTTGTAATCAATGATATTAGAGGAGTAATTGATTGTTTCGGATTTTATAATATTTCTTCGGATGAATTATACAGAATAATAGAAAAATTCTATCAAACGGAAGGTAAATATAAAATTTCTCCCGAGTATGCAAAAACAAAAATCGAATCAGCTGTTTCAACAACTATAAAACAAAAAAATAAATTCCCGTATGAATTTATATGCTGGAAGGTTTTAACCGCTGATATAGATTTAATGACGGATTCTTTAGAAAACATAACATCAAAGGTTTGTAATGTTGTGGATGTTTCTAAAGATGAAATTCTTACTTTGCTTACAAAAGATTATACTTTAAGGTGGTTTATCTCGCCTTCTGAAAGTAATATAGTTAAAGAACTTGTCAGCACTTTTTACGATATAGAGGATATTGATATTTCTTTTATTAATGAAGAAATAAAAAATAATTCAGACAAAATTTTTGACGAAATATCAAATAACATTTGGATAGACAGGCTTTATAATTTAATATATCTGCTTAGAACAAATTCACTCCAAAATGAAGCGGATTGTTTTTATACCATGCTTAAGAAAGAGGAATATTTTAATTTGTTTAAAAATATTCTTTTGCAGCGAAGCATTTTTAATTATTTTGTTTCATTAAAGGAATCGCTTAAAGAGTCTTTGTTAACAACTAATATATTTAAAAGAAAAAATTCTAACGAATGTAAATATGACATAAAAAAGATTGATAACTTAATAAAAATAATGAAAAACAGCTGGATAGATGGATAAAATATTAGGACTGGATATAGGAAAAAAACGAATAGGTATAGCTATAAGTGATATTTTAGGACTTATTGCACATCCTGTTGATACTATATCCAGACAACCCGAAAATTTAGCAATTGAAAAAATTAAGAAAATTTGTCATGATAACAATGTAAAAAAGATTGTAGCCGGCTTACCTAAGAATATGAATAATACGATAGGTGAACAAGCCCGTGACTGTATTGAGTTTGCAAATAATTTTAAGGACGAATATGAAATAATATTTGAAGATGAAAGACTAACGAGCCGCCAGGCTGAGTATATTCTTATAAATACTGGACATAAATATACAAAAAACAAACAACTTGTTGATTTAAAAAGTGCATGTATAATTTTACAGCAATATCTGGATAGAAAGTGAGATAAAATGGCAGAGAAAACAGAAAATTTAATTGAAACATTTGATGAAGAAGGTAATAAAATTTCTTTTGAACTTTTGGATATTGTGACTGTTGAAGATATCGAATATGCTTTACTTCTTCCTGTTGACTATGAAGAAAGTGAAGATGAGAATGAAGTACTCGTAATGCGCCTTAAGAAGGACGGCGAAGAATTTTCTTTTGAAGCCATAGAAGATGATGATGAATTTAACACGATTGCGCAATATATAGAAGAACTTGAAGATGAAACAGAAGGATAATATATTTTTATATACGTATAAAAGTTACTATATAAATATATTAAATAAATAATTATTTTAAAATTCTTTTGTTAACTTATATAATACCCTGGGATTTCATTGCTTTTACGATTTTTCTGAATCCTGCAATATTGGCTCCTGCTATATAGTTTTGTCCGTAATTATATTCATTTGCAGCACTCCGGCACTGATTGAATATATTAATCATTATATCTTCAAGTTTTTTGTCCACTTCATTAAATGACCAGAAATATCTCATTGAATTCTGGCTCATCTCAAGAGCAGAAGTGGTAACACCACCTGCATTTGCCGCCTTGCCGGGTGCTATAAGCACTTTGTTTTGAAGCATATATTCGATTGCTTCACTGGTACAAGGCATATTTGCTCCCTCTCCTATAGCAATGACCCCGTTACTGACTAATACTTTTGCTGTTTGTAAATTAATATCATTTTGGGTTGCGCAGGGTAAAACAATATCTGCTTTTATATTGTATATGGAAGGTATGTCAGCGTTATTTTCATAATATTTTGCATTTGGAAAATAATCGGTATATTCTTTAACACGTCCTCTTCTCTTTTCCTTTATTTCTTTTATGACATCAAGCTTTATTCCTTCCGTATCATAAATACATCCCGAAGAATCGCTCATACCGATGACTTTTGCTCCCATTTCCTGCGCTTTTTCACACGCATAAATAGCAACATTTCCGGAACCGGATATTGTAACCGTTTTATTATTAACTGATATATTATTTGCCTTCAGCATTTCTCTCATAAAATACATCAGACCGTATCCCGTTGCTTCTTTTCTTACAAGAGAACCGCCGTATTCCAGTCCTTTTCCGGTTATAACACCTGCTTCATAGGAATTTTTTATTCTTCTGTACTGACCGAATAAATAGCCTATTTCTCTTGCTCCAACGCCAATGTCTCCTGCTGGTACATCAATATCATAACCTATGTGTTTCTGAAGTTCATTCATAAAACTTTGGCAAAACTTCATGATTTCCATATCTGATTTGCCCTTTGGATCGAAATCGCTTCCTCCTTTACCGCCTCCTATGGGCAGGCTTGTAAGAGAATTTTTAAATACTTGTTCAAAAGCTAAAAATTTCATAATACTTTGTGTCACGGACGGATGAAATCTTAAACCGCCTTTATATGGTCCCAATAAGCCGTTAAATTGAACCCTGTATCCTCTGTTTACTTTTACGTTGCCGTTATCATCAACCCAGGGAACTCTAAAAGATATGATTCTTTCAGGTTCAACAATCCTTTCAAGAACTGCCTGCTTTTTATATTCTTCTTCATGTTTCAAGATTAACGGTTCTATGGATGTTAATACTTCTTTTACTGCTTGTATAAATTCAGGTTCATAACTGTTTTTATTTTCAACTTGTTGAATAACGCTTTTTAAGTATACCGATTTTATTTGTCTGTCACAGGTAATCATATTTTTCTCCATTATCGGCTTCTCGCCAGATAATTATAACATAATATAATTATTTTATTAGCGTATTTATATATTGTTCAATACTTTTCTTAATAGAATGTGCAGCATCCTTTTGAAATGATTTCTGTTGAAGTTTAAGGTACTCTTCAGGGTGTATTATATATGCAACCTCAACAAGAACTGATATGGGATTTGTCGATCTTGTAAGCGCAAAACTTGATTTATGAATTCCGTTATCTTTAAGACCTAAATCATTTACAAGATTATTTTTAATAATTTCTGCTAATAATTTTGCATTTTCGTTATAGTAATGTACCTCCGTTCCATGTTTTATATAAGGATCGGAACCTAGTGCAAGTGAATTATTGTGAATACTTACCGATATTAATGCATCATTATTTTTTGCCATATTAACCCTGTCTTTTAAACCGACCTGTTTATCCGTATTTCTTGAATATAATACCTCGGCTCCTGATTGTTTGAGGTATTCAATTAAATAATTGGAAATTGCAAGGTTAATATTTTTCTCTTCAACTCTTGTAGGACCGAGCGCACCTTTTTCATTACCCCCGTGTCCCGCATCAACAAAAATTTTTATACCTTTTAACGGTTTATTTGTATCAATATTTTCAGGAGATTTTGTTTTTCTCAGTATAAACTTATTTTCATCATAATAACAATCATAACCCAGAACAGGTTCTTCAAATTCAAGGCTGTATTCAAAATTTGGTATATTTTGTCCGCTTATGTCGTTTGTTTTAATGCCATATAAGATTAGTTTTATCTTATTACTTCCCTCCTGTTTTAATGTATATAATACAGGGTAGGAAATATAAAACTGATGATAATCATATAGATTATCAGAATAATGCTTTTGATTTGATAATTTCGGAATGATTCTTTTTGATAAACTTACCGGCTCTTCTATATTTGATTTGTGAATCCAAAATTCGTTGTTTCCGGATTCTTCTATTTTATAATAATCCCCTTTTTTTCCCGATAAATATAAAACAACGTTTTCAGGTAAATCAACGAGTCTTTGTGAATGTGTTGAAGGATTGGTTCTTACGGTTGCGTCAGGTTTTATTGTTTTTGTATACAAAACTTCATTTTCTTTTCTAGCGGTATATTTGGGTTCTGTGTAATGACCGGAAGAAGGTTTGCTTCGAGTTACTATATATGTTTTTTCTTCTGTTTTTCCGTTTTTTACGGATTTGAGTTTGATTTTATTTTTACCGTATTGAAGCGGTACCACCTGAACAAAGAAATTATTGTTCCATAATTTTACGGGTTCAGAATTTATTGAAAATTTTGCATTTTCTGTTGTATTGCCTATAAAGTATATTGAATCAGAATTGATTGTAATTTGATTTTTAGAAGGCTGCACCACATCTATATGGGCAAAGGCAATATTAAATCCCAGTATAAAAAAAAGAATAGTAAGTATAAAGTTTTTACGCATAAATACAGTTTAGTCTAAAATATTCTATTTATCAATAAATAACAATGCGCTGTTTGGGGTATTAATAAAAAAATAAAGGGTAACTTTTATAAAAGAGAAATTTTTATCAGGTAAATAATAATTATATTTCACTCAATTTACAAAGGTGTCGATAATCGCAATATTCACAGTTTCTTTCCTCCTGCTTCGGAGGTTCAAAATTTAATTTCGCTATATTGTCATAAACATATTTAATTTTTTCTTCTATAATTTTATTATCTTTGTCTGTTAATTCTATATAAAAATTGTTATCGGGTTCTTCGACAAATATCAAACCTGCACGCGTAATCTTTGTGTCATTATTAAGAATTTCAAGTGCATATTTATAAAAACGAAGCTGATTCAGATAGTTTTCATAGGCTTTACCGTCCGCTATTTGCGATTTTGATTTAGCACTGCCGGTTTTATAATCATAGACTTCAAATGTACCGTCTTTATTTTTTTCAATTCGATCAATAAATCCCTTTAAGAAATGCTGTTCAAACGGAATATAGTTAAAAGAATATTCCGTTGAATATATACGATTATAAGGGGTTGTCAGCATCTGGGAATAGTATTTATCCAAACATTTTAAACCTCTTTTCTCAAACTCCTCTCTTTTCTGCAGTGTTTCAAATTCCTGAATTGAAAGACTTTTAATAAAAATTTCTTTCATTAAGCTCAAATCCGGATATCTTCCATTCATTTGCGCATATTGCACTGCCCATTTCAGGACGGAATGAATGGCTGTTCCGTAGTGTGCATTTTCGGTATCTTTATCCAGTACGGGTATTTCAAGGATTTTTGAATATAGAAAAGCTTTCGGACAGGCAATATATGAATTAAGAGTACTGGGGCTTATTATAAAGTCTTTACTGCGTGCCTTTATTTCATATTCAAAAGCCATAGTATAATTAAAGGGTTGTTTTATTAATGAAGTTGCAATTTCGTTAATGTAATCTTCTTTTTCTAATTCGTGATTATAAGTTTCAACAAGATTTTCATCTTGTATTACGGATGACAGATAAGAGGTAAGTTCTCTTGGCTGTCCGTCTGTGGAATTAGAGTATGACATTATTAAAGAGTGTTTTGCCCTTGTAATTCCTACAAAAAGTAATCTTAATTGTTCTGATTTTCTTGCGGTTTCTTCATTGGTTTTTGTATTATTCTTATTTATAGGCAGTGTTATAGAGTTATTGATTCTTTTATCTTCCCATTTCTTTGATATTAAATTGGGCATAAATACATAATTAAATTCTCTGCCTTTTGAACCGTGTATTGTAATAAGTTGTACTGCATTTTGAGTATAATCATCCTTATCTATAACAATAGGGATATTGCTTTTAAATGCACTGTCAAGATGTTCAAGAAAATCACCGATTTTGCTTCCTTTATGCAAATGCATATATGCTTGAGCTTCATCTGTTATTTTTTTTATTGCATATATATTTTCGCTTTTGTTGATATCATTTTCAAGAAAATATTTCAAAAGTCCGGTTGTATTAACAGTTTCTATTATTAAATCTTTAATGTTTAATGCACTTTTTAATTTTAGTAGTTTGCCAAAATCATGAATAAATTTTTTTACTTTTTCAGGAGCCTGCCAATTGTAAGTTTCCAAATTATTTTTTATGTTAGTAATTAAATCGTTGTGATTTATTTTATTTTGTTGAATTAAAAAAGACATATCTTTATTGTCGAAATTAAAAGGAGCGCAAAGTAATAAACCGAATAATTTATCGCTGTAACGATAGCTGTTTTCTAAGGCTTTTAAATAAAAATAAATTAATAAAGAAGCTTTAATTTCAAAAATATTTTTGGCTTCTTTTATTTGAAAGTTAATATTCTTTGCTTCCAAAAGATTTGCAAAATCGGTAAGTTCACTGTTTTCGCGTGTTAATATTGCAATTTCGGATAAATCCTTTTCCCCTTCTTTCAGCGGAAAATCATCAGACTTTATTAGATTTTCTATTGTTTTTATAATGAAATTATTTTCCTGTTTTAAATCTGCGAATCCATGTATTTGAATTTTTTTGTTTAAAGGTATTATTTTAAGATTTTTTGATGTTAATTTCTTTGAAATATTAAATTTTTTAAATTCAGGATTATATTCAATCCTGGTTTTATCCTGAGATATTACATTATAGCTAAAGTCTAAAATATTTTGCGTTGAACGGTTATTTTCATTTAAACATATAACTTTAGTATCAGGAAATAAATTAAGAAATTTTTCAATTGTATCAGTTTTTGCACCCTGAAATTCATATATTATCTGGTCATCATCTCCGACAACAAAAATATTTCTGCTGTTTGCACCCTGTGCAAGTTTAAAAACTATTTTGTTTTGGGAATAGTTAGTATCCTGATACTCATCAACAAGAAAATATTTGAATTTGGAAGCAACTTTCTTTAGCAGAGTTTCATTGATGTCAAAAACATCCAGAACCATGTTAATCATATCGTTAAAATCAATAAAATTATTTTGTTTTAATTTAATATCATATTGTTCAAATATTTGCCAAACTTCTTTTGCTTTGCCGATTTTACGTTTATGAGCTTCATATGAATTCAAGAATGTTTTTACTAGTTTTCCTTTTTGTTCGCGTTCTATATATTCAATCTCAAGATTCTGCATTTTTTTCATCCATTCGGGATGAGAGTTTAGTGTATTAAAATATTCTTCTTTTGTAACCTGATTAGATTTAATTTCATCCACGGCTTTTAAAAGTTCAGGTATGAAATAATAGCAATCACCCCATCTCGTTCGGTAATATTCAGGCTGAACTATATCAAGAACATCATGCATAATAGAACGTTTTGTTACTTCATCAACAAGTCCGACTCCTTCAAGCATTTCAAATTCATAAGGGTATTGCTTTATAATTTCATTGCAAAATGCATGATAGGTATTTACCGAAACGGCAGAGGCAATTGTCCCGATTTCTTTAACCAGACGGGCTTTCATTTCATTAGCTGCGGCTTCGGAATATGTCAAACACAATATTGATTCCGGCGAAATATTATTATTTATCATATAACCTATGCGCCGGATAATTGTAAAAGTTTTTCCGGTTCCCGGTCCGGCAAGAACCATTACGGGACCTTCTATTGTTTTTATACATTCATTTTGTTTTAAATTTGGAGTTTTATTATTTATTGAATCTGTTATTTTTAGTTCCATATGGTTTATTATATATTAAATTATTAAATTATTAAATTATGGAAAATGAATGTGTGTGAATATGCCAATATAGCATAAAAATACATTTTTTCAATAGGTAGCATGGCTAATATACAAAAGTAAGATTTTATATTATCTTATTATACAAGATAGATCGTATTAAAACACATTCAAACAGAAAATTAATTTGATTTTCTGTTTTTCTTTTTTATTACAACATTTTTGTATCCGGATTTGGACTAGAATTAAAAATTACTTAATTTTTATTATGAATAAATCTTAAAAATATAAGTATAGTGTATAAAATGTTTGTGATTTCTTATTCAAAATCTTTTGTGATAAAGTAAAATTATATGAAATGTGAAAGTCTGAATCCCATAATTAATAGTAATTCCAGGGTTTTGATTCTTGGGTCAATGCCCGGCATTAAATCTTTAGAAAAGCAACAGTATTATGCACACCCTCAAAATAGATTTTGGAAGGTTATGGGGGCTGTTTGCAATTGTGTGGACTTGCACAATGCTGCATATAAGGTAAAGATAAAAACACTTTTAAATAATAATTTGGCATTGTGGGATACAATTAGATACTGTAACAGAGAAGGAAGTTTAGATTCAGATATTTTAAATATATATCCTAATGATATAGAGAATTTACTAAAAAAGTATCCGGCAATAAGTATAATATGTTTAAACGGTTCGACTGCATTTTCCGTTTTTAAAAAATACTTTCCCGAACTTTTAGCTAAATACCGTTGCTATAAAATGTTTTCAACAAGTCCTGCAAATGCAAAATATAATCTTGAAAAATTAATATCAAACTGGAAAATAATTTCAGAATTTATTGATTATATAAAACTAACATAGATTTTATATAGTTATAGGTTTTTTATTATTAAAAACAACGGAGAAGGGGGGATTCGAACCCCCGGCAGAGTTGCCCCTGCACAAACGTTCCAGATTTGCACCTTAAACCACTCGGACACCTCTCCGTTTGTTTATATAACTTTGTTATATTTATAACAAAGAATTTATTATGCGTCAATTAGTTTTATTTAGTACTTTTTTCTTTTTTGCTATGCATTCTGCGTATATTTTTAATAATAGCGGAATAACAAATAAGTTCTTCCTCTGATGACCTATTAATCATCTTGATTATATTACCTTTTAATGAACTATCTTCTGTTTCTACTTGATAATCAATATCTTTCATATCAATTCCCAGTACATCAAGCATTTTTATAAAATTACTAAATTTAGGGTAGTGAACACCTGTTTCTATTTTGGATATTTGTTTTTCCGTTACACCTATTTCTTTTGCAAAATCCAGCTGGGTTAATCCACGCATTTTTCTGTATTTTTGTATTTGTTTTCCAATTTTTTTATTAATATTTTTCATTACATCACCGTATTAAAACACCTTTTCTATCTTAGCTACTTTACACTTCAAAAAATAAATAAAAACTTTTCTTCTATCCCCTTCCCTTTTTCATAAACCGACTATAACGAAACACTATTTTTTGGCAATTGTATAATAAAAATAAAAAAATTTCCAGTATAATTAATTTATGAAAAATTTTTATTTTTTACCGGTTATCATTTTTGTCGTATTAGTTATTTTTATAATATCAGAAAAAAATTCATATTACAGAGTTTGGGAAATATCGGACTCTAACAATATTTATGTTGATACTAATAAAAACTATATTTTTGATGAAATAGTTCCTTTTGAATTAACTGACATTTTTTATGTAAAAGAAGATATTAATATAGTCAGATTTCCTTTATTTAGTGATTTATCAATGGAAGAAAAATTTTATTTGCAATATTTTGCTTCCGAATTTTTAAAAAAGACACTAAAAAATAAATTTATAAAAATAAAAAATAATAAAATATATATAAACGGTAAAAAGCTGGACGATATTCTGTTAAATTCAAATTTGTTTTTTAATGATGATATAAATTCACAAGAAAAAGTATTAAATTATATAAAATCTGTAGATATTGATGATTTTGTGATTTATAACTCGAAGAGTAAAAAATTTCACAGGATAAATTGTATTAAAATAGCTAAAAATAAGAGTTATAAACTTATAAAAAAAGATAAAATTCCTCAAAATGCATTTCCTTGCGGTACTTGCTTTTTAAATAATTTAAAATCGGTAAAGCCAACAAAAGATAAAGAAAAGGTTTATAGTTCCAAAGATTATTTTTCATTAAGTAATATAAAAATATATTTTTTAAATCTTAATCAAACATTTAAACCTTCAAAAAAATGTGAGTCTTATGCTTGTACAAGCCTGAAGAATGAAATTGATAATGCGGCTTATTCTATTGACTTTGCAATTTATGGGATTAACGGGCAACCGGAAATCTTTAATGCTCTTGTAAATGCACAAAAAAGAGGTGTTAAACTCAGATGGGTTTTTGATTATGATAGGAAATATTATAATTATTATTCAGATACTTTAAAATTAAAAGAAGTTATAACTTCTTTTAATTCTGATAAGCAATATGAAGAAGTAAATCCTGCCGCAATTATGCATAATAAATTCTTTATTTTTGATAATAAAAAAGTATGGACAGGCAGTGCTAATATTACGGATACTGATTTGACCGGCTTTAATGCAAATTATTCACTATTAATTGAAAATGCTGATGTTGCAAAAATATATACACAAGAATTTTGCCAAATGTATAACGGAAAATTTCATAATCAAAAACTGTATAAAAGTAATAATGAAGTAATTATTAATGATGATACAGTAATTAAAATTTTATTTTCTCCGCAGGATAATATAATGCATAAATATATTATTCCTTTAATATCTAATGCAAAAAAATATATTTATATACCTGTTTTTTTCTTTACGGATAAAGAATTGTCAAAAGCATTGCAGGTTGCGCATAATAAAGGTATTGAGATTAAAGTTATAACTGATGCTACAAATGCAAGCTCGAAATATACTGTTCATAAGGAGTTAAGAAAAAAGGGAATAAAAGTTAAAACTGAAAATTATGCAGGCAAAATGCATATGAAAGCAATCATTATAGATGGTGAAATTTCTGTTCTGGGTTCAATGAATTTTACAAAAAGTGCTAATAATAAAAATGATGAAAATGTTCTTATTATTTATAATAAAGATATTGCTGAATATTTAAGAGAAACTTTTTTATATCTTTGGGCTAAAATACCTGATATATATGAGCATAAAGACCCGAGAGCCGAATCTTACGAATCAATAGGTTCTTGTTTTGACGGGATAGATAATGATTTTGATAGTAAGACAGATAAAGAAGACAGCGGATGCTTTATATATAAATAGTTTAGTTATGATATTATAATGATTTTATACGGTTTCTTTTAAATATTTTTTATATGATTTCTTTCTGGTTTTCTTGTGCTGTTTGGATTTTTCTCTTCCGAATTTTTCAGGATTTTTTAATACGGTTCTTTTAAATTCAATATCAGAGTCTTTTGTTCCGACCAGCATTGAAAAAATAAACATGGTATTTCTTCTTATGGAATCATAACCTATTGTGACTCTTGCATATTCAGGTCCCACACTTACCAATATTCTGTTTTCCTGAAATAAATCATCGGATTTAACATCTCTGTTCATTGCAAGCGATGCAAGATAACCGATAGAAAGATATTTACATATTTTTAAACTTTCTATTAATACTACGTTAGATCGTCCGTATCTGTATCTGTCAAAAGAAAAAGGCGATTGTCCGCCGGATGCGGTTTGATAGTATATTAAAGATTGTTTCCACGGACCGACTTTTGTATTAAGTGCAGGTCCAACTCTGAATAAACCGAGAACATCACCAGTAGTATATGCGGTTGCTGCGGTCTGTGCTATAAGTCCTATGTTAAATCCGATATTTCCTTCTTCATTGCTGTATTTATAAATAGGCTTATAAGTCTGCGTCATCCATCTGAAACGTCCTTCAGCATCACCAAAATCAACATTTCTTCTTCTGTCGACAAATATACCGGCTGCATATAATTGTGAAAAAGTTAACTTTAAATCTTTTACATAATCGGATCTGGCATAAGATAATTGTGCTGAATATTTTGGCATTCTGTAACCTAAAAACCATTCATTTTGATTGGTAAGTCTTGAGTAATTTAATAATAATCCCGGAGCAAGTTTATGCCGCCCTCTTATAACAAGCTCATCTCTTGATGTTCCATATGCAACTTCTGTCATATTATACTGGTTTCTAAATCTTGCAATACCGCCGATACCTACTTTTTCGTCTTTATAAGTTAATATAGGCGCAAGTTTTAAAGTAGAACCTCCCGGAACATTTAGAACCACAGCAGGACCTATATGGGAACCAAGCATACTTTGTGATCCGATTTCGGGAAAATTTGTTTCTACACTTGCTCTTTGTTTATTTGTTACAACTCTTATAGAAGGTATTACGGCTATTTTATAATTTTTCAGATATAAATCAGCATTTTTTATGGTAATAACTTCATGGTCATCCCTTGAATCAATATATATGGTTTGAGCTTTTATGTTATAAACACCTTTACTTTCATCAGAAACTTTTGGTGTTCGGTTGGATAAAACCCTGCTTTGATCGACATATCCTGCAAATGAAGCAGAACCGAGTCTTAATGTTTCATCCGATAATATTTTTGCAACACCGTCATATTCTTCTATTCTGTCTGAATATATAAAAGCTTCTTTCGCCGTCAGTTTTATATCATTTGCGGTGGTTTCAGGATTCTCTATCCATCCGTCAGGTGTATTTAAATCAATTTTTACAAAGTCACCTTCAGTAACTGCTTCTTTTGATGTAAGAACAACATTTTCATTTGCTTTTAGTATATTTTTGTCGTAATTAAATATTATTTTATTTGCACTTAGTGAAGTACCTTGACTTACAAAGTTAACTTTTGCATTTCCTATGGCTTCTACTTCATATCTTTCAGGGAAATATTCCATATAGTCCGCTGTTATTTCTATTTGCGGTTTTTGCTCCTCCTGTGGGGTTTCTTGTTTCTTTTTAAAAAAAGGAAATTTATCTTTCCATGTATAGGTTTGATTTTCTTTTTTTAATTCTTTTTCTTGCTCTTTTTGTTTTTCTCTTTCTTCTTTCCGGAGTTCTTTTTCAAGTTCTTTTTTTGTAAGAGGCATTTTCTCGTGAGTAATGAATGTTTCTCTATCGTTGTTATTGGGATTTTCTATATTTTTATTGATTTGGTCTCTGATAATATTATTTTCATATCTGTTATCCGTATTTTCTTCTTTTTTAATGTCAGATGCCTGTAAATCATGTTCTTCATTCTTTATGTTGTTTTTTTTATCTTTATTAAGAAGTTTTTGTTTTTTATTTTTAAACATATCGAAAAGAGTATCTTCTTCATTTTGAATACTGTCTTCATTAACATAAGCCGGATTAAGCGAAGAATAAAACGGATCAAGACCAAGTTCGGGGTAATAATCAACTGCATATGAAGCGCTTGCTCCAATTGACAGAAATAGAATGATAATTATAAAATTTATTTTTTTCACTTAATATATCCTTATAAATAATTATTTGGATCTTTCGGTTTCCCGTTTATACGGACTTCAAAATGGCAGTGAGGACCTGTTGAATATCCTGTCGAACCTACAAATCCTATTACCTGCCCTCTTGTAACATTATCTCCCACTGCAACGTTTTGTTTCGACATATGTGCATATAAAGTGGTCGTAGGAGCTCCGGTACAAGAACCATGATCAATAATTACTACTTTTCCGTATCCGCCGTACCATCCGGAGTATATTACTTTACCGGAATTAGATGCTTTTATGGGAGTTCCGTACGGAACTGCGTAGTCTATTCCAGTATGAAAAATTTTTGATTTAAAGATTGGGTGTGTTCTCCACCCGTAAGGAGAAGATATCCGTCCGGTGACAGGCAGAATAAATCCGCTGCTTACAACTACACCGCTGTCTTTTGTTGTTTTTGATATTACGGAAGCCAATGTATCAGACTGGCGTTTTAACTCTCTTTCCGAACGTTCATAAGCGCGCTTATCTTTTTGTATTTTTTCAATCATTGATTTATTTTGATTGATTGTTTCTTTAATATTTGAATTTTCACGGTTTATATCATTAATAATATATGATAATTGTCTTTTTTCTCTTTCCAGCCTGCGTTTTAACAAAGCAATATTACGTGCTTCCGATTTTAAATCTTGCATCTTTTTTTTATCGGACTGTATTATTAAATTTTGATAATATATCCTATCTAAAAATTGGCTTATACTGTTGGTTGATATTAACAGATCCAGTATCATTGTATGTTTTGTTTTATATATACATCTGATTCTCTCAGCGGATAATTGCTGCCTTTTATTATATTGAGCCAGATATGAGTCCAATTCATTTTGTAAATTTTCAATATTTTTTTGTTTAGAATCATATTGCGCTTTTGATTTTTTTAAAGCAAGTCTATTTTTTTCAAGTTTTTGCTGATTTCTTGTTAATTTATTAATTTCTTTTTTTTCAAGCTTTGATAATGAATTAATTTTTTGTTTTAATACCTGTCTTTTTTGTTCCACTTTTTTTATTTGTTGTTCATTTTCTGCAATAACATAGCTTGCTGTATTAAACAACATAAAAAATATCAAAGCTGCAGATATTATTTTTTTCTTAAACAAAAACATTATATTTTCCGCATGCACAATCTTAATTCATTACAATAAACAACATTGAACCGAAAGTCCAAAGCAAAAAACAAAATGTTATTGTTAGTATTATAATTTTTCTGTTCTTTCTGAAAAATTCCATAGTATATCCCCAGTATTAATTCCACTATTATAATTTTACCCTAAAAAACAAATGAAACAAATATTATAAAGGTTTTTAACAAACAATTCTAAATATTTCTTTATCAGTAATTATAATATCACCTTTAATGTCATATTTTCCGGGATAAACTGTTTCAAAAAGCAAATCATAAAATGTTAAAATTATTTTTACCGGTGGATTTTCTAAACTGCTTAAAAATCTGTCATAATAGCCTTTTCCGTATCCCAGACGAAAACCGTTTTTATCTGCTGCAACTGACGGAATAATAATCATATCTATATTATTAAAATTTTCAATTTTTTCAGAGCAAGGTTCTAATGTGTTAAAATTGCCTTTTTTTAAGTTTCCGCTGTCATAAGGGCAAAATTCAAGATTTTCTCTGTTAATTCTGGGTAAATACCAATTTTTTGTCTTATCTTCAAAACATCTTAAAGTGTTAACTTCAAACTTCAGGGGATAATAACATAATATATTTTTGCTTTTCTTATATTCTTCTAAATTAAAAAGATTGTGCATTATACAATTGCTGTATTGTTGTACAGGTAATGTTTTTCTTATATTTAATGCTTTTTTTCTTAATTTATTTTTCATATTTTGAAAAAAAGAAAGGACTTAATAGTCCTTTCTTTTTATAATGTTTTATTATTTAATATTCGAGAATGTCCAAGCATCAGAAGCAGGAGTAGTAGCTGCTTGATAGTCCTGTCCGGAAACTCCGCCTTCATCGCTTCCGTGCGCTATAGGTTTATATAGCCTGTTATAATATTCTATAACCATTCTGTCAGAGTTAAAATATGACTCGGCTGTTCTGATTGCCTGTCTCATCATTGTAGCCCATTTTGTTTTATCATTATAATATGTCGGAATAATTTGGTCTTCAATTATAGACATCATACACTCATAATCTTTTCTGTGTCTTTCTTCCCAAGGAATATTATCATCAAGTCCGGGATATTCTATTGTATAACCGTTAATTCCTGGGAATGTTCCTTCAACAGCCCATCCGTCATATGTGGATAAGTGAAGAGCACCGTTTGCATTTGCAGACATACCTGAAGTTCCCGATGCTTCAAACGGTCTTAAAGGCGTATTCAGCCAGATATCGGAAGCACGTTTTAATTTGCCGCTTAAGTCAAGCTCATAACCGGTTAATACTACAACATTCTTCATAGAATATGAACTTCTCAGGATTTTATTAAACATTTCTTTTCCGATAACATCATCAGGATGAAATTTACCTGCAAATATAAGCTGAACCTTATTTTCATTTAACAGTTTTAAAATTCTGTTTTCATCCATAAATATCAACCAGGCACGCTTATAATCGGCAAATCTTCTTGCCCAGGTTATTGTTAATACGTTGGGATCAAGTCTTTTACCTACTGAGTTTGCAATAAATTCAAATACTTCTTTCTTCATTTCAAGCTTAGCACTTAATAGTGCTTCTAAATTGTTGGTTTTCATTCTGTCATCTTGCCAGTAATGAAGATTAACCGCATTTGTTATAGCACGAATCGGGCATCTTCCTTCTACCCAGTTCCACATCTTATTTGAAACAAGACCGTGCAGTTGAGATACAGCATTAGCTAGTCTGGACATTCTCAAGGCAGCAACAGTTAATGAGAATTGTTCACCGCCTAATTCAACGGCTTTTTCTCTTGAACAACCGGCCAGGAAGCCGCCTTTTAACAGTGTATCAACCCAATGTACTTCGTTTCCTGCCGCTACGGGTGTGTGTGTTGTAAATACTACTTTTTCTTTTACTTTATTAATATCTCCGTTATATTGTCTTAGAAGTTCAAATGCAGCGGGAAGAGCATGTCCTTCATTCAAGTGGACGCAATCAAAGTTATATCCGATTTTTTGAAGAAGTCTTATACCCGCTATACCTAAAACAGTTTCTTGTGAAATTCTTATTTTTTCATCTCCATCATATAGCTTATGAGATATTGATCTTGCCCATTCGGAATTTTCTTCTGTATCTGTTGTCAGGAAATAAACTGGACAAGTATCAAATATATTAGGTTCAAGCATAAATGCTTTAACCTTTACTGTTTCACCGTATACTTCCACCTCAACGGTTTCGTTAATTTCCGTTAAAAAGTCATAATGCTTTCTGATATAAGCAACTTCAACATTTCCGTCATGACTTATTCTCTGATTATAATAACCATATGACCATAACATTGTCACACCAACCATAGGCATTTGAAGATATCCTGCAGATAGCATGTGTGAACCTGCTAAAAATCCTAACCCCCCGGAATATGTTGCTATAGACTGGTCAATTGCTATTTCCATCGAAAAATATGCTACATTTGGTAAACCCATTGTTACTCCTTCTTGTTCTGAACATTTATCTATTGCCTAGTATCTTATATCAATAAGATAACAAAAAAGCAACTTTTTCTCTACAAAAATTTTAAAATTATATTTACATATTAGTTTATATATTAAAATGTTCTGATACAAATTTAAAGTAACATAAATATTTTTTAATATGGGACAATTACAAAATTATCATATATAATGCTTATGTTATCTGCCAAAAAAGGATATTAGTATGAAACTTGCGGTTTTTGATTTTGACTCTACTTTAATGGAGGGTGAAACACTTGAATATATTGCAAAAGAATATAATATTGAGCCTTTGATGAAACAAATTACAACGGATGCGATGGAGGGCAAAATAGATTTTTTTGAAAGTCTTGTAAAAAGAGTCACTCTGTTAAAAGGAGCAAAGGAAGAAAAAATAAAATATATCTGTGAAAATCTGCCCTATACAAAAGGCGCAAAAGAAACAATAACAGAACTGAAAAAGATGGGATATAAAGTTGTCTGCTTCTCAGGCGGCTATGACATCGCAACAATCCCTGCTCAAAAAATTCTTGGATATGATGCTCAATTTTCTAATATATTTCATTTTAAAAACGGAGAGCTAACAGGTTTATTGGGAGGCGAGATGATGTTTTCTGACAGTAAAGGGAAAATGTTGAAAAGACTTCAAACCCTCCTAAACGTAACCCTGGAAGATACCCTTGTTGTCGGCGACGGGGCAAATGATTTAAGCATGTTTAAATATGCGGCAAAAAGAGCCGCCTTCTGCGCAAAACCCGTACTTAAAAAAAATGCAAATATCATAATAGAAAATAAAGATTTAACTGAAATTTTAAACTTTATTTAATCCTTTACTACAGCAAGGTTTAAAGTATAATATTCATCATCAAAGTCTGTTATTGCCCATCTTAGAACATCCAGACCCATTTTTTTAAGTTCATTTTCTATATATTTACTTGTAAATTCTTCAGGTACCTTAACCTTAACTTCTTTTGTCGTAATCATTATTCCACCGTAACCGATTTTGCTAAATTTCTTGGCTGATCAACATCTTTTCCCAGGAATTCTGCTATATAATATGCCAGAAGCTGTAATGGCACACATGTAAGCGCCGGAGATAATATCTCGCTTATGTTTGGAATTCTTAGAACAAAATCAAACAGCATATCTATATTTTTATCACAAGAAGAAGTAAGTGCAATAAGTTTTGCGTTTCTGGCTTTTGCCTCCTCACTGTTTGATAATATTTTGTCGTATGAAACTCCGCCCGGTATTAATATCGAAAGAACAGGCATGGTTTCATCAAGCATGGCTATCGGTCCATGTTTTAATTCACCTGCCGGATATCCGGTTGCATTTATGTAACTGATTTCTTTTAATTTCAATGCTCCCTCATAAGCAGATGCAAGATTTATTCCGCGAGCGATATATATAAAATTCTTGTATGAGGAGAACTTCTTTGCGCATTCCTGAATATCCGAAGTATTTGAAAGTACTTCTTCTATCTTTGTAGGCAGCTGAATAAGTTCATGTTTAAGATTTTTTAAATATACCTTATCCAGTGTACCTTTTATTTCTGCAAGGTGCATTGCAAGAAGATAAAAAGATATTAATTGTGCCGTATATGATTTTGTTGCGGCAACACTGACTTCAATTCCGGCATTAACAGGTATTAAACCGTCTGCAAGTCTTGCCATATTTGAATCAGGTCTGTTTGTGATTATAAGAACATGTGAATTTTTCTCTTTTGCCTGCTTAATTGCCGTTATTGTATCCGCAGTTTCTCCCGACTGGGAAACTCCTATTACCAATGTTGAAGAATCTGTAGTTGTTTTTCTGTAGATGTATTCGCTTGAAGCTTCTACCTCAACGGATATTCCTGCAAAATCTTCTATTAAATATTTTCCGACCATTGCGGCATGGAGCGATGTTCCGCAAGCAATAATTTCTATTTTGTTAAGTTTTCTTACTACATCTTTATCCAGATTTACTTCTTTTAATACGACGGGACCGTCAATATCATAAAGTTTGCCGTTTAAAACATTTCTTATAACATCAGGCTGTTCATGTATCTCTTTAAGCATAAAATGCTTATAGCCCAATTTACTCAGAGCAATAGGCTCCCACGGAAGAATTTCAACTTTTTTATCAATAATATTTCCTTCCGTATCGGTTA
>CAZNEN010000020.1:0-33264 GCA_964572355.1 uncultured Muribaculaceae bacterium
ACTATGAATATACAAACGAAATTAAGGATAATTTAACATTATATTCACAAGAACACTTTAACTCGCTGGAACAACTTTTTAACGAGAACCTTAAAAATAATATTATATTAACCGATGAAAAAATTTCTAAAATCTACGATGAAATATCTAAAACTTACGCATACACAAATGAAATCAAAGATAACTTAACCGAAGATATAAAAGAGCATGCCGATTCTCTGGAACAGATGTTTTCACAAAATCTCCAAAACAGCATTAATTCGACCGATAATAAAATCTCTGAAGTTTATAAGGAAATAACCAAGAATTATGACTTTACCAAAGAATTAATTGAAATATCGGAAGAAACACTTAAAACACAAACTGATAAAAAGTTATCTTCCGTATATGATGAAATCTCCAAAAACTATGAATATACAAACGAAATTAAGGATAATTTGAATAAAAGTATTGAAAATAATTTTAATTTAACAGAGGAAAAAATAACAAAAATTCTTGATGAAATTTCCTTAAACCAAAACAATACCAGACGTGATATAGAAAATGCAAAAAATTCCATAATTACTGAAACAGATGAGAAAATAAGTAAAGCTTATAATTATATAAATAATCTGGCTGAGGAGAAAGATAAAAAAATTTCTTCAATTGAAGAAAACATAAATAACCACAAAAATGAAATAAAAAATATTTTCGAACAAATTGCTTTAAATTCCGCAAAAACAAAAGATTTGGAAAATAATGTCAAACAGGAAATTATTAATGTAAATACTCTGACAGATGAAAAAATATCCAGAGTATATGAAGAAGTAACAAAAAATTATAAATATACAGAATATCTTGTACTGGCTTCTGAAGAAAAATCAAACCAAAAAATTGAAAACCTGGCAAATTCAACAAATGAAAATCTCTCATCTGCTAAAAGTGAATTATATACATACATAGAGCAGACAAAGAATAATATTGAATTAAAAAACGAACATCAGCTGAATGAATTAAATAACGATTTTAACAAAAAATTATCCGAACAGAATAAGCAGATACAAAGGAATTCTAATCTTAAATTAAAAGAAATATATTCTCATACAAATGACCAAACAGCTAAATTATATAAGGATATAAAAGACTGGAATATTGCACTTGAAAAGTCTTTTAATCAAAAAGTTAATGACCTTCAGCATTACAGCGAAAATAATACCAATGAAATCAATATTGTAAAGAATAAACTAAACGACAAAGCAGATGAAAAAAATCTTAAGTCTATACATCAAAATATACAAAATTTGATATCAGAATTGGATATGCAGTATCAACAGAATTTGAATAATTTGAAAAACGACTTTGATGAAAAAATAAATAGCCAAAGAATAAAGTATGAAAAGAAATTGATAGATATGGAGAATATAATATCGCAATTAGAAAATGATGTTACGGAAAGCAAAAAAAATATTTTCACAAAATTTATGGACAGATACAAATCGGTAAAAAAGAGATAAAAAATGAATCAGCCTAAAATATCATTAATTTTAACATATAATAATTCGCAGGAAACAATTAAAGATTGTATTGAAAGCATTTTGAAACAATCTTTTCAGGATTTTGAACTCATTTGTATTAATAACGCTTCAAGCGATAATTCCGAAGAAATTGCCAAAAATCTTGCAACTGCAAGTGAAAAAATAAAATTAATAAGCCTTCCTCAATACAATGATGAAGAAACAGTCAAGAAAACCGGCATTTCCGTTGCTTCCGGCGATTTTGTATGTTTTATCGCCTCTGACAATACTTATTCCTCAGATTTTATAAAAGACAAATATCTGGAAATTATATCCGGTAAAAACATCAAACTTGAAAATAACATTTTATACAGACGCGCTTTTATTGAAAACGATAAAGAATTAGCGGCGGCTGTTGAAGAAAAGGTAATAGCGGAAACAAATAAAATATCCGAAATATTAAATTCACGGATAAACGAGTTAAAAGAAGAATTTAACGGGATTTGCCAAAAGAATATCGAAACTATCAATAACAGCAGCTACGAACTTACTTTGAGATTTAATCAGTTGGAAAGCCTGTTTTATAATAAAAATTCAGAATTTGAAAAGGAAAAAGAACAGGTCTTTAAAGCTTTATACGCTTTATCCGAAGAAAACAACAAACAAATTTATGCCGACATATCAAAAGTTTATGATTATATAAATTCCGAAATAAATAAAAAAGGCTGTGATATTAACAAAGTTTATGAAGAAATAACAAATAATTATCATTACACGGAAGAAATCGTACAAAATAAAAATAATGATTTAACTTCCTTATTTAACAATGATAAAGAATTAATTTATAAAAAACTAAATGAACTTGAAAAAGAAATAATAGTAAGATACGTAAACCTAAAAAGACTTATTGATATAAGCACGGATGAAACTGATTCAAAACTGCGGGCAGTCAGTTCTCTGCCGGAAGAAAGCATAAACTCTGCCGTCAGTATTATAGACATTGAAAAATCTTTGAATGAAAACATAGATAAAATTTATTCTCATATAAACAATACAAACAATCTTTTCTATGAAGAATTAACCAAAATTTATAAAGAACTAAGTACTAAAATGCAGCAAATAAAAGACGAACTGAAAAAATAATTATGGAATTTAAAATACCGGAAGTATCAATAATAATACCGTTTAATAATGTGGAAAACTATATTGAACAATGTCTGAATACCGTTATAAACCAGACTTTAAAAGACATTGAGATAATATTGATTAACGATGCTTCAACCGATAAATCCCGTGACATTGTTTTAAATTTTATGCAAAAAGATAAACGCATCAAACTTTTGGAACTAAACGAAAGAAAAGGACAGGGTTTTGCAAGAAACAGAGGCATTGAAACAGCAAAAGGCAGATATATCGGATTCGTTGATTCCGATGACTTCATAGAACGGGATATGTTTGAAAAAATGAATAATGCCGCTAAAAATTCAGATGCAGATATTATTATGTGCCTTGTTAAAGAATATGACGATTTAAATGAAAAATACATAACCTCCGACTATTATTCGCTTTCTGTTTTAAGTAATATGGAAAACAGTATATTCAGTGCGGAAGATACAAAAGAAAAAATTCTTGATATAAATGTTGCTCTCTGGAATAAAATTTATAAACGTTCCTATTTGGAAAAAATAGGAGAAAAATTCCCCGAAGGCTTTATTTATGAAGATTTGCCCTTTTTCTTCGGAACTTATCTGCCTGCCAAAAAGATACAAATATTATGGGAATTTTTATACAATTACAGAATTAACCGCAAAAATTCAACAATGCAGCAGTTCAATAATAAAATTCTTGACCGTCTGCCAATGGTTTCTTCGACTTACGAAAAATTAAAAAATACAGTGTATTTAAAAGATTTACAATATAAAATAAAAGGCTGGATAATTAATGACCTTTTCCACCGTTATACTCTTTTAAAAGAAAATTATCATAAAGAATTTTTCTTTCAAATGAAAAAAATTTTTGAAAGTCTTGAAATTAATGATATTGACAATCAGTACTGGAAAAGGGTTTATCATTTTCAGGGATATTTAATGGTTATAAATAATACTTTTGAAGATTTTAACCAAAAAGTATTTACTGAATATCTTGATATACACAAAGTAGAGGACAGACTGCGCTCGGAAATGTCTAATACAGAGGAAATAGACAGAAGATTTAATCTTATATATTCCGATTTAGATAAAAATTATGAATATACTAAAGAATTGTTTGAAAAAACATCTAAAAAAGCGGAAGAATTTTCAAGCGATATTAATAACAGATTTTCTAATCTTTTTAAAGAAATAAGTAATTCAGGCAAGGAAAATATTGAAGCCCTTGAAAAAAAATCAATTGAAATAGAGCAAAGAACAGACAGCAAAATATCCGTAATCTATGATGAAATCTCCAAAAACTATGAATATACAAACGAAATTAAGGATAATTTAACATTATATTCACAAGAACACTTTAACTCGCTGGAACAACTTTTTAACGAGAACCTTAAAAATAATATTATATTAACCGATGAAAAAATTTCTAAAATCTATGATGAAATATCAAAAAATTATAAATATACCGAGGATTTAGCCGCTTCAAATTATAATAATTTGAATAATGAAATACAAAAATCCGATAACAGAATTTCGCAAATTTACGATGAAATTACACAAAATTATGAAAAGACAAACGATTTATTGGAATCGTATTCACAAGACTTAAATAATAATATAGAAGCATTATATGAAGAAATAAAAAATTCAAACAATAAGACAGTTGAACTTATAAGAAAAGAAACAGAAGAAACAGAAAAAAAGACAGTTAATAAAGTATCTCAAATTTATAATGAAATATCAAAGAATCAGAAACTGGCAGAAGATTTAATAATTTCGCGTTCAAAAAACTTATATAACGATATAAAAGACCTGTCTTACATATTAAATTCAAATTTTGAAGAACTGAAAACGGAACAAAGAAATATAATTGACCGCGAAGAGAATATAAAAAACAATATAAACTTCTTACAAAAAGAAATAAAAGAAAAATTTTCCGAAATAAAAACCGATTTACTGCTTGAAAATAACAATAAACACGAAAAAGTCCTTAATATTATTGAAAATACTGAAAAAAATATCTTATCATATATAGATAAAATACAGGCAGAAATACAAACAGAAAAAGATAATACAGCGCAAAGTTTAACAGAACTCAAAAAAGAGTTATATACGGAATTTGAACAAAAACTTTTAAAATACGATGAAAAAATAGCCAGCCTTCAACAACAGCTTATTGATAAAGAAATACAGCTCAGAGAAGAAATGAAATCTCCCCTTCAAAAATTAATAGATAAATATAATAAACGGGAGAAATAAAATGTGTAAGATATCAGTAATTGTTCCCGTTTACAATGTTGAAAAATTTTTAAAAAAATGTCTTCACAGTATTATTAGCCAGACTTTTCGGGATATAGAAATAATATGCGTAAATGACGGCTCAACCGACGCTTCAAGAAAAATTCTTGAAGAATATAAAAATAAAGATTCCAGAATTAAAATAGTTAATAAAAAAAACGGAGGGCTTTCTTCTGCCAGAAATGCAGGCATGAAGGCTGCCAAAGGTGAATTCTGCAGTTTCATTGACTCGGACGACTGGATTGATGAAACAATGCTTGAAAAACTATATAATAATATTACCGAACTAAACACCGATATATCAATATGTGCCGTTCATCAGTTTGATGAAACAAAGCAAATGATTGATGATTCAAACCCGTATTATACACTCGGTTATTTTGATTCTTCTTTTGATAACAGAGCATTTTCATATAAAGACACAAAATCCTTTATTATGGATGTTTGCGTCATGGCATGGAATAAACTC
This sequence comes from uncultured Muribaculaceae bacterium, assembly GCA_964572355.1. GTDB lineage: Bacteria > Cyanobacteriota > Vampirovibrionia > Gastranaerophilales > Gastranaerophilaceae > Avigastranaerophilus. Next base: position 5,409 of record CAZNEN010000020.1, read on the forward strand.
TACAGAAAAAGCTTTATAGAAGAATGCTCCGCAAGGTTTCCTGACGGTTTAATTTTCGAGGACGGTCCTTTTTTCTTTTCTTTGTTTTTTAAAGGCGCAAAAGTTTCTGTAATAAGAGATTTCTTATATTACTACAGAATTAACAGAGCAGGTTCAATTGTCCGTAATCCCGGAGAAAATTTCTTAGATATAATTGATATTGTCAATTTAATGCTTGAACAAATAAAAGACCTCCCCGATTTTGATGACATTAAATATGAATTCTTTCAAAAAAAAGCAGACGACATTATATACAGATACGAACTTCTGCCGATAAAATTAAAAAATAAATTCTCAAAAAAATTTAAAGAAAAATCTTATCTTTTGGATGAAAATCTCTTTGACTTTTCTTATATCAATAAAGAAATGCCGGTTACATATAAAAATCTGTGTGTCATAAAAGACAAAACCAGTATATTACATTTTTATTACCGCAAATTTGTTATACGTTTAATGTACAAAATAATGCAGGTTTTATATACGGAAGAAAATATATACTATTTTAAATTCCGGAATTTAAAATTCCGCTTAAAAAAACGCACAAATTTATATGATATCTGGTATCAGGATGACAGAATTTATGTAGTATTATTCATGAAGATTAAGTTCAATTTTAAGTTTGAATATTCAAAGCTGGAACGGAAATAATTATGAAAGAACCTAAAATATCAGTAATAGTTCCCGTATATAATGTTGAAAATTACTTAAAGCAGTGTCTTGACAGCATATTATGCCAAACTTTTGCAAATATAGAAATAATATGCGTAAATGACGGCTCAACCGACGCTTCAAGAAAAATTCTTGAAGAATATAAAAATAAAGATTCCAGAATTAAAATAGTTAATAAAAAAAACGGAGGGCTTTCTTCTGCCAGAAATGCAGGCATGAAGGCTGCCAAAGGTGAATTCTGCAGTTTCATTGACTCGGACGACTGGATTGATGAAACAATGCTTGAAAAACTATATAATAATATTACCGAACTAAACACCGATATATCAATATGTGCCGTTCATCAGTTTGATGAAACAAAGCAAATGATTGATGATTCAAACCCGTATTATACACTCGGTTATTTTGATTCTTCTTTTGATAACAGAGCATTTTCATATAAAGACACAAAATCCTTTATTATGGATGTTTGCGTCATGGCATGGAATAAACTCTACAGAAAAAGCTTTATAGAAGAATGCTCGGCAAGGTTTCCCGACGGTTTAATCTTCGAGGACGGTCCTTTTTTCTTTTCAATCTTCTTTAAAACAAACCGCATTTCCATTGTAAGAGATTTTTTGTATTTTTACCGTATTAACCGTAAAAATTCCATTATTCAAAAAGCGGGAAAGAAATTTCTGAACGTTATTGATGTTGCCGAAATAATGTATGAAAAAATAAAAAATTTACCTGACTTTGACGACATAAAATATACTTTTTTCAGAAAAAAGGTTGAGGATTTCATATACAGATTTGAACATCTAAAGTTTAAGTATAAGGCTGCTTTTGCAAAAAAACTTAAGAATGAAAGCTCTTTTGTTGACGAAAAGTTATTTAGTCCCGATATGGTAAAACCTTCTTTCAAATATAATTATTTTTTGTTCTCTAACTTAAAAACAGGAAATATCTTATTCTATGAATTTCAGAAATACAAGATAAAATCAATGTATAAAGTTATGGAAATACTGTATAAAGAAGAAGGCGTATACTCTTTTAAATATAAAACTCATATATTAAAATTAAAAAAATACCCGAACTTTTTGGATATTTATTACTATAATGATAAAATCTATGTAAGAATACTAAAAAAAATAAAATTTGATTTTACTTTCAAATTTTCAGCTCTGGAGAAATTTAACGAGAATGACTAAAGTATCAATAATAGTTCCTTTTCATAATGTTGGAAATTATATATCAAAATGTTTGTCCACACTTGTTTATCAGACATTAGAAGATATAGAAATAATATGTGTAGATGATGCTTCTGTTGATGACTCTTTAGATATAGTAAAAGAATATGCTAAAAATGACATTAGAATAAAATTACTGCATACTCCCGGATTTTCAGGGCAGTCAACCGCCAGAAACATAGGTCTTGAAATAGCATCAGGTGAATACATCGGGTTTGTTGACGCCGACGACTGGGTAGAACTTGATATGTTTGAAAAAATGTATAATCAGGCTAAAAGTGCAGATACTGATATTACAATGTGCAAAGCCAAACTATATGATGATAAAGAACAAGCATTCTATACTAATGATTACTACAGCCTTAAAATTCTTGAAAAATTCGGCAGCAACTGCTTTTCATCCGAAGAAACAAAAGATGAAATTCTTAAAATTAATGTAGTCTTATGGAATAAAATTTACAAAAAAGAATTCTTTCAAAAAGTCAATGCTAAATTTCAAGACGGATTTATATATGAAGACCTGCCTTTCTTCTTTGAAACATACCTTAAGGCGGAAAAAATAAATATTGTATGGCAAGAACTGTATTACTATCGGCAGAACAGAACCCTGTCAACAATGCAAAATTCGGATAAAAAAGTATATGACAGAATTCCGATGGTAGAAATGACCTATAACATCCTGAAACAATGGGAATTTTTTGAAGAAAAAAAATCGGAAATAGTAAACTGGATTGTTGATGACATTTTTCACAGATATACCCTGCTGGAAGATAAATATTACGAAGATTATTACAAAAAAATGAGAGAATTTTTCCTTAAAATCGAATTAACGGATTCAGATTGGGAAAATCTTAAAACAAGTTATTGTTATGACGAATTTAAAAACATACTGGAAAGTTCATATTTTCAGTTCTGGAGCTTTTTAATAGAAAAATATAAAAGTTCTAATAAAAGAATAAAAGCTGCAGAACATAAATGTAATCTTGATATTCTGGCTATTAAAGAATATTTGGAAGAATATAAAAAAGAAGTGCAGCAGGAAAAAGAAAATATCGAAAACTGGTGGAAAAAATTCAGCGAAGAAGAAAGAGCAAGAGAAGTAAAAAAAAGGCTTGATGAACAATTTGAGTTTCTGGAATCCAAAAAAACTTATGAAATGAAACAACTTTATGAAGAATTAAATAATAAATTACACTTGCAGGAAAAAGAATTAAAGAAGTGGCAGGCAGAATCTCTACGACAGCAAAAAGAACATCTGACTGCCCAATATGAATGGAAAATTAAAGAACAAAAACAATATTACCGGGAAGAACTTGCAAAACAAAAATACTATTATGAAAATAATTTTTTATTGGTTAAAATAATATTAAAATTATATAAGATTTCTTTTCAAATCAAAAACAGAATTAAAAAAATTCTTAAGAAAAATTAGGATTTATAATGGAAAATAACAACGAAAAATATATAAAACTGGAAAAAGAATATCAAGAATCCTTAATCTCTCAAAAAAGATATTTTGAAAGCGAAATTAAGCTTTTAGAATCAAAATACGAATATGAAAAAGAAAAAATAAGAATACAGTATGAAGAAAAACTTGCTGCCGAAAAAAAAGGATTAGAAGATTTCTATAACGTTAAAAGCGTTGATGATTTAACCAACCAGAAAAATTACTATGAAGCAGAACTTCAATCACAAAAAGAATGGTATGAACAAGAAATAATTAAAAGACAAAAAGAAGTTGAAAACTGGCATATAAACAATTTGGAAACAAAACTTTCGGAACAAAAAAATGCATATGAAGAAACAATTAAATCTTTAAAAGAAATGCTTGAAGTGCAGGAGAAAAGAAACAAAATCCAAGAAGAAACCCTAAGCAGCCACATAATAGAACAAAAAGAATATTATGAAAATCAGTTAAAACCCTTCAAAAGAATTATAAAACTTAATAATAAAATTAAAAGAAAACTTAATATTACAAAAAAAACGGCGGAAGAAAGCGAAACAGCGAATCAAAAAAATGAAAAACAGACTGAATTAGCAACAGAAGAACAAACAAAACCAAAAGTTTCGGTTATTCTTCCAGTTTATAATGTCGGAAAATATCTAAGACAATCCTTAGACAGCCTGATTAATCAAACACTCAAAGAAATTGAAATTATATGTGTCGATGACGGTTCAACAGATGACAGCTATGAAATTCTTGAAGAATATAAACAAAAAGATTCAAGAATAAAAGTAATTCATAAAGAAAATAAAGGAACAGGCGCTGCAAGAAATGACGGACTGCGGCTGGCAGAGGGTGAATGTATAGGCTTTGTAGATCCCGATGACTGGGTAAAACCCGAAATGTTTGAACGGCTTTATAATTTAATAAAAGAAAAAGATTTGGATATTGCAATGTGCATGCCTGACGGGTATGATGAAAAAAATGCAGTCAATGCACCATTTCCGTATTTTGTTGACGCTAATTTTGAAAATATTATTGATGACAGAATATTCAACTGGCGCGATTTATCACCGTTCAGCTACCCTATGTGTGTATGGAATAAATTGTATACAAAAGAATTATTTGACAAAAACAACATAGATTTTGCGGAAGGTCTTGATTTTGAAGATCATAAAGTAATATTCGGAACTCTTTTGACAGCGGAGAAAATATTTTTTATAAGAGAAAAACTGTATGTATACAGATTTAACCGTGAAGGCTCAGTTTTAACCGATAATAACAGAAGATTAATTGACCATATAAAAATTTTCGATATCGTTGAAAACATAATGAAAGAAACAAATACCTGCAATATTCTAAGAAATGATTTTCTGTTTTATAAAATCCATAATCTTTTATATTACTACAGTATGATAAAAGATGAATTTAAAGATGAATATTATAACAATATGGTTCAGTCAATAAAAGATACAAACCTGACTGATACGGAATATAATATGCTAAAAGAAAAATACCCCGAGCTTGAAAATATTAAATATAAAGACTAAAACTTAAATTTTTTAACAACTTTATTAAAATTAGGATTTTGAGCCATTTCTGTCAGAATATCGCCGATTTTGTTATCAGGCATAATAATATCAGGATTTTTCTGTATAATCTGAAGCAGTATTTTAACGGAAGAAATGCTCATTTTATATGTTTTCAACAGAATTCTTAATGATTGCAGCCATTCAACATCATACTGACTGTATAATCTTTTATGTACCTGCCCGGTCTTAACCCTGTGAGTACTTATAAGATGTTCCGTATCATATGTTCTGAGTCTGTCCGGTGTAATATCAAGCATTGAAGCAACAACACCTGTTGTAAGAATCGGGCTGTCTTTAGAAAACTCATTTTTTAAAACCATATTTTATCACTTTCCATATTTTATGGTATTACATAGTCAAAAACATTCCTATTTATATGTGGTTCTTCACGAAAAGACCTAATTAAAATATTACAAAAGCATATTTACAAATTTTATGTATTTGGTTACAATATGGTATGAAATCTCATGTTTACGAGTATTAATATGTTGAAAAAAATCATTAATTAAATTAATAAAACCGTGGAATTAAATATAGTATGAAGTATATTCTTGATAAATTTTTTGAAAAAACAAAAGGATTTTATCCTTTCTTTAAATACTGCCCGAAAAAATACACAAATTATTATATAAATAAAAGAGCCTCTCTTGCTTTGGGTTATGAGTATAACTGGGAAAAACCGAGAACACTTAATGAGAAAATCAGATGGCTAATATACAACGAAAATCTTGAATTAAAGTCAAAACTTACGGATAAAATTCTGGTAAAAGGTTATGTTGCATCTAAAATAGGAGAAAATCACACGGCGGAATTATACGGAATTTATGATAATTTCGATAAAATTGATTTTTCAATTCTTCCCGGCAAGTTTGTATTAAAAGCAAATCATGGCTGGAAAATGAATATGATTGTCAGGGATAAGAATTTTTTGAATATACATAAAAAAGACATACGGGATTTAACAAAAACTTGGTTAAAAATAAACTATGAAGAATATAGTGTCGAACCTCAATATAAAAATATCAGTCACAGATTATTTACTGAACATTTAAGACCAATCGGAAGAAACAAAAACTACAGATGTGATTATAAAGTACATTGTTTAAACGGGAAACCGACATTTATAGAAATACCTTTTTATAAAGAAGAAAGAAAATATTATCAATTTTATACAACCAAATTTGAATTATTAAACTTTAGCTGCTTCGACAAACTAATAAATGAAAATCTTCCTTTTCCTTCATTCTGGGATGAAATGATTGAATATGCGGAAATATTAAGCAAAGATTTTTCGTATGTCAGAGTCGACTTTGCACCCGACAAAAAGAATTTACATGTAGTTGAACTTACTTTTACTCCCTGCAGCGGAATGATTCCGTTTACTGATAACAAAATTGATTTTGAATACGGCGAGATGCTTGAACTTCCAAACTCAACAAAAGGAGCAGCAACTAAATGCACAGCATAATGCTCACAAACAAGTGCAACAATAATTGTATATATTGTTTTGCTAAAAATGCATATAATTATTGCTCTGATTTTATATCAATGAAAAACTTCATATATGCTTTAGATTTTATTGCAAATTCTTTTAATTCTGTCGGTATTATAGGTGGAGAACCGACTCTTCATCCCAATTTCAGAGAAATTTTAGAATTAATTATAAAAGATACAAGAATTAAAAGTTCCGTAATTTACACCAATGCATATAAAATAGCAGACTTTCTGGATTTAATAAATAATGAAAAATTTACATTATTAATAAACTGCAATTCACCCTCCGATATAGGCCGGGAAGGATATAATAATTTTAGAAATAATGTTATCGAATGTTCCCGAAAATTGTCCGATTCCCGGTTCAGACTGGGATTTAATCTATATAAACCAAACCAGAATTACAGTTTTTTAATTAATCTGTTACAAGAAACAAAACAAAAAAATTTAAGATTTGCAATTTCGGTTCCTTCCTTTTTAAATGAAGAATCAATTGATATTATTGATTTTCATAAACAGATAAAGAAAACAATGCTTGAAATTTTTGAACATTTACAAGCCATTAATGTTACACCTCATTTTGACTGTAATGCATTTCCAAATTGTTTGCTTAATGAAAATGACAAATTATTTTTTAAACAAATACAAGAAAAAGCGAAGCAAAACGGTATTAAAACAGAATTAATAAATAATAAGCAAATATGCACTCCGCAACTAGTCATAAAACCCGACCTGTCTGTCATAAGATGTTTTGCTTCTGCTGATTATCAAAAAGTTAATATTAAAGAATTTAAGAATGCCATTGATTTATATCAGCATTTCTATTTAAATCTGGATGTTTTCCAGAATATTACTTTTCACAGAAAAGAATGCATAAACTGCAAATACAAACTTATAAATTGTAATGTTTGTCCGGGATATAACACAAAAAAAACAGACCGTATAAGACAATACTGTTTACAAGAAGCGGGAGTATAAAAATATGAGAGCTTTATTTTTATTTCCGCCTCAATGGAGTATGAACGGAGTTGCAGCAGGTGCGGCAGCGCTTTCGGGTACGCTTAAAGACTTAGGTCATACCTGCAAGGTACTCGACTTAAATATAGGTTTTTATAATTATATACTTACAAAAGACTTCATTTACAAATGTAAACAAGAAATAGAAATTTCGCCACATAAAGAAGTAATTCAAGAATACAATGAAAAAAAATCAGATTTTTTAAAATATATAGATAAACTGGACAGTGCAATAAACACACTCAGAAGTCCTACGGCATTTTATAACATGAAGAATTTGCTTGTTTCCTATCATATAATTGAGCAGGTTCTTAAATTTATATCACTTGCATATTATCCGTTTATAATTAATAAATTTAATTTTGCGAGAAAAGATTCAAGAATAAAATATGAAGACTATAAATTATATACCGGCCAAAATATATTTATTGAATTTCTAAGAAAAAATGTAGAAGAAATAAAAGAATACAATGCGGATTATATAGGCATCAGTATTTCTTCGGATTCGCAAATGATTGCCGCACTTACCCTGGCAAAATTGCTAAAACAAAATAATATAAAAACCCCGATAATATTTGGCGGTCCGAATATCACAAGAAGAATAAATCACATAAAAAATGACCCTGTTTTATTTAAAGAATACATTGATGGTGCAATTATCGGCGCAGGAGAAAGAGCAACCGCCGAATATCTTGAATTTCTTGCAGGCAGACGCAGTATTAATCAAGTACCAAATTTAACATACATGGCTGATGGAATTATATATGAAAACAAATTTTCATATAAAACTTATTCGGAAAGCCATTTATTTGACTACAGCCATTATGACAGAAGTAAATACTTTCTTCCTGACGGGGTACTGCTTCTGACAACATCTGACTCCTGTTATTACAATAAATGTGCATTTTGTTTTCATAATGTAAACTCAATTTATAAACAAAAAAAGGCGGATGATGTAATAAAAGAGATTAAAGAGATTATTAAACAAAATAAAGTTAATAAGTTTTTCATTACCGATAATGCACTTCATCCTGTTTTTGCAGATGAATTTTCAAGAAAAATTATCGAACAAAAGATAGAGATATACTATTCTTGCGATATTAGATTTGAAAAGGAATTTAATGCAAAACTGCTCAATCAATTATACAAATCAGGCTTAAGAGTATGCTACTGGGGGCTTGAATCCGCAAACAACCGTATTTTAAATTTTTTGAAAAAAGGCACTACCGTTGAAAGAAATAAAGAGATCCTTACATTTGCACACAATGCAGGAATCTTTAATTTTGTGTATTTTATGCTTGGAATACCGACAGAAACAAAGCAGGAAATGTACGAAACAGTTAATTTTATGATTAATAATAACAATATTATTGATGCCTGCATTTATAACGAATTCAATATGGTCAAAGGAATTGATATTTATAATAATCCTGAAAAATACGGATTAACAAAACAAGATGTTGAAATAGAAAATGATTTCGATTTGTGCCCGATGCCGCTAAGAAAAGTATCTCTGGAAGAAATTCAGATTGCGGGTCAAAAAGTATATTCTGTTTATAACCGTTTTTATAACAAAATTTTTCAATACGGTACAAATGAACTTTTACTTTTATACAAAGCGAAAAATATAAACCTATATTAGAAAGGAGATAAATATGGACAAAGAAAACACCCCGAATAATATTCCGGAAGAAAATCACCATGAAATGGCTGATTTATTGGAACCCGAATTTGAAGAAAGTTTTATTGACTTTATTGACGGAAATTTTGAAACAATAAAAATTGCAGGGTGTACAAGAGCTACAGCTTTTGGCTGGGTTTGTAAATAATGAAGCAAATATCTTTAATATTTCCGCCTTTGTGGAGTCCTTTTTCTGTATGTGCAGCACTTCCTGCATTAAAAGGAATATTAAATAAATATGATTTAAAAAATAATATTTATGATTTTAACATTGATTTTTACAGAGAAATTCTCACGGGAGAATTTCTCTATGGGGCATATGTTACAGCAAGAAACTTTATTAATAATAAAAATAACATCAACAACAAAAAAAAATACAACTACATATACAATTACCTTAAACGGAATCAAATGTATTGTAAATATTTAATTAATAATATTGATAAGAAAATTTTAATATTCAACAATAAAAAAGATTTCTACAACCCTGATAAAATTATAGAAGCAAATATATTTCTTACAAAATCTATGGAACTGGCATCATTGCCGTATTATCCGTTAATAATTTCAAATAATTATTCATTTAAAGAAGAATTATACAGCGAAACTTCAACATTTGAGAAAATAAAATTTTTTCTTGAAAATGATGATGATAATATCTTTTATAAATTTATCAAAAAATATATTATAAATATTAATTCACATTTTACGGGAATTTCCGTAAGTTCTTTCTCGCAGTTTCTGTGTGCTTTAACTATTGCTAAAGAATTAAAACTTAAAGACAAAAGAAAATTTATCACAATCGGCGGACAATATGTTACTCATATGCAGCATATAATTACCGTAAATCCGTTTTTGTTTAGATACATTGATGTATTTATGTACGGAGACGGCGAAAATGTTTTAATAAATACAATAAAAAATTATAAATACAAAGACAAATTATATAAAACAGATAATCTTATATACTTAAATGATAAGAACAAGATTGTTCGGAATGCTTCTAAAGCTGTATTTATGAAAGATGTACCGCAGTATTGTTTTGACGGGTTAGACTTTTCCAAATATCTGCTGCCTCATATAGTCTTACCTCTGCAAACTTCAAGAAGCTGCTACTGGGGAAAATGTATTTTCTGCAATTATACACATGGCAGCATTTACTCTCAAAAAAAACCTGAAACTGTTGCTGATGAACTTGAAGAAATCTGCAAAAAATATGCGGTTTATTACTTCTATTTTACAGATTCGTGCTTTGAACCGGCTTTTTTCTCTAAACTTGCAGATGAAATTTTAAAAAGAAAACTTAAAATATATTATTTTGTACCAATTAGAATAGAAGCCGAATTTAATAAAACTCTATTAAAAAAATTATATAAATCAGGATTCAGATATACTTCTACAGGATTTGAATCCGCCTCACAGCGGATATTAGATAAATATAACAAAGGAACAAAAGTTAATAATTTTAAAAAATACTTATCAGCTATCCATAGTTCAAATATATATCTGGCGGGAACTTTTATGCTGGGATTTCCGGATGAAACAGAAAAAGAACTTGAATCAACAATTAAATTTATAAAAAACAATAAAAAATATTTTGATATTATCAATGCAAATAAAGTTATGCTTCCTGAATGGTGCATATTAAATAAAAATCAGGAAAAATATGAAATAAAAAAAGAAGATATTATTAATATTGATGATTTACATCTCAGTTTTTTTAAAAGCAATATTAATAATGAAGAAATAAGCAAAAAAATTCAAGATATTGATAATCTTATAAATCCGATTAAACTTGCAATGTCTTGCAGTATAGAAACAGAATTATTATATATTTCAAAATACGGAAAACACTGTTTAAACTTTATCTGTCAATACTTAAACATACAAAGGAAATTCAGGAAGGTAATAAAATGCTGCAGATATTAAAATATCCCGATATAAAGTGGTCCATGCCTTTTTTATTCTGTAATGACCTATTTATACCGACTTTACATAATTTACTCGGAAACAATCACTCAATAAAATATGTATACGGAACACCGAACTGTAAATGGGCCGGAGGCAGAATTTCACAGTATAATATCCGCAGCTTAAAACTAATAGAACGTATAATATCCAATATTATTTCTTATAATATTACACCTGTTTTTACCTTCACAAATACAAACCTGAGAAAAGACGATATTAAGGATACTTTCTGCAACGAACTGCTTAAAATAATTTCCTGTTCAAATTGTGAAGTTATAATTGTATCAAACCTTTTATACAACCACATAAAAGAAAAATTCCCGGATATAAAACTTGTATCTTCCGTTATTAATTCAACATATTCAAAAGTTAAAGCCATCGATGAAACAGAACATATTAATAACTTACTGGATAAATTTGACAGAGTCGTAATAAGACCTGAATTTGCAATAAATAAAAATTATAATTTCAATGATTTAAAAGATATATCAAGAATAGAGCTGCTTATAAATCAAAACTGTACACCAAATTGTCCTAATTCGGACATACATTATCATATTTTTGATTTATATAATAATAAAATAATTAATCAAAATAATTACAACAATTGTATAAAGAAAGTTTGCCCGAGAGAAAATAATCCCTATCTTTCGACAAATTCTTTAACACATTACCAAATTCAAAATTGTATAAATGCGGATATTACCAACTTAAAACTGCAAGGACGAAATTTTGATTTCAAATCAATGCTTGAGGAACTTTTTTTATACTTTTTCAGCAATAATGCAGATAAAAATAAGATTAAAACAAGAATAGACGAGATTATCAGCTCTATTATAAAAGAATCTCCGGAATTACAAATCCATTCATTATTTATAAAATAAAACCTGATAAAATTATTGACCATAAAAATATATAGTGTCATTCAAAAAAAATTCAACACTGTCTTTATTCGGGAATATTGATAATTTATTTTTCGGTATATATAATAATAAAAACACTGGATGACCCTTATTTCTACATCGACAGATACAGGAGGTTATAATGAAATATTTGTTCATTGTCCCCGTAAAAGAGTTTTTGGACATACTGCCGTTACCGGGAATTCCTTCTTTAATAGGGGTTTTGGAAAATAAAAATATAGATTGTGAATATATAAACCTTAATGCCGAATTAATTGACTATCTGGACAATGAAAAAATCTTAACATATATTGAACATTTATTATTCTTTTACAATGAAAAAAAATATATGAATTATCCTGATTATTTCCGGGAAATTTTAATAAGTAAAAAAACTGCTTGTTTTGTTATTATTAATTGGTTGAAAAAAAACATTCACAATTTTGAAATTTATAGAAAAAAATCTAAAATTAAAAAAAACTTGTATAATTTTTCTTTTTTCAAATATTATTTGAATTTAATAACCAACATAAAGAATATAATGTTCGCCCAGCTTCTTTCCGGAATATTTGAGGAAGATTTTAAATTCAGTATAAACCCGAAAGATATATTATTTATTTACAATAATTCATTTGATTATTTAAAAGAGTTCTATAAAGAAAAAGCCCTTGAAATAATTAATAAAAATCCCGCTATTATAGGTATACAAATTTCTACTTGTATGGACTTTTTATCGGGCTTAATCCTGGCATACGAAATAAAACAAAAAAACAAGAATATACATATCAATATAGGCGGAAGCTATTTTAAAGAAAATTACAGGAAAATAACAAACATAAAAGACTTATTTTATAAGTTTTTTGACTCTGTTTCCATAGGCGAAAGCACCACAACGGTTGTTGAGCTTACAAAATATATAAATAATGAAATTCCGATAGAACAGATTATAAATCTAATGTATATCAGTAAAAATAAACTCAAATATAATGAAAATACAAAAATAGAAAATATAAACAAACTTCCGTTTCAATCTTTTACCGGATATAAAAAAGAAGATTATCTGCTGAGCGAATTTATTCTTCCCGTCCGCGCATCATTGTCATATTCCTGTTATTGGGGTAAATGTATATACTGTACATGCTCAAGAGAGAAAACTCCCTTCAGAATAATAAGTGCAGAAAAGTTTGTTAATGAAATAGAATATTTATCGAAAAAATATAATACAAAATATTTTGCTTTCTGGGATAATGCAATGCATCCCAAATACTTAAGCAAAGTCGCAGATTTATTAATAGAGAAAAATCTTAATATAAAATATACCGTATTCGCACGTCTTGAAAAAGAATTTAATTACAATTTATTAAAAAAAATAAAAAAATCAGGTTGTATTGCAATACACTGGGGACTGGACAGCACCTCACAGCGTATTTGCAATGAAATAATAAATAAAAATATAAATATTAAAACAGCAGAAGAAATATTAAAGAATTCTCACAAAGCCGGTATTTTAAATCATACTTTTATAATTTTCGGCTATCCAACACAAACTATTGATGAAATGTATGAATGTCTGGATTTTATCAATAAAAATCACAAATACTTAGATATTGCTTATACAATAAAGAAACTTGAATTTTTAGATCATTCAATTTTTTATGAAAAACATGAATACTATAACGGCTTAATTAACAGAACTCAAGAATTTGAAAAACATAAAACATATATAATAAATAAAATCAAACAGAAAATGAAACATTTGGATACTGATTTTATGACAACGCAATGGCAATATTTATATATAGCAAAATACGGGAATTTCAGATTTAATATATTAAGACATTTAAAATATTATTATACTAACGGCACCAATAATTTTTTGAAAAAACTGATAAATTATTATTTTAAAATTCAACTGCACAGGATATAATTGATACGACAATAAAGATACAATTATTCGGAATCTATTTATCATACTTTTTTACATTTGACAGAAATTCATATATTTAAACGGTAACAAAAAAACCATACAATATATAATTATAATAGGGAAAATTGTATGGAAATTTCAGGAAACAATCTTAACCAGCCGGTCAATTTTTACACAAAAAACACCGGAAATAATATAAATATGGCAATTGGTAATGATAATCAATTGTATGGCAGCAATGTTTTTTCAGGTGAAATTTTTTCACAGGAGCTCAACAGGCATGCATCTGTTCCCGTAAGAAAAAAGAGAAAAAGTAAAAGATTAAATACACTTGACAGCGATTATCTTCCGGATGAAGCAATTGAAGATGAAAACACACATCAAAACAATAATTTCTTTCTTGAAAAAGAACAAAATAATATAATAAACAGATTTAAAAAAACTTTGGAGCATTTTTTTACGGCAACGCCTCTTATAAATTATTTTTTTCTAAAAAGAAAGAAGCAGCAAATAAAAAAAACTGTGGAAACACTAAATAATATAAATCAAAATGTTGATGAACTTATGAACAGTGCAATTCCTTACGGTGAAAGTTCGGAACTATACGGTAATATAGCAAAAAATTTGACTGAAGCAGCAAGTATTCTGGGACAAACAAACAAAGAATTAAAAAGAAACTAAATATAGAAACATAAACATTTATTAAAATTCTATAAGTATTTATGGGGTTTTTTCTTTACTATTTCAGTAATTTACAATACTATGTAAATAGTTAATATAAAACAGATTTCATGTATATATATTAAATTGTAATAAATAAAAGTAACAGAATAAAAAGAGGGCGAATAAGTGGAAAATTTTGTTCCGGACATTTTTGGTAAAAAAGAGAATAGTAACAGCGGTTCAACTCCGACTCAATCAGGCGGAACACCGGCAGATATAAAAGTAATAGGTGTTGGCGGCGGCGGCGGAAATGCCGTAAACAGAATGATAAAAGCCGGTTTGGGCGGTGTTGAATTTTGGGCTATGAATACTGATGTTCAAGTTCTTCAAATGTCGCTGGCAGAAAATAAAATAAGAATCGGCAGTAAACTTACAAACGGATTAGGAGCAGGAGGAAATCCGGAAAAAGGTGAAAAGTCCGCAGAAGAAACCAGAGATGAAATAGTAAATGCAATCGGAAAAGCGGATATGGTATTTGTAACCGCAGGCATGGGCGGCGGCACCGGTACCGGAGCAGCTCCGGTAGTTGCAAGAATTGCAAAAGAATTAGGAGCATTGACTATCGGTGTTGTTACAAAACCTTTTAGTTTTGAAGGCAAGAAGAGAATGAATCAGGCTCTGCAGGGACTTGAAAAATTAAAAGAAACAGTCGATGCCTTAATCGTAATTCCTAACGATAAACTGCTTGAAGTAGTCGACAGAAGAACAACAATGAGAGAAGCATTCCAAGTCGTTGACGAAGTTCTTTTAAGAGGTGTTCAGGGTATTTCCGATATTATTACGGTTCCCGGCATGATTAACGTCGACTTTGCAGACGTAAGAAGCGTAATGGAATCTTCAGGCTCGGCATTAATGGGTATCGGCAGAGGTACAGGTGAAGGCAGAGCATTAGAAGCCGCAAAATCGGCAATCAATTCGCCGCTGCTGGAAACTTCAATTAATGGTGCATCCGGTATTATTATGAACGTAACAGGCGGACCAGACATGACATTATATGAAGTAACAGACGCAGCTCAGGTTATACATGACGCCGCTTCCGAAGATGCAACCGTTCACTTCGGTTCTGTTATTGATGACAGAATTCAGGGTGAAATTCAAATTACGGTTATTGCAACAGGTTTCGAGTTAAAGAAAAATGAAGTAGATAATTTTGCCCAGCAGGAAGAAACAAAAACTCTGGGAGCTATGGATTTATTCGGAACGGCAGGCAGCTTAAATAATCCTTCGGGAAAAATTTCTAAAGCAGCAAGTGAATTTGCAAATAATATACTGGATATTCCGGAATTCCTGAAGAAATAGTTTTTGCAATTAAAAAAAGCACCCTAGGGTGCTTTTTTTAATTTTGTTTCATAGGTCTTTTATTCAAAAAATTACAAATTAAGTGCATCTAATGTTTTTTGACTTGCAACAATAGACGTTACGGGCGGGTTATTGAAAACATAATTTGATGCAGCTTTAATATCATCCGCCGTAACTCTGTCAATTGCCATTAACATTTCTTCAAGAAACTTTATATCATACGGAGAACGTTTTGAAGAACCGTAAGTACTTGTTTTACCTATGTTTGTTTCTATATTATCTAATAGCATTGTTTTTAATTTTATTTTTGCATTTTCAAGTTCTTGAGAAGAAACATTTTCCGTTTTTAATAAATTAACATTTCTTTCAAATCCTTCAAGGGCTATACGTACATTTTCAGGAGAACCTTCTGCAGGATCAGGACTGTCTGTTGTTGTTGATATATCAAGTATAATTGCACTGCAGTCTTTTTCATATGTACTTTCAGCCCCCACGGAATATGCAAGTTTTTTGTCTTCACGCAAATCCGTAAATAATCTTGATGACATTCCGCCGCCGAGCATTAATATTAATAATTCAATTTTTGCCATATCATCAATATTTTCAGTCTTTTTAAATTTATAAGCCTGAAGAATCTGTGCCTGGGATTGTTCTTCGACCGCTGTCAATATTTTCGGCTCCGTATTCGGAGAATATATATTATATGAAGCACTTTTTTCTTTTGAAAACGGCTTAAATACCGGCATTCCGGCAGAAAGCTCATTATTAAACATATCCTGCAGATATGGCTTTTCCTCAACCGGTGCTGTTAATACGGCATTTGCTTGTGAAGTAGACATTATTCCGGAGTATAAGTTCCGTATATCCGTAAGAGTCAATTCATCAAGCTGTTTTAATCTTTCTTCTTTGGATGCATATTTTTCTATATCCGGGAATAATTCCTGATTTAGTTTTTCATATGCCGATTTACTTTTTGAAAGTATTGAATCTTTCACTATTTGTTTTGCCCTGTCAAACTCACTTTGGGAGAAATTAGGATATAACAAAGTTTCTTTAATAAGAGACATAACATCAGTAAGGTTTTCATCATTAAAAACAGCGGAAACATCCAGTCCGTCAACACCTGCATAGAAGTATATTCCCATATCTTTTGCATTTTTAATATCATTATACATTTCATTATTTTTTAAACTGCTTCCTCTGTTAATTAATTCATTTAAAACCATAAATGCGGGCGAAACAACGGAATTCAATTCATCCGTATTAAAATTAACGGTTATTGCCGATTTCCCGTTAGAGTTACCTGAAATTACCGTTGTTTCAATATTATTACCTAACTTAAACTGTTTTATTTTATTTGTTTCTTCAGCTGCCGTTTGTTCCGGTCTGCTTGTCGCTCCGAAAGAAATTGTTTTTGATGTATTTAATGCAGAATTATAATTTTGATTAATACTATCCGAAGAAGCTGTCTTTTCATGAGAAACACAGATTGATACTTTATTGAGATCCAGAAATTTTTTTGCGGTTTCAGATATATCCTGAGGAGTAATATTTTCTGTATTTCTTATAGTATCTTCAAAATAACTAAAATTATTTGTTAATGCAATATTAGTAAGTGTAGAATTTAAACTGCCCGATTCTTCCGAGCATTCTTCTAAAGAATTAATTCTGCGTTTTTTTATGTTATTTAAGTCATCAAACGAAGGCGGATTATTTGCAATATGAATAATTTCTTCATAAAGAATTCCAAGTATTTCTTCTATTTTATCCTCAGACATAGAAACATTTGCAATAACAGCTTTGGCACCATCGGGCTTATTCTGTATATTTTCGATATACATATCAATACAAAGTCCGTATTTATCAAGTGCTTTTGATAATCTTGAATTTGGAGCCGTTAATAAATTCAATAATGTATTTATTTTATCCAAATCATCATTTTTAGTTCCTTCAGGAATCGCAAAAGCCATAAAAACAGATGCGCAAGCGGCATTAGACTGTACAATATCAGCTCTTACCGGTTTATCCGTATATTGGATGGGTTCATAATGACGTTGATTTATTTTAGATAAATCCATAGGTTTATTATAATATTTTGAAACAAGTCTTATTGCTTCTTCAGTATCAACGTCTCCGGTAATAACGGTAACGGCATTATCCGGAGTATACCAGGTATTAAAATAATCAAGCACCTGTTCTCTTGTAAAAGAATTTATATTCTCTTTTGTTCCCAAAATAAAGTTTGAAGAATTCGTTTGTACGTTAAATAAATTTTTTAAAGCTATACTCGAAGCTACATCATTCGGGTCATCCTTATATAAATCAATTTCGGATTTTACCGGCTCTTTTTCTTTATTCAGCTGCTCAACGGGGAAGGTCGGAAATTGCGTCTGCATAGCATTAAGTTTAATTCCTTCTTCAAGTGAGTTATCTTTTAGCAATTGAAGTGAAAGATAATAATCCGTTTTTTCAAAACCTGTTGAAGCATTTGTACTGCCGCCAAGTTTCGAAACTTTTTTATCATATTCTCTCGGCGCAAGATTTTTACTTCCGTTAAACAGATTATGTTCTATATAATGACTTATGCCTCTTATATCTTCAGTTTCATTCATTGAACCTACATTATAAGTTGTTTTTATATAAGTCGGACCTTTTTTAGGCTGTATAATAACTTTTTGACCGTTTGAAAGTTTATAAACACTTGCTTTATCCTTTAATCCGGGAACTTGTAGTTCTGCAATTTTTGTATATGAAACAGGCAAATTCGCATTAATTTGAAACATTCCCGCATTGTGTACGGAAGGAAGCTGTCCTGAAGATGATGTATTTTCAGGCATAACTTGTACCTGTTGATTTAAAGGAACAGGATACTGATTTACTGCTTGATTTATTAATTGATTAGATACTTTCATTTTTCTGTAGGATATAATATAAATAAAATAAGTGTAAAAATTGTAATTTATTGATATAATAAAAAGACGGATTTAAAAAATATTTACATAAAACTTTTATAATAGCAAAAAAAAAGATGTTTATCATTAAGACTATTAAAGGTGAAATATTGTGAGCATGTATAGAATAACAAGTCTTTATCCTCAATATCAAAAGAGCGAAGACCGCAGACAACAGAATATCCCCGTTGCAATTGAGCGCCGAAGCGGGAAAGACAGGCGCAGTCAAGACAGAGTTGTTATGGATAAACAACTTACACGGGATATTTTTGAAGTTAAAAAAAAAGTTGCAAAACTTGAAGCACTTGCGCCCAAGCTATTTGAGAGCAGAGTAACAACACAAAGTCCTACCTTTTCATCAATGAATAATATGACACAGGATCAACTGGTTAAAGAAAGTAAACCTGACCCGAGTGCTATAGCAAGACAGGAAGCACAGCTGCAGGATAAAGCATCAACATCATTTCAGGTAGGAATTTTAACGGCAGCACTTGCGGGTGCTATCGCAGTATCATTTATGGGGAGCGCAGGAGCAGTTATTGCTATCGGAACAAGCTTGTATATAGGTGCCAGAATTTTAAAAACACTTATTGCCCGTGAAATAAAAAATCTGGATGAAGATAAATAGGTATTTTAAATATTTTTTGAAAATTTTATATAAAATTTTATTTTTCTTTTTATATGGATTCATGTATAATCAAAAAAAATCACATGTCAGGGAAAAATATGAAAGGTCGTTTATTTATAATTGCAGGCTGTTCGGGAGTGGGTAAAGGAACTCTTCTAAAACTTTTTCTTGAAAAAAACCAAAAAATAAAACTGTCTATTTCCGCTACCACAAGAAAACAAAGAGAAGGGGAAAAAGACGGTATAAACTATTTTTTTATTTCCAAAGAAGAATTCAGAAATTCGGTTGAAAATAACGAGTTTCTTGAATGGGCAGAGTTTAGCGGAAACTACTACGGTACTAAAAAGAGTTTTGTGGAAAAAACTTTAAATAAAGGAATTGATTTGATTCTTGAAATTGAAGTTAAAGGAGCAGCTCAGGTAAAAGAGAAAATGCCGGAGGCAGTAACTATTTTTATTATGCCGCCATCCGTCGAAACACTTGAAGAACGGCTAAGGGGCAGACATACAGAAGATGAACAGACTATCCGGAAAAGATTAAACGAAGCCAAAAGAGAACTTGAAGCCGGAAAAAAATTTGATTATCAGATTATAAATGACAGTTTAGATGAAGCATTAAATAATCTCCAAAAGATTTTTGACTATGAGGTAAATAAAAATGCTGAGCGGTAAGAATATATTGATAGGCATAACGGGTGCTATTGCCGCTTATAAAATACTTGAACTTATAAGACTTTTTAAAAAAAATAATGCAAACGTAAAAGTCGTTGTTACTCCTAATGCTCTTAATTTCGTTACTAAAACAACTCTTGAATCTTTAAGCATGAATTCGGTTGACATAAACCAATTTGAAATAGAAGACTATAAGCCGGAACACATTGCCCTGACAGAAGAAGCGGACATTTTTCTTATAGCTCCTGCAAGTGCAAATACTATTTCTAAAATAGCAAACGGTATTTGTGACAACCTTTTAACCTCAACCTTTTGTGCATTCAAAAAACAGGTTATTATTGCACCTTCCATGAATACAGGTATGTGGGAAAACCCGGCAGTACAAAAAAATCTGACTATTTTGAAAGAAAACGGAGTAAAAATAATAGAACCTGAAGTCGGCTTCCTTGCCTGCGGAACAAACGGAAAAGGACGGCTTGCCGATATAAATGTTATATTTGAAACGGTAAAGAATTATCTTTTGCCGTTTCAAATTTTGAAAGGTAAGAAATTTGTTATAACGGCAGGAGGAACAAAGGAAAATATAGATGCCGTAAGATATATAGGTAACTACAGCTCCGGAAAAATGGGGATTGCTCTTGCTGACTGTGCTTATAAACTGGGTGCCGAAGTCGTACTGGTTTCGACAGTAAAAGTTGAAAAACAATATAAAATTATAAATGTTGAAACGGCAGATGAAATGTTTAATGTTGTTAAAGAGGAATTTAAAAATGCATACTCTTTAATAATGGCAGCTGCCGTCAGTGACTATAAAGTAAAAAATAAATCAGAACAAAAGATAAAAAAAACAGGAAATAATCTTATAATAGAACTTGTTGAAAATCCTGACATATTACTTGAAATCTCAAAACACAAATCTTTAAACCAAATAGTAGTAGGATTTTGTGCCGAAAGTGAAAATTTATTAAATAATGCTAAAAATAAAATTCATAAAAAAGGCTGCGATTATATTTGTGCTAATGATATTTCAAAAAAAGATACAGGATTCTCGTCAAATTACAATGAATTGTATATAATAAATAAAGAACATGAGATTTATCATATAGAAAAAACCGATAAACTAACTGCTGCATTTAAAATAATGGAAAAAATATATGGAGAAAGTAAGTAAAGTAATAAGAAAAATAGAAGAATTTGCACCGCTTGAAACAATGCAAAAGTGGGATAATTCAGGCTGGCAGATAAATTTAGGTATTGAAGATACAAATAAAATTCTGCTTGCACTGGATGTTACAAATTCTACGGTAGATGAAGCAATTGCAAAAAAATGTGATATGATTATATCTCATCATCCTATTTTCTTTAGTCCCATAAAAGAAATAAATACTCCTTATATTATTAAAGCAATACAAAATAACATTCAGGTTTATTCTGCTCATACAAACCTTGATATAGCACAAGGCGGAGTAAGCGAGTATCTTGCTGAAAAATGCGGTTTTACGGATTTGGATACGGCATTTGAATTTATAAAATATAAAAAATTTAATGATGAAAGAAGTTTTTCTAAATTAGCAGCAACATTAAAAACAATTTTCAGCCTGCCAAGCATAAGAGTTGTTAATAGTCAGCGCAAAACATACTCTTCTATCGCCTTCTGTTCGGGATCAGGTGCCGAATATATCCAGGAACTTGAAAAAATAGGAATTGATGTATTCATAACCGGCGATTTAAAGCATCATCAGGCATTAAGTGCCAACAATATGACTATTATTGATTTAGGCCATTTTCAAAGTGAGAAATTCGTTGTAGATATATTTAAAAATATGCTTAAAGATAAAGATATAGAATTAATTGCCGCATCCGAGAAGCCGGCATGGGAGTTAATATGATGAAAAAGTTTTTTCCGGTTGTTTTGAGTTTATTGTTAATTAAGTCTTTTTGCTTTGCAAAAGATACCATTCAATTTGATTTTCCAAATAAAGGGTGGCATCAGGTTGCAAGTCCTGATGGTATAGAAAGTAAGAAATGTTTTGTACCTCATAATCAAACTGCCCAAAATTATACAGAAATGTTAATATTTTCTGAAAGAATTTTGAAAAATAAGGATTTGTCTCCTCGTGTAATGATTCATAAACAGCTTGGGAAAGACAGAACTAATTATCTGGATATTGAACCCGAATATATCAAACATACATTTGATGAAGCGATTGTCGCTTGGTGCAGTGAAATCAAAAATACCTGTGCCGTAGAAAGAGCTTTTCAGGGAACCGACGGCGTAATATTTGCAATTTATATAAATAAGGCTCCGCATTATTCGCAAAATATGTTTGCCCAGTGGTCTAATATTCTCGGCAGCGCAAAAATATATGAACAGGAAGATGGCAAGCCGATACCCGATAACCTCATTGAACTTTAATATGCAGATTACAGGCGGAAAATATAATTCAAGAAAAATAAAAATTCCTGATTATGAGAATATAAAGCCAACATTATCAAAAACTCGTCAGGGAATTTTTAATGTCCTGAATACAATGATTAAGTTTGATGACAAAATATTTCTTGATATGTTCGCAGGAAGCGGAATTATGGGACTTGAAGCATTATCGCGCGGTTTCAGGGTTATTTCCATGGAAAAAGATAAAAAAACGGCATTAGCAATAAAATCCTGTTTTATAAGCTTAAATATCAAGCCCGAGATTTATTTCGGCGATTCTTTAAAAAACATATTAAAAATAAATGTCAAACCGGATGTTATTTTTATTGATCCACCGTACGAGTCTGATTTATATGAAAAATCGCTTAACTTAATTAAGTCAAATAATATTCTTGCAAATAACGGTATTATAATACTTGAACATCCCCAAGAAAAAATCATAGACTATAGCTTATTTCAATTATTAAAAAACAAAAATTACGGAGATAAACAAATAACATATTTATCTTTATAATAATATTACACTTTTGCTAAAATATTATTTTTTAAATAATTTACCTGTTTGAAACTTAAAGTAAAATTTTACAACTATTCAATAGGAATAATCAGTTTCTGCCCTATTGAAAGCTTATGAGCATTTGA
Source organism: uncultured Muribaculaceae bacterium (assembly GCA_964572355.1). Classification (GTDB taxonomy): domain Bacteria; phylum Cyanobacteriota; class Vampirovibrionia; order Gastranaerophilales; family Gastranaerophilaceae; genus Avigastranaerophilus. Next base: position 28,722 of record CAZNEN010000020.1, read on the forward strand.
CAGATGATTAACCTGTTTAATTTGTTCAACTTTAGCAGGATCATATTTACCGTAGAAACGAAGAACAATAGAACTCATAGAATCTCCGTTTTTAACAATATATGTTTCAACTGTTGGGATTTCGGATTCTTCAAGTAATTGCGATGCTGCGGGAACAACAGCAACCTGAGAATTAATCTGAGGAATTTTACTTTTTCTTGATATTTTCTTTTCAAACTTCGGCTGCCCTAAAGAAGCAGTTGTTGTTGTATTTGATGAAATATTAGAACTGATGCTTAAGATTGCATTCATAATAAACATACATAAAGCACCTGCAATGAATCCTGTTAAAAGATAAACTCCGGGAGATTTCTCTTCTTTAGGGTTAATCTTAAAATTTTGCCATAAAAGATCCAGTTCCTTTTGCTTTCCCGGTCTTTTATATGCCTTTGGGGTATTATCATCCTGATTAAAATCTTTTTGATTTTTTATTTCAGATAAGAAAGCAATTTTTTCACCCGATAAATTTGATCTGTAAATTGATGAATTTCTCATATATTACCCCAATCCTTTCCCTTTACAATATAATAATATTAGAACAAATATTAACAAGTCAAGAAACTTGGTCATTTTATTACAATAAGCTTACAATTAGCAGCTAAATTTTTTTAAACATAGTTTTTTTTATGTGTTTAGTTTATAATTTCTCAAAAAGAGTTTGTTATGCCGGATACTTTAAACTTCGTTGACAATATAAATAACATAGTACAAGAAACCAGCTTACAGCATATTGCCATTATAATGGACGGGAACAGACGATGGGCAAAAAGCAAATTGCTTCCGTCCGCAGCAGGACATAAAAAAGGTGTTGAAGCTCTAAGAACATCACTAAAAGCATGCGCAAAATTTGGCATTAAATATCTTACGGTTTACGCCTTCTCAACAGAAAATTGGAACAGACCTAAAGATGAGGTTGACTTTTTAATGTCACTACTTGCAAAAACAATTATCTCCGAAGTTCCGGAGTTTTTGGAAAATGATATCAAACTGACTTTTATCGGAGATAGAGAACCATTAAAAGAAGAATTAATCAAAGTTTTAGAATACGGTGAAAAGGAAACAAAAAATTGTAAAACTTTGAATTTGCAAATTGCTTTTAATTACGGTTCCAGAATGGAAATTACAAAAGCAGCAAGAAGAATTAGCAAAAAAGTATTAAAAGGAGAATTAAATCCTGATGAAATAACGGAAAAAACAATTTCCGAAAATTTATATACTGCTGATATTCCGGACCCGGATTTATTAATCAGAACCGGTGGAGAAAAGAGAATAAGCAATTACCTTTTATGGCAGGCAGCATATTCGGAAATATATATAACAAATACTTTCTGGCCCGACTTTGATGAAGCCGAGCTTTCAAAAGCTATAATTGAATTCAGCTCACGCAGCAGAAGATTTGGTAAATAAAGTATGATAAAAATTATTCTTGCAACTTCAAATCCGCATAAGCTTAATGAAATAAACGCAATAAATAACAACCGTGAGATTGTATTTGACGTTGCAGGAGATAATTTTGAACCCGAAGAAAACGGAACGACATTTAAAGAAAATGCATTAATTAAAGCAAAAGAAGCTGCTAAACTTATGAAAACATATTGTTTAGCTGATGATTCGGGTCTTTGTGTTGACGCACTTGAAGGCGGTCCCGGAATATATTCCGCCCGATATGCTCCAACACAAGAAGCAAGAATAAATAAATTGCTTGAAGAGTTGAAAACGGTTCCTTATGATTATAGAAGTGCTTATTTTGTTTGTTCCATGGTTCTTGTTGATAAAGAAGGAAATCCTATTCACTATGAAGAAGGAAGAATTTACGGTTATATTGACGATATGCCTAAAGGCACAAACGGATTCGGATATGATCCTGTTTTCTTTTTACCTGAATATAATCAAACAATAGCCCAGCTGCCGGAAAAAATAAAAAATGATATCTCGCACAGAGCAAACGCTTTAAAACCTATGCTTAAATGGATAAAAGAAAACTTAATTTAATTATAAAGTTATTCCTTTTTTTCCGAGGTTTGTACATCTTTACCGGTTTCAAATTTTCTTAGTCCCGGAGCTTCATTTTTTCCCGTTCTTTTAGCAGTCATAGCATATTGCATCTTAGGAATTACAACACCCAATGCAAAAGCCGAAACGCCTATTGCTATCGCTCTAAATCCTGCAGACATCATAAAGCTTTTCTTATTTATCTTATCCAACAGTTTTTTATCAACAATTCCGTTGTTTGTCTTAGATGCAGCATCTGCTACAGCCTGTCCGTATTTATCAATATTATCTCTAAAGGATGTTATTTTTTTCATGGGGATAAATCTGTATGAGTCGGTTAAATTAGCACCGAACTTGCTTTCATACAGTTTCCGCATAAACTTAGGAGCATTAAATGAGCCGTTCTTAAGGACATCTGATACTTGCTGCTTTGTCAATACTTTGCCTATGCCAGCCTGCTCCGGTTGTAAAAGAGCCATTTCTTCAGCTTTTTTAAGCAGTCTGCTATCTGTTATATGCTTCTTTAATTCCGTTAACGAAATAACATCTGAATTAAAAGGAAGTTTTTCTAAAAGCTCTTTTGATTTATCATCAAGAACACCGAGAATTTTAGCCGTAAAGTCTTTTACATTCATAGATTTAAAAGTACCATCGGAATTTTTTAATGTTTCAAGCATTTTTTCATGTAATTGTTTTGCGGCAACAGGATCTAATGAAGTAGCTTTTGAGCTTCCGGTAATTTTTTGTAAAAACTTGTATACAAGCGGAGTACTTGCAAAATAGAAAAAGCTTGATGAAGCATCACGGAAGAAATATTCCCTGCCTTCATCCGGATTTCTTGCGGTTTTTACCCGTCCTGTCAATATCCCGACATCACAGGTAAGCATTTTACATATTTTATTATTTTCCAGAGCATGGGCAATGCCTGTCATCAGCTCGGGAGAGAGTCCTTTAAACGAAGTTTTATTATTTGAAGTAATTTTTTTATCAAATTCCTCAAAAGAATGCATTTTATAAATATCTGTATTATTTGAAAGTTTTGCCTGTTTACTTTTACCGGACAATAATTTTTCCGTAATTGCCTGATTTATTTTAGGAAGAGCAAACCCCACAAAACTTGTAGCAAGCAGTGTAGATAATATTATTTTGGTAAACTTAAAAGCGGCAAGTTTTTTTTCAAGAGCCTTTGCTGCATTTTTATCCTGCATTTTAGAGCTTAAATCGGTTATAAGATTATTAAATGGTGTTCTAAGTGCATCTTTACCTACATCAAATTGAGTTGTAGGGAGTTTAAGAACCTTCTGCCCGAATTTATCTCCCAGTTTATTAAAAATATCAACACCCTTCATCCAGAAAACAGCAGATACAACATCATCGGTAAAACGTTCTCGAAATTCATGAAAACCGCCTCTTTTATATGCATTAATGCCGCGGCCCCCGGTAACTCCTGACTCCAGAACAATTGTTGCTGCCAAAGAATCCGGATTAGCAAGAGTTCTGACTATTTCCCTTCCGCCCTTGCTGCTTATGTTTTTATTCTTTTTTATATTGTTGTTAATATTTGCTTGTGTATCAGTTATGCGCATTGATTTTTCTTATTTGATTCTCCAAAAGCTTTTAAAAATAGAGAAAAACTTTTTTTGCTACCCTTCATGCAAAATTTAATAAAGTTAATATTAATCTTTACTTTATTTCTTTTAATTATATAATGAACTTACTCACTAATCCTCTAAGCAGATTGTTACATTGACAATACTGAATTAGAAAGGAAAAAATTATGGCAAATATTAAATCGGCTAAAAAAAGAATTTTAACCGCAAACAGAAACTACGAAAGAAATGTAGCTTTTAAATCAGCTATAAAGACTGCGGTTAAAAAAGTTGTTGTTTTAGCCCAAGCCAAAGAAAAAAACCAAGAAGCTATTAGCACGGCTCTGTCAGAAGCTTATAAACTTTGTGATAAAGCTGTATCAAAAGGTATTTTACATAAAAATACAGCTTCCAGAAAAAAATCAAGATTAACAAAAGCTGTTAATAAATTAATGGCTTAGTTATTTATTTGATTTTAGGGTTAAAAAAAGCTCCTGACATTGAGGAGCTTTTTTATTGAAGAATTTTATTATCTATCCGACCAAACCGGAATCATCATATTCTGACGCTTTAACCATTATAGCGTGCTCAACGGGATTTTCTTTTTTTATTGAAGTATCAAACGGAACGTCATCAAAGCTGTATTCTTCTCTTACTCTTTTCAGTTGATTTTCATCAACAAGTTTCTTTGCAAGTTCTGCTATTTCATAAACCAGTTGATATCTGTTTTCCGTATTCTCATTTAAGTCCCAGGCTATTTTTATTATCTGATTCATATATTCCTCCGGTAGTTTATAAATTTATGATACTATGCACATTTTTTAATATCAAGAGAATACACACAATTTAAAACCTTTTAATATATTAAAATTGTTAACTTTTGTAATTCGAGCAAAACGCATGTCCTGTCATGCTTTCCCGTA
>CAZNEN010000021.1:0-4813 GCA_964572355.1 uncultured Muribaculaceae bacterium
TTCATATATTCTTTATTTTTCGTATCTCTCCGGCGGAACTTTCTACTCGCCGGAGAGATTAATTATTCTTTTTCATTTTAAGCAAAAATACACAAGGAATTAAGAGAAAAGCCGGCAGTGCAAATATTGCAAATACATCAACAAAAGACATTAATCGTGCTTGTGCCAGCAGCTCTTTATACAACAAAGCATTTGCTTTTATATTTGCCATATGATAAACAGAGTAATGCATTAATTTTGCGGTCAGTAAAGATAATTTATATTGGAATGCATTATTATATTGTGAAAGATTTCCTACCAGATAGAATTGATGAGCCTGGGATAATATTGCCACAAGAGTATTGGTCATAGATACGGTAACTGCTGTTGCAACACACTTACATAAACTGTGCATACCCGCTCCCGATGCCAGATCAGTTTTAGGCAGAGTGGAAAGAGCCAGAGAAGATATAGGAATGAAAGTCATAATAAGTCCAAAGCCGAATATTATATTCGGAAGTACTGTACATATAAAAGAATATTCAAGACTTATGTTTGTGAACATTAAAGTTGAAATGCCGAGCATAAAAAAACCAAGTCCGATAATTATTCTGTTATCAATATAAGTTACGATTTTAGAAACTAATATTATTGCGGCAAAACAAGCGGCAGATCTTGCTATCATTGAAGCACCTCCAAGTTGTGCGGTATATCCCATAAGACTTTGTAAAAACATAGGCAATGCGCATAGTGTTGAATATGCTGCCATATTTACAAATGAAGCAAGAACAGTACCTATTAAGAAGTTAAGGTTTTTAAAAACTCTGAGGTTTGCTATCGGATTTTTGTGTTCAAGCTCCCATACTATAAAAAACATAAACATAACGGCTGAAAAGCCCGCAAGCCAGCAAATCCATCTTGCATCAAACCAGCCGTACTGCTGTCCTTTGTCTAATATAATCTGCATAGATAAAAGCCAGAGTGCAAGTGCAATTATTCCTATAATATCGGGATGATTTACTTTTACTCTGTTCGGGTTATTCATAACATTACAATGAATAAGAACAACCGAAAAGACACTAATCGGAATATTTATTATAAATAAAGCCTGCCATGAAAAGTTATCAACAAGATAACCTCCTATTGCGGGACCCATTATAGCGGAAACCATTACGGCAATAGAAAAAATTCCCATAGCAATACCGTGTTTTTCTTTTGGATATACTTGAAGCAAAATTGCCTGCGACAGCGGCATAAACGGTCCGCCGCCAATACCTTGAATTATTCTTCCTATTATTAACATGTTTAAATTTGTGGAAAAAAGGCAGATTAAAGATCCTGCGCCAAATATTACGGTAATAATTTTAAGAAAACTTCTTCTTCCGAAATAATTTTCAAGCCATCCTGATATCGGCAGCATTATTGCATGAGTAATCATATAACTTGTAACCACCCAATTAACTTCGTCACGTGTTGAGCCGAAAGCGCCTGCCATATGCGAAACTGCTACCGTGACAGTTGATGTACCAAGGATTGAAGCAATTGTCGGAATCATTATGGTAAAAGCGACAAGCCATATAGGAATTTTTAAACGTTGTTCTATAGTTCTTATCATTTGACTTTAACTTTCGGCACTACTGACATTCCCGGAACTATGTTAAAATCGGAATAGTCCTCTGTAAAAGTTATTTTAACGGGAATTCTTTGTACTATTTTAATATAACTGCCGACTGCATTTTCAGGCGGAAATAAACTTGATTTTGCTCCTGAGGCTCTTTGTATACTGTCAACCTGAGCTTTAAATTTTCTGCCGCCAAAAGTATCTATTTTAACTGTTACGGGCTGCCCTTTTTTCATTTTTCCCACTTGTGTTTCTTTAAAGTTTGCAACTATCCAGACTTCCGGTGACACAATAGACAGAATAGGCTGCCCTATATTTACGTAGTTACCGACTTCAACATTTCTTGAGGATATAGTTCCGTCTTGAGGTGCGTAAATATCAGTATATGAAAGATTTAATTTTGCTATTTCAAGCTCGGCTTCAAGTTTTTCTATATTTGCTTTAGAAGCCTCATTTTTGGCAATTGCTGATTTTAAAGCGGAATCCATACCGTTTTGTCTTTCTATTGCCTCATTATAGCCGGCTTGTGAAACATCCAGTTTCGTTTTACTTGCATCAAACTCCTGTTTTGTGCATATACCTTCTTTATTTAAAGCCTGAAATCTTTTAAAATCTTTTTTTGCAAAATCTAATTTAGACTTTGCTGATTCAAGTCCTTCAGTTGATTGCGCAAGCAGAGCCTGTGATGTACTTACTTCACTGTCTGCTACATCTGCATTTGCTTTGGCTTCACTCAATGCGGCTTCTATTTGTTTAACTTTTGCTTCATAATCCCTTTTGTCTATCTGTGCAATCAATTGCCCTTTCTTTACACTCTCATTATCATCAACATATAAATCAGTTATATGCCCTGATGCTTTCGGAGCAACAGAAATTAATCTTCCTTCGATAAAAGCATCATCTGTTGACTGAAAATAAAAAGAATAAAATATTGATATTATCCCGAGAAGTAAAAATATTACTGCTGTTATTCCTGGTACAATGACTCTTTTCTTCTGGTACGATTTACGGTTTTTCTTTTTTCTTTCTTTTCTTTCTTTTAAAATGTGCTTAACTTTCTTAAGTTCCTCAGGACTTAATTCTTTGTGTTTTTTCTTCATTTTTCTTACCTGTAATAGTCTAGTGTAAAATCTTAATTGATATTTAAAATATTTTTTGTGTTATCATGATATCACAAAAAATATTTTGGGAAGCGGAACATGAAAAAATTAATAACAATCATTTGCATTTTTTGCTGTTTTTTCAGCATAAATACAATATCGGAAGCAAAAACAAAAAAAAACGAAATTAATAAATACGAATACATTAATATGCCGTTTTGGAAAAAATTTAATGATGATATTCTTTTAAATCATTTGGACAGAATGTATAAAAATAATTATGATATTAAGATTGCAGCATATCAAATAGAAGAAAGCGATAAAATAGTAAAACTTGCGCTGTCAAATGAACTGCCGCAGTTAGCTTTTAACGGATATGTAGGAAGAACATTGACTTCGGCTGATGAAAAATTCGGGAGCGTTGTTATTCCTGATTATTCTCAATATCATTATTTACTCCCTTTAACTTTAAGCTATGAAGTTGACATTTGGGGGAAGAACAGGCTTAGAACAAAAAGTATGAAAAAAGATTATGAAATGCAGCTGACGGATGAAAAAGGACTTTATATAATACTTACGTCAAATTTTGCCATAAATTATTATAATCTTATAAAAACGGATAAATTGCTTGAAATTCAAGAAGAACTTGAAAAAATACAGGAAAAAATATGTAATCTAATGCAAAAACGATATGAAAACGGGCTTGCAAATAAGAATGAATTATTAAAAGAACAAAAAAATTTAACTTATATTATTGAAGAAAAAAACAATCTTTTTGAGAAAAGAGATGTATTGTTAAATCAAATAAATGTATTCTTGGGTGACAGGAGCTTTGACGAAATCGAAAGAAGCAGTTACGATTCCGTTGATATTTCACTGCAAATTCCTGAAACTGTAGATTTTGATATTGTTGAAAAAAGACCCGATGTAATAAAATCAAAATTAAAAATAGAAAAAGCCGGATATGACATAAAAATTTCCAAAAGAAATATATTGCCGAGTTTTGTCATTTCAGGTTCATTAGGATATAACGCATACCAACTCGGACATCTTTTCGGTTCAAATACAGGACTTGCCAATATTGGTGTTATTCCTTATCTTGATATCTTTGACGGCGGAAGAAAAGTTAACATTATGAAACTAATGAAAAGCAGATATAACAAGTATTTTGAAGAATATAACAAAAACGTTCTCACTTCCGCACAAGAAATTAATGATGCACTTTATTCAGCCAAAACCGCTGAAAAAAATTATATTGTTTCAAAATCCAGATTTGAAATTCAACAGCAAGATGAAAGGTTGATTGCAATTAAGGAAGAAATAGGAACAGCGAATATAATTGATTCATTGATAAAAAAAGAAGAACTTTATCTTACGGAGCAAAATAATGTTTCTTCCAAAATAAATCAAATAATTTCATCAATAAATTTATATAAAGCAGCAGGCGGAATTGATATTTTTGAAACATTAAATAACGATGTATAAATTCTTAATATATTAGCAAAAAAAATTATATTCATATAATAATATATTAGTATATGAGTAAACGGTAAAGAATATGCATCAATCAGAAAATTTTGTAAATACAGCCGAAAATCAACAGGAATACTATGATGTAAATGAAATCTTAAAACGGGATAATCTTGAAATTGATTATTTATTTGAAGAATATGCAAAAAATTTAAGAGATTTCAATATTATGACTGAAGAAAGAAATATGGCGATGGATAATTTGAGAAAATTAACAGCATTACTACAGACAAGAAGACTCCGTTATAAAGCCAGATCTGTCTGTAAATATTTTACATTATAGTTTATTATTCTTCATTAACAGGTATTGTTACTCTGACGGGTTTTAAAAGTCCAAATAAATCTTTTTTACCGCCATTTGAAAAATGGATGTATTCTTGTTCTTTCTCTTCTTTAACACCATTTTGAAGTTCTACCGTAAATTTTACTAATCTTGGATTCATTTAAACCTACCTTTAAAATTAAAAACACATTACTTTATTTATAAAGTATTTTTATGAAAAAAAATTGCGTAAAAAATAACTAATCTGTTAAAATATATAATTTATGTTAAAATATAGTAATATGATAGCTGTAAAATTAT
>CAZNEN010000021.1:4913-31511 GCA_964572355.1 uncultured Muribaculaceae bacterium
TGTTAAAATATATAATTTATGTTAAAATATAGTAATATGATAGCTGTAAAATTATTGAAAAATAAACAATATCCGCTTGAAATGCCTGATAATATTACTGTGAAACACGGTGATATGGTACTGGTATTAACGGAAAAAGGAGAGGAGGCTGCTAAGGCTTACCTTGTCCCTTCTCAAGTAGAAAGTATATTAAGAAGAAAAAAAGTTCCTTCCGTTCCTCTTGTCAGAGTTATGACTGATGAAGACCTTGTTTTATATAAAGAAATAAAACAAATGGAGGATCAGGGGTATAAAGATTGTCTGGAATTAATAAAACAGCATAATTTGCAAATGAACTTAATTCAGTGTAAATATACTTTTGACAGGCGGAAAGTAACTTTCTATTATACAGCACCGGAGAGGGTTGATTTTAGAAACTTATTAAAAGATTTGACAAGAGTTTTCAAGCGTGTAAGGATTGACTTAAAACATATCGGGGTAAGGGATGAAACGTCATTATGCGGAGGAAACGGTCTTTGCGGTCGTCCTTTTTGCTGCTGCACATTTAAAAGACAATTTGATTCTATCAATATAAAACTGGCACACGACCAAAGTATGCCGATAACTCCGAGTAAAATCTCGGGTACTTGCGGCAGGTTGCTCTGTTGTCTTAACTATGAATATAAAAATTATATTGAAACAGCAAAAGAGATGGTTCCGATAGGCTCGGGAGTAATGACTCCTGACGGAGTAGGCAGAGTATGCGCGCTAAATATACTTACTAATAATGTTTCCGTAAAACTGTCTGACGGAAAAATTAAAGAATTTAAAAATGATGAAGTTGAAATGATTGATGCCGACGTAAATATTGAGATTGATATAAACAGTTCCGGATATAAATATGCATCAATGCAGCAGACAGATGAAAGTGTTGATATAAAACAGTTTGAAGATGACAGAAACAGTTCAACCGGTAATATTTAATATATATAGTTCTTCAAATAATGTTATTAAAAATTATTATAGGACTCTAAATTTATTTTAGAACTGCAAATTTACTTTATACTCTAACATAAATTCAGGATAACGCTAATAAATTGAAATGTTATTTTGTAATAATTTTAGGCAGTGTCATGATAAAGGTTGTAAAGCCTTCTTTTGAACAATCGGCTTCTATTGCTCCGTTATGAGCTAAAATTATTTGATGAGCCAGATACAAGCCGAGTCCTGTTCCAGCCTTTTTAAATTTAGAATGTCCCGAATAGTATTTTTGAAAAATTAATTCCAAATCTTCTTTAGAAATACCGCTTCCTTTATTCGTAATAAAAATTTTAATATTATCTTTTGTATTTTCAGATTTTATATTGATATTGCTGCTTTCAGGACTGAATGATATTGCATTTTGAATAAGATTCTTGAATACTCTTCTCATCTGCATATTATCAAATTCGGAATATATATTTTTCGTTTCGGACAAATTGATTTCTATTGTATGTGAAGTTGAAACAGCTATAGGGTACATTTCTTTTACTATGGAGTTTATAAATTCATTTATATTGTTGTCGGTTAAATTAAGAGATATTGTATTTTGCTCAAGCTTATAGGTTTCAAGCATATTTTCAATTAAATCCTTTAATTCCTGATTAGAATTTTTCATTAAATTTAAAATTTCTGACTGTTTTTCCGTTAAAGGTCCAAAACGTCCTTCTATAAGGTAATTTAATGAATTTAATTCGGCAATTACAGGTACTTTCATATCATGAGTCAATGTTGCGGCGAATTCTTCCTTAAACAGCTGAAGCTGTTTTTCCTGTTTTAAAATTTTTTCAAGAGATAAATTCTTTTTTGAAAGAGTTGCCTGATACTCTTTTATCATCATTTCTCGGTCATACATAGTTTCAAAGAGCCTGTTTAATGCAATTTCTATGTCCTTATCGTTAATATTGTCAACTCTTACATTAATATCACCATATCGAACACGTTTTATAGCCAGCAGAATTTTATTCAAGTCATTTTTTGCGGCAGAATACTTTTTTAAAACGATAATAAAAAAAATAACTGATAATAAAGAAAATATTGCAAAAAATACTATAATAAAAAGATAAACCATAGAAAAATTATAACATAAAAAGACGCCTTTACGGGGCGTCTTTTTATACGAAATAATATGTTTTATTTTACCATCTGGCTCATTACTTCTTCGGCAAAATTGTCCTGCCTTTTTTCTAGCCCTTCACCTAAAGTCCAGCGGATAAATGATATAATTTCAAGTTTGCCGCTTAATAAATCCTGCACGGTTTGATCCGGATTTTTAACGAATGGCTGTTCCAATAAACATTTTTGAGCCATCAATTTATTAACACGACCTTCTACGATTTTAGCTCTGATATTTTCAGGTTTCTTGGCTAAATCTTCTTTTCCCATTTCTATTCTGGTTTCTTCGTCAATAATTTCTTGAGGTATTTGTTTTCTTGAAACATATTCCGGAGCGGAAGAAGCAATATGTAAAGCTACGTCTTTCAATAATGTTTCATCCTGTGCGGTTGCATTTAATAATATCCCTATTTTACCGTTATGAACATATGTTGCAAGATTGCCTTCAAGAATTTCAAATCTTCTGATGCTGATTTTTTCACCGATTGTAGCAATCTTATCTTTAACAACATCTTCAATTTTTAAATTACAAACAGGGCAAACAGAAGCATTTAATGCATCCATATCAGCCGGTTTTGTCTGCGCAATATGTTTTGCAATGTTTGAAACGAAAGCTTTAAAATCTTCATTTTTAGCAACGAAATCAGTCTCACAATTGATTTCAACAATAGCTCCGACACCGTTTTCGATGCAGGTTGCAACAAGACCTTCTGCTGCTATTCTGTCTTGTTTCTTTTCAGCGGAAGCAATACCTTTTTGTCTTAAAAATTCCATTGCTTTTTCAATATCGCCTTCGCATTGTTCAAGAGCTTTTTTAGAATCCATAAAACCTGCGCCGGTTTTTTCTCTAAGTTCTTTTACCATTGCTGCTGTTATTGTCATAGTAATATCCTTTCAATGTTTATTCTTCAGTTACGGCTACGCTGACAGTTTCAACGGATTCTTCCTCAACTGCCGTTTCGGTGTTGACTTCTTCTTTTACGCCGGCATCTTCTGCCTTAATTGCCTGAATTTTAGCCATTTGATTAGCTTTGTTTTCTCTTAATTGTTTTCCTTCAAGAACGGCGTCAGCAAGTTTAGAGCAAACCAGCTTAATAGCTCTTATTGCATCGTCATTGCCGGGAATAATATAATCAATTCCGTCAGGATCTGCGTTGGTATCTGCTAAACAAATAACGGGAATATTTAATTTATTTGCTTCCGCTATCGCAATAGCTTCTTTTTTCTGATCAATTACAACCAATAAATCGGGCATTCCGCGCATTTCTTTGATACCGCCGAGAGTTTTTGTTAATTTAGAAAGCTTTCTCATCATCTGGGCAATTTCTTTTTTAGGAAGTTTTTCCATTTGACCCGAATTAGCAAATTCTTCTATTTCTCTCAGTTTATTAACACGTCCTCTTATAGTTTCAAAATTGGTGAGCATACCGCCTAACCATCTTCTGTTAACGTAATATGCACCGGCTCTTGAAGCTTCGTCTGCAACAACATCAACAGCTTGCTTCTTTGTTCCTACAAATACAACATTTTTACCTTTTGCTGCTGCATCTCTGACTACGGCATATGCCTCGTCTAGTTTTTCGGAAGTTTTTCTTAAGTCTAATACATAAATTCCATTTCTTGCACCGTATATATACGGCTTCATTTTAGGGTTCCATCTTTGTGTCTGGTGTCCGAAGTGTACACCAGCATCAAGTAATTCAATCATTGATGCTACCGGCATCGCTTTCTCCTTTTTTTCTTGTAACACTCAAGCCGTATTCCCATCTTTTATTAAAAGACTAAGCTTTATGCTGTAATGCATTTATACCTATCGGATTTACGGCTCATTTAAATTGTAATATAAACAAAAAAAAAGTAAAATTTATAGTACTAAAAAGTTCAGCAAATGCTTCATGATGTAATCCTATGCATGATTATATGGAAGGTGTAAATACAAAAGTAAAAAAAGCTAATATAATTAGGTTGAATTGCAAAAATAAATTTATTAAGGTCTGTTTTTATACTTATAAAACTATCCTTTACATAAATTAAAGTTTAATATTTTTAATTTTAATTTGAATTATAATCTAGGAAAATGTCACTTAATTTATGAAGGGTTAGAGATGAGAAACTTTATTAAAATATCGGGGATTATAATAGGTGTTATAATTATAATTGTTTATTTGTCTTTTTTATTTATTTTGCCAAATGCGATAAATTTAAATAATTATAAAACGGATATTCAAAAGATAGTAAAAGAGCAGACTAATTTAAGTCTGAATTTTGATAATCCTAAAATATCTGTAACTCCGCTTCTTTCGGCAGGAATTACCGCAGATAATATTACTGTAAAACTTCCTGATGAATCCACACTGCTTCAAGCTGATTCCTTTAAAGGACGAATTGCACTGCCCAGTTTGTTATTATTGACAGTAAAAGTATCAACGGCAGAAATAACAAATCCCGTTTTAAATATTGATATAATTGACGGCAAAGCGTTTAAAGCGGTTCAGGCTTATGAAGTAATTTTAAACAAAAACGAAGAAAATATGGCTAAAAAGCTGCAATCATCTCAAAAACCTTTTGTAGATCCCGCTTTGATAAAAATTATGGTTCCTGCTATTAAAATATATAATTATACTTTATTGGTAAACGATTTAAAAACAGGAAATTTTTTAAAATTAAAAGGTGATGATCTTACCATAGGATATAAAAACGGTAAAACCGCATCCGTAAAAACCCTTGCTGAATTGTATCTTAATGAAACTAAAAATATTACTGCAAATATTAATATAGATACCGTTCTTCCAAAACCAACGGTACTTGATAAAGAAGATGATAAGGCACAAAGGGTTGAAATTCCTTTTGTTAATCCTGTTGCTATGTATATGGCTTATGATTTAAAAACAAATATAGATTCAAAAATTAAGATAAGAGAAAATAATAATATATATACTTCTAACGGTTATTTTAATGTAGATAATTTTACTATTAAACTTGCCGATTTACAGCTTCCGGAAAGTAAATTTCATTTAAAAACCCGCGGTACAAAAGTTTATATCGATTCTGATTTATATATTACGAATGATGATAAATTATCATTGCTGGGAATGCTTAATTACGGTAAAAATCCATCAACTGATATGAAAATTAATTCCACACAAATTAACACAGATGATGTAATTACTTTAGTAAAAGCAATTATGGATTCGCTTCATATTAAGCATGAATTAGCACCTGTAAAAGGTGAAGGTTATTTTTTAGCCGATACTTATATCAGAACTAACTTCAAAAAATTAAATTCTGACGGAAACATAATATTTAAAAATTGTATTATTAAAAATTCACTTAAAAATATTGTTATTGCAAAAATAAACTCTGTCATTTCTTTAGATAACAGTATGTTAAAATTTATAGATACCTCTGTTGAAATAGCGGATACCGTATTTAAAATTAACGGTTCAATAGATGAAACTTCAAAAACGGATATTTCGGTATTAATGGAAAAAATGCCTTTAGAGAAAGTCTTTGCTCTTTTTTTACCATCTGAAATTAATAAAACGTATAAAGTAAATTCGGGATATATTGATTTTGTTTTAAACTTAAAAGGCGAATTAAAAAATGCAATGGGTAATATCAAAGTATCATTGCACAATTTATCTCTTACCGATAAAATAAATAAAATCAATTATTTGAATAATTTACTGGTTGCTGATTTTAGCAGTGATTTTAAAAAGTACAGCGGGGAAATTAAAAATTCCGATTTTAAGTTAATAATGAACGGAGCCTCCGTTGGTAATGATTCTTTCTTAATAACAATTGATAACAAAGATATTGATATTGCGCCTGCAAAAATAAATATTAATAATTCAACGGTTATTGATTTATCCGGATATATAAAAGACTATACAAAAAATCCTATATTTAATTTTGCTGCAAACGGACAGCTTGTTACAAAAGACATAAAACAATTGCTGGGTCAGGATTTAGCGGTATTTATAAAAGAAAAAGGCGCAGTGCCGTTTGTTTTAAATATAAATGGCGATAAGAAAAAACAAACTTTAACCGCTTCTGTGGAAGCAGATGCAAATAACTACATTACTCCCATTGATATAGATAATGTAAAAAATAAAAATACAATACTGCAAACGGTTATAGATTTTAAAGGCGACAGATTAAAAATAAAAGATACCGGATTTTATATAAAGGACATATTACCTGATTCTAAGAATCCGGAAAAAACAATAATCAAACTTGGCGAAATAGTTGCTATAGACGGTACAATTACAAAAATAAACACGGCAAATCCAAATATAAACCTTATAAAAGTAAAAATGCCCTCCGAATTATTTGCTTCAATCTGCGCATTCCCGCAGTCAAAATTTACAGCAAAAGGCAATATGTTTATCTTTGGAGACTTAAAAGCACCAAGAATGAGAGGGGAATTTAATATATGGAAGCTTTCCATCCCGGAACTTTTTATCGGAATGGATAAAGCTGTTGCCAAATTTGAAGGAAAAAATCTTGATATAAATTTAAAAAACCTTATTGCAAACGATTCTGATTATAATATATTAATTAGTGCCGATTTAAACCCGTCTGAATATTTTACAATAAAAAATTTAAACTTAATATCAAACTTAACTGATGTTGATAAATTAATGAAAGTATCAGAAGCAGTAATGTCATATATGCCTGCAGCGCAAGAAAGCTCAGGTCAAACAGCCGATACCGCCGCAGCGGTAATTCCTGTTCAAATAAAAGACGGAAGCATAGATATTAAGCAAATAAAAACAGGTAATATAAACTTAACTGATACTACCGGTAAACTTTCATTATTTGAAAATGTTATGTATGTTAATAGTTTAATTACTAATGGTTTTAAAGGAAAGATTAAAGGTAATGTATCCGCAAACATTTTAACAAGCGAAATAAAAGCTGTGCTGAAAGGAACCGGTTTGGACGTTGAACAAACACTTTTAGATGCCGCTAATATGAAAGATACTTTGACCGGTACGATGGATTTTGATACGGATATATCCTTAAAAGGTGCAACATATGAAGAACAAATGAAAACACTTAAAGGAATAGTTACTTTTACAATGAAGAACGGTCAGTTAGGTCCTTTCGGCAGATTAGAAAATTTGATAATGGCAGAGAATATAAGAGAATCTGCATTTTTCCAATCCGCAATAGGCTCTGTTCTTAATTCTTTATTATCTGTTAATACAAGCCATTATAATGTATTAAACGGTAAATTAACCTTTGAAAACGGCATAACACAAATAAATCCCATAACTTCAAGCGGAGATATTATGTCAGCCTACATATTTGGTGATTTTGATTTGCTGAAAAATAATATTGATATCAAATTAAGAGGGAAATTAGGCTCACAGGTATCAGATTCATTAGGACCTATATCTTTGATAAATCCTATAAATCTTGTTAAAGCAACTCCCGGTATGGGGCTTGTAATGGGCAAGATATTTTTCCTTTTTTGTGAACAAGTTACAGCTGATGAATTGGCTTTAATTCCGGAATTGGGCAAAGATATTTCGGAAACAAATGCTACTAAATTTCAGGTAATTATAAGAGGAGATGTTGCAAAACCGCTGTTTCTTGTTAAATCATTTAAATGGCTCGCTTTGGAATCAGAAATCAATGCTGCCAAAGAATATATAAACTCAATTCCAGAAGATACACTGCCCGATGAGATTTTGAATATTACGACAACTGATTCGGAAAAATTAAAAAACCAACTAAAGGCAAATACAAAAAACAAAATAAAAGAAACTGCTGCTGATATCTTATCGGATGAAACAAAAGAAAAAACAGACCATAATAAGAATACACTTGACAGAATAAAATCTTTATTCGGCAAAAAAGATACCGATACAGAAAAAACCGAAAAAGAAATGCAATAAATGCTGTAGTAAATCGTGCAGTCTAAAAAGCACTTAATGTTTCATATTCGCAGAAAAAAAGAAAAAAGTTGAGAGAAGAATATTCCTAAATATAAATATTCTTCTCTTTTTGACTATACATTAAAAAATGCTATACTAATGAAATATATTTAAAGAAAGGTGATATATGGAACTTTGGATTTTATTTGTAATTATTTCTATTATATCTATATTGGTTGAAATATTTGCACCCTCTCTATTTTGTATTAATTTTGCGTTTGCCGGAATAATTACCGCAATTATTGCTATATTCTGGGGCAATTTGTATTCTTTAGCAGTAATTTTTCTTGTATTGTCTTTATTGTCAATACTGTTTATAAAACCGTTGTTGACAAAATTATTGAAGAAAGAAACTCATGCTGATTTTGATTCACAATATATAGGAAAAATAGTAAAGAGTATTGAACCAATAACATGCACAAAAGGAGCGGTAACTATATATGACGAAAGATGGGAAGCAAGAATAAGAAATGAAAATGAAGAAATTCCGGCAGACCGTGATGTAAAAATTGTCGGAAATGAAAGTCTGATATTATTTGTAGAAAAGATATAAGGAGAAATTTGTTTATGTCTATATTATTATTTATAGCCATTGCTGCAGTTATAATATATGTTTTAAAAGGAATTATAATTGTGCAGCAGCAGGAAGTTGTAATTATACAAAGACTCGGACAATATGCAAAAACATTAACCCCGGGTCTTAACTGGATTGTCCCTATTATTGAATCACCGAGAAAAATGCTTAAAATAGATAAACAAAAAACACTGGACGGTAAAACATATTCGTTTCTTAATTACACGCATCGTATTGATTTAAGAGAAACCGTATATGATTTTCCGCGGCAAAATGTAATTACAAAAGACAATGTTACTATAAGCATTAATGCACTTTTATATTTTCAGATAGTAGATGCTAAAAAGGCAATATATTCAATAGAAAACCTTCCTGAAGCAATAGAAAAGCTTACGCAGACAAATCTTAGAAATCTTGTAGGGCAGCTGGCTTTAGATGAAACACTTGTGTCACGTGACATAATAAATGATAAGTTAAGAGAAATACTGGATAAAGCAACCGATAAATGGGGTGTAAAAGTAAATCGTGTGGAATTGCAAGATATAGTTCCGCCTGCTTCAATTCAACAGGCTATGGAAAAAGAAAAGAAAGCGGAACAGGACCGACGCGCTACAATTCTAGAAGCGGAAGGTATAAAAAAAGCTGCCATATTAACAGCTGAAGGAGAAAAAATTGCCGCAATTAATAAAGCTGAAGGTGAAAAACAGGCAGAAATATTGAAAGCAGAAGGTGTAGCTCAAGCACGAATTATAGAAGCTGATGCGGAAAAAGAGGCTATAAACAGAATAGTTAATGCATTGTCAGATAAAGGAAAACCCGATCAATATCTGATAGCAATGAAATATCTTGAAACACTTTCAAATATAACAAAAGGCGCCAATAATAAAGTAGTATATATGCCTTATGAAGCAACAGGAATACTTAGTTCCGTAGATGGCATAAAACAAATGTTTGATAAACAATAGATAATAAAAGCAGGAATAAAACCTGCTTTTATTTTACCGGTTTAATTATTACTAAAATACAAAACTTATTTTTTATTTTAGATATATTAAGTTTTGTAAATCATAATTTTTAGCTTATTTCGGACTTTTTCAAGATTATAAAAATTATTTTTTTTGTATTTTGTCAATTTTAAGACAGTTAAATTTTTTATATATCTATAGGAGAGATAATACGAGGATAAAAAAATTATGGCAATTAATGGCACAAGTAATTCTTATGTTGATTTATTACGTTTACAACAACAGGAAGTACAAACAACCGGTACTAATCAAAGTACACAACAAACGGATACCACTACTATTTTTGATTCCGAACTTACTACGGAATCAACACAAACAATGGAAGATATTGAAAGTGAATATACATCGGCAGCAGCTGCTGCAGGCGTAACATCAACTTCAAGCGTTTCCGAAACTTCTGGAGTAGAAGAATCAGAAGAAGCCAAAAAAATAAGAGAAGAGATTGAAGAATTAGAAGAAGAAAAAGAAGAAAATATCGAGAAAATGGAAAAACTCGAGAAACAAATTGAAGAACTTGCAAAATCTGCAGAAGAAAATATCATGAAGGCTGCAGCAGCACAAGAAGCTGCAGTGAACGAACATGAAGAAGAAACTCAAGCAGTATTGGATGAGCAAATACAAGCATACATCAATGCCAATAAAGAAGGCGGAGAAGGTATGACAAGAGATGAACTCCAGGAAAACATTAAAGGCGCTCTTCCCAATACACCTGAAATAGCAGATGCGGTTGCAGCTTTAACTGCAGCAAGCGAAGAAGTTAATGAAATTGATTCTTGCTTAAGCGAATTAAATAAATTAATCACCGATACTCAAAGGATAGAAGATAAAATAGAAGCAAAACAGGGTGAATACGATACGGCAATGCAAGAAGCTGAAGAAGCAGCAGCAAGCTCTAGTTGTGATCCGATCGGATTTACCGTTAATGATGCACAATATGACTTCATAGTTGACGATGGCGCATTTGATTCTACAAGTGATTTCTTGGGGGCTGACGGTCAATGGAGTGATATGACCGCATTGGATACCGATGGTGACGGGCTTGTAACAGCAGCTGAGCTTCAAGCAGGCAATATTAAAGCAGTTAAAACAAATGCTGACGGTTCTCAAGAAATTGTTGATTTAGCTGAAGAATTTGGGGAAGATTTCTATATAGATTTATCATCATATCAAGAAGGCGGCTCACACAGCGCAATTGATACAACAAGCGATCATGACGGGGATGGAACGGCTGACCAATCATTACTGGGTACTTTTAATGTTAATATTAACGGAGAAACAGTAAGCGGTTATAATACTTTAGATGACACTGACTGGTTAGAAGAAAATTACGGTCTTACATCTTCAACAACAGAAACCGAAACAGAAGGAATGCAATATTCGGAAGATCTTCAACCGCACGTTAATTTCTTTGAAATGTATACTGAAAAATCTGAAGAATTAAAAGAACAAATTTCAGAAGGTTTTGAAAATCTCGGAATTTCTCAGGAACAAATAAGAGGAATTAATGAAACAACTAAAAAAGAAGCCGATGAAAATGCTAAAAACTTCTTTGCATCGATTGGCTTAGAAGATGAAATAAAAGCTAACGAAGATAATAATATCGATACAACAGAAACTGCAACATCAGAAGAGGAGGAAGAAGCGAGAGAAGAGGAACTTTTAGCAGAATATGCAGCATAATAAAAGTTCATAAAAAAGACAACAAGAAGCGGGTTTAATTTAATATCCCGCTTCTTTTAATTTATTTTGATTATTCCTTATACACAGCAGCAAACATATACTTCAAATTCGGGATGTTCTATAAGTTTGGCTTCTATTTGTTCAAAGGTGAGAAAGCCGCTTTGCGCACCAAAATTTTCTACAACAGAGGCAGCGGTTACGGAGGCATATTTTAAAGATTTTTCCATGTCGCCGGTTTTTTCGTATGCGGCTACAAAAGTTGAAGAAAAAGCATCACCTGCTCCCAGTGTGCTGACAACAGCAGCGGGAAATTCATTACAATGATAGAATTTTGTTCCGTCATATGCAAAAACTCCGTTTTTACCATCTGTTATAATGGTTATTTTATTTTTTCCTTTATTTATTTCTTTCAACATACTTATGATATCCGGGTGAATAGATTCAGTCGAATACTTCTCAGTTTTTGTATCGGGTCTCACCTCAATACCCGTGAGCATTGAAGCTTCCTCTTTATTTAAAATAACTACTTCTGCCGTTTTTAAAACAAGCTGAAGATGTTCTTTTCCCTGCTTTATACTGCTTGTTCCAAGATTTACAGCCATTTTAACATTATTTTCTTCCGAAAATTCCGCTAAGGTATCTAAAATTTTTGTTGAATTACCGTTTAAAGGAGCAAGATACAGCCATTTTGAATTTTTTATGTCTTCAAAATTAATATCAGGCAATTCTAATTTTGCATTAGCTCCTCTATATGCAAGAACAGTTCTGTCTCCTTGAAAACTCGTTAAAATTATTGAAAATCCCGTTTGATATTCATTGCTTTTAATGACATTAGATAAATCAACACCAAAATGTTTTAATGTTTTAATTATATTTTGACCTTGAAATTCATTTCCGATTTTAACAATTGTTGAAGTTTTAAGTCCTAAAGTCGAAAAATTTGTTGCAGTATTAATTCCGCCTCCGCCTGTTTTAAAATCAAATTTATCTATTTCAATCTTTGAACCATAGGGATATGCCATAAAATCTTTTTTTGTATATATTGAACAGACGGAAACAATATTTGCGGCATCTGTTTCTATAAATGCATCCAAAGTAGCACTTCCGATTGTAATTACATCAAACATGACTTATTTCACCTCTAAACTATATTCCATAACAAATATTATATACTAATCAGCTCTCGGATGGGCAGTATTATAAGATTGTCTTAATCTTTCCGTTGAAACATGCGTATATATTTGAGTATTACTTATACTGCTGTGTCCCAAGAGTTCTTGAACAACCCTTAAATCCGCTCCGTTTTCAAGTAATCTGGTAGCAAAACTGTGTCTGAATACATGCGGTGTTACATGTTTCGGAAAATTAATTTTATCAATAACATCACGTATTGCGATTCTGACGCTTTGCGGCTGCAGTCTATATCCTGTTTTATTTATAAAAACGGGATCAGACGGCGTTTGCCTTGATTGACGGTAAATTAAAAACCTTACTTTCTCTATATAAGTTTGAAGAAAATTTTTTGCACGATCCGAAATTAAAACAATTCTTTCCTTTGCGCCTTTTCCAAAAACTTTTATTTCATTTTCCTGCAAATTTAAATTCTCAAAATTTAAACTGCTAAGCTCGGAAATACGCATACCTGTTGCATACAATAATTCAAGAATTGTACGGTTTCTGTATCCTGCTGGTGATTCCATTTTTATGTTATTCAAAACCTGCTCCATTTCTGTTTCCGTCAGAAATTCCGGGAGGGTTTTGCCTTTTTTAGGAGAGTGTACTCCTAATGCGGGATTTGTTTCTATTATTCTTTCTCTGTACAAAAACCTGTAAAACGTCCTTAATGAAGCAATTTTTCTTGCCGTAGTTGTTTTTGAATAATTAAATTGTTGTATATATAAAAGATATTCGCGTATTAAATTATAATTTACTTCTTCAATTCTTCGATTATTCAGCCAGACAAGAAAACTTAAAATGTCAGAACTGTAAGCAGCCACGGTATGCTTTGAAAAATTTTTTTCTACTTCAATATATAACTTAAATTCCTGCAAATATTTTTTGGAAAACTCATTCATAATCACAGAAATTGTAAAAAAATTTTAACAAAAAGGCAAGTAATTTATGCAAAAAAATATATATTAAGAAATTTTAAGCCTGCCGTAAACATGGCAAAAACCATGATTACATGGGTTTAGAGAAGTTCCGGATGTTCAATAGCTTGTTTAATAAACAAATTGTTGTATTCTTTGTAATCTTTTATTATAATAAATCTTGTGTTTTGATTAGTCTAAATCAATAAGGGAGATGTTTTTGTAGTATAAATGGACAAAATTATTGAAAATCTGGAAAGAATCAAAACACAAATTGTACCTTATAATCCTAGAATAGTTGCAGTAACAAAGTATTTTGATGAAAAACAAATTATAAAATACTATAAAATCGGTTTACGTGACTTCGGAGAGAACAGAGTAAAAGATGCTTTGGAAAAAATGGAGAAACTGCCGCCTGAAATAATGGAAAACAGCAGATTTCATCTTATCGGACATCTTCAATCAAACAAAGTAAAAAAAGCGGTCGGTAAATTTGATTTAATACATTCGGTAGATTCATACAAATTGGCGGAAGCTGTCTCAAAAGAAGCTGAGAGAAAAGGAATAACCCAAAAAATTCTTCTTCAGATTAATAATGCAGGAGAAAAGCAAAAGTCAGGTTTTTCACCGGAAGAAATAAAAGAGCAATTTGAGCAAATATTGAATTTAAATTCTATTAAAATATGCGGAGTTATGAACATGGCACCTTTAGATTGTCCGGAGGAAATGCTGCATAAATTATTCAGGAATATCAAACAAATAAATGATGATTTAAAATCTGAATTCGGAGTAGAATTAAATCAAATATCTATGGGTATGAGCAATGATTTTAAAATAGCACTTGAAGAAGGTGCAACAATAATAAGACTAGGAAGAATACTATTTGAATAATACTTAGGAGGAAGAAAATTGGCAGTTGCAGACAAATTTAAATCAATTATTGATTTTTTAACATCTGGTTTTGAAAACCGGGAAGACAGTATTTACGGAGAAATGATGGAAGAAGCTGAGGACTATCACATTCAGGATAATCTGGCATTAAATCCTTCTTATCAGCAGCAGGAGCAAAAATCTCAGAATTTAAAAGTTGTTTCTCATCCGAATTATAGAGGTTACGAGGTTATTGTAAGTGAACCGCGTTCGTATGAAGACTCAATTTCCATTGTAAAGCATTTGAAAGACAGAAAAACCGTAGTTCTGAATTTGCATTTATTGGATAAAGAACAGGCTTTGAGAATTGTTGACTTTTTATGCGGTGCCACACATGCATTGTCCGGTAGCCAGCAAAAAATTGGCGACTCTGTATTTATCTTTACTCCTGTTAATGTTGCTTTGTCTGCAGAATCTCAAAAAAGTAAATTTTTAAGAGATGCATTGTGGAATCAGCCGCAAATGTGACAAGCCAAATAGATATAAAAAAAGATGAGAAGCGGATTGCTTCTCATCTTTTTTAAACTATTATATAAAGTCTTTACATTCTATATTAATATCAGAATTCTTATTTTTCTGAGTCAAATTTATTTTATTAATTATCTTGGAACGTTTTTTTCTGTAGAGCATATCTATAAATGCCTCCAACCTTGTGACAAACCCGGCTTCGCCTGTATGTTCGTCAATGGAAAGATGTAGAACCGGTTTTTTGTTTTTTCTTGCATATCTGGCTATTCTTTCAAGCATTAAAGAATCCGGCCCGCAGCCGAATGCATTTATTGTTATAATACCGTCAATTGTTTTATCCTGTATATAATGGGCAGCAGCTCCCGTTATTTCATATTCGTTTGCCCAGTATAATCTTGAGCGCATAGCACTCAAACCTTCAGTCATTTGTTCTGTCGTGAGCTGTTCGGCAGTATAAACTTTGACATCAAGTTTTTCAAGTTTATCAAAAATTTTCATACTGATACGTTCGTCATACAAATTATATCCGTGTGCTATTAACGCAACGTTTATAGGGTATGATTTGACTGTATTGGAAATTATAACTTTATTCTGAATTGCTGATTTTAGAGCTGTTTTATAGGGAATACCGCTTCTTGTCATAACCTGAAAGTTATTATATACCTTCCAGGCATTTTTTGACGCTTTTTTGATTGTATCAAAGTCTGTAATACCAAACGGTTTTGCAGCTGCAGTTAAAAAGTCATATAGTCCGCCGTTCTTTTCCGATTTATCAAGAGTAGCATCAATTATAGTAAAATCTCTTTTTACGACATTTCTTATTAAGTCAGGCAGTCCTCTGATTTTTGAGCAATTATATATTTTAGGAGCAATAGATTGAATGGACGGAACAAATATTTTATCAATGCCCTTATCAAGCAGATTAATAATATGACCTGCATATACTTTAACCGGCAGACATGTTTCAGGTACTACCAGTGATGAACCAACAGTCATTGTTTGCTTTGTTGTGGGATCCGATAAAACTATTTCTATCCCCAGATCAGAAAAAAATCCGTACCAGAATGGAAAAAAATTATAATATGATAACGCTCTCGGTATTCCTATTTGCATTTATATTCCTTCAAATTTATTAATGTTCATTTAGGATTATAACATGAACAATTTATTTTTTGCCCAAAGACAGCAGCGAATTTGAAAATGGAAATTTTTTTACCATTTTAACGACTTTCTTTTTTGTATTTATCTGGCATATATAAATGCCGATAAATACCAGAATACAAGCAGCAAACTGCTTTAAATTGAAAGTTTCTCCAAGGAAGAACCAGCCGAAAAACACAGCAGCAATCGGAAGCATAAATA
This sequence comes from uncultured Muribaculaceae bacterium, assembly GCA_964572355.1. Classification (GTDB taxonomy): domain Bacteria; phylum Cyanobacteriota; class Vampirovibrionia; order Gastranaerophilales; family Gastranaerophilaceae; genus Avigastranaerophilus. The sequence goes on from CAZNEN010000021.1 coordinate 21,121, forward strand.
AAAAGGGTGAAAACTTGCTTGCAGGAAGTGTACAAATTGCAAAATTGTATAATGCATATGCAACTACAGTTAAAATTCCTAAATATATTACAAGAAAAATACTTGTGTTAAAAACCAGATTATAGTCTCCACCCGAAGCTAAATTGAGTCCCGTAAAAAATACACTGCCGCCTATAACGGAAATACCTGCCAGAAAGAACGGAGGATACCTGTCCATAAGATATTTTGTGGTTATTACACATGTATCCGTAAGTATAATTGCAATAAGCTCGAGAAAATTTCCCAAAAGAGGATTTGGTGCTAATTCCGTTACATCCGAAGCCAGACTCAACAGTATAGAACCTGTAATTGATATGAACAGTCCAAGATATACAATCTTGACAAATTTTTCTTTTAATATAATTCTTGCCGCAATAACCAATAAAACAGGTTCAAGAGAACTTACTATCCCCGCTTGTCCCGAAGTTGTATATTTTAATGCGTTTGTCTCAAATAAAAAATATAAACACGGCTCACAAAGCATCATCAAAATAATTAATTTGATATCTCTTCTTTCTATTCTTATATTTCTGTACAATGTAAAAATAAAAGGGAGAAATAATAATGAAGATATGACCATTCTAAATGTCATCAATTGAGGTGTTGTGTAATATTCAAGACATATTTTAGTTGCAGCAAGAGTTGTTCCGTACAAAAGAACGGCAATGGATACTGAAAGATATGCAAACAGTTCATTCTGGTTTTTATATTTAGACAGAAAGTCTTTCATTACATAAAAAATCCTTAATTCCTCTTTGACAACAGTTAAATTGTCTGAAAAAATTAAAGATAAATCAAACATATTATTTTTATCATTAACAAAAATTCATTAAAATTCTTTGTGTTTTTTTAAGAAATATTTTGAAATTTTTATATTTTGTAATATAATGTAAACAAAGATAATATTTTGTAATGTTAAGGGGTCTAAAAAATGACTGAAAATAATGAAATGCAGCAGGAGCAGGATTCTCATCAGCAAAAAATACTTGTTGCAGATGATGAAGCAAGTATCAGAAGAATTCTTGAAGCTCGTTTAAGTATGATTGGCTATGATATTGTAACGGCAACTGACGGAGAAGAAGCAATTGCCGCTTTTAATAAATACAATCCCGATTTAATTGTTTTGGATGTTATGATGCCTAAAATAGACGGATACGGTGTAACAAAAGAAATTCGTAAAACATCTGATGTCCCGATTATTATTCTTACGGCACTGGGCGATGTATCTGAAAGAATTACCGGTTTGGAACTCGGGGCTGATGATTATGTTATAAAACCGTTCAGCCCGAAGGAACTTGAAGCAAGGGTAAAAGCTGTATTAAGAAGAACTAATACAAAAGAAGCAATGATTCCGACAAGTAAAACAGCAAAAAATGTTATTACAACAGGAAATATAAGAATTGATACCGCAAGAAGGCAGGTGTTCAGAAAGAATGAGCGTATAAGACTTACAGGTATGGAATTTAGTTTGCTTGAACTGCTTGTGAATAATTCGGGGCAGGCATATTCAAGAAATGAAATTCTGCAGCATGTATGGTCGTATCCACCGGATCATAGAATAGATACACGTGTTGTAGATGTACATATTTCAAGACTGCGTTCTAAACTGGAAACAGATCCTGCTAATCCGGAATTGATTTTGACTGCTCGCGGTATCGGTTATATGTTCCAGAGAATTTCGTAGATTTTAAAGAAAAACAAATAACAAAAACCTCCTTTACAAAAGGAGGTTTTTGTTATAATTTCAAATATTTTTCATAATTTTTTTCTAAATCATCCTGCAAATCAATCATAGCTTTTTCTACTTTGTCACACCATAATTTTGTTTCTTCTTTTGTTAATTCGGAAGGAATAGAAATAGGGTTTCCATACAGTGCTACAGTTTTACAAGGACCAAAAGGCACCTTAAATTTATCCCACGTATTGAATTCAAAAAATGTTTTTGCTTTTGAATACCATGCGCAGGGAATAATCGGTACACCGGTAAGTTTAGCAATATTAATTATTCCGTCTTTTACCTTGTATCTTGGTCCTCTTGGTCCGTCTACCATTATTGCTGCAGAATTTCCTTCATTTAATTTCTCAATCAGTTCTAATGAAGCGGCGACTCCCCTTCTTTTTGTTGATCCTCTTACTGATTTTATATTAAGACATTCTGCGGCTTTAGCTATGATTTCACCATCATTAGAAGCACTTATAAGGGCAAAAAATTTGTTTTTGTCTTTTATGCCATATACCAAACACTGATGGCAGTGCCACATTGAAAATATTGATTGTTCTTCGGGATAATTGATACTCTTTATTTTTAAAAGATGTTTTTCTATATGAAAGAATAGTTTTACAAGACATATCAGAATAAATAATTTAACTTTTTCTTTTGTCTTTCTATGTTGTGCCGCCATTTATCCCCCAAAATATTGAAAAAGAGTACGCATGAATATAAACCAAGCGCACTCTGTATTCTTTATAGTATACTATTGAATGTTTTCTTTAACTTCAGCTGCAACATTTTTTGCATCCAATTTAATACCCGGTCCCATGGTAGTTGTTAAATATACCGACTTAAGGTAAACACCTTTTGAAGTGGACGGTTTAGCTCTTAGAACCGCATCTGCCAATGTTACATAGTTTTTCATTAAGTCATCTGCAGTAAATTGAATTTTGCCTATAGGTACATGAATCATTCCCTGTTTGTCGGCTCTGAATTCTACTTTACCTGCTTTTGCATCTTTAACGGCTTTTGCAACATCCAATGTAACGGTACCTGTTTTGGGATTAGGCATTAAACCTTTAGGACCTAAAACACGGCCTAATTTTCCAAGCATTCCCATACAATCGGGAGTTGCAATTAATGTATCAAATTCAAACCAGCCGCCTGCAATTTTATCAATTACTTCTTCAGCTCCTGCTTCGTCTGCACCGGCTTCTTTAGCTTCTGTTGCTTTTGCTCCTTTTGCTATAACACAAACTCTGACTGTTTTACCGAGTCCTGCCGGTAATACGGTTGTTGAACGAACCTGCTGATCGGCATGCTTTACTTCAATACCCAAAGCGATATGACATTCAACTGTTTCATTAAATTTACAAGTTTCTTTTCCTATTTCCTGTAATTTCTTTATAGCATCTATAGCACTGGTGCAGGGCTGCGAAAAACCTTCGAGCATATCTGCTATTTTCTTTTGCTTTTTAGTTAATTTTGACATTTTTTCTCCTTTTGTGGTAATAACGCAATTTAAGCTTCCACGCTATCTTATACAATCATTTTATCTCTTTAACGGGATATCTCCGATTCTGTCAGGAGAATTTTTTAACTCCCCTTGTTTAACATTTTCGATTAATCTGCTACAGTGACTCCCATTGCTCGGCAAGAACCTTTAATCATTTCAACGGCAGCTTCAAGTGTCGTTGCATTAAGGTCTTCCATTTTTGTTTTTGCAATTTCTTCAAGTTGAGCACGCGTAATTTGCCCTACTTTTGTTTTATTAGGAACAGCACTTCCTTTAGATAAATTGATTGCTTTTTTAATTAATACGGCAGCCGGCGGCGATTTTGTAATGAATGAAAATGATCTGTCTTCATAAACATCAATTACAACCGGGATAATATATCCTGCCTGTGATTCCGTTCTTGCATTGAATTGCTTGCAAAAATCCATAATATTCACACCGTGCTGCCCTAAAGCCGGACCTACCGGCGGTGAAGGATTTGCTTTACCTGCTTGAATTTGTAGTTTTATTTTCCCTACAACTTTCTTTGCCATTTTTGTTTCTCCTTTCGTGGTAATGGCGGAATTGATATTCCTTCCACTTTTTCTGTCTTTTCTGTTCACTTGGACAAGCCGCTCATTTCGCTTCGCTGTAATTCGCTTTTGCCCTCTTTTACTCGAGTTTCGCTTTTGCTCACTCTTTCAAAAAATCCGCTATATTTTTTGGATTTGTTTATATTCAAGCTCAACGGGCGTTTCTCGTCCGAAGATTGAAACCATTGCTCTGAGTTTTGATTTATCAGGATATACTTCAGTAATATCGCCGATAAATTCAGAGAACGGTCCTGATATAATTCTGACTTTATCTCCCGCTTTAACATCAAGTTCAACTTTTGTAACCTGATTTTGTGTTTTGTGAATAATTTTCTTTATTTCACTATCTTTAGCGGGAATAGGTTTCTTGCTTGAACCGACAAATTTTGTTACCCCGGCAGTATGTCTTACAACATACCATGAGTCGTCATCCATAATCATTTCAACAAGAACATAGCCGGGAAATATTTTTTCTTCTCTGTCGGTTTTCTTTCCGTCTTTCATTTTTGTAACTGTCTTTTGGGGAACTTCAATTCTGAAAATCTTATCACCCATATTCATATATTCAATACGTTTTTCAAGATTTACTTTTACTTTATTTTCGTGACCTGAATATGTATGAACTATATACCATCTTTTTTGAGGTGCTTTCGGTTCTTTTTGAGTTTCAGTGAATTCAGCTTCTTTCTTTGCAATAATGTCTTCCTTTTTAGACACTATTCCTTCCTGTCCAAGCTCCATATCCGATAAATGTTCTACTATTTCATTGTTATCTTTTGTCATTAGTTATAAATTCCTATCTTTTACCACTCGATTACGCTATCAACTTTAAGCCGTGAAGTATCCCTTTAAAGAGAATATCAAGCCCATAAGTATAAATAGTAAAGGCAATAACGATTACAAGCACTATTACGGTCTGGACTATTACTTGTTTTCTTTCCGGCCAGGTTATTTTCCCCCATTCGGACTTAACACCTTTAAAATAAGTTATGAATTTTTCCATTCTTTTTCCTTTTTATAACTCGCGCCCTGAAGGACTCGAACCCTCGACATCCGGTTTTGGAGACCGACGTTCTACCAACTGAACTAAGGACGCTCCTTATAAGTTTTATTTTGTTTCTTTATGTAATACATGTTTTTGGCAGAACGGACAATATTTATTTAATTCCATTCTTTCTTTTAAGTTCTTCTTATTTTTTACTGTTGTGTAATTTCTTCTTTTACATTCTTCACAAGCAAGAACTACCATTCTGTCATTTTTACCTTTAATTCCCATTGTTTCACCTTTTCTTGTCAACAAATATTTTTATTTTATTTACAATAGAAAACTATAGAATACAGCTCTTTTCTTATATTCTACTTCCTTTGTTTAAAATTACTGATAACATAATATCTTAAACATATTTTTTTTCAAACATATATTTACAAAACTCAAAATTACATATACTGTTTTTAGTCAGAATACATTATATGAACTATTTCTTTATAATTGCCATGAACATTATAATGATTGAGTTAATTGTATAAAGGAGCGTCTTATGTCAATCAGTATAAGGGCTGCATTCAAAAATGTTGCTTCGGAAAACTATAATAAAACAAATTTATTTTATTATATTATTTTGATTATTCTTTGCGGCATATGCGGTTTATTTGTTCCGGAAGAGAATGCTAAAACTTTTAATTATGCAACAGCATCAGCATTTTTATTTTATCTCATAATTTGTTTTGTAATGAGCGGGATATACATTGTCAGTATAAATAATGCAATTTATAACAAAGATGGTATTATTCCTAATTTATTTTCAGATATACTGAAAATTATAGCAAAAGGATTTGCAAATTTAGTCGGCTGTTTTACGGTTTCTTTAATAATGATGATTATTATTGCCGTTCCTTTTGTAATCCTGCTCGCAATTATGCCGCTTCTCGGTCTTTTGGTTATTCCCGTTATATTTATATTAGGAGTATATTTTCTTGGATTATATTTTAATTTTGTTATCTCATTAGAACTTGCTGATTGGTTTAATTTAAGAAAAGCTTCCGAATTTATTAAAAAATCGGGAGGGAAATTAGGGGTTTATATTTTAAAATTTTTAATTATTAATATAATATGTTTTATATTGGCACTAGCTGTAGTTCTGCCGATTTCAATAATGTTTGGATTACAGGCTGTATTTTCTTCCGCCGCACTTGAAACTTTGAAAATAACAACGTCTTCGATTTGTTCTTTGATTGCTTCCGTAATATTCGGAATAGGAAATATATATACCATTGATTTGACGGCTCAATTTATTAAAGAAATTGACTTCAGAGTGCAGGATATAAATACGGAAATACAAGAACAGGTTTAAAGATTTTTACGGGGAAAATAACATTCCCCGTTTTTTATATAAAAATATTGAAATATTTTATAAGGTATGAAATTAAACTTTAGAGCTAAAATTTAATTTAATCTTAGGATAATGCATAATTTCATGATTATAAATTTTTTGCGTTATACTTAATATGTAAGAAGGCATAATTATGTATAATCCCAAATCTAAAAAAGCAGAAGAATTTATTTCAAATGATGAAATTTTAAATACAATCAAATTTGCTAAAGATAATAAAAATAACTTAAGCTTAATAAATCAAATTTTAGAAAAAGCAAAAGAAAAAAGGGGACTTTCTCATAAAGAAGCAGCTGTCTTATTATTATGTGAAGATAAAGAAAAAATCTTTGAAATTTTTAGTCTTGCAAAACATATAAAAGAAAGTTTCTACGGAAACAGAATTGTTCTCTTTGCTCCTTTGTATCTTTCAAATTATTGTATAAACGGTTGTACATATTGTCCGTATCATGCAAAAAACAAACATATTCCCAGAAAAAAAATGTCGCAGGAAGATATCATAAATGAAGTTACCGCACTTCAGGATATGGGACATAAGCGTCTGGCAATAGAATCAGGGGAAGATCCGGTTAACAATCCGATTGAATATATTTTAGAATCAATAGATACAATATATTCCATAAAACATAAAAACGGGGCAATAAGGCGTGTAAATGTTAATATAGCCGCAACAACCGTTGAAAATTACAGAAAACTGCATGAAGCAAAAATAGGAACTTATATTTTATTTCAAGAAACATATAAAAAAAATAGCTACGAAAAACTTCATCCGACAGGACCTAAACATAATTATGATTATCATACTGAAGCAATGGACAGAGCTATGCAGGGCGGTATAGATGATGTCGGCATAGGTGTTTTATTCGGACTTGAAAATTATATATATGAATTTATTGCCCTTCTAATGCATGCGGAACACTTAGAAGCATTATTCGGGGTCGGTCCTCACACAATTAGTGTGCCGAGAATAAGAAGAGCGGATGATATTGATCCTGCTGCTTTTTCAAATGCTATAGATGATGAAACTTTCAAAAAAATTGTTGCCGTTATGAGAATAGCGGTGCCATATACAGGTATGATAATATCAACACGCGAAAATAAAACTTGCAGAAAACACCTGTTGGATTTAGGAATTTCTCAAATATCAGGTGGGTCCAAAACAAGTGTGGGCGGCTATTACAAACCGGAAAATGAAGATGAAGACTCAAGCCAGTTTGAAGTAAATGACAACAGAACTCTTGATGAGGTGGTAAGATGGCTGATTGAACTTGATTATATGCCGAGTTTCTGCACTGCCTGCTACGGCAGCCAAAGAACGGGCGAAAGGTTTATGTCTATATGTAAAGATCAACAAATACATAATTTCTGCCAGCCTAATGCAATAATGACATTGCAAGAATATTTACTGGATTATGCGTCGGAGAATACAAAGTCGGCCGGAGAAGACCTGATTTTGAAAGAAATAAATAAAATTACGGACAGTACTGCAAAACAAATCATATTAAAAAATCTTGAACTTATTGCGGAAGGAAAACGTGATTTGAAATTCTGATATATAAATTGCTTTTAATTTAATTTATTAATAAAATAAAAGATATATAATTTTAGTGGAGTTAAAATGAGCGAGAATAAAATAATTGTAACAATATCAGGTAAAGACGGTATTGGTATTGTTGCTGAAATTTCCTCTGTACTGGCAAAATATGATGTTAATATAGAGGATATAAGGCAGACTATTATGCAAGGCTGCTTTATGATGTTTTTGTTAGGAGATATAAGCAAATCAAAATATTCTTTTAAAGAAATAAAAGATGCCGTAACAGAATCAGGTAAAAAACTCGGAATGGAAATCTGGATACAGAAAAAAGAAATTTTTGATAAAATGCACACAATTTAAGGATTAATTAATGTCTTTCTTTAACGAAAAATCAATAATTGAAACAATAAATATGATAAAAGTCCACAATTTGGACATAAGAACCGTAACTTTATCATTAAGCCTTCGTGATTGCTGCAGTGAATATGTAAAAGAAACAGGCGACAAAATATATGATAAAATTGTAAAATATGCAAAAAATCTTTATGAATATGCCGCGGAAATTGAGGACGAATATTCAATTCCCATAATTAATAAAAGAATTGCAGTTACGCCGATATCATTAGTAGGGGAATCTTGCAAAGATTATGATTATGTTTATCTTGCAAAAGTATTGGATGAAGCTGCAAAGGAAGTAAAAGTTAATTTTATAGGCGGTTTTTCCGCACTCGTTGAGAAAGGCTGCACAAAAGGTGATATTGCACTGATTGAGAGTATTCCCGAAGCCCTTAAATCTACGCAAAGAGTTTGTTCATCGGTAAATCTTGCCTCCACAAAAGCAGGCATTAATATGGATGCCGTAAGAAAAATGGGTGGAATAATAAAACAAACGGCATATTTAACAAAAGAAAAAGATGGTATAGGAGCTGCAAAACTTGTATGTTTCTGCAACGTACCGGGAGATAATCCTTTTATGGCTGGAGCTTTTCATGGCTACGGAGAACCAGAATGCGGTTTAAATGTCGGAGTATCCGGTCCGGGAGTAGTAAGAGCTGCCGTTGAAAATATGCCAAAAGATGCAGACTTAGGAGAGCTTGCAAACAAAATAAAACAAATTGCCTTTAAAATTACGTCAACAGGAGAACTTGTAGGCAGAAGAATGGCTGAAAAAATGAATATTCCCTTTGGTATTATAGATTTATCGCTTGCTCCTACTCCTGCAATAGGCGACAGCGTGGCAGGAATCTTTCAGGCAATGGGACTTGAACATGCAGGTGCACATGGGACGACCGCAGCCCTTGCCATGCTTAATGATGCGGTAAAAAAAGGCGGCATAATGGCAAGCTCATATGTGGGCGGATTGTCGGGTGCATTTATTCCAGTCTCTGAAGATGCAGGAATGATTGAAGCGGCAAAAATGGGAGTCCTTACATTTGATAAACTTGAAGCAATGACTTGTGTTTGTTCGGTAGGTCTTGATATGATTGCCATTCCCGGCGATACATCCGAAAGTACAATATCAGGTATGATAGCTGACGAAATGGCAATAGGGATGATTAATAAAAAAACAACAGCCGTAAGAATAATTCCCGTTCCTGATAAAAATGTAGGTGATTTTGCAGTATACGGCGGTTTGCTTGGCGAAGCACCCATTATGCCGGTTAATAAACTTTCGTCGGAAATTTTTATAAACAGAGGAGGCAGAATCCCTGCACCTATTCACAGTTTAAATAACTAAGAGGTGGTTAATATTGTTTTTATTCGGGTTTGGTAAAATAAGAAGATTTTTTATTTTTCATATTATGTATAATAAAGGTATTTCAAAAGAAAATCTCGGAGAATATCCGAAAGCTTTGTATTACTTGTTTCTTGCCCTGTCTCTTAATAATAAATCTTTGAATACTTACAAAGCTATTGCAAGAGTAAACAGAAAAAACCGCTCATTCCTAAATGCCATCGATTTTTATACAAAAGCAATACAAAAATTTCCGAATAATGCGGAATTATATGCATTAAAGGCGGATGTACACAGAAAAATTAAAGAATATGATGAAGCGATAAAATGTTACGATAAAGCTATAGAATTAGATTATAAGAACCATGAGTATTATACAAAAAGAGCGCAAATAAAATATTATACGGATGATGTTCAAGGCGCAATAAATGATTATAACGGTGCTATATTAAAAAATGCAAAAGACAGCACATTATACTCTCAACGTGCATTTTACAATTTTGAAAAGAAAAATTATGTAGATGCAAAAGAAGATTATACAATGGCAATCAGTCTTATAAATAATAAAGAACACTATTATTTTATGCGCGCTACAATAGAAAAATTATTAAATCAAACAGCGGAAGCAGAAAGTGACTTCATTAAAGCTAATAACTTGCTTCCGAAAGCAAATTAAAATACTATGCATTAGACGTACGTTAACAAATATTAAAAATTCATTTTATTAATTGTTTCAATTAAAATATTTTTTTCATTACTACCATTCGTTTTAAACCTTAACAACGGGATACCATATTTTTGCAATATTTTATTTTTTAGTATATCTCGTTTTGCTTGGATAGTTCCATCTTGATGATACTTATATCCGTCAACTTCTATCGCTAAAAATGG
>CAZNEN010000022.1:0-28109 GCA_964572355.1 uncultured Muribaculaceae bacterium
GCTGAGGTTGATGTTTACTATACGCAGCACTCGAACTTGTTTTTTATTTTATTCGGAAATAATTATTTTAATATATTGATAATATTTATTATGTTAATTATTAAATATTTATATATAATCGCTCATCATTTATTATTTTTTCAAAGTTCAATATGCTGTATAATTTGTCTTCTTCCATAAATTCAGAAAGTATATATTTTGATGAGTTTGTATTAATAGAAGAATTATGCAAATTTTCTATGTTTTTAATGAATTTAATTTCGTCTACAAGGAATGCTAGATTAAAATCCTTACCCTGGACTACAATTATTTTGCTGCCTTCTTCTATATTATTAATATCATTATTCAGAAAACGTTTTAAATCTATTACGACCAGAAAATCACCCTTTAAATTTATTATTCCTTTTATAAAATCCTGAGTATAGGGCAGTTTTGTTATATTTAATCTTTTTATTGATATAAATTCTTTTACGTATTTTAAATCAAGATAATAATTGTGATCATCCAGCGTAAATAAAATATATTGGTTTAAAGTATTTAAATTAAAAGGGAATGAAAAAATTTCGCGGTTTTTATTATTCTGCTGTGTTCTTAATTTTAAAATTTGTTTTGACTTTTCATCTGAAGGAAATAATTCATTATAATTTATGTTGCTTTTTTTTGCATCATGACGGGATATTAAAGCATTCAGCATTTCAATGTTGATAATATTTATAGAACTTTCATCGGATTTGTATATTTCTTTTAAAATTGAATCTTCCATATCAAAAGGTAAATCCTGAATTTGTCCGGAATCAAATTGCATAATATTGTCAATTCTCTCTGTATGTATTGCAAAACAATTATCTTCAAAATGGGCAATAATCAATTGGTTGTTTATAGAAAATACGGAAGGTTTAAATCCCAAAAAAGGACATAAATCTATAATATTAATCATTAAACCGTTATAGTTAAATATGCCTACTATACCGTCAGGTGCAACAGCAGGAACTTCAATATCAGGAATATTAATTACCTCCATTACATTTTGTATATTAATTGCATATTGATTTTCCTTAACGGTAAATACAATATAATATTTTTGTGATTCTTGAATTCGTAATGATGAGGTTAAAGTGTAATTATTGTTCATTTTAAGTTAAACCTTTATAATAAATTATACAATATATTAATGATTATAAAATCCAAAATATAGACTATAATTATTTTATCAAAAGGAGTAAAAAATGGCTGGAAGAGATATAAGTTTAATAAACAGATTATCTAAAAAGAATATAAAAGATACAATAATATTGGGAATTGTAACTATTTTAATTGTTGCTATCATTATATTTATAGAAAATAAAACAATAATGATTTTATCAACTATAGCAACATTATTATTTTATTTTGTTCAATATCAGGTATCTAAAAATGATCTTTTAAAATCAATTGATAAACTTATAGATAATGAACTCAAAGAATTTCAAAAAATATCGGTAAAAGTACTACAATTAAGTGAAAAACAAAGACAATTAACACATAAATATAATGAAATGTTAAATAATGTAGTACAAACTACTAAATTATTTAAGAATACCGCATTAAGAACTAAAGAAAAAACACAAAGTATTTCGACTAAGATTCAGGAAACTTATGAAAACTCCGGAAAAGAATCAAAATCTCTGGAAGAAAATATTAATTCCATGCAAAATTTAAAACATAAAGTTCAGGTTATAGCAGAATTGATTATAGAACTTACTGACTATATAAAGCAAATAGCATCAACTGTAAATATAGTTGAAAATATATCAGAACAAACAAATATGCTTGCATTAAATGCAGCAGTTGAAGCGGCAAGAGCAGGTGAGTACGGTAAAGGTTTTGCTGTTGTTGCCGGAGAAATAAGAAAACTGGCAGATGAGTCAAAACAGGCAACAAACAAAATTACTTCATTAGTTTCCGAAATTGAACAAACGACATCTTCTACTATCATGGCTACAGAAGACGGAGCAAAAGAAATTGATACGGGTGTTAAATTTGCAGCTTCTATTAGTAGTAATATTTCGAGATTGGTTAATAATATAAAAGAGTTGGGAAGTGACTTAAATGATGTTCTTACATCTTCAATAGAGCAGCAGGCGATTACTAATGATGTTCTTGAAGTTATAGATAATATGCAGAAAGGTATATCTGAAACTATTAATACATTGGAAGAGAATATTGAAAATATCAGAGCATTCTCTGAAATATCAACAAACATAAAAGATAATATTGCGAATTAACGGGATTTATTATGCAATACAATCCGGAAGAGTTTAAAGATATTTTAAATATATTTAAAGCGGAAAGCGAAGATCTGATACAGGAACTTAATGATGGTTTTTTGGAGCTTGAAAAAGATCCAAAGGATAAAAAACCGCTAAAAAAATTGTTTCAACTGGCACATTCTTTAAAAAGTGCAGCCAGAATGTTAGGCTTTAAAAGTATTCAGGATATTGCACATAAGCTTGAAGATATTCTTTCTTATTGGAAAAAAGATAATGTGGATATTAATATTGAGTCTTTTCAGGTTATCTATGAGGTTTGTGATTTTCTTAACGAATTAACCGAAGCATCGGTTAGTAAACAGTCTGATTCTTATAATGAAAAGGTTCTCTTGTTTTTGGAAAAACTTGATAATTTTATTGTATATAATCACATGATACCTGCTAAAGAGCCTGATAAACAGCCTGAAAACTATATAGCAGCCAGAAGTATTGATATTAATGCAATAGTTTTAGAAGTGATGTTTGTTATGGAAAATGAAGATTTAGATAATAACGGGGAAGATATTATCTCGGTAATTTCTGAAAATCTAAAACAACTGGCAGATATTTTTAGTTTAACGGATTATTCCAAAATAAAAGAAAAAATTCAGGTAATTTCTCGCTATATTAAATCGGAAGGAATGAATAGCACTGATTTTAATTTTATAAAACATGAAATAACAGCTTTAAGAAACGATATTTATAAAGATTTGAATATAAATAATACCGGAAAAAATAAAATTATTAAAAAGAAAAAAGAAAATACAAATAACAAAATTGCGGACCAACAACAAGCAGAAGAAAATAAAAGAGGTGAAAAATTTGATTATATATTATCAAACCTGTCAAAGATTAAATGTGAAAAAGAATTTATAAAAGAAGTTTGTAAAACTTTAGACGGCGTAAAAAACAAAATAAAAGATAAAAAAATATTACTTATTTTATCCAAAACAATAAACATCTTAGAATTATTCGTAAATAAAAATATCATTATTGATAATGATTGTTATATGGTTATTCTGCAATGTATTTATCTTGCAAGAAAAATAGCTTTTAATGAGAAAGAAGAGAATGTAAATAATCTTAATTTTTTACTTCAACGTTTAAGCCTTGTTGAAGATATGTTTAATATTACTGCGGATTCTGTACTGCCGCAAGAAATCGAAAGAAAAGATTCCGGCAATTCCTTATATGTAAATAATTATACAAATCTTAAGAAGAATCTACAATCTGTAGATTTGCGGGAAATAAGAACATTAAGGGTAGATACATCTAAACTTGATAATTTAATTTCCCGTGCCGGTGAACTTTTAATAAACGGTATAAAAACTCGTGAGCATATTGTTGAATTATCAAAAATTAATTCTAAATTAATAAAGTGGAGCAGTGTAAGTAAAAAAATAATCAATTATCTGAAATACCTTGAAAAAAAAGGGTTTTTTTCTATGGATTCCGATGACAGTCTTAATGCTTTCTATAAAAAAGCGCAAGGATTTTTTATAAATAATGCTGATATGATTAATGAAATTAACAGTGACTTTGCTGTCTTGTATAATATGATATCGGAAGATGATAATAAACTGCATCAGACAGCTTTAGAAGTGGAAACGATAGCAAAAGGTATAAGAGTATTACCGCTTGCAACAATTTTTCATTCTTTTCCGAGAATGATAAGAGATATTGCAAAAGAAAATAATAAAAAAATAGATTTTATAGTTTCCGGCAGTGATACAACGGTAGATAAAAAGATAATAGAAGAAATAAAACTGCCTTTGATTCACATTCTGAGGAATGCTGTTTCACACGGCATTGAAAGTCCCGATGAAAGAATTAAAAATAATAAAAATGAAAACGGCATAGTAAAACTCTCTGCAAAACAAGCTGAAAACTATGTTATTATCACGATAGAAGATGACGGATATGGAATTAATATTGAAAAAGTAAAAGAAACTGCTATAAGAAAAGGATTGTTGACCGAAGAAGAAATAGAAGGAATAAATAATGAACAATTGATGAAAATATTATTTTTACCCGGTTTTTCAACCGAAGATTCTGTAACCGAAATTTCAGGACGCGGTATAGGGCTTGATGTTGTTAAAACCAAAATTACTAATTTAAACGGTGAAATATTCATTGATTCCCTTCTCGGAAAAGGCTGCAGAGTTACAATCAAACTGCCTTTATCTATGTCGACAATAAAAACATTTATACTTTTAATTAATAATCAAAAATATGCTATTCCGGTCAATTCAATTAAGTTTGTTAAAAATATAAAAAAAGAAGAAATTTTTAGAAAAAACGGAGAAAATTGTATTATTTTTAATGAACATTCCATTCCTGTTTTTTACCTTTCGGAAATTTTGGGTGAGAATAGTATGGATTTATCGGAAGAAAAACAATTTACAGTTATTATTCTTGAAGCGCAAGATAGTGAGGCTGCTTTTATAGTAGATAAATTACTCGGTGATCAGGAAGTATTTCAGAAAAAATTAATTCCGCCCATTTTAAAAATAAAAAATATAAGCGGATTTACTACTCTTTCTACAGGAGAAATCTGCTTAATAGTTAATCCTTATGAATTAATAAGAAATACCGTAACTGATGTGATTCTTCCGTCTTTACCTTCTAAATATATGATTGAAAAATATAATAATGAATAAAATTAAACATTAATAATTTGACTTTTAGTCCCTGTTTGATTGGTCTTGCTATTACTGTCTTTTATATATTCATACTCGTCATTCATCTCCGCAATTTTTCTTCCCCATTCATCAATAATGTCATTTATTTCCTGATTATACGAAATCGGAGTGCCGACAGAAATCTTTAATTTGCCTTTAAAGGGTAGCCAGTTATATTGTTCACTTCCGGTGATGCCGATGGGCAGAATATCCGTTTTCATTTGTTTTGCAATAACAGCAAAGCCTTTATTGATTTTTTCGATCTTTTTATTTCTTCTGATGCCGCCTTGCGGAAAAATACCAAGCATCCATTTATTTGTTTTAAAAACATTTATTGCAGTCTTAATGGTTGATACTTCCAGCTTTTCTCTGTTAACGGCAAAACACGCAAGTCTGTCCAATAGAAATGCTAAAATGTTGTTTTCAAACAGTTCCTTTTTTCCCATAAAAGCAATGGGTTTTTTAACTGCTTCTCCCGCAACAAAAGGATCTAAGTATGAAATATGATTAGGGGCTACAATAAAATTTTTATCCTGCGGAATATTCTCCAATCCGCTGTATGTAACTTTATAGAAAAAAGGTATCAGAGTTCTGGAAACAAGCCATCTTCCGAAAAGCTGGAATTTATATTTGCCTTCGGTAAAATCAGATACATCTCTTTTTGTATAATTTTTCTTTTTCTCGGACATTTAAATAATCTCTCTTTTTATTATGAAGGAATATACTGTAAACCTGACAGCAAACTTACTGTTTTCGACCAATCTTCAACTATATTATCTATATCATTGTTGTATGGGATGGCTTTACCAACTTTAATAATAAAATCCTTTTTCTTAGAGTTGGGAATATCCTGAACAATTATCCCTATAGGCAGAATATCAGCTTTTATTTTTTTTGCTATTGATGCAAAACCTTTGGTAATATGTTCCATTTTTCCATTATTGCACCTTGTTCCCTGGGGAAACAAACCCAGATTCCAATCGGTTTTCTGTATGGATAAAGCAGTTTTAATTGTTGATACGTCAACCTTATCTCTGTCAACAGCAAAGGCTCCGCACCAATCCATTAATATGGCAGACCAAAAAGTCTCAAATAATTGCTTTTTAGCCATATATGCAATTGTAATATTAAGCATTGCAGCAATAATAAAGGGATCTACCCCCGTTACATGATTACTTGCAATAATATATTTTTGTTTTCTCTCTATTAATTCTTTTCCTTCAACTTTAAAATTATATTTAAGCCTTAGAGAAGTTATAATAACAAAACATGTTATATATTGAAAAAACTTACGCCAGTTATTGAAGTTTTTTGCTGTTTTTGTTGTATATTTTGTTGCCATAATGCTTTAGTTATCCTTGCCAATATATAGAATTATACCAAAAAATAAAAAAAAGCCCCAATAAATTTTACTTGATTATACTTTTTGTTTAATTTATAAATAACTCAGAGACAATTAATCATGGTAGGTAAAAAAGGAGTTCAAAAACTATGGTAAATGTTGCAATTAACGGATTTGGAAGAATCGGAAGAAACACATTAAGAGCAGCAATCAAAGAAGGAATCTTTGATAAAATTAACTATGTTGCTATAAATGATCCGGGTTTAACACCTGATCAAGCAGCTTTCTTATTTAAACATGACTCGGTAATGGGTAAATTTGACGGTAAAGTTGAAGCTTATGAAGAAGGTATAGTTGTAAACGGAAAGAAAATTAAATTCTTTGCGGAAAAAGATCCGGCTCAGCTCCCTTGGAAAGATTTGGGTGTTGAAGTTGTTGTTGAGTCAACAGGTTTCTTTACAAATGCGGAAAAAGCAAAAGCTCATATTGATGCGGGCGCAAAGAAAGTTATAATTTCTGCTCCTGCAACAAACGAAGATATTACAATTGTTTTGGGCGTAAATGATAATATGTATGATCCGACAAAACATAATATCATTTCAATGGCTTCTTGTACAACAAACTGCTTAGCACCCGTTGCTAAAGTTATAAAGGAAAAATTCGGAATCGTTAAGGGTATAATGACAACGGTTCACTCTTATACAGGCGACCAGAGAATATTAGATGCAGGTCATAAAGACCCCCGCCGTGCAAGGGCAGGTGCTTTAAATATAGTTCCTACAAAAACAGGTGCCGCAAAAGCAGTTGCTTTGGTTATTCCTGAATTAAAAGGCAAATTAGACGGTTTTGCTATGAGAGTTCCTACTCCGGATGTTTCTTTAGTAGATGTTGTATTTGAAACAGAAAAGAATGTAACGGTTGAAGAAGTAAATGCAGCTCTTAAAGCAGCAGCAGACGGTCATGTTCTTTGTTACACAGAAGAACCGTTAGTATCATCAGACTTTATCGGTTCATCTCAATCTTCAACAGTTGATGCTCTTTTAACAAGAGTTATGGGTGACAACATGGTTAAAGTTATCTCCTGGTACGATAACGAAATGGGCTACTCTACAAGATTGGCAGAAACAACATTAATGGTTGCATCTAAATTATAATTGTATAAATTCTTAAAAAAAGAACCGCTTTTTAAAGCGGTTCTTTTTTTTGTGTAAGTATAGTACAATCTAATATCATGATTAACAGTCGGTTCATCTTATAGTGATTCTCCCCTGTATATAGCAAAAATCTTCTCAAATAATTTTTTAAAGAAATTTGTCTTTTTATTTTCTTTTTTAGTAAGAACAAAATTCTGTTCAATACATACATCATTATCCAATTTAAGATTATACTTTTTTGCTAAATCACAGAAATAATTAATTGCTGATTTATATTGATTAATAATTTCAATGGAGGTTTTATTTAATAAATATTTATTCAAATCTTTGTGATCAATTCTCACCCCTACGGTTGAAATACCTATTTTATGCATAAGATTAAAGAATGCTTTAATTTCTTTTTTATTACAATTAAATCCCTGAACAAGTATATAATGAATTGATATATAATCAGGATTAATACCGGCTGTAAGGTATTTTTTCAGATTTTTTATGCATTCATCAAATTTATCAACCCTTTTTATTTTTTCATAAGTTTTTTTAGTACCGCAATCCAGGGAAACATTTAAAGAACCTTTACCTTGCAGCAAAATTCTTTCTATAGCAGGCTGATAAATTATATTATTTGTGGAAAAATGGATTTTATAAAAACCATTATCTTCAAATAACCTGATTAATTCTTCAAAATTATTAAGAACACCGATATCACCGCCTTGAACCTTTACTGTGAGATTTTCTGAATCTATAAGGTTATTTTCATATGTTTTCTTTATTATATTATACGGATCGTATAAAGCTTCTTTTCCATATGTATTGTTTCTGTTGTTGTCACAATAACAACAATTTGAATTGCACTCTGTCCAATGCCTTATATATATTGTGTTATATTTTGACGGTACAATAAGATCTTTATCCGACAAAGATTCATCTTCTTTTTTATGCAAACAACCTTTACAATAACTGTTGTTTGATTCTTCATTTAAATATTTTATTAATATTTTTTGTTGTGCTTTTAAGTCAAGATTATCTATTTTTGTTTGAATCTCTTGTTTTCGCTCTAAAGAAGCAAATGGGGGGGGGATTTCTATATAAGTTGGTGCATATTCACTGTATGCACAACAACAAGGATTAATTTTATTTAAGTTGAAGGATAATTCATGCAAAATAAATTCGCAATATTTCATACTAAATTCCTTTTTTATTTTTACTAATTGTACTACATGATGCGAATTTAAAATAGCAATTTTACAAAATTTAATATTTTATCTGATAGATTAAATTTATGATAAAAAATATAGTTTTTTATAAAAAATTATATTTTTTAATATTTTTTAGACTTTTTATAGGTAATTTTTTATTAATTTAAACTTTTCCTTTAATTTTTTGTAAAAAATAAATAAACAAAAAACAAATAAAAAGTGTATAGTTAACAATTATTAATTTCCAAAAAATTATGTTTGGTATACAATATTAAAGCTGATAATAAAAAGGATTATTAATAGTGGGTTTAACATTTCAGGAATTAATATTAAATTTATCTAAATTCTGGTCGAATTACGGATGTATAATCCAGCAGCCTTATGATATAGAAAAGGGTGCAAGTACAATGAATCCTGCTACATTCTTGCGTGCTTTGGGTCCTGAACCGTGGAATACGGCAATGGTAGAACCATGCCGCAGACCTGCAGATGCAAGATATGGTGAAAACCCTAACAGACTTGGTCATTACTTTCAATATCAGGTTATTTTAAAACCGTCGCCTGATAATTCTCAGGAACTTTATTTGAAAAGTTTGGAAGCAATGGGTATTGATTTATCAAAACATGATGTAAGATTTGTTGAGGATAATTGGGAATCTCCTACTTTAGGAGCAGCAGGTGTCGGTTGGGAAGTATGGCTTGACGGCATGGAAATAACTCAATTTACATATTTTCAACAGGTAGGCGGACTTGAAATAAAACCCGTTGCTCTTGAAATTACATACGGGCTTGAAAGAATAGCCATGTATCTGCAAAACGTTGATTCGGTTTATGATGTTATGTGGAATAACGAAATAAAATACGGCGAAATATATTTGCAAAACGAAATAGAACAGTCAAAATATAATTTTGAAATTTCAAATGCCGAAAGATTATTTAAAATGTTTGATTTATTCCAGGCGGAAGTTGAATCTTGTGTAGAGGCTAAAATAGTGCTTCCGGCATATGATTATGTTCTGAAATGTTCACATACATTTAATCTTCTTGATGCAAGAGGCGTAATAAGCAGGGATGAAAGAATTAATTATATAAATCGTGTGAGAAGAATGGCTGCTATGGTTGCTAAACTTTACGTTGAACAGCGTGAAGCTCTTGGTTTCCCTCTGTTAAAGAAACAGCCGTGCAACGTATAGAAAAGGAAATTAAATAATGCAAACTCCAAAACAAAATTTTCTGGAAAAGTTTTTAGTCAATTTATTAAGAAAGAAAAATCCTGATGAATTTTTGGAGCAATCGGCAGCCGGCGGCTTGAAAAAAACATTAAATGCTTTTGATTTAATTATACTTGGTATAAGTGCAATTATAGGTGCAGGAATATTTGTTATGATAGGTTCTGCCGTTATCGGCACAACAGAAAGAGTAGGTGCAGGACCTGCATTAGTTATATCAATAACTTTAGTTGCAATAGCATGTATTTTTCCTGCTTTATGTTATGCGGAATTCGCGTCAATGATACCGGTATCGGGCAGTGCATATATATATACATTTGCCACTATGGGTGAATTTGCGGCCTGGATGATGGGCTGGGTATTAATGCTTGAATATGCGATAGGTACAATTGCTGTCGCATCCAGCTGGACGGGGTATTTGATAAAATTGTTTGAAGGTTTCCCTTTTCTTCCTGAATGTATCAAGAATCCTCCGGTTTGGCTTATAAATGACTACAGAACTGCCGTAGAAACGGTTCCTGATGCCGTAATGCCTCATTTTCTGGGTATACCGTTTTGTATTAACCTTCCGGCAATGCTTATAATAATTATAATAGGTTTAATTCTTTTAAAAGGAATACAGGAATCTGCAAATTTTGCTAAAATAATGGTTTTTGTAAAGGTTGCAATTATCGGATTATTTATTCTTGTGGGTGCTTTTTATGTACGTCCGGAAAATTGGACACCGTTTGCGCCAAATGGTATTAAAGGTATTTTAATGGGAGCATTTGCAATCTTTTATGCCTATATAGGGTTTGATGCAATTTCGACGGCGGCTGAGGAAACCAAAGATCCTCAAAAGAATCTGCCGATAGGTTTAATAGGTTCTCTTGTTATATGTTCTTTAATATATTGTTTTGTAACAGTGGTTCTTACAGGTATGATGCCTATGTCATCAATAGATTTAAAAGCACCTATAGCACATGCTATGACTTTTGTGGGGCAGGGATGGTTTGCAGGTACAATATCAATAGGCGCATTGGCAGGATTGACTTCTGTTCTTCTTGTATTAATGTTTGGGACAACAAGAATATTATATGCAATGGCACGTGACGGATTTTTGCCTCCTGTTATGAAAAAAGTTCATCCGAAACTCCAAACTCCTTGGGTAATTACCGTAATGTCAACCATATTGATTTTAATAGGTTCTTTATTTATAAATATGCAGGTAGCGGCAGAACTTGCTATTTTTGGTACATTTACTTCTTTTGTAATTGTATGTATAGGTATTTTAATTTTAAGAAAAACTGAGCCTGACAGACCGCGCCCGTTTAAAGTTCCTTTCTGTCCCTGGTTTCCTATAATCGGTATAGTTTTTTGTTCCGGTTTAATGTTTGTTGCACTGAGAGAGGTTAAAACATCTGCCGTATTATTCCCGTTATGGATTGTTATCGGTATTGCTATATATTTTGCATATGGATATCAAAGCAACAGGAAAGAAGAAGCATTAAAACTAAAAGTGATTGAGCAAACACCGGAAAAAGACACAATTAGGAATAAATAAAAAATAAAGTTCAAAAAATAACCTCCTTTAGTTAAAAAGGAGGTTATTTTTTGAATATAATCGTTAGCTGCAGCAGCTGCAAGAGCAAGCATCATTTAATGCTTCTTGTGCTTCTTTTATTCTTACTTTAATACGTCCGTCAACTGCTATGCCTTCACCTGTTTTCTCTGATATTAACAGCGGGTTAATATCAAGTTCATCAATAAACTTGAAATCGGATACAAGTTGAGAAAGTCTTAACAGAGTTTCCTGTATCTGTCCGATTTGTGCCGGTGTAGTACCTCTTGCACCTTGTAATAATTTATATGCTTTAACTGACGTAATCATATCCATAGCATCTTCGTCCGTTAAAGGAGCAATTCTGAAGTTAACGTCTTTCATAACTTCAACAAATACACCGCCTAAACCGAACATCATCATAGGTCCGTACTGCGGATCCGTTGCGATACCGCAAACCATTTCGCGGCTGCCTTTAACCATTTCCTGAATAATTACCCCTTCAAGACCGTCTAATAAGCCTTTATCTTCAAGTCTTTTTAAAAGTGCTTTATATTCATTTCTTAATTGTTCTTCGCTTCTGATGTTAACAACAACTCCGCCAACGTCTGTTTTGTGTGAAGTGGTTTTAGACGTCATTTTCATAACAACAGGGTATCCGATAGAATTACCTAAAGTAACAACCTGTTCTTCATCTGTTGCAAGACCGTATTTGCAAGCTCTTATTCCGTATGCTTGAAGTACATCTATACTTTCAAGTGTTGTAAGCTGGTCTCTGCCTTCTGAAATTGATTTTTTAATGATAGCGGAAACTTTTGCTCTGTCTACATCAAAACTTGGTATTTTACCTGCCGGTTTATTCATCCATTGTCTTTGTTCATCCAATCTCAACAGAGCTTCAGCTGCTTCTTCGGCATACATATAGAACGGCATATTAACATTCATATTTGAAATCTTACCGAAGAAGTCGTTTGTTGTCATAAATACACCGACTATCGGTTTTTGAGGATTTCTTGCTTTGATATCAATTAATGCCTGCGCAACGTCTATATCTTTTAAACCTAAAAACGGCAGATAAATTACCATAATCATATCAACATTTTCATCTGCAATTACAGTTTCTAATGTTTGAATATAGTGTTCTATGGGGGCTGATGCAATCATATCTATCGGATTTTTGACCGATGCTGCTGAAGGAAGGAAGCTTTTTAATTTAGCTTTTGTTTCATCGGTAATTTTTGCCATTTGCATGCCGCTTTCACAAATTGCATCGGTAGCCATAATTCCGGGGCCGCCTGAATTTGTGATAATGGCAACTCTGTTTCCTTTAGGAATAGGACAATTTGAAAATGCTTTGGCATTTGCAAATAAGTTTTTCAAAGAAAATTCTCTTATTACTCCTGATTGTTTTAATAAAGCTGCTGCAGCTTTATCAGCACCGGCTAATGAACCGGTGTGAGAAGATGCTGCACTTGCGCCTGCTGCACTTCTTCCTGATTTTAATGCCAGAATCGGTTTTTTCTTTGTTATTCTTGAAGCTAATCTTCTGAAATTCTGAGGATTTTGAATTGATTCCATATAAAGTAGTATTTGTTTTACATCATCATCATTTTCCCAGTATTCAAGCATTGTTTCTGCATTTATATCAGCCTGATTGCCTATTGAAACAAATTGGGCGAAACCGATATTCAAATCCTTTAATATATTTAAAATACCGCCGCCAAGTGCGCCTGATTGTGACACAAAACCTATATCTCCTCTTACCGGAAGAGACTCGGCAAATGTTGCATCCATCATTACATCAGGGTTTGTATTTAGAACACCTAAACAATTCGGACCCACACATCTCATGCCGTATTCTCTTACTTTACTAAGTAATTGTTTTTCGAGTTCGGCTCCTTCAGAACCTGTTTCCTTAAATCCTGCAGTAATGATACAAATACCCTTTATGCCTTTTTCATGGCACTGGTCAATAGTATCTAAAACAAATTTTGCATTTACTACTATAACGGCTAAATCGACCTCTCCCGGAACTTCTTTTATTGAAGTATAGGCTTGAAATCCTTCAATAATCCCGCCTTTTGGGTTGACGGGATATATTTTCCCGTTAAATTTATAGTCTCTTAGTCTTTGCATAATTTCGGAACCGATAGTTTTCGGCTTCGTAGAAGCCCCTATAACTGCGATTGCTTTTGGCTTCATTATTTTGTCCAGAATCTCGTTTTGCATTTTTCTCTCCTGCTCTTTTTGAGTCTAGTAACCATTATTTAACCAGGGGCGTTCTCTGAATTTTGCCCCTAAATTTTTTGTTATTTCAATACATTTAGGAATATCAACATCAAAATTTTTATATCCCGTAACTATTGTTGCCGTAGTATCAAAACCTTCTTTTGCGGCTTCTTTTATAAAATCTTTTACTGCTTCATATGCTCCGTTAATATTGGGTAATGAAATTTGGCTGTATGTTTCTTCACATTCTCCGTTTAGACTTACCGAGAATTTATCTATTAATCCTTTGAGTTCGGGCAGAACATTTCTTTTATACACTAAATTGGCATGTCCGTTTGTATTAACTCTTAATATAATTTCAGGATAGTTTTTCTTAATATATTTTGCAACTTCTTTTAATATATCAAGTTTGAGCATAGGCTCGCCGTATCCGCAGAAAACTATTTCGGAAGAAAGTTTATCTTTCATCTTTTCTATTTGGTTTATTACATCTTCGGCTTTTACATTTTCGGTATTTAAGAATAAATCAGCCCCTACAACGTCATCTTTTATATTACGGATACAAAATACACAGTTATTCGTACAGCTATTAGTCAGATTAATATAAATTTTACCGTCTAAAAGATATACTAAATTATAATCCGTCATTTATTTTCACCTATAACAGAATTTTGCCACAAAGAAGTATTGATAACAAGTACTTTTTTAACTGATTTGTTAATGATGATTAATAAATCTATATAAAATACCCCAAATACAAAATTTGTGGTATTTTATAGTAATGATTGAAATTCTTATATTATATATTGTTCATAAACGGGAAAAAACGATTTATTCAATCAGAAAAGAAATAATCGAGATTTTCGGGACATTTACAAAGCCAAGTATAGGTACAATTCATCCGGCTTTACAAAGACTGCTTAAAGAAAAGGCTGTTTCTTTAACTGAAAGGATGTCAGACGGCGGTAAAAAATCTTCTTATTATTCTATAACGAAAAACGGTTTTGAATATTTTAAAAAACTGTTTTTTAATGCGGGAAGTGATAATCCTTCATTATTTTTTACACAGCTGCAGGCAAGACTCGGTACAATGGGGCTTTTAAAAGTTGAAGAAAGAAAGCAATTTATTTCTGATTTATCAAAGAAAATAGAAATTTATCAGTTTGAAATTGAAAATAAACTAAATGATGAATTCATAGAGCTTGATTATTATCAGACACAATTATTAAATAAGACGTTGACCGAATTAAAGTCTTTAAAAGATTATATAAAGAATTTAAAGGTTGACCATGCCGGCTAAAATAGCTTCAGTCGAAATCGGTTCCATTGCGGATGAGCTTGAGATTAAGACGGGAGCTGAATTAATCAGTATAAACGGTATTAAACCGCGTGATTATATAGATTATCAATATGCCGTTGCGGCAGAAGAAGTGGTTTTTGAAATCAGAACACTCGAAGGTGAGATTGAAGAGTATGAAATTGAAAAAGATTTTGACGAAGAACTTGGTTTAATTTTTGAATCTGCAATCTTCGACAGAATAAAACCCTGTGCAAATAATTGTATTTTTTGCTTTGTAGACCAGCAGCCCGAAGGCTTAAGAGAATCATTATATATAAAAGATGATGATTACAGACTTTCGTATTTGCAGGGTACATATGTAACATTGACAAATCTTACCAAAAAAGATAAAGAGCGTATATCAAATCTGCATTTGGGACCTTTATATATATCAGTTCATACAACAAATCCTGATTTAAGAGTTAAAATGCTAAGAAATAAAAATGCAGCTAACTTGTTGAAGGAGTTTGATTTTCTTAAAAGTAATGATATTCCTGTGCATACACAGATAGTTTTATGTCCCGGGTTTAATGACGGAGAAGAACTTAAACGAACTCTTAATGATTTGTGGAAATATAAAGCTATATTAGGCTCTATTGCCATAGTTCCTGTCGGAATAACCAAATACAGAAAAGAAAAACTTAACCCGGTGACAAAAGAAATTGCAATTGAAACTATTGATATTATTGAAAAATTTAATAAAAAAATAAAAAAAAATATTGCAAGTGTTTCAGATGAATTTTTTTTGACAGCAGGGCTTGAAATACCGGATAAAAAGTATTATAACGGTTTTTCACAGCTTGATGACGGGGTGGGTTCTTTAAGATGTCTAATGGATGATTTTAATAAAAGAATAAAAAAAGCGCCTAAAACAGCTAAAGGCATAAAACGATTTACAATAGCCTGTTCTGTGAGTGCACAAAAAGCTTTTTTTGTTTTTGCAGAAGAACTTAATAAGATTAAAAATGTCGAATTGCAGGTTATACCGGTAAAAAGTGAATTTTGGGGTAAAGATATTAATGTGGCAGGACTAATTACTGCAAATGATTTAATAAATCAGCTAAAAGACAAATGTTTTAAAGATGTTATTATTCCATCTATAGTATTAAGACCTTATACAACGGAATTTTTAGACGGTTTAACTGTTAAAGATGTTGAAAAAGCCCTCGGTATAAAACTGCATATAACAAAAGATATATACAGCACTAAAGAATTGTTTGAGTTGTTATTTAAAAAATAACTTGCAAAACAAGCATAAGAAAAGAAAACCTGCTGACAGTAAAAAAGACGATTTAGAATTATCGTCTTTTTTATGGTGTCGTAGATGGGACTTGAACCCATAAGGAGTAATCCACACGCCCCTCAAACGTGCGCGTATACCAATTCCGCCACTACGACATGACATTTATTATATTATGATGATTTATTTCTTTCGTCAATATTTACCTTAAAAATTGTCCGAACAAAAATTCACGATAAACCGAAATAATGTGAATGAAATTTTGAGAGTGACACGTTTAAAAGGTGAGTATTAAAGTGGAAATGTTTAATACTACACCGGATATATTATCAATATCTTTTTCTTACGCTGTTATTCAAATTATGTAAAAGATAATTTTGTTCTATTTGATTATATGTTTGCGCTCTTTCTTCACTTAGCAAGGAACGCATTAATTGTATTTTTTTATCATTTTGTCTTACTATTCTTTTTTGATATCGATCTTTATTTTCAAACTGCATTTCAAAATTCAGTTGTTGTGTTAAATCATTTTGATCCTGTTTTAAGGCACTAAAACATTTTGCAAGTTCATCTCCTTTAAATTGGTTTATACAATAATTGCACTGTTTAAAAAAATCATCCTGTCTTGCAATCCAATATGTATCACTGCCAAAAAACGGTGCATTTGACACAATTTGAAGCCAGTTAAGTTTATCAATGTATTTATTTTGTTTTTTATAATAATTATCTAATTTTTTTTGTTCAAGTGCTGCAATCTGTGCATTTGAATAATAAAGATATTTAGGATTTTTTGCAAGTTCACGTGCTTTATAGAAATATCCCAGTTTAAGTGAAGAATTATTTTCCGTTAAAGCTGCACGTATATAATTGTCTGAAATATCAGGTTTTAATCTTATTAATTCTTTTGCGGTTTTGTTTGCGTTAATAAAATCTTTTTTTCTGTAGAGTATTTTAAATGTTATTTCCTGTGCTTTATAATATCCTTTGTTTGATTTGGAAACTAAAGAGGCATATTTCAGTGCTTTATCTGTTTGATTCAAGTTTAAGTAACAATCTGCCGCACCGGCGTATATATCCGATTTATCATCCGAAATATTGTTAAAATATTCAATTGCCGTTTTATAATCTTTGATTTTATAATATTGCTCAAATAAGAGCTTGGAAATATAATCATTGCTGAAATACGGGTTTGGTGTTTTAATCATTTTAAGATATTCGATTGCGGTATTTGTATCTATTTTCTCGTATTTTTTATAAAGGGCAAAAACAGCAGGTATAAAATTTGGTTTTAATTCCAATATTTTTTCATATTTCTCTTTTTTATATAATTTGGATATTTTTTTATAAAGTTTATATTCTTTTATGTCATTAAAATTTTCTTTTTGCGGCGGGTTAAAAATAAAACATTCTAATGATGCATCATATTGTACAGGAGTAATTTCTTCTGTTGTAAAAGCAGTACCGGCAAGTGATAAAAATAATATAAGAGTTGAAAAAAATATAAGTTTTTTCATATTAATCCTTTGCTTTAAAGTAATTCATCTATATTATAATTTTGATTATAAAGTTTACGGTTTCCTTTTAATTTATAACCTAATTGCGGATTATCTTTGGTTTCTTTTATATATAACTCTTTTTTTGCCTCTGCTTTTTTATTACTTTTTTCTATATAGAATGAAATATTCTCATTGGCATCCGTTATTGCCGTACCTTCTATTTCAACAAATTTTTTACATACCCATTCTCCCGATATATTTCTGCCGTCAGAACAGGTTAGTTCCGCAATACCTCTTTGCCCCTTGCACATACCTGTAAAATGGCTGGATAAAGGTACATATGTGAGTTGCCCGTATCCTTTGCATGTTATTTTACTTGGTTCTGATATAACCTCTATATATCCTCCGCCGGCCATATCAAGTTCAATATTACCCGTAAATGTTTCATTATAATCATCATATTTGCCTACTACATTTGCGGTGCAGCCTGCAGCTAACAAAGGAATTACCGCTATGATTAATGCCAGACTTTTTTTATTCATTTTCACCTCACAGGTTAATTATATCAGACTTTTTAAGTTAGAAAATTACAAGCAGGTTATTCGATTATAATATTTAACATTTTGATTTTTTAGAGATAATAAAATACAATAAAAGTTATCTGATTTGAAATGCTGTAAAAATGAATTACATATGGTATGTATTAATAGTAATTTCCGTAATTTTCGGTGCAGTAAACGGCACTTTGAATGAAGTTGTAAATTCCATATTAACGGGTACGCAGCTTGCGGTAAAAATAGTTTTGACATTATTAGGAATAATGACGTTTTGGCTCGGGATAATGAAAATAGCCGAGAAATCTGGCATAGTGGAATTTATATCAAAATTTTTAAGACCTGCAGCAAAAATCATATTTCCGGAAATTCCCAAAGATAGTCCTATTATAGGGAATGTTGCTCTTAATTTTTCGGCAAATGCTATGGGACTGGCAAATGCTGCAACACCCATAGGACTTAAGGCAATGGAAGAAATGCAAAAAATAAATTTTGATAAAGAAAGCGCATCGGATTCCATGTGTACTTTTCTTGCCATGAATACGGCAGGATTTCAATTAATACCTGCGACGGTCATTGCGATATTAGCGGCAAACGGCAGCGAGAATCCTACGGAAATAATTATTCCGACTTTTATTGTTACTTTAACTGCTTTTATTTCAGCTATTGTTATAGCTAAAATATTTAAAAGAATTTTCCCTCCGCAGGCAAAAAAAGGAGGTATAGATGCCGGTTAAAGAAATTTGCGAGATATTATCACTCTGGGCGCTTCCTGCAATAATTCTTATAATTCTGACTACGGCTTTAATAAAGAAAATTCCTGTTTATGAAGCATTCATTGAAGGAGCGAAAGACGGAGTAAAAGTAAGTTTTAATATTATTCCTTATCTTGTTGCAATAATTGTTGCAATATCAATGTTGAGAGCATCAGGTGCTATAGATTCCGTTGCATTTTTACTGTCTGATATACTTACGAAAATTAAGTTTCCTGCTGATGTTCTACCTCTTGCGGTTGTGCGTTCTTTGTCCGGAAGTGCTGCGCTCGGTGTATTTTCCGATATTATTACAAATAACGATGTAAACTCATATACATCTAAGCTGGCTGCTATAATGCTCGGAAGTTCGGAAACAACATTTTATGTGTTAACCGTGTATTTTGGTGCGGTTGGTATAAAAAAATTCAGATATGCCGTTCTGACAGGGTTAAGTGCTGATTTGATAGGGATAATAATGTCGGTAATAGTTGCAGGTTTCTTTTTCGGATAGTAAATTTTTGTCTTATAATATATTAAACAGTAGTTTGGGAGTTTAGTTATGAGTGAAAAAGAAAAAATGCTGAAAGGTGAGCCTTATGACGCTTATTATGATAAAGAACTTGCGGATGAGCGTTCAGGAGCTAAGAAAATGTGTTTTGAATATAATTCAATTCCTCCGTCAGAACGTGAAAAAAGAGATAAATTGATAAAAAAGATTCTTGGCAAAACCAAAGAGAAGCTGCATATAGAATCAAATTTTTATTGTGATTACGGCTATAACATAGAAGTGGGCGAAAAATTTTACATAAACCATAATTGTGTAATACTTGATTGTGCAAAGGTAAAATTTGGCGACAATGTTGTCATAGGTCCAAACTGCGGATTTTATACCGCAATACATCCTTTAGATGCAAAAACAAGAAATACGGGCATTGAATGGGCAAAACCCATTACTGTCGGCGATGATGTTTGGATTGGAGGATGTGTTACTGTTCTTCCCGGAGTTAGTATAGGTTCGGGCAGTGTAATAGGTGCGGGAAGTGTCGTAACAAAAGACATCCCATCAAATGTTGTTGCGGTGGGTAATCCTTGTAAGGTAATAAAAGAAATAATTCAAAATGTCTGATATATTTAATAATAAAATAAATATTCTAAAAGCACTGGCAATTATGATTATAGTGTCGGGGCATCTGGAGTTTTCTTTAATTCCTATGTTTCCTCCTTATTCTTTTCATATAGCTTTATTCTTTTTTATTTCGGGATATCTTTTTAACGATAAATATATTGAAAATGTTGGTGAATTTGTTGTAAAAAAAGCAAAAAGGCTTTTAATTCCTTATTTTTTATATACCGGTTTTTACTTTATGGTTACTGTAATTATTGCAAAATTGACGGGGAAGTTTTGGGGAATGCCTGTTTCTTTTCGTAATTATACTCTTACTCCGTTTTTAAACGGACATGAACTTGATTTATCCTGTCCGTTATGGTTTGTTACACAACTTTTCATTACAATGATTTGTTTCTTGTTTATTTTAAGAAAATTGAAAGAGTTTAAAATTAATAAATGGATTTGTTTTTGTATATTCTTAATTATGGCTGTTGTATCAACCGGGCTTTCTTCACTCAGGCATGATGAGTTTATGCTTGTTGTGATAAGAACGTTGTTTTCTTTATTTTTTGTATATACGGGATATTTTTTTAAAAATTATATTGAAGGAAAGGTTAATATATTCGCTTATAAATGGCTTTTTGGGGTTTTGATATTACAAAGTATATTATGGCTTACAAATAAAGATTATACTGCGCAGGATGGTATAGGATTAAGCTATATACTTGTATGGGGAGAGTTTGACAATATATTAATTCCTGTTTTAACAAGCTTAACCGGAATATGGGCTGCAATGTTCTGTGTTGACAGAATATATCCTTATATAAAAGATAATAAATTCTTTTATCAAATGGGAAAAAACACTTATCATATAATGGCAAATCATTTATTTATAATGTATTTAATAACTGCGGTACTGCTATATATAAAGGGTATTCCTATTGACTTAAAAAATGGACATGATATTTACTGGATCTATAATCCTTTAAAAACAACGTATTTTTATTTCGTAATAACAATGGTTCTAAGCACATATAGCGGAGTTTTTCTGAATTTCATTAAGAATATTTTTATAAAACAAACTTAATTTTTTAAATATTTATCAATGGCATCAAGTATTGCATCTGTTTTAATTTCTTCCATACAGGGAGCATAAATTTTATCTGTGTTTTTAAGATATTTGCACTTCCTTCTATTGCATGGTACACATTTTTTATTTGATATGATATTTATGCCGTTTGAGTAGCATCCTGTACGATTTGCCGGCATGGAACCATATAATCCCGCAGATTTTACACCGAGTGCCGTTGCAATATGTAACGGACCCGAATCACCGGATATCATTAAATCAGCTTGGGATATAACGGCGCATGAATCTTCAAGTGAAAGTTCTCCTATATAATTTACTGAATTTTTTATATTGTTTAAGGGAAATAAAAAAGCCCTGTCTTCTTTTGCTCCGTTTAATATTATTGTACCCGAATATTTTTCCTGAATTTTATTCCCTAACTCAATCCACTTATGAACAGGATAAGTTCTGCCCTGCCTTTTTGAGAAAATTCCGCCGGCATTTATTACAACTAAGGGTCGTTTAAATTGTTTTAAACGTTCTTTCGCTCTTAGAATAGTTTCTTTTGAAAGATATATTTTTAAATCTTTTTCTTCTTGCATATTCGGAAAGGCTTTTAAGCCTGTTTGCCAGAAATTTTTAACGGCATGTACATTAAAGTTCTTTTTATATATAAATTCTTTTTTAATTCCGGCAAGAAAAATAAGTGTTCTTATTTTGAAAGAAGGCTGCAGATTTATTGCGATATCATAATTTTCTTCATTTAGTTTTTTTGCAAATTCAAGGGTATAAGAAGAAAGCAACTTAAATTTTTTATTAATTGGAATAACTTTTTCTATGGCCGGATCTTTTTTTAACATAAATTCTACTAAAGGATCTGTCAAATAATGAATTTTGACATCTGGTGCAGCTTCTTTAATAGAATGCACAAGTCCCGTAGTATGTACTACGTCACCTATTGCGCCTGTTCTTATAATGAGAATTTTATTTATTTTATAGTTTTTCATTACAGCTTATTATATGATAAAATAATAATTTATCATACTTTGACGGGAGAAAGTGTTTCTATATATTTTATTGCACTATTTGCAGCAACAGCGCCGTCTGCTGCGGCTGTTATAACCTGTCTTAACGGGGTATTTCTGACATCGCCTGCAGCATATACCCCGTTAACGGAAGTCTGCATATTTACATCCGTTTCAATAAACCCTTGAGGATCTTGTTTTATCTGTCCGTTAAACATATCAACATTAGGACTGAATCCTATGTACGGAAAGATACCGTCTGCATCTAATTCTTTATTCTTACGGGTTTTTAAGTCTTGTATTATAAGTTTCTCAACAGTATTTGCCCCCAGAATTTCCACAGGAACGGCGCTTAAAATAAATTCAATTTTATCATTCGAAAAAGCACGCTGCTGAATGATTTTATCCGCTCTTAATTCATCTCTTCTGTGGATTATATATACCTTTTTTGCAAATTTTGTAAGATACATTGCTTCTTCAAGAGCAGAATTGCCGCCTCCTATAACGGCAGTTACTTTATCTTTATAGAAAGCTCCGTCACAAATTGCACAGTAACTTACCCCGCGGCTTTTAAATTTATCTTCGCCAGGAATTCCTAGTTTTTTAGCCTGGGCACCTGTCGCTATAATTACGGTTTTACTCTTAAATAAAATCTCGTCTGTTTCGATTTCTTTAATTTCATTTATTAAATCAATGTTTTGGATATTTACCATGGGGAATTTATTTATATTAAACTTATCTGCATGTTGTTCAAACTTTTCCATAAGTTCAAAACCTTCAATTAAAGGAAAACCGGGGTAATTTTCAATTTCAAGGTAATTTGAAGGCTGTCCGCCAAACATGCTTATATCAAGTAAAGCCGTGTTTAAATTCCCTCTTGCGGCATATATTGCTGCTGAAAATCCGGCAGGACCGGCTCCTAAAATTATTACATCAAAAAATAATTCCTGTTTATCTGTCATTTTTCCTCACTCTTTCGTTACAGCCCTAAAATTCCGGATATTGGCGCCCCTGTTATTTTAGTGCCTTTTACCTGATATTCGACGTAATCTTCTTTAATAAGTTTCCCGTCTTTAAATGTCTTTATACTTATTTTATCAACTCCCGTAAAATTGTCACCCTGTAAAGTTAAAATTGGAGTTTCAACAGATTCTTCATCAGGATAATAGGATTTTTTTTCAAATTTAACGGTTGCACCTTTAACATCATTAACCGTAATATCAGCTCTTGCACCTGAAAGAGGATTCATAAGCGTTATTATATCGCCCTGTCTTCTTAAAGTCCATATATCTATGCTTGTAGAATCAAAATATTCTTTATTTGTGCTTTTTGTACAGACGGATACAACCTTCCAATCTCCGAAAAATTCTTCGGGAACTTTATCCGTCATGGCAATATTGCCCTCTATTACTGTTGCAAGAGCTGAAGAGAAAAATATATTTAATATAACAAACAAACTTAACAATATCTTTTTCATATAATCTCTTTAATAATATTTTCTGAATAATCAAACCTGGCAGAAAGCATTGTAAATACAGTGATGATATATTCGGTAATTAATTCATATAGGCACTTACAAGTTTTTTGACTTCATTTGCGGGTACGGCAAAACCTATTCCTATGTTAGATTTATTGTTATCCGGATTAAAAATTGACTGGCTTATACCGATAACTTCTCCGTTTATGTTTAAAATAGGACCGCCTGAAGATCCTGGATTTATTGCAGCGTCAGTCTGAATTTTGTTTCTTTCGTAATCTATTCTTGAAACAATTCCTGTTGTGAGTGTTCCGTTAAATCCGAACGGATTTCCTATTGCAAGAACTTTCTGTCCGACTTTTACCATTGATGAATCTCCTAATTTGATTGTAGGAAGCGGATTATTGGGGTGAATTCTTAAAAGTATCAAATCGGAGTTTTTTTCATGAGAATCTAATATCTCTGCTTTATATGTTTCTCCTTTGGATGTTGTAACTTCAATATATGAGGCTTTATCTACAACATGTGAGCTTGTTAAAATTATTCCACTCTTGTTAATAATACAGCCAGTACCGCTTGACAGACCGTCTGTCATTTGTGCTTCCACAAGTACAATGGCAGGATTAATACGCTCGTAGACCGTGACATTTATGAATTCTTCGCTTCTATAATCATTATCTTTCGAATATACCGTTTCATTTATGGAAATACAACTTATTGAATAAATAAATAAAACAAGTATTACAGACAAAATTTGTATATGTTTCGACATATTGCCAACCTAAAATCTTTTTACTTTTTATATTTAACATTTATTCTGCATTAACCGCATTGGTAGAGAAGATGACAAATTTATTGATTTAAGTGGTTATTATAACTTCAAATTAAGAATAAAATATTGTTATAAAAATTTGTTTTATTCTATAATTCTGTCAGAGGGAATATGCTTAATACTATTTTTAAAGAAAAAAATCCGGTAAAAATAATGGAAGATATAGCAGGCAAAGAAAATGTTTTATCTTCTTATGATGAATTGTATGCATATTCTACTGATTCAACCAACATAACAAATCCTGATGAAATAGCTGACGTTATAGTTTTTCCTTTAAACACAAAACAGGTAAGTAAAATTATGCAATATGCATATTCAAATAATATTCCCGTAGTTGCACGTGCTGCGGGAACAAACGTTTGCGGTGCCTGCCTTCCTAAAAAAAGAGGAATAATTCTTGACTTCGCAAAGATGAATAAGATTTTGGAAATAAATAAAGATAGTCTTTTTTGCATAGTTGAACCGGGGGTTATCGTTGAAGATTTGCAAAAAGCCGTTGAAAAATTTGATTTATTTTATCCTCCGGATCCTTCTAATTTAAAAGTTTCAATGATTGGAGGAAGCATAGGCTTATCATCGGGCGGACCTCATACTTTTAAATACGGTTCTACAAAAGATTATATTATTGACCTTGAAGTTGTATTATCAGACGGAACCGTCATGAATACGGGGTCATCATGTTCTAAGGATGTAACCGGTTATAATATGACTCAGCTTTTTGTAGGCTCTGAAGGTACTCTGGGTATAATTACAAGAGCAACCGTTAAATTAATTCCCCGTCCCGAAGCAAAAAGAGTTATGCTTGCTTACTATGACTCTCTGGAGGATACTTCAAGAACGGTAAATGAAATTATTTCAAATTTAATAACCCCGTCTGTTATTGATTTAATAGATCAAAATACAATAAGAACAATAGAAAGCTTCTATCCTTGCGGAATGCTGACAGATAAAGAAGCGGCACTGTTGATTGAGATAGACGGTTTTAAAGAAAATCTGGACAGCCAGTATGAAAAAATAATACAAATATGCAAAAGAAATAATTCTTCTTACATACAAACAGCTTCAACAAAAGAAGAAGAAGAAAAAATATGGATATCGCGCCGTTCTTCTTTTGGTGCGACGGCAAAACTTGCACCTAATGTTGTTACCGAGGATGTTGTAGTACCCAGAGAGAATATTGTAGCACTTGTAAACGGAATTAGAAAAATCTGTGATAAATATGAGTTAAAAACTTGTATTATGGGTCATATCGGAGACGGCAATATTCACCCTAATATTGCTCTTGATTTAAGAAATCCCATAGAACTGAATAATTTTAAACAAGCTAAAAAAGAATTATTTGAACTGGCATTATCTTTAAACGGAAGATTATCTGGCGAGCATGGAATCGGCTGCGAGAAGTCCGAGTTTATTGAAAAAGCGCTTGACCCTAATAATTTAAATTGTATGAAACAGATAAAAAAACTTTTTGACCCTAAAAATATTTTAAACCCCGGAAAAATTTTTTAAGAGGATATAGCTATGACCTACTGCACAATAAATTGTACAACAGCGAATAAAGAAGATGCCGTAGAAATAGCAAGGCATCTTGTTCAAAAAAGATTAATTGCATGCTGTAATATTATTAAGGGAATAACTTCGGTGTATTGCTGGCAAAATGCTTTGCAGGAAGATGAAGAAACTCTTATGATAATGAAAACAAAAACATCTTTATATAAACAGGTTGAAGCTGAAATTAAAAAAATACATAAATATGAAGTCCCCGAAATTGTATGTTTGCCTGTAAAAGACGGAAGCGACGAATATTTAAGCTGGATAGAAGAACAAACATTATAAGAACTTTCATGCAAATAAATAACACTCCTGAAATAAATAGAAAGCGAAATGAGTAAAAACCTGCCATTACTGACTTTAGTATGTCATGTTTAATTTGTTTTACGGTTTCTTATATTTAAATAGTCTTATAAAACTTAGAGTGACATAAAATTTAATCTCTGATATTTTGTACGAATATGTTCAATTACTCAAAGCGGCATATAAAATAGCGGATTCCGCATGAAGTTGCGGCAAAAGATTATATAAGCTACAATCAAATAAAAGGAGATATATTATTTTTATTCTGAGAAAAAAAGAGCCTGAATATGTTATCAAAATGCACTATGACAGAACAAAACCTTTAACAAAGAAAAATGTCATAGAATTTATGAAATCTCTTGGAATTGAAGTCAGAACAAATACAAAAGCCCGCGGCAATCAGGGATTATATCAAAAAAACAGGATAGATATTTCCCGCGGTCTGAAAGAGGATGAGGCTATAGAAGTTCTTGTTCATGAATTTGCCCACCATATCCACTATAAAATAGATAAGGATTTTGCAAAAAACGGCGGCTCTCTTGAAACTCTCTTTAAAACGAACAATATTGAAGAAATACGAACCGAGCTTATTAATGTTACAAATTTGACAGATAAAAATTCGCGCTTAAAAATTTTTCTTGATGCA
Organism: uncultured Muribaculaceae bacterium; assembly: GCA_964572355.1. Taxonomy (GTDB): domain Bacteria; phylum Cyanobacteriota; class Vampirovibrionia; order Gastranaerophilales; family Gastranaerophilaceae; genus Avigastranaerophilus. Next base: position 27,058 of record CAZNEN010000022.1, read on the forward strand.
AAAGAAGAAACATTAAAAACCGTAAAAGGAATGCAGAATGCTATAAGGTGTGATTATCCGGAGTTTTTGCGTTCAAAAAAATTCCCGCAATTTGAAAACTACATAAAAAATTCCGAAGCAAGATATCTGGTAAAATATGATGCTGTAAGAATTATGCAGGGATTTTTCTTCAAAAAAGAACGAATCCTGACTGTTAAAAATCTTGAAAATGATTTTCCCGATATGCCAAAAGCCTTTCAACTTTACATAAGGCTGTGTTCCATGCAAAGAAAACAGGCTAAAATTGCAAGAAGAATTAACAAATTAAACAAATATTATGAAAAGCCGACAGAACTTTTTGCAAGGTTTGTACAGGGCTATTTTTCAACACCTGAAACAATTTCCGCTATTGCTCCCGTAAGTAAAAAACGCTTTAATGAACTCTTAAAATCAGGTTATTATAAAGAGTTGAAAGATTTATTTGAAATATTTAAAAATTTATAATATTACAAATGGTGTATTGTCTTAATATAATCTTCTGTCTGAGTTGTGATTTTTTTACTTTAAATTTCTTCAAGTAAATGAAAATAAGCATTCTTATTAAAATATCAGCTGTATAAAATACAGCTGATATTTTTCTATCATCTAAAATTATTCTTTATTTTTTAACGCTTCTCTTACTTTTTGCTCAATTTCAGCTTCTAATGCAGGATTTTCGGCAAAGATATCTTTTACTTTATCTCTGCCTTGTCCGAGTTTTTCATCATTATAGCTGAACCATGCGCCTGCTTTCTTAATAATATCAAGATTTACAGCCATATCAAGAATGCAGCCTGATTTGCTTATTCCTTTTCCGTAAATAATGTCAAACTCAGCAATTCTGAAAGGAGGTGCTACTTTATTTTTAACAACTTTAACCTTTACTCTGTTGCCGATTTCTTTATCATCTTTTTTAAGAGTTTCGGTTTTCCTTATATCAAGTCTTATACTTGCATAATATTTAAGCGCATTACCGCCGGTTGTGGTTTCGGGACTGCCGTACATGACGCCTATTTTTTGTCTTAACTGGTTTA
>CAZNEN010000023.1:0-27101 GCA_964572355.1 uncultured Muribaculaceae bacterium
TGTTTTGATTTTCTCTTAATTTAAAATATGTTATAATAGGATATACAAAATACACAAAATAATATATAATAATTGCATAATATACTTTAAATTAAGAGACCAATCATAATTGACGGGAGAATAGTTAACTCCTCTGTATGGTAAATATACGAAATAACTCATTCTCCAAACCTTTAAAAACTTCATGACATTATAATTGTAGCATAAAGCTACCAGAATGTCATTTGTTTTTCTATGTTTTCGCCCATTTGTTTTTTATATTTTGACGGGTTATAATTTGATTTTTCTATGCAGACGGAGTTGCTCCACTGTTTATCTGTCAGATAGAAAATATTTATTTGTCCTGTCGCGGGTGCAAGACGTTTAATAAGTTTGATATGCTGCTCTGTTTTGTCATATGTTACACATGAACGGACATATATTGAATTTTGAAGCATAAAATATCCCAGTTTCAATAAATCTTTTCTGAAAGTATTTGCCTGTCTTAAATCTTCTTTATCAACAACAGGCAGGTCAAAACATACAAACAGCCAGCCCATACGGTATTTACTCTTCATATTCTCTGTTCTTTTGTGTATCTTTGTACAAATATTGTGATTTTATATCAGGAAGAAAAACTTTTTCCGAGTCAAGATAATTGAAAGCCGATGCTATTTCTTCTATATAAATATCAATAATGTCTACTATTTTATAACTGTTATCTTTATACTTAATTCTGTAATCTTTCAAACAATTCGGAATAAATTTTATCCACTCTTGTATTTCTTCATTCTCAAACTCATCAGGATAGTTTTGTGAAAAGCGGTATAAATATAAATCTATAAAAGCTCTAAATGGTTCGGTCAGGTCGTATACAAGCGGGGTTGTTTTATAATTACCGGTATGATGAATGCCTAAATTCGGCATAAGTCCGTGAATTAATATTGAGCGGTATATAATTGTTTTTAATACCGCATATCCGTAGTTTAAACAGGCATTTTCAAAACTCTGCGCATTTTTGTGCTCTCTTTTCATGGGTTCGCTTAAGTAAAAGAAGTAATCATGCCAGTATTGTTTTGCTATGTTGGCTTCATTCATCAGCGGCTTATTTATTAAGTTATAAAGATTATGTTCTCCGTTTCCGATTATATCCAGTACTGCTGCCTGATTTAATGCTTTTTGTTTAACTATTTTTTTCCAGAGTTTATTTGTGAAATCTTCATTCTGCATTATTTGATGTTTAAAAACTCCGGTTTTAACAATTCTGGATAAAGGGTTGCTCCAGCCTACGGGCTGAAAAGATCTGTCGCAATGCAGAATTACAACATCATTCTTTAAAAGTGCAGCTATTGCATTGTTAGAAAAAGAAACGGCCGGTGTGCAGACAATTACTGCTTTTATATCATCAACAGGAAGTTTATAGCATTCATTTGTCTTTTTGACTTCGCAGAATAAAAGCCCTTTATCTATTGATATGTAACTGCCCTGTTTTGTTATATGCAAAATATGGTAGCTCATAGTCTACATTTAAGCATTTTTATCCAAAAGTCAATTATTTATCTTTTAATTTATGAAATTTTGCATTTGACAGGTTTTTGGCACTTGTTAATATTTCCTGTCCTATATTATTTTCAATTTTTACCTGTCCTGCTTCTGTCATAGTTCTATGTTTATAAATACCTTTTGGGTAGGTTAAAGAACCTGCTTTAAAATCCTCCGGAATTTCAACAAGGCAGCCGGAATAAAACATCTCGCCGCTGTTATAGAGTTTACAACCCATATCAAGAAGCTTTTCTTTAACTTCTTTTGTAGATTTGTTTGCATAAACAGGCATTACTTTAACATTACCTTTATTATCATAATAAAGAATTTGTCCTTTATGCCCTTTAGAATGTTTAAACTGTCCTTTAGTGCCTTTTGTACCGAAGTCGGTATATTCACCTATACGTTCTCTTCCGTTAATATCGGATTCAAGATTGCCTTCGGATACAATAGTAAGAATTTTTTTAACCTTTGTTTTTTTCTTTGGATGAACATAATTTCTAAGCAGTTCTTTCCACTCTTGCTCTGATAGGTTTTCTTCAAGTTTTGCCGTCATATCATTTTTTATAACACTATCAACAATATTTTTTACGGACTTTGAATCTTTTTTAATTGTTTCTATACTAACTCTTGATGTTATATAGGCCTTATTATTAAGTATTCTTTTTCCGTATATTGTTTCCAACGGATTAGTGTTTGTTTTTAACGGTTTCTTATGAGTATAAGGGAAGGGCATTAGCTCGTTTATTTTTTGTTCGATATAAGGTCTATCTATGCCTTCAACGTAATATTTATGTTTGTCTTTATCAAATTTTAAATTTCTTGCGTAACTTATACAAATTGCATCAAGAGCATGGTGCTTGGGGTTTTCTCTGTTTTTCTTGCTGTCATTGCCCAAAATTTTGTTAAGAGAATATATATTTCTTATTTTTGACGTTGTTGAACCGTTTTCTACGAAAACATGGCGCCGTGAATCTTTTGTTTGCATTCCCCAATTACATATAAAATGAGTAATTGCACTTGCCACCCTTGCAACTTGAGCAGTTTCTGCAAGTCCGTTATAGCTTTCTATCAGTTTTTCGCATTTATCGGGCGGCAGAGTTAAAAGTTGGGCTTTTTTCTTCCCGAGTTTTGTTCTTAGATTAATAACTCTGTTTGTATATTCGCTCCAGCGTTCTTTATCGGAAAAAAGCCATTCATATGGTGTTCTGCCTTTTTTATCCTGATTTTCTATTGAAAAACAAACAACTTTATTGTATAAAGCATCATTGCCGCCCAGAGTTCTGGGAAAAATATGGTCTATCTGGCAGCTATCATAGTCATTAATTCCTATTTTTGCTCCGCTGTATATACATTTAGAATCCTGCATTTTTGCAAGTTTATGCATTAAGAAATATCTTTTAGGATCTGCTCCCGCATCTGTTAATTCTTTTACTATCTGCTCATTTTCTTTTTCCTGACTCTTCATATAATTCATGGTTGCATTAGCTTTTATACTTCCGTATAAAGAGTTATCTGCGCCGTCTCTTACAAATTCAAAAATAACTTCATCAGGCTTTCCGTTTTCCTGCAGCAAAGATATTAAAAGATTTTTAAATATCTGTAATCTGTTTCTTACAACAGGATTAGTAATACTGCCTATTAAAATATCACTTTGTATATTGCCGTCAGAAGCCATTTCTTTCATTTCATAACGGTTATCGGGAATATATAAATTATTCCAGTCGCCTATTCTTGAGAGCATTTGCTCTATTTCCTCTTTTGTAATGGGATTTGGTGTCCCTTCTTTATCCGTATATTTGTTTATATCAATATCGGCAATAAATATATTTTCTACTATGATATCGGTCATTATTCTGCATGCTCGGCGGCAAAATGAAGAACGCCCCGAAATGTTTGCTTTGAAAGATTCCATTTTTTCTTTTATAACTTTTTTGCCTATAACTTGCTCAATATCAGACTTAGATATAGTAAATCCGGGATTTTTTAATTCACCTTTTCTATATTGTGTAAGTTTTTCTACCCATTCGGGGAGCTTATTGTAATATATTTGTTTTATTTCTTCCGGAGATAGTCTTAAACCGGAATCAGAAGTAAAAGCATTTGTATATCTGAAATTTTTTAACTGCATTAAAAGTGTTAAAGAGATATTTTCAATTGTATCTGCACTGCAGACATTTCTTTTGGGTAAAAGTTTACATTTTGCAATTACACGATTGTCAAACCTGGGGACTTTTTGAGAAAGAACACCTTGTAAATCTCTTTGTGTGCCTCTGTATTGTATCCATTCGGGGTTACTGTATGAACCGTATGCTTCACGGTATTCTCCGTATAAAAATTCTTCTATCGAGATGTTCTGAAGCTGGGGCAGCTGCTTTTTTGCTTCTTCCCATAATTTTGTCAATTCTTTTTCTACAAGAATTCTTGGTGTTACTCTGCCTTCTTTTCTTACTTTCTTTGGGTTTAAACCTATTGATCTTTTATATTCATACGGATTGGATTCATTCCATAATCCGAGTAAAAGCGCATCATAAAAACAGGGATATTTAAATTCATCGGATATTATCATTTCGGTTTCGCTGTTTTCATAATATGAATATTTTTTTACGGCTTCTTCATTTTCTTTATCATCAACTGAATTTGCCCAGGGAAGATTATTATCATATCCTCTTCTTTGAATTGCGCTGTGAAGGGCTTTATAAATCTGCCATTCTTCAAGTTTTTTGCTCTGAATTAAAGCAATCCTAAGTATTGTAGAATTATAAATTGTATCATCGCCAATTGATGCAAATTCCCTTTTAAACCTGTCATCATCAGGTTCTAAGGGAGTAAGATTACAATTTTTCCATAGTTCATAAAACCATTGTTCCCTTTTTCTGTGAGTTTCAATAGTCTTTTTTGTCCTTCTTCTTGTCCGGTTATCAACAATTGAAGAATGGTCTTTTTCTATAATTAAAGACCCGATATCCTTTATTTCAAAATCTTCTCTTACGCAATAGCCGATACTGGCTTTTCCCATATCAAATGCAAAAACTTTTGTCAAAATGACTCTCCCATCATATTCTTATTTATTGTAGTCTATCATATTTCAAAAAAATCAACAATAAATATATTAAACGTTAATTTTGATTTTTTTGACAGCATTTTTTCCTGAATAATATTGAATCACCTGTTTTTTTGATATACTAAATAAATAAAAAAAGGGGAATAATGGATAATTTATATTTAATATTGTCAAATCTGTTTTATATATCCCTTGCATTGATACCTTTTATTCTTTTGCATTGTTTTATGTTCTATGACAAAATGGGCAGAAAAAAACTTATTTTTTCAGTTATTGCAGCAGTATTTTTATTGCCGGTTATTGCTTTATATCCTTGTTATGCGTCAGCGTTTAGTAAATATGAAAATATGAAAGATACCTTTTTTATTGGATATAGTCTTATTTATATATTTGGTTATATGGGAATTATTGCATTTAATTATTTTGTTTTTCTGTTTTCCAAGTTTAGACAGGAAGAAAATAAAACAAAAATACCAAGATTTATTATATCTTTCTTTCTGCTTTCAGTAATAATTTATCTTTCAATACCGACTTATATATCCTTTTTGTCGTTAAAAACGGCGGGAAATAGCGGTTTGAGTATAAAACTTTCCGAAATTGCATATAAATTATCCCCTTTTCCTTATACAAAAAAAGTTTTATTTTCTTTTGCGGAAAAATAAGTTTTGGGTTAGTTATAAGAATGAAAATCCTGATTAAATAAAAGAGTAAACATAAGCTTGATAAAAAGCTTTGTTTTAACTAATATTTATATGTTATTTACACAAAAGAAAGAAGGTAGAATTATGTCAAGAAGACCTGTAATTGCAGGAAACTGGAAAATGCACAACCTGCAAAAAGAAGCTGTAGATTTAACAAACGGTATTATGCAGGAATTAAAATTCGAAGATAAATCGTTGCTTCCTGAAGTTATTGTAGCTCCTACATTTACGTCTTTATATGCGGTAAATAAAGCTATTAATGATTGCGGATGCGGAAAAGTGAAAATGGCGGCACAAAATTGTTATTTTGAAACAAAAGGTGCTTTTACCGGTGAATGTTCTGTTGAAATGTTAAAAGATGCAGGCTGTGAGTACATAATAATTGGACACTCCGAAAGGAGAGAGTATTTTGCTGAAACTGATGAAATGGTTAACAAAAAAGCAAAAGCAATTCTGGCTAACGGCTTAATTCCTATTATATGCTGCGGTGAATCTCTTGAACAAAGAGAAGCAGGTGTTACCGATTATCATATAGCATCTCAAATTACAAAAGCTTTAAGAGATTTAACGGCTGAAGAAGTTTCTAAATCTATTATTGCATATGAACCCATCTGGGCCATAGGTACGGGTAAAACCTGTGACTCTGTTGAAGCAAACAGGGTTATAGCTATGATAAGAAATGTTGTAAAAGGTTTATACGATTCAAATACTGCGGATTCCGTAAGAATATTATACGGCGGCAGTGTAAAACCCGGAACAATAAAAGAACAAATGGCTCAATCAGATATAGACGGAGCACTTGTAGGCGGTGCAAGCTTAACGGCAGACAGTTTTGCACAAATTGTTAAAGGTGCAGCCGTATGCGGTGTATAAATTAAAACGAAAATAAAAAAATCCCTTAAATAATTTTTAAGGGATTTTTTATTGAAATATAATAGTATAAAAAATTTACTAGTATGTATTTTATATAGCAATTCTGTATTTGATTTATAAAAAATACCTGAGATATATCGGTATAATAAAAATATCCGCCTAGATTTTAAATGATGTTGATAACTTAAGTCTTTGTTTTATAGTGGTTGTGTCAGAATATTGGTTTGAAGCATTGAGTTCAATTTCCAGGTTATGTCTGCTTTTTCGCGGTTTATAAGTTAATACGAGTTCATCCTGCATTGTATCTTGAGTAACGTTTCTTATAAACCGTGTTTTTAAATATAATGAATTTGAAATTCTGAATTCGGGAATTAAGTATAGACTTGTATCCATATAATTAGAATTTGAATATTTGCTTTGCCCTATTTGTGCATTCAGTTTCAGCCGTTTGAATTTATATTCGCCGAACAGACCTCCTGTAGTTTTATATTCATCCTGAGCTTCATTTGAAAAATATGCTCCGCCAAAGCTTAAACTTCCCGTAGATTTAGGCAGACTATATTCGTTAGTGGAAAGTATTGCACCTCCGGAAGCTGCATGGTTATAAGAAGAACTAAAAGATCCGACTGCAAGATTAAGTTTATCTCCTTTATAAGAAATAACGGATCCGGTATTATATGTAGATTCATTGGTTCTTACAAAAAGAACCGAGGTTCCGATTGCGTCATTCAGAAATGTTTGACCGAAAGATGCTGACATCTCAGGTGAAATTTGTGCCGTTAACTCCTGCGAATTAACGACTCCGGGTATTGGCGCCATATGCCTTGAATCGGAAAAAAAGGCTTGAGAAAAAGACTTTGAGCTGTCCCATATTACGTTTTCATTTTTTATATTCTGCTCAATATTATATTTTGTTTCGTTTACTCTCAATTTGAACAGATTTTCATTATTTACGGTATTAATTGCAGAATCATCAATATCATTCAAATTGAGTTCTACGGCATTAGCTTCATATCTTTTTGCAACGTCCATTCTTGCTTCTTCTTCAAAAATATAGTCATCAACAGAGTTTTTATCCTCCTTGTGCGATTCTTCCTGATATGAATCATTGATTTCAAGAGTTTCAACATAACGTCCCAGATCCATAAAACTCTGAGATTTAGTATCCAGCTTTTCTTCATTTTTTGAATAAGCAGGCAAAGAGATAAATAAAATTGAAAGTAATAAAATTGCAATCTTTTTCATATTATTAATTTTGAAGTAAAAATATTATAAATTCAATCAACTATATAATTTATTATTTTAATCCTGAATTTTTCACGCCGATATTATTGCTAATTCTTTAATTAACGAAAATTCGATTGACATTTTTAAAAATTCGTATTTGAATATAAAAAAGCAATATGCATAAAGATTAACTAAAAAGTATATATAATATTAAGAAATATTAAGCATATTTTAAAATCCGATTTTTTCTTATATGACGAGCTTTTTAGGTTGTTTTTTAAGGGGCAATTTAAAAGAAAAAGTATATATTTTTAAATTAACTAGCAAAAAAATATATTAACAGGGTTTTAGATATAATGCGAAATGAACACGGAGATAGAAATGGCTGAAATCAATAATAATATATCAGGTTATAATATAAAAGGAAGAGAGAATCTGGAAATAAAAAATGTCTTAGAGCCTGAAATAAAAGAAAATGAAATTGAAATAAAACATAAAAATCCTGTTAAAGCGGGATATGTACCTGACACAGGTGTATTGGGTCGCTCTCAGGTAAGAAGTCCCAAGTATGGTGATATGCCCAAGAGCATAGATGAAGCCGTTGTATTAGCAGAAAAAAATCCTCTGCTTCTGCTATGCAGTGAAAGTATGTTTGACTGTTTATATGAAAAATTTTTAAATCAAGGTATGAAACCGTCAGAAGCATACACAAGAGCATTGATTGCAGAAGAAGAGTTGCTTGAAATAGGTAAAGCATATACGGGTAAAAGTATTGATTAGTTCTTTTAATAGTGATAACATGTTCTCAACGTTCGGTTGTTGAGAAAGATATATGGAAAAAATAAATAAATTAGAGGCAAAAGACAGAATTATACTGGCCCTTGATGTTGATGATATCGAAGATACTATTAAATATGTTGATATGCTTAAGGATTATGTCGGTTTTTTTAAAGTCGGTTTGCCTTTATTTACTGCATGCGGGTTTGAAGCAATAAATGCAATTAAAGAACATGGAGGAAAGATATATTTTGACGGTAAGTTTCAGGACATACCAAATGCTACCGCACAAGCTTGCATAAATTTATTAAAAAAAGGAGTTGATTTTTTTAATATTAGTGCAACAGGCGGTTCTAAAATGATGACAAATGTAATAAATGCCTGTAATACTTATACTAAAAAACATGATATGAAACCGCCCGTGATTCTTGCTGTTACGTTATTATCCAGTTTCGGACAAAAAACGCTTACAAATGAATTGAGTGTTGATATGAATATTTCAAATTATGTTTTAAAACTTTCAGAGATTGCTAAAGAATCGGGACTTGCCGGTGTTGTTGCTCCGGATACTGATGCGGCGCAAATTAAAAAAGAATTGGGTAAAGATTTTATTGTTGTTTGTCCTGCCGTAAGACCTACATGGGCTATAGTAAACGATCAGATTCGTATAGTTTCTCCGTCAGACGCAATAAAAGCGGGAGCCGATTATATTATAATAGGAAGACCTATTACACATGCCTCCGATCCCATTGCGGCAGCAAAACTAATTATAACCGAATTGGAAGAAGCACTTAAAGAAGAGGAATAAATTATGATTATAGGTATTCCTAAAGAAGTTAAATCAAAAGAAGACAGAGTTGCAATAACTCCTCAAGGAGTAAAATTGCTTGTTGCTGACGGGCATAAAGTTATAATCGAAAAAGATGCCGGAAAAGGAAGCGGCTTTACGGATGAAGAATATATAAATGAGGGTGCTGTTATTTTAAATTCACCTGAAAATGTTTATGGTGATTCTGAAATAATTCTTAAAGTAAAAGAACCTCAGCCTTCCGAATATAAGTTATTGCAAAAAAAACAAATTATTTTTACTTTTTTACATTTAGCTGTTGAAAAAGCGCTTACAAAAGAACTTGTAAATAAAAAAATTACTGGTGTTGCGTATGAAACGATACAAACGCCGGACGGTGTGCTTCCGTTATTAGTGCCTATGAGTGAAGTTGCGGGTAAGATGTCTGTTCAGATTGCTGCTAATCTTCTTGAAAGCAGAAATAAAGGTGCAGGAATTCTCCTTGGCGGAATTGCCGGTGTTCCCGCAGGAAAAGTTCTTATTGTCGGAGCCGGTTCTGTCGGTTTAAATGCAGCTAAAATTGCCGTAGGAATGGGTGCAGATGTTAGTATTGCCGATATTAACGTAAATAAACTCAGGCAGGCTGATAATATGTTTGGTTCAAAAATTAAAACATATATATCTAATGAATTTAATTTACATGAACTTGCCAAACAAACAGATGTTCTTATCGGTGCGGTCCTAATTCCGGGGTATAAAGCTCCGCGAATTATAACTGAAGAAATGGTTAAAAATATGAAACGAGGCTCTGTTATTGTTGATGTATCAATTGATCAGGGAGGTATTGTAGAAACAATAGACAGAATTACAACTCATGAAAATCCGACATTTGAAAAATACGGAGTTATTCACTACAGTGTTGCCAATATTCCCGGCTGTGTTGCAAGGACTTCTACCATAGCTCTTACGAATGAAACAATAAAATATATAAGAAATATTGTTAATAAAGGTCTGATAGAGGCAGTCAAAACCGATGCTTCTCTTGCTAAAGGAGTAAATACTTTCAAAGGTAAAGTTACAAATAAAGGTGTTGCCGAATCTCTGAACTATGAATATACGGAACTTCCCAGTCTTATTGGTTTTTAGGTATTAAATCACAGCACATCTGACAGGCATTAAAAACTTTTGAATGATATAAATTTTTCCTGAAACATTTGAATCTGGGGATATTTATTGCTTCTTTTATTGTCATTTCCTTTAAGTTTGCAATTTTGTACGACAAACAAGGATAAATATCTCCTTCGGGGTTTATATATATACTTGTCATCGGAATCGAACAGGGTTCATATATTTCGGAGACAGGTTTATCATAAGATGTGAAAAATTTTTCAATTTTTCCTTCGTCTCCGGCAGGTTTAAATCTTGGCGCATATCTTAATATTGTATTTGTTTTTTTTGACATTGCGGCAAGTTCTTTATATATTTCCTTAAAATGCTCAAGATTGAAGTAGCATTCAACAGGATATTGTTTCAGATAAAATTCTTCGGAAAAATCATTCCATAAACGGGAATTTTGTCTTAAAGGCTGCTTTCTTAAGAATGTTAAAGAGAAAAATTGTGCATTTAATTTAATTGCTTCTTGGTATAATTTTGGTAAATCATCCAGATTATTTTCCAGCACACAGGTTTTTATATCCAGCATTGGTGTATTTTTACCGCTTCTTTTTTTGTTGAATAATTCCAGATTGTTTATCACTTTATTCCATAATCCGGTATGATTTCTTATTTTGTCATGCTTTTTTCCATAACCGTCAAGAGATACCGATAAAAGCAAAAGCCTGTTTTTTATAAATGAGTCCAGCATTTGTTCTGTCAGAGCGAGTCCGTTGGTAATTAAAGAAACTTTTCTAAAATGTTCTGACGCTTTTTCGTATATTTTTATAAAATCCTTTTTTAAAATAACTTCTCCCGCACAAAAAGTAATTAAGGAAAAAGGAGGAATTTGATCTATAACAGAATACCATTCTTCGGTTGTAAGTTCATTTTTGTTCCTGTCCTCGGTTATATAACAAAAAGGACATTTAAGATTACAATTATATGTCAGCTCAATTAAATACCGTACAGGCATTTTTATAATTCCCGTTTTAATATCAAAAGCATATTGGGAGTATAATTTTCTTAAATAATCAAATAAACTGCTGTAATTTAGACGCATTTTAAAGTCCTTTTTATTATTATATATAAAAATTGAATGTTAACAAAATGTAATGAGTAAAAATAAAAAGGCAATTCCTGTATAAAAAATTTTTTTATTTACATATAGGGGAAATATATAATTATAATTACAGGGGAGAATATATGTCAGTTGGAGCAAAGGACAAAATAGACAGGGAACTTGTCAGGAAATATGCAAAACTTAAAATGGATAATCCTGAAACAACAAAACTTGTTGATTCCCAGAAGATGCTGTCTGCGATGAATGACTATGCTTTGATGCAGAAAAGTATGATTGATATGAATGCAAAGCTTAAGGATATTTGTTCAAATGTTACATCAAAGTCGGTTGTTTACTTAAAACTCAATTTTAATCCTCCGCGGATAAAAAAATAATTGTAAATAAACTGCAACTAAAATAAAGAGTTTTTTTTAAAATAATTAACTTTTAATTAAAATATAATTAAGAGTTAATTATTTTTATTTGAAAAATTATGAAAAAAATATTTCTTGCTTCAACATCTCCCAGAAGAAAAGAAATTTTAAAAAATACGGGAATTAAATTTAATATTATTTCGCCTGAATATGATGAGCATATTGCAGGTAAACATTTTTCATATGATTTGGTAAAGAATACTGCTGAAAATAAAGGGAAGTCTGTATTATTAAAAATAAAAGAACCTGCAGTCATAATAAGTGCGGACACGGTAGTGATATATAATCAAATAATTCTCGGAAAACCGAAAAATTATAAAGAGGCATTCGGAATGCTTTCTTTATTACGGGATAAAATGCATAGTGTAGTCACTGCCGTCTGTGTTATGGATAGTACAAACAATAAAAAAATTATCGGGGCAGAAACAAGTGAAGTTGTATTTCAAAATATTCCGGATGATAAAATAGATTGGTATATCAGAGAATTTAGACCGTTTGATAAAGCAGGAGCTTATGGTATACAGGAAATACCTGATTCTTTCGTAAAAGAAATAAAAGGTGAATATGATAATATTGTCGGACTGCCTTCTAAAATATTAATAAAGATGCTGCATGAAATAGCAATATAACAGAAATAGTGTAAAATAAATAAGAAAGTATGAAGGAGATAAAAATGAATAATGCGCAGCTTGTGAAAGAAAAAATAAGAAGTATAAAAGATTTTCCGATTGAAGGAATTATTTTCAGAGATATTACAACTGCAATAAAGGATAAAGATGCGTTAAGAGAAATGATAAATTTTCTGACTGATAAATTTATTAATAAAGGGATAGATTATGTGGCGGTAGTGGAGTCAAGAGGGTTTATATTCGGTTCTGCCCTTGCTTATAATATTAATGCGGGATGTATATTAATAAGAAAACCCGGAAAACTTCCTGCTGAAACATTGAGCGAAGAATATTCTCTTGAATATGGTACAAATATATTGGAAATACATAAAGATACTGTTGAAGAAGGTAAAAATGTGGTAGTTATAGATGATCTTCTTGCAACGGGCGGAACGGTTGCCGCCGCTTGCAGATTATTGAAAAAAGCAGGTGCAAATGTTAAAGCTGCAGGATTTATAATTGAACTATCCGAGCTTCAGGGACGTAAAAATCTTCCTGAAGATATTGAAGTTGTTTCAATGATTTCTTATTAATTATTGGTAAAAGTTAATGGCTGATGAAAATAAACAATTTGAAGCTAGCCAGCAAAAGCTTCAAAAAGCAAGAAAAGAAGGACAGGTTGTAAAGTCAAAGGATTTTTCAACGGCTCTTGCTCTTCTTGTAATGTTTATTACCATAATAAAACTGTCTCCTTTTATATGGGATCAGTTATCAATGTTATTTGTATTTATGTATGACAAAATCCCCGATAAACATCTTGAAGATATAGGGTATGTGCATTTTCTTATTGCTGCGGTTCTGCCGTTTTTGTTGATTATAGGTCCAATTTTAATTCTTTCTGCATTTATTGCTATTCTGGGAGATTTTATTCAGATAGGGCCCTTATTTACCACGACTCCTTTAGAACCCAAACTTGATAAACTAAATCCTACAAAATATTTTAAAAATCTTATCTCACCAAAGACTGCATTTGAGCTTGTTAAAAATATTCTGAAAGTTGCTATTTTGGGTTTAATAGGATGGATGGTATATAATTCACATATTGAAGCCATTATAGCTCTTGCAAGTATTGAGAATTGCTTCGCAATATTAAATGAATTCGGCTCTCTTGTAATAGATTTTATAATTAAAGCAGGCATCGCATTTCTGATAATAGCTGCTGCTGACTATGGAATGGTTAGATGGAAATTTTTGCAGGATCAGAAAATGTCATTTAAAGAAGTTAAAGATGAATATAAAAATTCGGAAGGTGATCCTCATGTAAAAGCTGCATTAAGGCAAAGAAGACAGCAAATGTTGCAAAGAAAGATGATGGATGCTGTCCCTGAAGCAGACTTTGTTGTAACAAATCCGACGCATATTGCCTGCGCTTTGAAGTATGATGCAAAGGAAATGGAATCTCCCAAACTTCTTGCAAAAGGTACGGAGTTATTTGCAAAGAAAATAATACAAATCGCTCAGGAACATGCAGTTCCCGTAATAGAGAATCCTCCTGTTGCAAGGGCAATATTCAGAATGGTTGATATTAACGCGTCAATACCTCCCGAATTATACAAGGCTGTAGCAGAAATATTGATTTTTGTATATAATTTGCGAAATACACAAAAAGGTAGTAATATAAAGTAAAAGATAACAGACTGTAAAAATGCACGCGAAGATTAAAGATTATATAGATATTGTTGAAAAAGTAGCAAAGATAGAGCATAAACGTATTCCGTCTCATATGGTGGATTACGATGAACTTGTAAGTATCGGCATAATTGCAATTCAAGTATTAATAAAAGATAAAACAGATGAACAGATTGCCAGATACAATAATGCATATATTGCTACGGCTGTCAGATGGGCAATCAGAAATGAGTTAAGAAACAGATATAAATGGTATTCTTTAAAACATACTAATGTTGACTCTAAGGATAATAATATTTCCGAAGAAGATGAAAATGATAATGCAATTACTCCGGGTAAGGTCAGAGAGGCTATCTATGAAACTATATTATCAATAGACAGCCTTGCCGCAGCCGCATCCGATAATGATTCACCGTTTGATTTTATAAAAGATACTTCAGCTCTTCCTGACGAAAAGGCTGAAATTTCGGAACTCGGCAAAACAATAAGAGAAGCAATTTCTAAATTACCGCAAAAAGAAAGAACTATTATAGAATACAGATTTTACCGTAATATGCAGGTAAAAGAGATTGCAGAGCAAATAGGTTTATCTTCCTCCAGAATTACCAGAATAATTCAGGCTTCTTTAAATACGGTCAGGGAATATTTAAATAAAAAAGAACATTATGATTATTAAAGGCTGATTTATATTAATAATATTACAGTTTTGTGTAAGGTTATTTTTTATATTATTACACTTCAAATAACTTAAATAATCTGTTTCTTATATCTTCGGAGTCGAGTTCCGTATTTTCTTCATTCAGATTCAAAGCCGTCTGATAGCATTTTGCCGCTTCGACTTTTTTACCTTCATAATCAAAGAGTCTTCCCAAATTAAAATAAGCCATTACATAATCATTTTTTAAAGAAATTGCCGTTTCAAAAAGCTTTTTTGCTTCTTTTAAATTTCTTATTCCGTCTAGATATATAACTCCCAGATTATTATAAGCAGCATAATATTCAGGATCTGTTCCTATTGCTTTATGATATGCTATTATTGCTTCTTCTATATAATTTTTCTGCCATAGCGCCATTGCACATTTATTATAAGATACAGGATTTTTAGGATTTAATTTTATTGCTTCACAATATGCTTTTATAGCGCTGTCCAGATCATCACAATCCATGTATATGTCGCCTAATTCAACATATACTTCATCGTTATTTTCATCAAGAAGTATTGCGGTTTTTAATAAATCCATTGCATTGTCAATATCGTCAAATACCCGGCTGTAAACAGATGCTAATGCCTGACATACTATTGCGGTCCATTCGGGATCAGGATTTTTATCTATTGCAAATTTATAATGTTCACAGGCTTCTTCATATTGTTCTGCTCTAATAAGAGCATACGCAAGAGCATTATGGAAAAACGGATTTTCATAGTCCTTATCTAATGCAAGTTTAAAAGCATTTATTGAATTAATAAAATCTTCTTTTTTCAAATATAAGTGGCCGAGTTCATAATATATTCCCTCATTTTCTTCTCCTATTTCCAGAAGCTTAGAATAGCAATCTATGGCAGTATCAATATCTTGTTCAAAATATACCTGAGTTAAAGTTGCTATTTTAAAAAGTAATTCTTTATTGGCAGGATTGGTTTCTAAAGCTTTTAAATAGGCATTTCTGGCTGTTTCCGGATTTTCCTCCCTTATATTAATATCTCCTATTTTTCGGTAGTATATTTCATTTCTTCCGGTTTTATTTGCTGCAATATCATAAGTTTTTACGGCCATGGAATAATTTTTTGTTTTTTCTAAAAGCTTGCCTGTTAAGTTGTAAAACATTAAAGACATGTTTTTGGACAGATTTTTATAGAGCATTTTTAAAGAAGGAGTATCCAATGCAATACTTAAACTTCCTGATAATAAGTAATATAATGATTGTGAAAAATCTTTAATATTTATGTTGGTATCATGCATTTTATCTATATATAATGATGCAAGTGAAAGCCTTGAGCGTGCGGATTTAAGCGGGTTTAACTTTATTGCTTCTTTAAATTCTTTTTCGGCTTCATCGTACTTTTTTGCCATTTCAAGAAAAAAACCTGCATATATGCGAGCATTTGGATTATCAGGAGAAATATTTACGGCGGATTGACATTGTTCTATTGCAGAATACAAATTAATTTCACCTTTATCCCATAATAAAGTCGCAAGTCTGTAGTATGCTTCTGCTATATTCGGATTGTATTTAATGGCATCAATATAATTATCTACCGCATTGTTTAAATCGGAAATTTTCCCTTTTATTAAATATTGTTCATGGTATTTACGTGCAAATTCCATGCAGTTTTTAGCCATTGAATCGAAATCGAATTTATCAGCCGTTTCTAAAGTATCATTTATTTTTTCTTCAAACATTTAACTTTTATTCCTCTACATTTATATCATCTGACAAAACTTAAAAAAAAGGAATATTTTTTGCGTAAAATCGTGCATTTGGAGTAGTATTTGAATATGTTTTTCAATAATTGTATTTGGATTTTTAATTAAAGTATTTTTAATCTTATTCAAATATATAAAAGAATTCATAAATAAGAATTTTCGATTTTTTATGTTTGCCTTACAATGTTAAAAACAGAGGATATAAAATGGAGCATAAAAAATATTCAGCAGTAATTATAGGCAGCGGGATTGC
Source organism: uncultured Muribaculaceae bacterium (assembly GCA_964572355.1). Lineage (GTDB taxonomy): Bacteria > Cyanobacteriota > Vampirovibrionia > Gastranaerophilales > Gastranaerophilaceae > Avigastranaerophilus. The sequence goes on from CAZNEN010000023.1 coordinate 16,576, forward strand.
AGGACTTTATGCCGCAATTAAATTACATAAAGAAGTTAATTTGCCGGATGGAATTTTAATAATAACAAAATCAAAATTGATTGAGTCAAATTCAAAATATGCTCAAGGCGGAATGGTATGTGTAATGCCTGAAAATAAGCTTGATTCCTGTACTCTGCATATAGAAGATACCTTGCGTGCCGGTGCAGGGCTTACAGATGCAAAAGTTGCGGAATTTATATCACAGAAAAGTGCTGAGGTTGTTAAAGAACTCCAAAATTTTGGCGTTGATTTTGACAGAGATGAAAATAATAAATTGAAATTTACAAAAGAAGCTGCTCACAGTGTTAACAGAATTTTGCATGCAGGCGGTGACGCTACCGGTTTTTGTATTGAAAATGCGCTTGTTAAATATCTTTTGTTACAAGGAAATATAGATATATATGAACAGACTCTTGCTGTTGAATTATTAAAAGATTCACAAAACATAAATCGCGGACTTATTGCATATAATTATAATGATAATGAATATAAGGTTATAGAAGCTCCTGCGGTTATACTGGCAACAGGCGGGATAGGACAATTATACCGGTACACGACAAATCCTGATATAACAACGGGTGATGGAATAGCTCTTGCATATAGAGCAGGTGCGATAGTAAAAGATATGGAATTTGTGCAGTTTCATCCGACTGCATTTGCTCTGGGAGAAAACGGAACAATGTTTCTTATTTCGGAAGCTGTAAGAGGTGAAGGAGCCAAACTTACTGATGAAGACGGCAGAACTTTTATGGAAAAATATGATAAACGTCTGGAACTTGCACCGAGAGATGTTGTAACACGTGCTATTTACAATAAAATGCAGAAAACAGGTAAAAAAAATGTTTATTTAAATGCGACACATATTCCCGAAGAAAAGTTTGAAAAACGTTTTCCCACCATATACGGAACCTGCAAAGAATATAATATTAATCCTGCAAAAGACTTTATACCTGTATCTCCCTCCGCTCATTATTTTATGGGCGGGATAAAAACACATATTAACGGTACAACCTCAATAAAGGGTCTTTATGCCATAGGAGAAGCTGCCTGTACCGGACTTCACGGCGCAAACAGACTGGCTTCAAATTCAATTTTGGAATGTGCCGTTACGGCATATGAACTGGTGAATTATCTAAAAACTCAAAGTACGGAAAATAATTTTGTTGAAGATTCTCAAATAAAAAGAATCATTGATTTATATGACGGTAAATTATATGTAAATGATAATTTTTCGGCAGAAAAAATCTTTAATCGCATTAAAGAAATAATGTGGAATAACGTAGGCATAATAAGAAATAAAAAAGGATTAGAAAAAGCTAAGTATGAGATTGAAGAAATAATAAAGGAATTTGATTATTCTTTTAAATGTCCTGACAGACTTCATTATGAGGTAAGAAATATGCTTACTGTCGCACAATTAATAATAAAGTTTGCAATTTCGAGAAAAGAATCAAGAGGCACACATTATCGCGAAGACTTTCCTCAGAAAGATGCAATTGCTCAATCACACGAACTGTCTTTAACAACAGCTATGAAAGGTTAATTATTATGACAATTTTATTGCAGGATTTTATAGTAGAAGAACATATTAAAAACGCTTTAAAAGAAGATATAGGCTTTGGAGATATTACAACGGATTATTTAATTAATGATGGCGAAAAGATTATTGCAAAATTAAATACGAGACAGGATGGTATTTTATGCGGTATTGATATTTTTGAAAAGGTTTTTAAAATACTTTCTAAAAATGTAGAAATCAAAAAGTATTATAAAGACGGGGATGAAATAAAAGCCGGAGATAATCTGGCGGTTATAGAGGGTCCTGCACGGGCTGTATTAATCGGAGAGAGAACAGCCTTAAATTATATTCAAAGATTGAGCGGTATTGCAACCGAAACAAAAAGATATCAAACAGCAATTGGAGATAATAAAGCAAGAATTACCGATACGAGAAAAACGACCCCGGGTTTCAGAATGTTTGAAAAATATGCGGTATTTATAGGCGGTGCAAGGCTGCACCGGTTCAATCTTTCTGATTGCGTGATGATTAAAGATAACCATATCCGATATGCCGGTTCTATAACTAATGCTGTTAATAAAATACGCGAGAAACTTTCTCATACTCATAAAATTGAAGTTGAATGCGATACAATAGAGCAGGTAAAAGAAGCAATTGAAGCAAAAGCTGATATCATAATGCTTGATAATATGAGTTGTGAACTTATGAAAAAATGTGTGTTCATAATTGACGGCAAAGCACTCATTGAAGCCAGCGGTAATGTTACTCTTGAAACCGTAAAGGAAATTGCACAAACAGGTGTTGATGTTATATCCTCCAGTGCTATCGTGGCAAAGGCAAAGACTCTTGATATTGCATTGGATTCGTAAAAATAGTATATCGGAGGGGTTCAATGTAACAAAAAATTTGCACTAATATTATTTTTATAGCAAAATAATATACAGAAGGGGTTTTACATTGAACATTACAGTGTTTATAAAACAGGTGCCTGATACTAACGATGTTGTATGGACTGAAAATAATAATATTGACAGGTCTAAAATGGAATCGGTAATGAATCCTGCGGACAGACAGGCATTAGAGGCGGCATTAAGACTTAAAGATGAATATAATGCACATACAACAGCCGTCACTATGGGGCCGGATAAAGCAATTGCTGTTTTACAGGAAGCGATTGCAATGGGAATAGATGATGCCGTATTACTTTGTGATAGTAAATTTGCAGGTTCTGATACCTGTGCTACTTCCAGGGTGCTGGCTGCGGCAATAAAAGAAAAATTTCCCGAATCTGATATTATATTGTTCGGACAAAGTGCAATAGACGGAGAAACTTCTCAAACAGGACCATCTTCTGCAGTTAGATTAAATATGCCTTTTATTACATATGTAAATGAAATTCTTGAGATAGAAGATAAAGAAATTATTGTTACAGCGGAAACGGAAACAAAGAGGGATGTATATAAAGTAAAGCTTCCCTGTGTATTATGTATTGATAACTATGTTTTTAAACCCCGGATACCGAGAATTAACGGTTATATCAATTCGCAAAATTATAATTATGTGACATATAATATGTATGAATTAAATCTTGATGAAACACGAACCGGCATTAAAGGTTCGCCTACGTTTGTTTCTAAAGTATATAAAAATGAAGAAAAAAGAAACTGCAAATTCATAGATATGTACAATACAAAAGATATAATACAAGAAATAAAAAATGTAGCGGAGAATTAATGGAACCAAACGGTATATTGATATACACGGAATTTAATGAAAATTTTGAAATCAGACCGGTTTCGCTTGAACTGATATCAAAATCTGTTTCATTGCAGGAAAAAATATGGAATCAGCGTATTATGGCCTGTGTTATCGGTCCCAGAATTAATTATGAAAGTATAATACAAAAGTTATCTGAACATGGTGCTGATGAAATAGTTATAGTTTCTGATGACAGATTGGACAAATATAATCACAATTATCATCCTGAAATTTTTACCCAGATTGCAAAAAAATATCCGCCGAGAATAATTTTGACGGGAGCAACGCCCGAGGGAAAAGAAGTTGCTTCATATACCGCAACTAAATTGGAAACAGGATTAACTGCGGATTGTACCAATCTCGATATAGGAAAAGAAAATCTCCTTGTTTCTACACGTCCAACGTTTGGAGGACAATTGACGGCAGATATTTTATGCAGAACATTCCCCCAAATGGCAACTGTTCAGGAACATATTTTTAAGACTCAAGAAAATAAAAAGCAGCCTAATGTCATTTTTAATTGGATAAATATTGATGGTATTGATACTCGAATTGAGCTAATAAAAACAATAAAAAAACATGCAGGTAATAAAGATATATCTTCTTCAAAAATAGTTGTGGCAGGAGGGCTGGGTGCTTGTAAGGATAACGGTTTTTCATTGATATATGAACTGGCTCAAAAACTTAAAGCAGCTGTCGGCGGTTCCAGAGAAGCTTATGAAAAAGGTTATATTACAAAAGCGCAACAAATAGGACAAACGGGAAAAACCATTGCACCCGAATTATATATTGCCGTTGGAATATCAGGCGCCATGCAGCACTTAACCGGAATTAAAAACAGTGGTAAAATAATAGCCGTAAATAAAGATAAGAATGCGCCGATATTTAAGCATGCCGACATAGGAATAGCCGGAGATTTATTTGAAATAATGCCTGATATTATAAAAGATATTGATACAGAATATAAAGAGGAAAAAAATGAGCAGTGAAACAAACGGAAATGAACAAGTATTAAAACCATTTTCAACATTACAATTATTAAATTTCTGTTTAGGGTTTTTTGGTCTGCAATTTGCCTGGCAGATGAGGATAATATTATCAGGACCGGTCACGGAAAATCTTGGTGCGTCACCTTTGATCTTCGGACTAATATGGCTGGCAGGTCCCGTTACCGGAATGGTGGTGCAGCCGATAATAGGGACTTTAAGCGATAATACGCATACGGTTTTCGGTAAAAGGCGTCCGTATCTGTTGGCAGGTGCAATTTTTGCAAGTTTAGCTCTCTGGGCATTTCCTAATTCTGCATTAATATCAGAAAAAATAGCAGGCTTTATGCATATACCGGAACCGGTTTTCGGAGGTTTAATAATAGCCGCTGTTATGATCTGGGTAATTGATGCATGTGTTAATGCAGCGCAGGGGCCATATAGAGCATTAGTTCCTGATTTGGTTCCTCCCCGCCAGCATTCTCTTGCTAATGCTTATTTAAGTTTTGCCATAGGTTTGGGTTCTGTTGTTGCAGCCGGTACTGCTCCGTTTTTAAAATATGTATGCAATTATCAGATGAGTATTGAGGCACAGTTTGTAATGGCTGCTCTGGCTTTTTCACTTGCCATGCTATGGACCTGCATTACTATAAGAGAACATAAATATAAAAAGAACGAAATTACTTCAAGCATAAAAACAGAAGAAACTATTATTAATGAACCGTCTTTTATTCAAAAGGTTATTGATTTCTTCAGATCATCTCCGGAAGTGGGGAAAATATGTACACTGCAATTATTCACCTGGATTGGAATAATGAGTTTGAATATATTCTTTACTCAGTATGCAATTCATACGGTATATGGAATACCTGATTTGACAACGGTATCGGAAGAAATTAAAAACTCATATACTGCTGCTATAAGTAAAGCTACTAATTTTTCTTCTATTTGTTTTGCGGCACAAAATTTAGTATGTTTTCTTGTTTCTATACCCATAGGCTTATTATCAACAAAATTCGGAAATAAAAGAGTGCATTTTATTTCGCTTATGTCACTGGCACTTGCATTTGTCGGAATGGGTCTTTATCAAACTCCCGGGTTTGTATTAATTTGTATGGCGATTTCAGGTATAGGGTGGGCAAGTGTTCTTGCGCTGCCGTTTGCCATGCTGTCAGAATTTATAAAAAAGGGTTCTGAAGGCTCAGTTATGGGAATATTTAATATCTTTATAGCGGGTCCGCAGGTTCTGGTTTGTACATTGCTTGCCTGGTTTATAAGCCAGTGTGTGTTTGATATACCTGCAGGTATAAACTATCACTGGGAATATGCATTTTTTATAGGCGCAATAACACTCTTAATTGCAGCTGTTATTACAAATTTAATTAAAGAAAAATAGAAAAGTTTAAAAATTGCAGTTATTCTAAAAATTGTTAAAGGAAAACTCTGAAGTTTTATTGAGCAATAACTATTGTTTATGCTGCGGTGGATTTTATGTCGTCCTATCAGAAATTAATCTTCTTCGATTAAAATATAGCCCCGGCGTATCTCTTCCAGGGTAATTGTTATTAATTATAATTTTTAGTTATATATAAACTATGAACAGATTGTATATAATAATAGTAATTTTAACATTAATTTTAACCGGATATTTTGTATATAATAAGCTGGCATATCTTAATGTTATTGTAAGTTTTAATGAACTGGAACCTTTTGAAAAGCAGCTTCCCGTATATTATAAAGGTTTTAAAGTGGGAAAGAGTGTAAAAGTATATCCCGATAAACATTATAAAAATACTTTTGTAAAACTAAAGCTTTATCCTGCTAATGTAGAATTACCTAATAATATTGCAGCAAGAATTCAGAAAAGTAAAAGGACTGATTATTTTAATTTGATTGCTCCGGAGGAGGCATCTGTAATATTACTCAAAGACGGTGATGTTATAAAGGGCGAGCTTTCTAAAGATATAAATAAAATATTATCGGAACAGTTGTCTGACGGCGGCATTGATAATATCATTGATGAAGCCACAACTTTAATGGAATCGGCTAATGTTACGGTGCAAAATATAGGTGATGTTTTTGCACAAATCAATAATATTCTTACCGATATAAGGGGAGATATAATACTTGCTGCATCCAATCTTGCAAAAACAACAACAAATCTTGAAAGCATGTCAGATAATCTTAACAAATCTCTTGACAGAGAATCAATGACAACATCCGTTGATAATATAGAACAAACTACATCTAATATTAAAAATATAACATCTTCATTAAATGATATTTCGCTACAAATAGATAAAACAACCATGCCTATTGTAAATTCGGTATTATGCCAGACATATTCAACCGTTAAAAACACAAACGAGATAACGGGCGGTATTAAAAATACATTAAAAAAACGTATGGGACTTGCAAAAATTATGTTTGGCCGCCCGATAAGCAATGAATGCGAATAGTACTTTTATTTAATAAATATTATTGCTACAATGAATGAATGGATAAAGTATTATTAATACTGCCCGATAATAATAAGGGAAAATTTATTTCTAAAGGATTTTCTTCCGCTTTCAGAGATTTTTCTTTTTTTGTTTTTGAGAAGAAAATTTTTGATTTAAATATAAATGAAGCTGAAAAAATTTTACCTGATATTATTTTTGTTTTTTGGACAGGTATTAACCAGAAAGATATTTTAGTTGAGTTTTTTGAAAATTATAAAAATGATAAAACAATAATAATCCACTATTCGGAATTAAAGGACGATATCCCGGAAGTTTTTTCAAATAAGAGAAATAATTATATTTTTGCTCAGGATTGTGATAATACTGCTGCTAAGTATATGTGTATACCGGCAGTAAATGCAAAGGATTATAAGGCTAAATTTTCGGGCTATAAATACTCTGTTACTTTTGCGGGTAATCCGGCATATAGAGTGCGGGAAATAATATTATCTTCAATAATTTGTAGTTTTGGACACATTAATATATTCTGCCGGTCTTTTGATTTTTATAAAAGTGTTGATGAAATTTATAAGCAAAAATTGCTGGATGATAAATATCTTGAATTGTATAGGAATTCATATAAAGGATATGTGTCATCGCAGAAAGAATTGGCAGAAATATTTGTTTCTTCAAAAATTAATATAGATATGGAACAAGAAAATAAAAAAAATATTAATTACAGATGTCTTGAGATAATGGCATCGGGCGGATTTTTGCTGGCTCCTTATAATGATGTAATCATAAAATATTTTGATGACGGAAAGGATTTTGAAACATACAAAACACCAACAGAATTAATTGACAAGGTTAATTTTTATTTAAAGAATCTGAATATAGCAGGTTTAATAGCATCAAAAGGCAGAAAAAATGCAGTAAGTAATGTTTCTTTTTATGATAAACTAAAGTTAATATTGAGGTTGGTATATGACAAAAATATTGGTAATTGATGATGATGCCGCTATAAATGAATTAATTAAAGTTAATTTAGAGCTTGCCTATTATAAAGTTGTTTGCGCTCTGGATGGCAATAAGGGCTATGCTCTTGCAAAACAGGAACTGCCGGATTTGATTATTCTGGATATCATGATGCCGGAAGTAGACGGTTATACCGTAGCAAAAAGAATACGAGAAAATGAAATTACAAAAGATATTCCGATTATTATGCTTACGGCATTAAATATGCTCCAAAATAAAGTTCAGGGTTTTAATATAGGGATTGATGACTATATTGTAAAACCGTTTGAAATGGAAGAACTTATATTAAGAGTTAAGGCTCTTTTAAAACGTTCAAATAATATTCCCAAATCAGTTGCTGTAAAAGAAGTTTTAACTCAGGGAGATATTACTCTAATTCCCGAGACATATTCTGTTGAGATAAAGGGTAAACAAACAAAAGTTACTCCGATAGAATTTGATATTATAAATCTTTTAATGCAAAATTACGGTAATATGGTTTCAAGTGCAAAAATATTAAATGATGTGTGGGGTTATTCATCAGATGATGCCGTTGAAACCATAAGAGTCCATATGCGGCATATAAGAACAAAATTAGATAAAATCTCTGACGGCAGAAAGTATATAGAAACAATATACGGAGGAGGATACAGGCTTTTACCCGAAGGAATGCCTGTCAAGGTAAAATAAAGTTGTTAATAATACATACTATATTGTATAATTGGGAATATATAACTAAAAAGGAGTTTTATATGGCAAAAGATTGCAGCTTTGATATTGTTTCTGAATTTGACAGACAAGAACTTGTAAACGCTGTTGACCAGGTAAAAAGAGAACTGACCACACGTTTTGACCTAAAGGGGTCAAACTCGGATGTTGCACTGGATGCGGATAAAACAATAACTATAACTACAAATGATGAGATGAAATTAAAAAATATTCTGGATATTTTGCAAACAAAAATGATAAAAAGAAATTTAAGTATTAAAATACTTGATCCCCAAAATATAGAAAATGCACTCGGCGGAAATGTACGGCAGGTTTTTAATTTAAAAAAAGGACTAAATCAAGAACTGGCAAAAAAAATAGTTGCTGATATAAAGAGTGCAAAATTAAAAGTTCAAGCTTCAATTCAAGGTGATCAGGTAAGGGTATCCGGTAAAGATAAAGATGAGCTGCAGTCTGTAATTAAATTGCTGCGTGCTAAAGAAGACTTATATGAAATTCCTCTTCAATTTCAGAATTACAGATAGGACGAACTTCTATTTACAAACTTAAGTTATAGATGGTAAAGTATGCTCATGGAAGGATTTATGATAAAAAATAGTTTTTTATTCTTATTAATATGTCTTACCGCAAATATTTGTTATTCCGGATTAGCCGGTGCATATACATATACAAATTCCGTCGAAATAGGTAAAGATTATTCCAAATCAACACAATCTTACGAGATTTATCCAGGTGAATTAGAAGATGATACGGATACAAAATATTTTGGTCAAATTCCTGAAGATTCAGACAATAATTATTTTCAATATAATCCATATATGCAAATAAATCCGTACTATGGAAGTTATTATACAATAATACGTCCTTATTATTATCCCGTACGAACGAATATAGGTTCATTTAAGTATACGGGACATTCTTTTAATTACGGAACCGTAGTAAAGCCTCCTATAATTAACAAACCTTCAAAACCAACCTCTCCCCCTTCATCCGGAGACGGTTCTGGCGGCGGACAAGGGCATCAAGGTTCGGGGAAACCAAAATAAAAAGAGAGCCTTTAAGGGCTCTCTTTTATAAAATTTGATATTGGACTAATATCTGTAATGAGCAAATGCCTTATTGGCTTCTGCCATTTTGTGGGTGTCTTCACGTTTTTTGCAGGCTGCACCTACACCGTTTGAAGCATCAAGTAATTCGTTGGTTAATTTTTCAACCATTGATTTACCGTGACGTTTCTTTGCAGCTTCAATAAGCCATGTCGAACCTAACACCATACCTCTGTCAGCTTTAACTTCCAGCGGAACCTGATATGTTGAACCGCCTATTCTTCTTGCTTTAACTTCCAATAGCGGAGTTGCATTAGTTAAAGCTTTCTTAAATATTTCTAAAGGTTCATCTTTTGATTTTGTTTTTAAGTTTTCTAATGTTGAATAAAAAATTCTTTCTGCAACTGATTTTTTACCGCGTCTCATTAATCTGTTAATAAAGCTTGCAATATCAACACTGTTAAAAACAGCATCGGGAGCGGGTATTCTTCTTGCAGGTTTACTACGTCTTGACATTACTTAATCGCCTTTCTTATTTCTTCTTAGCCCGCTTTGCGCCGTATTTGGATCTTGATTTAGATCTGTTAGCAACACCGGCTGTATCTAGTGTACCTCTTACTATGTGATATCTTACGCCCGGTAAATCTTTTACCCTTCCTCCTCTGATTAATACAACAGAGTGTTCTTGAAGATTATGTCCTATACCGGGTATATATGAAGTAACTTCAAAACCGTTTGTTAACCTTACCCTTGCAACTTTTCTGAGTGCAGAATTAGGCTTCTTGGGTGTTGTTGTATAAACTCTTGTACAAACACCTCTTTTCTGAGGGCAATTTGTTAACGCCGGCGATTTAGTCTTATCAGTTGTTTTTTGACGTTCTTTACGAACTAACTGTGCTATTGTTGGCATGTTTTCTCCTTGTGTATTAGTTTATTTGTTTCGAGCAGCTGTTCAGCACAAACAAAACCACTCACTTTCTGCTTTCTTTTATTATTGATACTACAAGCAAAA
>CAZNEN010000024.1:0-26689 GCA_964572355.1 uncultured Muribaculaceae bacterium
GAAGATAGGTAATCCTCTGGAATTTCTTACCAGGGAGGAAACAATCGGATACGAATGGGGCTTTAGCGGCAAAGTATCCGTTAAAGACAGAACCGCTTTCCTCCGCAGATACGCTATCGAGCGCAATATCCCCTTCTTTGTTTTCGGTGATTGATTTTGACTTATTATCTTTTTACAATTCCTAATGCATTTGCAACTTCATAGCTGTCTTGATCCATATATACGGGGATTTCTTTCATACCCGCATCTTTCATTGCAAAATACATGCAATGGTCAGGGTCATTTGTTTTTTGTTCAAAGCCAATAAATATAGAAGAAGGATTTATTTTATCTTTGCCAAAATGTTCAATATACTCAATCATACTGTCTTTTCCCGATACCGGATTAATATAAACCGATGTGGCAGGAATCTCATTTCCGCTTTTCAGCATAAAGTTTGTTCTTGGTGAATAATATCTTATATAATCATTTTCGCAGTGTATAATGTTATTGTTTTCTTGAAAAGCAGCCAATTTTTCAAATTCATCCGCATCTATTTTTACTACACGTTTTCCTATAGGCGGCCGTATTATATGACGCATAATCGCATTGGGATTTATTAATTGTTCCGTTGCATATTTTTTAAAATCAATACCCAATCTCGCACACATTGTTTCAATATCTTTATCTGCATTGTCAGGAGATACAATTGTTGCAGATATCAACTTATCACCGTAGAGAATATCATGAGGTATTCTTTTATCCTCACAATGCTCAAATAATATCTCTATAGAACCGCTGTTTCTTTGACTGTATTGTTGATTAATCTTATAAGTACTTCCGAATGATACCGACAATGACACTTTATATTCTTCTGTTTAACAAATACGTAAGCATAAATAATTGTAAATATAATTTTTTGCTTTTCAAAAAGAATTATTAAAAATTATTAAAAAAGCAGAGTTACTTTTTACAAGTAATATGATAAGTTATAGATATGTCAAATATAAATTGGGGTCAATTTTCAAATAATTTTTCAAATAATTTTAACGGAATTAACACAAATAATGTGCAAAATACACCGTTAAATCAAAATCAAATGCCGCAAATGCAGCAGAATACACCGTTAGATGTATTGCTGCCTAAATATATTGCACAGCTTCAGCAGACCTCATCACAATTGGCTGCGCTAAACAGGCAGCAACTTACTGATATGATTAAGGATTTACTCAATTTTTCCAAAAATTTTGATTCTTTTTTATCACAGCTGACGGTTAATTCTCAAAATATAAATCAGCAGACCGCATTATTAATGCTTGCCTCCACTCTAAATTTAGGCCGGTTATCTTCACTTTTGCAGAATAACTCAAAAGAGGCAATGACTAACCTGTATCAAATGCTTGCACAGTATAATCAGATTGGAGTTTCTTTAAAAGATGAACAGCTGGCTCTTTTTACAAAACTGATTTCATTTGTTGCCGCTTCTTCTTCCTCCGATATACAAAGCCTTAAAACAACAATGCTTATGTACCTTCCCTGGCTGCCTTTAACCGATCCCGACATTTTTAAACTTGAAATCGCTCAAAAAAGTGCTGCGGGAGGAGAAAATAACGATGACAGTATTACCGTTTTAATTTCCACCGAAAATTACGGCAATATTAAATCTGACATCTACAAAACAGATAACGACGGAATTAAACTGGAATTTATATCATCGGAAACTTTTCCCCAAGATGAATTCAAAGCTTTAATGAAAGAACAAAGTTTAAAATACAGTATTAACATAAACTTTGAATTTGCAATAAGAGAAGTATTTAACAAAGATAAAAAAGAAACAGCAAAAACACAGGTTTATATGAACACAAGCCCGGGAGTTAATCCTTTCCTGCTTTTAATATCAAATGCGGTAATTAAAAATATTCATATAATAGACAGCAAAGAAAATTTAAGAGAACAAAGAAAAGAGAAAATAAATGGCAAAAGTTAAAACAAAATGGGTATGCCAGAGCTGCGGTTATGAAACTCCCAAATATATAGGTAAATGCCCCGATTGCGGAAACTGGGGAACACTTGTTGAAGAAGTTGAAGTTAAATCCTCTTTAAATACATTGCAAAATATTATTGCAGAAGAAAGTCCCGTTTGTTTAATTAATGAAATCGAAATATCTGAAAATATAAAGCTTCCTACAGGGTTTGAAGAATTAGACAGGGTTTTAGGCGGAGGTCTTGTTCGAGGTTCTCTTGTCTTACTTGCGGGCGACCCCGGAATAGGTAAATCTACCCTTATTCTGCAAACAGCCGGAAATATTTGTAAACACGGAAAAAAACTTTTATATATCTGTGCCGAAGAATCGGCATCTCAAGTAAAATTGCGCGCTCAAAGGCTTGATGTTAATTCAGATAAACTATATGTTTATTCGCAGACTAATCTCGAAGCTGTTATAAATCAGATTGATAATATTAAACCGGAAATTCTTGTAATAGATTCAATTCAATCAATTTATACCTCAAATATAACAAGCTCATCAGGAAGTGTTTCCCAAATAAGAGAATGCACAAATATACTTATGGATACGGCAAAAAACAAAAATATTACCGTTATTATAATCGGGCATGTTACAAAAGACGGAAATATAGCAGGACCAAAAGTGTTGGAGCATATGGTCGATACCGTGATTTATTTTGAAGGAGATAAATATAAATCGCAAAGATTATTGCGTTCAATAAAAAACCGTTTCGGCTCAACCAATGAAATAGGGGTATTTAATATGTCTGAAAACGGGCTTGAAGAAGTAACAAATCCAAGTGAACTGTTCATGAAAGAACGCACAGATAATGCAGCCCCGGGAAGTGTTATTATCGCTGCTATTGAAGGTACAAGAGCGCTCCTTGTTGAAGTTCAGGCTCTTGTCGGTACTACTTCATACCCTGCTCCGAGACGGGTTGCAACAGGTATCGAATACAACAGGCTGCTTCAAATTATTGCCGTTCTTGAAAAAAGAATAGGTTTAAATTTATCAAAACATGATGTTTATGTAAATGTAATAGGCGGTATAGAAATAGATGAACCCGCAGCAGATTTGGGGATAGCACTTGCTATTGCCACATGCCTGAGAGATGTCGTTGTGGATTCCGATTGCGTAATTATAGGAGAAATCAGTTTATCAGGTGAAATAAGAAATGTTTCAAATATTGAAAAACGTATATATGAAGCACAAAAATTAGGATTTAAAAAAGCAATAATACCCAAATTAAGCAAAAAGCTGTCCGATAATTTTAATATTCGGATAATACAGGTGCCAAAATTAACAGATGCAATAACAGCCTGTGTTTCCAAAAAACAGATTTAATTTGGCTGTGTACCCTGCTGCTTTGCCTGAAAATATACAGGCTGAATTTCCCGCATATATTTTCTTTATATAGATTTCAGTTTATTATAAAGCATAAAAGAGAGAGAAATTTATCCCTCTCTTTTATGCTTTATTTTTAATTAACCTTTTAAAGGTACTGTTATTATAAGTTTATGTCCGTCTTTTACTTTTGTAATATTTTCCGTATCCGCATTTTCGGGCAGTATAAAATCCTGTGAAAAAGCAACATCCTGTTCAAAATTTTTATCTTTAACCGCAGAATTACCGAACACCGTTAATTTTCTTCCGTCTACATTATAATTAACCTTATCAGCGTCATCCTGAAAAGGTTTCAGTCCTATGATAATATTGAATTTATTATCCTCAAATTCCGTTTTTATCTTAACGGAATCCATCATAAATACCGGCATTGCCAAATCACGGTGCTTTATGGCAGGTATTTTATCAAACTTCTTAAAAGCATCATCAAAAGCTTTCATATCACGTTTATACATTTTGTCCATATCATGAAACATTCTTTTTTCAAAATGCTTAGGATTAAAGAAATTTTTGTTATATCTCTCCATCATCTGATCCGCAACAAAATAGAAAGCCAAGAAACCTCCTAAAAATGCCGCACACAGCATTGCCAGACACATTTTCCAGCAATGTCCCTCAAAACAAATATGTTTCCTGTCTTGTTCCTGATTATTGTTTTCTTCCATATTGCTTCCTTTCTTTTTTGCAAAATTATTATATAAATTGTTTCAAGATTTGACAATATACAGTTGTTTAATCACTTATACAATTATTTAAATATTCTATTGTATCAAGTTTATTATCATATAAGAACTTAAGGAAATATAAATAATTAATATCATGAGATGAAACAGTTACGTTAATTTCAAATCCATCCGAACAAAAAGGTTCGTAATCATATATAACATAACTGTTATATTTACTTTTCCACTCTTTTTTATCAATCAGACAGTTATTTTCTAATGCGGTTTTTTCAAGCCAGGGAATAATATCCTTGGATATATTTTTAAATTCTAATCTGCTTCTCTGGTTTAAGCCGTTAATGTACTTTTCAACTAGCATTATCTTTACCCCGTAATGTCTTTTAATTTACACACTTCCATACCCTCCGAATAATCAGAGGATATATTTAGTTTAAATTTATTTTAATGACAATAAAATAGACCAAGGTATAATATTGTAACTATATTTTCTGGCTATTTTTACAAAATGAATAATTGAAAAATAAATTTTAATTATAATCAAAAGCCTTATTTTTATTGGGTTTTAAACCTGATATAAAGAATTTATTAAAAAAACGGGAAATTAAATTTTTTGCTTTATAATAAAATCGGAAGTTGAGAAATATAAAAAGAGGCACAATAGATAAATATGTTATTATCAATCAACGAATATTTAAATAGATTAGAAAATGCTGATAACAAAGTAAAAAATGAAATAGAAAACGAACTTGTTAATATAGGAAAAGAAGCAATTCCTTCTTTAGTTGATTCTCTTCAGGTTGTAAAAGGCAGAACAAGAGGAATTGTTGCAATGATATTAATCAGAATAGGTGAGTCATCTATAGATTATCTTAAACAAGCAGCACAATTAAACAGCGATTTTGAATGGATTGCGGATTATTTAATTACCGAAATTAAAGGTGCAGCTGCTTAATAAAAATGTCTATAAAAAAAAAGACCGATTAAATATCGGTCTTTTTTTTTATTTAAAACCGCTGTCCAAGTTGTGAAAAAGCTTTAAATATGAGATAATAATCAATATCTTACAAGAGGATTTATGTTGTGCAAAGACTTTTAATTGCTGATGATGATAATGAGATAAGAGAACTTCTGGAATTTGACTTATCCCAGAGCGGATATAACACTGATACGGCAAAAGACGGAGAAGAAGCACTCCATAAAGCATTAACCGGGAATTATGATTTAATCCTGCTTGATGTTATGATGCCAAAAATGAACGGATTTGATGTCTGCAAAAATATAAGATTATCAAAACCGAATATTCCTATTCTCATGCTTACGGCAAAAGGAACCATTACAGATAAAACTCAAGGTTTTAACATGGGTGCTGATGATTATATAGTTAAACCCTTTGATATTCAGGAGGTTTTACTAAGAGTCCGTGCACTTGTAAGAAGAAGTCCCGCTTCAAAATCCTCAAATATTTCGCAGGAAATTTTAAAAATCGGCGATATAGAAATTTTCCCCGATTCACTGGAAACGGAAATTAAAGGAAAAAGAATAAAACTTACTCCCACGGAATTTGAAATTCTATACTGTCTTATGCAGCATTTTAATAATGCCGTATCTCTTGCCATATTATTAAATGAAGTCTGGGGTTACGAATCGGATGATGATGTGAGAATGCTAAGAGTTCATGTCGGCGGATTAAGGCAGAAAATAGAACATAATCCTAAAATTCCGGAATATCTCCAAACTGTTACAAACGTAGGTTATAAACTTACACCTTTTGGCGAAGAATCTGACTAAAAGAGTTTAAAATGAAATTTAAAAGACTTAAAATAGTTGAACAAATAATAATAATATCCCTCATCGGTGTTTTAGTCCCGTCTGTCATTTCCTGGTTTGTAATAAATAACGTAAGCCAGCATTCAATAAGGCAGGAACTGGGTTATTCCGCTCAAATGCTCGCACGTATTATAGAAAATAATATATTCTCAATAATGAATTCCGATCAAATGCGTCTTGAAGAAATTACTATTGCAATTAAACATATTCCCAATGAATATCAGCAAAATTTATTTATTAATGATGTTCTGATTAATTCTAAAGTATTTAAAGATATTGAAATAATAAGACCATCCGAGAATACTGATTTTGATAAAACAGAAAGAATCACCTACGATTCTGTCAGCGAAAGATTATGGATTACGGATAAAATTCACGATGATAAATATATAAAAGCAGAAATAAACACTAAAATTATAAAAGATAACATTTTAAATAATATAGAAGAAGAAAAAAACCGCAGAATTTATGTCGTAGATAAAAAAGGAAAGTTGATATTTTCCCATAATTATAATGAAGAAGATTTTTTAAACAGCAAAAAGCAGCTTCCGGTAAATCTCGTAAATAATATAGCAACAAGATTTGAAGAAATAAAAAATCAGCCGAGAGTATATCTTAAGATGGACGATATCGGTCTGATAATAATTGTTAATACTTCGGAAGAATTAACAAAATCCACAATTAATAAAGCAAGATTAAAAATTATTGCGGCTTTTCTGGCTGCAGCTGCAGTCACAATATTTTTAACTCTTTTATACAGTTATTATCTTTACATTAACATCAGGCAATTGTTTAAAGGTATTATTGCCGTATCAAGAGGTAATTATAAACGGCAGATAACTCCTTTAAAAAATATTTTTACTCCCCGTGAAATTATATTTCTTGCTGAAGAATTTAACAGTATGATTGATGAAATTAATGCCTCTTATAAAAAATTAAAACAAAAAAATAAAGAACTCAGATTATTGGACGGTTTCCGCTCTAATCTTGTGGATACCGTAAGTCATGAATTAAGGACTCCTCTTACAAGTATAAGAGGATATACATCAAGACTCTTAAGAAAAGATATCAAAATTGATGAAGAAACAAGGTATAAATCATTATTAATAATAAAACAACAATCTGAACGTTTATCAAGAATGATTGAAGATTTACTTGTAATACCCGATATTGAAGGAGCTAAATTAAATATAAATTTTGACCGTATAAATCTTTTAAATATTATTGAGGCCTCAATATATTCAGTTAAAAATATTGAAAACAGACAAATTGAGAATACAATATCGGAGGATTTTCCGGATATTTATGCAGATAAAGACAGATTAGAACAAATTATGATTAATCTGCTCGGCAACGCACATAAATACGGTTATCCCGATACACCCATTAAAATTGAGGCGAAATGCAGAAATAATAAAGCAATAATAAAAGTTATAAATCATGCCGACTATATAGAAAAAAATATCTTGGCAACTCTTTCCGACAAATTTATAAGAATAGATGATAAAACAACAAGAACAACAAGAGGAACGGGGCTTGGTCTTTATATAGTAAAAGGACTTACAGAAGCCATGAACGGAAAAGTTCACCTGAAATCAACAAAAAAGAATATCTTTACAGCAAGTATAATTCTTCCTATATATAAAGAAAATACGGAAATGAACAACAATGAATCTTGAGTTTATGCAGGAAGCAATAGAACTGGCAGAAAAGTCCGCCAATGATATTCCCGTAGGTGCCGTTATTGTCAAAAACGGAAAAATTATAGCACATGCGGTTAATACAAAAGAAAAGACCCAAATAGCTTTTTATCATGCGGAAATTATTGCAATTGAAAAAGCTAATAAGTTTCTTAAAAACTGGCGTTTAAACGGCTGTGAAATATATGTAACTCTTGAGCCATGCCCGATGTGTGCAAGTGCCATAGTTCAATCAAGAATTTCAAAGGTTTATTTCGGTGCTTATGACTTATTAAACGGAGCTTTTGGCTCAAAATCAGATATGCGGAAAATTATGGGATATGATATACCTGTCTTTGGAGGTATTATGGAGGATAAATGCATAAAACTATTAAAAAATTATTTTGAAGGAATAAGACAATGATAAAAGAATTGCTTGATGATTATATAAAGAAGTATGAAACAGAAGAATTTATAAAAGATGATCCGATTCAATTTATACATAAATTTAAAGATAAAAGAGATGCGGAAATTGCAGGTTTTATTGCTTCTTTATTTGCATACGGAAAAAGAGAAGTTTTTATAGATAAAGTGAATCATATATTTAATTTAATGAATAATAAACCGTATGAATTCATCAAATATTTTGATTTTAAAAATAACAGTATAACAAATTGCAACTACAGATTTTCAAAAGACTGCGATTTAATACAAATTTTAAAAATTCTAAATAATCTTTACAATGAAGAAGAAACACTGGAAAGTCTTTTTAAATATAATTATGAACGTAAAAATGAAGTATGGGATATGTTTCAAGGAGTTGTTGACTATTTTTATTCAAAAGTTGATATGGACGTCACAAAGGGTTTTTACCATCTGCTTCCTAATCCTCAAAAGAAGAGTGCATTAAAAAGATTAAACATGCTTTTAAGATGGTTTATTCGTAAAAGTGCAGTTGATATAGGCATTTGGGATTTTATGCCAAAATCAAGCCTTTTAATTCCGCTAGATACTCATGTTGCTAAAATAAGCAGAAAATTAGGATTATTAAAAAGAAATGACAACGGATATGAAAGCGTAATCGAGCTTACAAATAAGCTTAAAGAATTCGACAGCGAAGATCCGGTAAAATATGATTTTGCACTTTTCGGCTACGGAGTAAACAATAAAATTTAGACTTATTTCTTATCCGTAAGCAAAAATAAACTTACCAGATCATTAATTTTTGTAATATTTTTTTGATATTCCTGAACCGATTGTTCAAGCTGCAGAATATTAGTTTTATATTCTTGAATCTTTAACATACACTCTCTTGTGGAACTGTTTAATTCTTCCTGAACTTCCTGTGCTTCTTTTAATACACTGTTCATTGGTATACCCATAGCCTCAAGAGTCTGTCTTATAATCTGAGCGCCTGTTTGTTTTGTAACCCCGACAGGAAGACATGTAATTAAATTATTTAATACCGCAACATTAGACGGCATACTAATTTTAGAGGAAGTATCAAAAGAAATATTTGAAATTTTTGGTTTATTAACAGAAGTTTGAAAAACAGGAGCATTTACTTCCTTTGTTTTAGGTATATTAAAAACCTGAGAATCACTTACCGGCGAAGCTTCAACAGGTCTTTGAGTCTTTTCTTCTTTGTTTTTATATACTCCAAGCGATAAAGAGGAAGTTTCTTCTTCAATTATTACATTGTCATTTGAATCAGATTCATCTTTTAAATCTTCAAACTTTATATCAGGCAGTTCCTGAATATCAGTAAGAGGAACACTGTTATTTACAGAACTATCTTGTTCTTCAACAGGAGAAATATCTGCTTCAGCCTGTCTTTTTAATGCTTCAACGATTTTTTTACCCACACCTTCCGGCAGTTGATTTCTTGTCATAACTTCTCCTCTTTACTTTGACAGTAGGATTATATATAAAAAATAAATTTTATTCAAATATATTATATCAAGTTTTTATTCTAATTACTAAAAATATCTTCTTAAAAAATTCTCTTTATCGGAAAAATATTTTACTTCATATATCTTTATCAAATGCCATCCTTCATGAGTATGCACAGGTACAGAAACTTTTTTCAACGGTTGCTTAAAAGCCGCATTTTCAAACTCGGGAATTAATCTCCCCCGCATGTTATACCCTATATCTCCTTTTTGTTTTTTTGAAGGACACAAAGAATATTTTTCCGCCATATCTTCAAATGATTTGCCATTATCTATTTCTTTTTTTATATTCAATGCTTCTTCCTGTGTATTAACCAAAATATGGCTTATTTTTATTTCTTTTTTATCCATATCCTTATGAAAATATGAAAAAGGAAAATAAATACAAAAAACAGCCAGAAGCCAGCAAAATACACTTAAGATAATCTTCATAAAAATCCTCTTAGAATAAAGTATACAATAATTATACATTAAATAACAAATACTGTCTAAATTTTTTCGCAAGCAAGAAGAGCCGCCCCTATCATTCCCGAATAATTCCCGGCAGAAGCAAGTTTAATTTTTACGGGGCTTACTACAACTTCCGAATTGACAGCCTGTTCCATTTCCTCTGTATTTACGAATTTTCCAAGTCCGCCTGATATGATAATACTTTCAGGATTAAAAATATTCGTTATATTGATTAAACCTGTTATTAAGTCTTGTTTCCATATATTGAAAACTTTTTCCGAATATTTATCATTTTTTTCTACTCCTTCAATAATATCATATGTTGTAATTTCTTCGGGAGTTTTATAATTATAAATACTAATATTAAATATATCATCGCTTAATGCAATTTCTTGAGCCGTTTTTTTAAGCCCCGTTCCCGAAGCATAGCTTTCCCAGCAATCTTTTCTACGGCAAGTACATACCCTTCCATACCCGTTAATTTTCATGCTCCCGACTTCTCCGCCTCTGCCTGATTGCCCTCTGAGTATTTTCCCGTCAACAATAAATCCTCCGCCTACACCTGTGCCTATTGTTATTGTTATTGTATTATTATCTCCTTTCGCAGCACCTATTTTATATTCAGCCCATGCTGCAGCATTTGCATCATTTTCAACATATACAGGCTTTTTACTTAAAGCTGCAAAATCAAGACTGTTATATCCCTCAGGCATATTAGGAGTTGAAGACTCAACCTTGGTATTATCAATATTTACGGCTCCTGCAGTTGCAAATGCAGTCATATCAATATCATTTTCGTATTCGGATATTATTTTTTCAAATAAATCTTTTAGTTCATGAATATTTTTGGGTGTAGCTGTTTTTTTTATTTCCGTCAAAAACTCGCCTTTTTCATTTATTACGGCATAAATTAATTTTGTTCCGCCGACATCTATTGCTAAAATTTTTTTCATACTTTTTTTCTCTCATAAAATCTTTTTGTAATTAACTGAGGACGTGTAACCGCAGAACCTATTACAACACTGTATGCACCAAGGTCAAAGGCTTTATTTACTTCATCAGGCGTCCATATTCTTCCCTCAAGGACAACAGGACAATCAAGCTCCTTTACGAGATTTTTAAGCAGTTCAAAATCAGGTCCTTCAATGTTTTTGTTTGAATATGACGTATATCCTGAAAGTGTTGTGGATATTATGTCAAAACCGAGTTCACGAGCTTTCATTCCTTCTTTATAAGCAGAAATATCAGCCATAGCAAGTTTATTATTTTTTTTTATATATTCCAAAATTTCTTCAAGACTCTCTTTTGGTCTTTTGCGTAAAGTCGCATCAACAGCTATTATATCCGCATCAGCTTCGATTAATTCTTTTACTTCCTTTAAAGATGGTGTAATATAAACAGCCTCCATCCAATTCTCAGGCAGTTTATCAGGTTTTGTAAGACCTATTACAGGAACATTAAAAAGCTTTTTTGCATTTTTAATATCTCTTGCCCCGGCAAGTCTTAATGCTTTAGCTCCGCCATTTATAACACTCTGCATCATCCCTGTCATACATTCTTCTTTATATAAAGGTTCATCGGGCATTGCCTGCACGGAAATAATTATTTGATTTTTAAGTTTTTCAATTATATTCATAAATTTATTATATAAAAATTAATTATTTTTTGAAATATTAATTTTTTGTTTATTTTTTTCGGAAAACAGAAAATCAATGTTATAAAAAAAGTAGTTAATAAAAAATAAAAGAAACGGAGATAATATTATGGCAAAAACAATAGGTATTGACTTAGGTACAACAAACTCCGTTGTAGCGGTCATGGAAGGCGGAAAACCAACAGTAATAGCAAATGCTGAAGGTTCAAGAACAACTCCTTCAATAGTAGGTTTTTCTAAAACAGGTGAAAAGCTTGTAGGACAGTTAGCAAAACGTCAGGCAATTTTAAATCCCGACAAAACTATAATTTCAATTAAACGTCATATGGGAGAAGATTATAAAAAAACCATTGACGGTAAAACTTATACTCCCCAGGAAATTTCCGCAATGATTTTAAGAAAACTTGCGGACGATGCTTCTTCATATTTAGGTGAAAAAGTTACATCCGCAGTTATTACAGTTCCTGCATATTTTAATGATGCGCAAAGACAAGCAACAAAAGACGCCGGTAAAATTGCGGGATTAGATGTACTTCGTATAGTAAATGAACCTACTGCAGCTGCTTTAGCATACGGTTTAGAAAAAGATAAACCTGAAAAAGTATTGGTATTCGACCTTGGCGGCGGTACATTTGATGTATCTATTCTTGAAATAGGCGACGGTGTTCATGAAGTTCTCTCTACTTCGGGAGATACCCACTTAGGCGGTGATGATTTTGACCAGAAAATTATTGACTGGTTAGTTGATGAATTCAAAAAACAGGAAGGTATTGATCTAAAAAATGATAAGCAGGCAATGCAGCGTTTAAAAGAAGCCGCAGAAAAAGCAAAATGCGAATTATCTTCTGTTGTTGAAACAACAATAAATCTTCCGTTCATTACGGCTGATGCAAACGGACCTAAACACTTAGATATGAGCTTAACAAGAGCTAAATTTGAAGAATTAAGCCACGATTTACTGGAAAGATGCAAGAAACCTGTAGCAGATGCTTTGAAAGAAGCAGGATTATCAAAAGGTGAAATTAATGAAGTAGTACTGGTAGGCGGTTCTACACGTATTCCGGCTGTTCAAGCTTTAGTTAAAGAATATACCGGTAAAGAACCTAACCAATCCGTAAACCCTGATGAAGTTGTTGCGGTTGGTGCGGCTATTCAAGCAGGTGTATTGGCAGGTGAAGTAAAGGATATTGTTTTACTTGATGTAACACCTTTAACATTAGGTATTGAAACACTTGGCGGTGTTATGACTCCGTTAGTACCAAGAAACACAACAATACCTGTTTCTAAATCACAGGTATTCTCTACAGCCGAAAATAATCAGACTGCTGTTGACATTCATGTTCTTCAAGGCGAAAGACCTATGGCAAGAGATAATAAATCTTTAGGTATGTTCAGACTTGAAGGTATTGCTCCCGCTATGAGAGGTATTCCTCAAATTGAAGTAACATTCGATATTGATGCTAACGGTATTGTTAATGTTTCGGCTAAAGATAAAGCTACAAATAAAGAACAAAAAATTACAATTACAAACTCTTCTAATCTGTCTGAAGCGGATATTGACAGAATGGTTAAAGAAGCTGAAGCTAATGCTGAAGAGGACAGAAAACACAAAGAAGAAGCTGAAATCAGAAATAATGCTAACAGCCTGATTAGTTCCGCCGAAAGAATCGTAAAAGATTTTGAAGGGAAGATTGCGGAAACCGATAAAACAAAACTTGAAGAACAAAGAAAAGCTTTGGAAGAAGCATTAAATACAAATAAATCCGCTGACGAAATAAAGAAATTATCTGAAGATTTACAGCAGACAATGTATGCAATCTCTCAAGCCGCATATTCTCAAGTACAGCAGGAGGGAACTCAAAGTGCTAACTCGGAAGAAGCTTCCAATCAACAGCAATCTTCTTCAAATTCCGATGATGATGTAATTGATGCGGAATACACAAAAGAGTAATATCTATCTTACTCAATGCAAAAACAAGAAGCAGGAAATTTCCTGCTTCTTGTTTTTGCATTTACTTTCTTTCTGCAATATATTTTATCAGTATATTGCTTACAATTCTTGTACTTGTCTAATAACGTATCCTGAAGGAACTTTCATATCCGGATCTACATTTGTATCAACCGAATAATAATCAGCAGCCTCTCTTGAATATCTTTTTGGTTCCATAATAATTTGTTCCGTTTGTTCTTGTTTAGCATTAACATTAACAGGAGTAATTTTTTCTTTAGGATAATACCAGACAACACCAACCAATTCCGGACGAACATTTTCGCCCAATAACATCATTTTATTGTAATCATGCCTTAAATAATATTCATTAGGATTTTGGTCATAATAATAGTCAGTAGTATAACTCCAATATTGTATTCTTTCTTCCGGAGAAGTTGATCTTGATGGAACTGTTCTGTCCATTTCATCATTAACGGTATATTTTATTGCATACGACGGAATTGCCGAAACTAAATATATTAATAAAACAATAAACCAAGTTTTTCTCATAATACCTCTTATCTACCTTATAATAAGACCGCTATTATTCTTTATTACCCTTATTATACGAAATTTAAACATACATTTACATCATAATTTTGGAGTATATACAATATGTTATTCCAAAAAACAATTATAACACCATTTTTGAGAATTAAAAATTTTATTAAAACTTTCAAATGAAATAAATTTTACACTGTCCGCCGAAAGAAATTCAGCAAAGGATTTTTCATCTTTAAAATTCCTGAAAACAAGTTCATCTTTATCCGGAATATCTATACCCCAGAAACATGTGTTAATTAAAGCAGGAGATGATAATCTGATATGTATTTCTTTTGCGCCGTATTTTCTTAAAAGTTTTGCAAGAAACATCATTGTAGTTCCTCTTACAACAGAGTCGTCAATAAGAATTATTTTTTTATTTTCTATTACATTTTTTATAGGAATATATTTTTCAATTGCAATTTTTTCTCTGGATTCTTGATCAGGTTGTATAAAACTTCTAAATGCCTTATTTTTTTTTAACCCGAGATGCATAGGAATTTTCGATATTTCAGAATATCCAAGTGCTGCGGAAAGTCCTGAACTCATAACAGGAACAATAATATCAGCGCGAATATCATCATCTTTAGCCATCAATTTACCAAGTTCAACTCTGGTTTCATATACATTTTTTGAAAAAATTGAAGATGACGGATTTGCAAAATATATATGTTCAAATACACATTGTTTTGTGATTTCGGAACTGCAATATTTCTTTATTTCATATCCGTTCTTAGTTATTTCAATATATTCACCCGCATTTATTTCAATTATTTTATGAATATTAAGCGAGTGAAAAGCACAATCTTCAGACGCAAGAAAATATCCTTCTTCAGCAATACAAAACATCAAAGGGCGGTATCCCGACGGATCTTTTATACCTATTATTTTTTCCGGCAGAGCAACAACCAGACTATACGCACCTTTATTAAAATTTTTATATAAAACTCCGGTTATATCTTCAAAAGTCCAAAGGGAAGGTTTTTTATTTATTTCATTTATAAGACATTTTAATATAATTTCACTATCCGTCATGTCAGAAAATACAGTTTCTTTTTTTTGTAGAATTTTGGAAATATTACCATTATGTGCAAGAGCAATATCTTCTCCCTTATATTTTTCCTGAAAAGGCTGCGCATGTGCTTTATCTGACAAACCCTGCGTAGAATATCTGACATGTCCGATTCCGAAATTTCCCTTTATCGGAGTAATATTTTTAAAAACCTGAGCAACAAGTCCCGTATTTTTAATTGTTTTAAATTTTTTATCTCCGCATGTTATTCCTGCACCTTCTTCACCTCTGTGCTGCAAAAGCGTAAGTCCGTATTTTATATATTCAAAAGCTCTGTTATCTTTTACAATGCAGGCAAATACCGCACATTCTTCATGTATTTTCAACTTGTAAGCTCCGTTTCCAAAGCATTCTCGTATATTTCAAACAGTTCTTTTATTTTAAAACTAAAACCGTCAAATTCCAATGTATCCTTATGACTTTTCCCCAATAATTTAAACGGTATTTTATAACCTTTTAAAACTTCCGTAATATCGGTTTTAGAAGATATTATGTACCTGCCCGTTATCTCACCGAATAAGAGTTTTTGTGATTTTATACCGTCCGTTAATGAACCTGTAAAACCGATATTACAATTATACAGCATTTCAAAAAGAGATATAAATACCCCGCCTTTTGATACATCATTGCAGGCAGTTATTAAATTTTTTTCTATTAAATCAAGAATTGCTCTGCTCAATTTCAATTCCGTCGCAGGATTTATAATATCTACTTTTCCGCCAATAAAATCATAAAATAATTTTTGATATAAAGAACCGCCGGCAGAGGATTTAAGATTAATATCTTTTCCGAGAAGATATATGTATTCATTTTTATTAATGCTATTTTTTAAAATATTCTTATTCACCTGTCCCATCATACCTATAACAGGGCATGGATATATTGCCGTTTCATCAGTTTCATTATAAAAAGAAACATTGCCCGATACTACAGGAATATTAAGTTCTCTGCAAGCTTGTTTAATTCCTTCAACGGATTTTATAAAACAATATGCGGTTTCTTCTTTTTCCGGGTTTGCATAATTCAGGCAATCTGTTATACCCGAAGGGATAAAACCCGCTGCTGTCAGATTTCTGAAAGACTCATAAACCGTGCATTTTGCACCTTCAAAAGGATCCAAATATACTTTTCTGAAATCAGAATCCATAGTAAAAGCAATAAAAGTACTTTCTTCTTTTATCCATAACGCGCATACAGGCGATTCGGAAGGTTTTAATACGGTTCTATTCCCAACAGTATAATCATATTGTGAAAAAATATTTTTTTTATGTGCTATATCAGGAGATTTAATTAAACTGATAATATCTCCCCGTGATAATTCATTTTCTTTTATTGTTTTTTCTTTTTGTATTTTTAAATACGAAGGCTTTTTTATCGATAAATTATATTCTACACAATTATTTAAAACATCTAAAGGAGTTTTGGAAAGAAGTTTTTCACCCCAATACAACTCATAATCGCTGCCTTTAGCAGTTTTTCCTATTTCAGAAATTGAAATATCATATTTCCCGGCTATTTTAAATATTTGTTCTTTTATTTCCGGTTTTATGACAAAGACCATTCTTTCCTGGGATTCCGAAAGCATTATCTCCCACGGTTTCATATTTTTTTCTCTCAGATGGATTTTATCAAGATATAATTTTACGCTGCAGCCGCCTTTATAGCCCATTTCCGAGGTTGAAGATAGAATCCCTGCCGCCCCGCAGTCTTGAGCTGCAATAACCCCTTCAAAATTTAATATTTCAAGTGACGCTTCTATTACATTTTTTTTCATAAAAGGATCTGCAATTTGAACGGATAGTTTATCTTCTTTTTTCTCTTCCATTTCTTTTGAAGCAAAAGAGGCACCGTGCAGCCCGTCACGTCCTGTGGATGAACCCAGCAAAATAATAATACAATCTTCCTTAGCTGAGGATTTTACAACTTTTTGCTTATTTGCAATTCCGACAGCAAGAACATTTACAACAGGATTTAAAGAAAAACAATCATCAAAACTTGTTTCACCGCCGATTGTGGGAACCCCGATACAATTTCCGTAAAATGATATACCGCCGATTACTCCTTCCATAAGATATTTATTGCGTCCTTTTTTTAAAGTTCCAAATTTTAAAGAATCCAATAATGCAACGGGTCTTGCATTAAGAGTCAATATATCTCTTATAATGCCGCCGATACCTGTTGCCGCTCCCTGAAACGGCTCAACAGCAGAAGGATGATTATGGGATTCCGCTTTAAAAAATATAATATGATTTCCTATTTCAATTCCTCCCGAATTTTCATCAGAACAAATACTGTTTATCCTCGGGAATTTTTTAATATATTTTTTTGAATGTTTATAACCGCAATGTTCTGACCACATAGCGGAAAATAAATATATTTCAAGTTCATTAGGTTCTCTTTTAAGTCTTTTTACTATTTGAGAATATTCAAAATCACTTAATCCCAGCAAAGAATATAATTTCATAAATTAAGCTCCTTTTGAATAAAATTAAAAATTTTTATTCCGTCAGTATTTCCGTTCTCTTCAAATACCGCTCTTTCAGGGTGCGGCATTAAAGCAAGAATTTTTCTTTTATTGTCATATAAACCTGCAATATCATCTTCAGAACCATTCGGATTATTCTTATATTTAAGAAATATCATATTTCCCGTATCTGCTTCCTTAGATTTAATATAACGTCCCTCCCTATGAGCAATCGGAAGACATATTTCTTCATTTTTAAAATATAATTTTACATCATCACATATAAATCTGTTATTCAAATTGTATGTTAAAGCACCTTTAAGCAGACCTGTTTCACACAGTATTTGGAATCCGTTGCAAATACCCGTAACCATGCCTCTTTGAGATTTTATAAAATCTTTTATTGCGGTCATTACGGGGCTGAATTTTGCAAGACATCCGGCTCTTATATAGTCACCATACGAAAATCCGCCCGGCAGAAATAAAACATCATAATCTTTCAAGATTACCTCTTTATGTGAAATATATTCAGGTCTCCAGCCCAAAAAACAGCAAGCCTCATAAGTATCTCTGTCGCAGTTTGTACCGGGAAAAACAACAATCCCTGCTTTCATTCTTCTTTTATCCTTATAATTTCATATTTTTCAAGACATGGATTTGTAAGTACATCAGCACATATTCTATTTATTTTTTCCAAAGCTTCAATTCTGTTTTCTGCCATAGTTTCTATAGAAAAGAACTTTCCTGTCCTAATTGATGCCAGAGTATCAATATTCGTTCTTTTTAAAACACTTTCAACCGCAAGTCCTGCCGGGTCTTTTATATCATCTTTAAGAATTACTTTTACTTCCGCCGATATTTTCATAAAATGCCTTTTTGTTAATATTATCATACAAATATAATATTTATTAATTTATAAAGATTTTATAAAGATACGGACTAAATGTGCTAAACTATTATGTATAGACGGGTAGTATGTTAAGGAGATAATTATGATACCTATTTTAGATTCAAAAAGACAATACGTGCAGATAGGTAAAGAAATAGAGAAAGAAGTACTTGAAGTTTTAGCTTCCGGTTCTTATATTTTAGGAAAACACAATAAAGCATTTCAAACGGAATTTTCTGATTTTGTAGGAACAAAATATTCCGTCGGATTAAATTCAGGAACTGACGCTCTGCATTTAGCTTTAAGAGCATTAGATATAGGCTGCGGTGATGAAGTTATTACAACAGCGTTTACCTTCGTAGCAACAGCAAGTGCAATAGGTCTTGCCGGAGCTACTCCCGTATTTGTAGACATAAATCCTGATACTTTTAACATTGATGCAAACAAGATTGAAGCTGCAATTACTCCTAAAACAAAAGCAATAATTCCGGTTCATCTGTATGGACAGCCTGCTGAAATGGATAAAATTATGGATATAGCTAAACGCCGTAACTTAAAAGTTATTGAGGATTGCTGCCAAGCAATCGGGGCTGAATTTAAAGGTCAGAAAGTGGGTTCTTTCGGCGACTTTGGCTGTTTCAGCTTTTATCCGACCAAAAATCTGGGCGGTATGGGAGACGGCGGTATGATAACCTGCAATGATGAAAAATTATATAACAGAGTTATCGCTTTAAGAAATCATGGCGGTGCCGTAAGATATTACCATGATGAACTCGGTGTAAATTCAAGACTTGATGAAATTCAGGCTGCCATTTTAAGAGTTAAAATGCCTTATATTAAAGAATGGAATAAAAAAAGAAGAGAAAATGCATACAGGTATAATGAAATGTTTTCAAAATACCCTGAAGTCATAACTCCCAAAGAACTTGATAATTCATACTGTGTTTATCATCAATATACAATAAAAATTGAAAACCGTGATGAAGTCCATAAACTTCTTCAAGAACACGGAATAGGTGCTATGATTTATTACCCGGTTCCTTTACATTTGCAAAAATTGCATAAAGAATTAGGCTACAAAGAGGGTGATTTACCGTTAACGGAAAAAGATACAAAAATGGTTATATCACTTCCGATGTTTCCGGAAATAACAAAAGAAGAACAGCAGACAGTTGTTGATACGGTTATTAAATGTCTACAAATGACAAAACAAGTTGTTTAAACATTTATTTATGACATAACGGGGCTGTTTTTTAATTAAAAAACAGCCCCGTTTGTTATACGAACAAATATAAATTTTAACATTTTACGGCATTTCTTTAATTTTTCTAATAATCAGCTCATTACATGTTTTAAATTAATTAAGTCTTTAATATCTTTTTCGCTTAAATATTTAGGTTCGCCTATCATCTTAACAGTTAAAGAAACTTTAGCATAATATTCCGCCGTTTCCATTTTTAAAAATGCCTGTTTCAGATTAATACCCGCCGCAACAGCACCATGGTTTGCCATCATAACAACATCTCTATTGATAAAATATTGTGCGGTATTCTTTGCTAAATCAATAGAGGAAGGCATTGAATATTTGGAAACTGGAATATCCTCAAAATATAATATGTTTTCTGACATTATAGGTTCATTTAAAGGTTTGCGGCATGCTGCAAAAGAGGTTAAGTAAACAGGATGCGTATGTATAATTGCATTTACATCCGGTCTCAGCTTATAAATCTCAACATGAAGCATTTTTTCAGATGATGCTTTTCCTCCGTATATTTCTTTGCCTTCAAAATCTATTAAAACTATATCCGTTTCCTTTAACATGCCAAGGGCCGTACCAGATGCCGTTATTAAAATTCCGTCTTCTGACCTTACACTTATATTACCCGAAGTAGCAAAGGTAAGGCCTTTATCATATAGCATTTTCCCGGTTTGTATAATTTCTTTAGCCAGCATTAATCTTACCTTTTAATAAACCTTTCCGTTAACTAATATACTAACAGATTTTTATTATTTTTGCATTCAAATTTTGCTATAATAGCTTTATGTTCATAAAAAATTTAGCTCTAAAAAACTTTCGCAATTACTCAGATATTGAATTAGAATTTAATTCAAACAAAATCCTAATAATAGGAAAAAATGCCCAAGGCAAAACAAACCTGCTTGAAGCTATATATTATCTTTCCGCACTTGATTCCTTAAGAGCAAAAACTGATAATGAATTAATCAAATGGAATACTGATTTTTGCAGTATTAAAGCTGCAATTAAAAAATTTGATATAGATATTGACTTAGAAATATATTTAAATCCCCCGAACAGGAAAAAACTGAAAGTAAATGGATTGAACAAAAATAAATCATCAGATTTTATAAGTAATATTTCTACTGTTTGTTTCACTGTAAATGATTTATTGCTTCTGCGAGGCGCACCAGATGACAGAAGAAAATGGCTTGATGCAGCAATAAGCCAGATTTTTCCCGCATACATTGAAAGACTCAATAAATATAACAAAATAAAAATACAGAAAAATAATTATCTTAAAAATCTTAAAGGTAACATAAATGCAGAAACATCTCTTCTTAATATATGGAATGAACAACTTGCAATAACCGGCAGCAACATTATTTTTATACGGCTTAATTTTTTACATGAACTTCAAAAAATTGCGGAAATAAAACATAAACAAATTTCAAATAATGAAGATTTATCCATGTTTTACAATTCTTCTATAATAGGAAATATTACTTCCTGCGAAAAGTTTCTGCATAGTAATGAATTTATACTTGAAAATTTCAAAAACAAATTGGAAGAAAAAAAAGCGGAAGAAATAATACGTGCACAATCTGTTGTAGGTCCGCACAGAGATGATGTTTCATATTTTATAAATAACATTGAAGCAAAAAAATTCGCTTCCCAAGGGCAACAAAGAACTGTTGTTTTGTCTTTAAAACTTGCGGAACTTGAATTAATCAAAGAAAAAATAAATACAAATGCAATTTTGCTTCTTGATGATGTTCTTGCAGAGCTGGATGATTTGAGGCAAAACTTCCTGCTTGACGCAATAGGAGATGAAACCCAAACAATTATAACCTCTGTAGATACACTGTATTTCAAAGATGAATATCTTAAAAATGTTCAAATATTTGAAATAAAAGACAATTCCATTTTTAATAAATAATTCAGAGAGAGAAACAAATGGAATTTATTATATTCATGCCAAAAAGATTCTAATTTTTATTTGATTGAATTTTCTTTAACACAGAATAATACGCTTTAGCATCTTCACAAAGAATTTCTGATTTCTTTAAAAATCCGTTCTTATCATAACATGTGTATATAGGACAATAAAAACAATAGTTACAATATTCATATTTAAAACAATCTTTTAAATTTTCTTTTCTCAGAAGCTTATGAAGTTCTACAACCGTAGTTTTTCTGACCTCAGATAAAGAAATGTTTTTATAATTGCCCAAAAAATAATTAAAATAAGAACAAGGATGAATCTCCAAATTAGGTAAAATTTCTATTCTATCGTATCCTCCCAGGCAATTTAACTCATTTTCTCGTAAATTATTAATATCTATCCTCTCTGCATAAAATTTTTCAACATCTTCAATAGGTAATTTCGCACACAAATTATTATTATCAGGATTATTGACAAATTTACAATCGGTCATAAATTTACAATCAATTGATTCGGCAAACTTTTTGACTTCTTTGTAGGAATTACGATTATAGGCTGTCTGAGTACATGTAACCACAACATTAATATCATATTCTCGTAGTTTTTTGATTACGTTCAATGTTTTATAATGTGAACCGTTAACACGCGTAAGATTATCATGAATATCAGGATTCATGGAATATAAGCTTATTTGAATATTAGTAGGATAAATGTTTATAACATCATAAAAAAGTGCCTCATCATCATACAATTTTTGAGCATTAGTAAAAATACTAAAACTAAGAAATCTGCTCCTGATATATTTAGCGATTTTTAAAAAATCCTTATTTATTGTACATTCTCCGCCCGTTATATTAATATGAGAAATACCTAAAATAATCGCTTCATCAATAATACATTTAGCTTGAGAAAAAGAAATCTCATCATAAATATTTTTAGGATTACAACAATGTCTGCAGTTAAGGTTACAAGTAAAATTCAAACAAACACGTAAAATATTCAAAAGACCTAAACTTCGTATAAATAATTCTTTCTTATTTTGAAATACTTCAAAATTGGCAGATTTTTCATTAATTGCATACCCTATATATTTTGTATCAATACTCGGACTAATATATTCCGATTGAATTAAGTTTTTAGTTTTTAATTCTCCTAAAAAATCATCTAACATATTTTGAAGATTATTTTTAACTGCAAAATTTCTAATTTCATTATAATTTTTAGAATTAATAATAAAATTCCATAAAACAGAAGCATTACCGCTTAGAACATAATGCACTCTATCCTTTATATTACTAACGAAAGTAACAGATGATGCTTTTATTGTACAATATTCTTTAGAAACAACAAATAATGGTATTTGTAAATCAAACATTATACAAAATCCAATTATTTATATATATCATTAACCGGGTCATGACAACCTGCAATATAAATATTATCCATTGGTATTTCTACAATTTCTTTGAATAACTCATTAATTTCGTCTAAAGAAAGGTTTTCAAAATCGTCATCATTAATAGGCATATTAATTTCCTTTCAAATTAAGTAATTTCCCAAGTTTTTTCTGTAATTTATTATCTAATTTTAAGAAGCCTGAATATGGTGTAAAAGTCATTTCTTCAAAATATAACTTTCCTTTAAAATTCATCCAATCAACACGAACCAACTTAAATTTTTTAGAAAGAATCTTACTCATCTCAAAAGATTCTTTAACTTTATCATCAGCTTCTAAATTCATTGGTACATATTGTGGTTCAAAACAAACGTCTGCACTGTTCAAATTAATATCAAAAGTGGCAATTTCAACATGTTCAAATTTTCCAGACATTTGAGTAACCTGTGTATAATAAGGTTGTCCATTGAAACACCAATTTCTGATTTTTCTGGCTGAATCATCCAAAAGTAATTCTTCAATAAGAATTTTGGGAATAATAGCTTTATACTGGGTTTCAAAATCAGACCAACCAAAGAATGATTGTAACAACCAACCATTTATTTGTACTTTTATAACCTCAAACAGCTTTTCATTATTACAGAACTTTTGTTTATCCTTGATTACCACATGCCATTTACAACCATGATTACACTTTATAATAAAAGAATTTGGTAAAGATTCAAAAGGAATATCTTCAAACTTATCACCAATCCAAAGCACCGGCTTTAAATATTTTTCACCTATATATCTTTTTACCCAATCACGGACCAAAACTTTATCTGTAAGTTCACTTTTTTCAGGTTTATTGTCATATATTTTCAACCATTGTATTTTTTCATTAAATGTTTTCGGATTTCTAAGATTTAATTTTGTTAAAGTCTTAATATAATAAGCTTCACAAAGATATTTTGGATAATCTTTTTCGTCTAAAGACATCAAAAAATTATAATCAAATACACTTGCACCATTAAAACGAACATGAGATGTGTTATAACCAGAAGAATCAAAACGATCCAATGAAATTATATTCTTTATATTTTTAAAAACTAATTCAACAATATTCAAACTTATACTCAATTTCTTTACATAATTTCTACAAATAGCTTAATTAAATAATATTTCATTCCTTTTATATACTCAAAACATCAACAAGATAGGAAAACATTGCTATTATACAATCATTTTTGATTATTTGTCAACAAGTTTTACCGGCTTTATATATTTGTCCTTATCTTTTTATAAAAAATAATATGAACTATACTTGTTGATGGGTATATATGATATCAATTAGCTCACTTTTAGAAAAAAGAATCAAAGAAATTCGAGAATCAAAAAATATCAAGCAAGTAACACTTGCTAATATGATTGACATTGAACCTACCAATCTAAGTAAAATTTTATCGGCATTAAATACCAATATTAGTAACTTGTTTTATTTTGAACATATCCAAACAAAAGAAGAATTAATAAAAAATATTAATTCTATTTTGGAAGATTATACAACTAAAGACTTACAATTTTTTTATAGAACACTTACCGCATATACCGAAACAAAAACAAATCATATAAAATAGAATAGTAATCACAAAATTCAAAAACAAAATTCTTTATACACTTCTGAAATCAGGAATTTTTTTCCGCTCATTCTCTCAATATTAATATCAACAACATTTTCATATATTGCACATTCCAGTGTATTAGCATTTTAAAGTATTTTCCCGTTGGAGAAATAACCATGAATATTTCAATACCACGAAGATTTTTTTGCAATATTTCCTTTCTGATTAGATACAATAAGATATGAAATATTATCATAAGCTCGTATTTTGCACATTGCTATCAACATTTCTAAAACTGATTTAATTTGAATCAATATTATTCCTGCCATTTTTACATCTCGTTCAATAATTAATTCTACAAAAAAGACTCCTATTTCTAGGAGTCTTTCTAAAATTATATTTTTTACTTGAATTTCAATTAGAAATTTAACCCAGCTTCTCTTGCCGCATCAGCCAATGCTGCAACTCTTCCATGGTATAAGAAACCGCCTCTGTCAAATACAACATCTTTAACACCGGCCTTTAGCGCTTTTTTTGCTAAAGCCGCTCCTACAACTTTTGCAGCTTCTATATTACCGCCATGACTAAGCTTTGTTCTTAATTCTTTATCGTTTGATGATGCAGACACTATTGTTACACCTTTTACATCATCAATAATTTGAGCATAAATATGTTTTGTACTTCTATATACTGCCAAACGCGGAGACTCAGAAGTACCCGATAATTTATTTCTTAATCTTTGATGACGTTTTTGTGTTGCCGCTTTTTTGTTTACCTGTTTAATCATTTCTCTTTCCTTTCACCCAGACTTTCTTATTAATAATAAGGGTCTATTCTGGCTTTATTTACTGCTATTTCTTACCGGTTTTACCTGCTTTTCTTCTTATACGTTCGCCTTCGTATTTAATACCTTTACCTTTATAAACTTCAGGAGGTCTTTTACTTCTGATTAATGCCGCAATATCTCCTACTGCCTGTTTATTGGAACCGGAAATGATAATTTTAATATTTTGATCTACCGTTATTTTTATACCTTCCGGAGCCGTTACATCAACAGGATGCGAATAACCTAAAGCAAGGTTCAAAGTATTACCCTGCATTTGTGCACGGTAACCTACACCTACTATTTCAAGTTTTTTTACAAAACCTGTTTTTACGCCGTTTACTACATTTGCAACCAAGGTTCTTGATAAACCATGAAGCGAACGTGATTTTCTTTCATCATTTATTCTTGTTAAAACAATTGAATTATCAACTTTTTCTATCTTAATTTCCGGACGAATTTCAACTGATTCGGTACCCAAAGGACCCTTTGCGGTTACTACCTGTCCGTTTATTGTTACCTCTACACCCTCCGGTATTATTACAGGTAATTTGCCTATACGTGACATATCATTATCTCCAATTTATTATTACTTTCTTATTTTGATTTTAATTGTATTGCAATTTAATTACCATACATAGCAAAGAACTTCGCCGCCGACATTTTCTTTTCTTGCTTTTCTGTCAGTTAATAATCCTTTGCTGGTTGACACTATTGCTATACCCATTCCGCCCAGAACTTGAGGCAAGTTCTTAGCTTTACAATAATTTCTTAAACCCGGTCTTGAAACTCTCTTTAAATTTGAGATTACAGGTTTTGATTTTTCATCATACTTTAATGTAATTTTTAATGTTTTAAAGCTGCTGCCCTCTTTTGCTATAACAGCATAATCTTCAACATAACCTTCAGATTTTAATAATTTCGCCAGTTCTGTTTTTAACTTGGAACAGGGCATATCTACTTCGGTTAATGCTGCCATATTGGCATTTCTTATTCTTGTGAGCATATCTGCTATCGGATCTGTATTCATTTATTATTCCTTTACTTTTTAATACTTACACGACTTTATCGGGAGTAGAGAATAGATTTTTGTCC
>CAZNEN010000025.1:0-22822 GCA_964572355.1 uncultured Muribaculaceae bacterium
CAAGATGCATTCAGACAATATTTTCAAAGAAAATCTGTTTTGGATGTTTTTATAAAAGCTGTAGCAGATATTAATCCTTCCGTTTCGAGAAATATTATTGAAATTATCCGTTTTATTGATGATTTTCAATATCTGTACTTAAAAATAATTGAAGGAATTGAAAATACACTTCAAGAAATGAATGATATACCTGAAAATAAATCTTATGTTTCAAACAAAAAGAATTTTAATCTGTACTGGAATCTTGAGGCAATCGTAAGTATATCGGATAAAATTGACGCAGATAATAAAATATTTAATATTCTAAAAACAACAGCTGTATCTAAGGATTATACAATCAGGGAAAAAACAGCAAAAGCAGCTTTTTATCTTGCAAAAAGAAATGATATCTTTATACAAATTTTAAATATGCTCGCAGATGATTCAAATATATATGTGAAAAGATATTCTATGTTATAATTATTTGCTGTAAGGGAGAAGAAAATGTTTTTTCGTCAATTTATAAGATTTTTGCAATATTTTGGCAAAGGATATGAGTTTAAGCTTGTTAATATGTTATTTATGGCATTTATGACCAGCCTTCTGGAATTTTTAAGTATTGTTCTTGTTTTCCCTTTTATGATGATACTTGTTAATCCCGGCAGAGTTGTTAATAATCCTGTAGCTCTGTTTTTTAAAGAACACTTTGGAATTACCAGTGTTAACCATTTAATTTTGATTATAGGTTCTATGATTGCCGGAATTATAATTATCAAAAATATTTACAGTATATTAATTATGTACTGGCAAAATAAAATTATGGGCAAATGGGGACTTGAAGTAAAAGAAAAAATGCTTGATTTCTTCCTTTATTCGCCCTATGAAGCGGATTTAAAAATAGGAAATAATAATATTATTTCCAAGATTACACAAAATATTGATGATGTTATGCAATATTTTGTGTTTAAAGTAATTAATTTTATTTCTAATACACTTGTAATAATTCTCGTTTTTTCAATACTTGTCTTTTTATTGCCTATATATACGTTGCTTGCGGTTCTTTTCTTTTCGATTGCAGGTTCGGTGCAAAGCGGATTTTTCAGACAGTGGAGCCAGAGGATTGGCATAAAAAAAGCAAATCTTATGAATGGTCCGTACAGTTCGGTTATAAACAGTTTAAGCTGTATCAAAGATATTAAAATTAACGGCTGTCAAAAATTCTTCTATGATTTTTATAAAAATGTTTCCGAAAAAATGATTCCTTTTAATGAAAAAATCAACCTTATTCCTTTAATGCCTCAATACATTATTGAGATAATATTCATATTTACAATGGTAATACTTTGCTTTGGTATTCTGACTAAATACGGTCAAAATCCGTCAAGTATCTTGATTACTTTCGGTGTTGTTGCTATAGCAATATATCGTGTTGTACCTCAGGTTTATAAAAATCAGGTTTATTTGAATTATATAAATTTGTATTCAAGCAGAGTTGATGAACTGTTTAAAATGTATGATGAATACAATCTTTACAGTTATTCTAAAAATAAAAATACGACAGAAAAAATAAAATTTGACAGTAATATTCAAATAAAAAATTTGAGTTATTCTTACGATAAAAAAACAAATGTATTGAATGATATAAATTTAGATATCAAAAAAGGCGAATTTATAGGGATAGTGGGTTTGTCAGGAGCAGGCAAAAGCACACTGATTGATTGCTTGATAGGGCTTCTTGAATATAAAGGCGAAATATATATAGATAATGTGTTGCTTAATACGGATAATATTCAGATGTTCAGAAATATTATCGGTTATGTACCCCAGAAAATTTGCACTGTAGAAGGAGATATTTATACGAATATAGCCTGGGGTGTGGAAAGAAAAGATATAGACAAAGCAAAAGCAGATGAAGTATTAAAAACAGCTCAGTTATATAATCAGTTAAAGCAAACCGAGAACGGACTTGAAATTGAATTCAGACAGGATGGAAGCGGTCTGTCCGGCGGACAAATGCAAAGAGTCGGTATTGCAAGAGCTTTATATAGAGAACCCGAAATTATTGTTTTGGATGAAGCTACTTCAAATCTTGATGTTAAGATAGAAAACAAATTGACTGAAGTTATTTCTCAAATAAAAGGAAATAAAACTATAATTGCTATAGCACACAGACTCTCGACTCTTGTTAATTGTGATAGAATAGCATATTTAAAAGACGGTACTGTGGTTGATGTGGGAACATTCCGGGAACTGTGCGAGAAATACAGTGATTTTAAAGAAATTGTTAAATTATCAAAAATCAGGTTGGATGGTGAAGACTAAAATATTTAATTTATAACTTCATACAAATTAGAAGCCTCTTGAACAGATACATTATTCAAGGGGATTTTTTTTATCTTGATTTTTATTTGTGTTTCGGCTTGAACAATTGTAATTATATCCCCTTCTTTAAGCTGTTTTGAAGGTTTGGCAACAGTATTATTTACATATATTCTGCCCTGATCCGAAACTTTATTGGCTATGGTTCTTCTTTTTATTAGTCTTGATACT
This sequence comes from uncultured Muribaculaceae bacterium, assembly GCA_964572355.1. Classification (GTDB taxonomy): domain Bacteria; phylum Cyanobacteriota; class Vampirovibrionia; order Gastranaerophilales; family Gastranaerophilaceae; genus Avigastranaerophilus. The sequence continues at coordinate 2,530 of CAZNEN010000025.1, forward strand.
TTTAAAAATTTATCTAATCTCATATTTAAATAATATAACAAAAAAGCAGTTAATATTATAACTGCTTTTTTGTTAATATCAAATCATAAATTCAATTATTCTTTTGTACTTTGCAGTTCTAATTCTTCAAGACGTTTCTCGAAATTTTTGTTTTGTTCCAAAAGTAATTGATTTTGCTTTTCAAGCTCGGTTATTCGTTCATCAAGCCCCGTAACTTTTGCGGTTAAATCCTGAATTTTTGCAAATAATTCTTTAATTGCATTAACCATTGCATAGAATATTTCTTCTGTTTTTATTTTAAGATAACCGCTCTTTTTATCTTCAAATACAGAGTTCGGGAATACTTTTTGAAGCTGCTGGGCAATTACACCTACATGCGGAGTTCTTTCTTTATCATCTTTAAAAGTAAAGTTCTTAACCTCTAAAGCGTTAATTTCCTTTAACCCTGCCGTGCTGTCGCCTGATATATCTTTCAGTCTTGTATCGGAAAAACTGCCGCCTGATGCTGCTATCTGCTGCTGCAATTGTTCAAGTTCTTGTAATATATTGTTGATAGTGCTGCCGACTAAACCACCGTTGTCTGAAATGCCGGGTATTGTTATATCCCCGTTATCTATAGAAACAGAGTTACTTTCTCCAACGGTAAGTGAACCGGATTTAATAGTTACTCCGCTGTCAGAAATTGAAAGAGTGTTTGAATCTATAGTGAAATCTCCGGGAAGATAAATATACATTTCTTGGTCGTTCATAGTTAACTGTGAACCGCTTGAGTCTTCGGAATATATTCCGAATCCGTAATCTTCCGTGAGCGATATACTCATTGTGCTGTTAGTTTCTACTGAAATTTTACCGTTTAATTGAATTTCTTTAATATTGTTGTTATCGGTGAAAATATTAACTTTATCATCTTTACTGAGGTCAATTTTAAGTTGTCCGTCATTTATGTTCAGATTTCCGTAAGTATTAGTACTGTCAGCAGTAGAACCTCCGGTTCTGGTTGTTGCTATTTTTATATCAGTAGAGTCAGCGCTGAATTGCAGGCCGGTATATCTTGCATTTTGCGCAAGTAAACCGCCTATATTATAAAGAGCCATCGTTATTACACTGTCTGCGGGAACGGTTGCTGAACCATATCCGTTATCTCCTTTATTTGCTTGTACATGGAATACATCAGATCCGGAATCATAGGTTCTTACGGCAAATATTCTTGTGTTAGCCGCTAATTCTTTATCGTTACCGTAAGTGCTGTCATATTGTGTAAAACCGCTGATAAGAGGAGTATCATTATCGCCGTCCTGTCCGCTTCCTATAAATAAACCGTAATTTATGTCGGAATCTATTGTTATACCGGCTCTGTTGCCTATACAAATATTATAATTTCCGCTCGTCATCATTGTACAAGCATTTGAACCTATAACTGTGTTGCCGTCTCCTTCTGTTGCGGAATTAAAAGCGTTATATCCGACAGTTGTATTTTCATCACCGGAAGCATTCTTTAGTAAACTGTTTGAGCCGACTGCGGTATTTTGACTTCCTGCTATTTTGAATTGCATTGCATTAGAACCTATAGCGGTGTTAGCGCTTGCATCAATACTGTCACTATCGGTACCTCCGAGTGTAAATAAGCTTTTATATCCTACTGCCGTATTGAAACTGCCGCTCTGATTAAAAGATAGTGTTTTTTCTCCGATTGCCGTATTGTAACCGCCGCCTTGATTGCGCATTAATGTATAATGACCTATTGCGGTATTATTGCCTTTGAAAGTATCCGTTACTTCATCCATACTTTGAAGCGAACCTATACCGAATGCAAGATTGTGAGCATCACTTGCGATTCTTCCCGCATAATGGATATCATTTGTTGTTGCTGCTGCGCTGTTGGTCATATTATAAAAAGAAATATGAGAGTTTACAAAATGAGATTTTGCATTATCACTCATTGATTTTTTCAGTAATACCAGTTTATCACCGTAATTACTAAACTTCAGATTAGCAACATTGATTTCATCATCGGAAATAATGTCGGCAAGCGTCATTGTGCTGTCATCTAAAAAAGGAATTGAATCCGCACCTACTATTGCACTTTGATTACTTCCGACACCAAAATATGCACTGTTGTTTGAACTGCTCCAACGCCATATTTGTTCGCTTGTTGCGGATTTTCTTGTAAGTGTGGGAATTGCTGCAGACAGAACAATACTGATTACCAGTAAAGCAATTAATAATTCTGCAAGAGAAAAACCTTTTCTTTTTTTATTCATCATTTTTTTCTTTCCACTTCTTGTAATTAAACTTAATATCTTTTATTTCTATTCCCAGATTTTGTGTTTTTTCTTTCATTATTTTAAGTAATTTTTCTTTTAAGAAATACAGTTCATTTGCAATAAAAGAGTCTGCACATAAAACAGTAACTGTATAATCGTCAGAAATTTCAAAAACTTTAGTTAATTTTGAAATATCATTGCCCGCAATATTTTCCCATAATTCGGATAAAATATTGGTTTTTTCCTGTCTGTCATTATCATAATTAAAGTTAATTTCCTGAATTATGTTATGAACCAGCTCAAAATCAGAATTACTTAATTTTTTCATACCAACTCAATTATAGTCTAATTTTAAATTTTTTCAAAAAAGTTAACTTTTTTAAATGTCTAATATTTTTTCTACGTGTGAGATAATTTTTTTATGAATTTCTTTTTCGCTCAAGGTACCGTCAATGGAAATAAATCCGTATTCTTTAATCATTTTTTTATATTCATCAAGGCATTTACCCTGATAAATTTGGAAACTCTTATAAAAATCACTGCTGAGACCTATATCTCTGCCGGATTCCCAGTAATCAAGCCCCGTTGTTCCTATAATTCTTTTTAATAATATTTCAACGGGAACGTCAAGATAAAATACCATATCAGGTTTAGGCGCATATTCATAAAGATTTTTAAGCCATTCTATATCATGACCTCTTACAACATCGCGTGCGTATGCGGTATATATATATCTGTCAAGAATAACAACAAATCCGGCTTTTAAAGCAGGCAGAATAATATTTTCAAGTCTGTCTGCAAAATCAGCGGCATATAATAAACTGAAAGTGGTAGCGTTTAAAAGGTTTCTTTCTTTTGCATCATTAATGGCATCTGCAATAAATTTTGATGTTTTCCATTCGCTGACCATAACACCGTATGACTGATCTTCTATCCATCTTTTCAGACGTTCAATTTGTGTTGATTTCCCTGAACCGTCGGTGCCTTCGATAACTATTAATAATCCTTCGTATCCGTGTTTTGATTTATATTCCGTCATTATAAGGTTATTCCTTTTTGTGCAAGAATTTGTTCCACTTTTTCTCTGAAAAATAATTGTTTTTTATGGATACTTTCATTAGCATCTATTTCTACAAGTCCATATTCATTTATCATTTTTTTATATTCATCATTTACTCTTTTTTGGAAAATTCTGTAACTTTCATAAGGATCATTGCTTAATTTTAAATCCATTCCTGCTTCATAAAATTTAGGCGAGCGGTTTGAACAAATTCTTTCAAGAGATACATTTTCATCTACCCTGAAATATAAAGTTAAATCAGGTCTTACCGCAAATCCGTATACTTTTCTTACCCAGTCTTTGTCAACGCCTCTTGCAACATCACGGGCAAAAGCGGTGTAAACATATCTGTCGGCAAGTACTATAAATCCGGCTTTTAATGCGGGAATAATTATCTGTTCCAATCTGTCTGCAAAATCAACCGCATGCAAGAGAGAAAAAGTTCTCGGACTTAATAAATTCTTCTTCTTTGCAAGTTTTGTCGTTTGTGAAATTAAATCGGATGAATTCCATTCGGTAAAGATTACGTCTTGTTTACGTGATTTAAGCCAATCCCGCAGTATGATAAGCTGTGTGGATTTGCCGGAGCCGTCTATACCTTCAACACATACCAGAGTTCCGGGTAAATTATGAAGCTGATTTAGTCTTGATTTACTTTCCATACAAATTTACTTCTTTACTGTTAATTGAATGTCTGAGAAATTCTCACTTAAAACTTTATTTATTGCAAGAATCTTCAAACATTATTTTAAAATATGAACTGATATATAAAGACAATTTTCCGCAGGCAAATTGTGATACCGGATTAAATTAATATTATCATAAAAAAATTTAATGTAAAATATTAATACAGCAAATGAAGGTATTAAACCCTGACAAATTTGATATAATCTGGTTATGAATATATTCATTACAAGTGTTGATAATGGCGGCGGGAAAACGGTAATCTCTGCCGGGATTGCCGCAGTTATGCAATCTTTGGGATATAATACAGGCGTATATAAGCCCGTACAAACAGGTGCTGTTGATAAAGGAAAATATTTAATATCACCCGATTTAGCTTTTGTAAAAATGCTTGATCCGTATATTACTACGCATTCTACATTTATGATGACATCAAAACTTATTCCTGCAGCTGCTTGTAATATTGAAAATATACAAATTGATATTGAAGATATTAAAAGAGATTATACAATCCTTTCAAGAAAAACAGATACGCTTATAACTGAAGCCCCCGGCGGATTAATGACTCCGTTAAAAGAAAACTTTTTTTGTTTTCAATTGCCTCTTTTATTAAAATTACCGGTAGTGTTTGTTGTTAATCCCTCTGTTGATTCAGTAAATCACTATCTTAATGAAATAAATACCGCAAAAACTGCAGGTTTAGACATTCAAGGTGTTATTATAAATAAATTTTCCGTTTATTCCGAAAACGACGAAATCAGATTGTTTCCGGAAATAATAGAAAAATACAGTGATATAAGAGTTCTTGGATTAATCAGAAATTTTAAAGGTAAAAGTGTTAAAACAAATGAGCTTATTAATGAAATTTTAAACGGAATTGACCTTGAAGATGTTTTCAATATGAAAATTCCGAAATTGAATAATATATAAATTAAAACAGCGGAATAGGATCTATGATTATGTCTGTTTGTTCTTCCGTATTATTTATTTCTTCTTCTTTCTCGTTATCAAGTTTTTTTCTGAAATGACCTAAGTCTATAGGAAGATTTATTTGAATGGGAATTGATCTGAAATCATCTGTTTCTCTTTTGAATATTTTGTTTTCTTTTTCTGATGAGTCAATTTTTTCTTTTTTATTTGATTTTGCTTTATTGGCATTTTCAATTGTTTCTGAATAAGGTACTTCTTCAAAGTTAAATGTAAAATCTACGGCAGGATAATCAAATTCAGGACTTCCATATTTTTCGGTGGCAACGGTCATCATATCTTTCCAGATTCTTGCGGGAGCACTGCCGCCTGTTAATCCTATGCTTGTATTATCATCATTTCCCATAAATACGCCGGTGACCAAATCCGGAGTATAACCTATGAACCATGCATCTTTATTGCCGTTTGTTGTTCCTGTTTTACCGCCCATAGGTTTATTTATATTCGCATTGCGTCCCGTTCCGGAGGTAATGGTTTTTCTGAGCATTGCAGTCATTATACCTGCCGTGTCTTTATCAAGAACTTTTGTTATTTTTGTTCTTTTTGCCTGATAAACAATTTTACCTTTTTGGGTTTCAATTCGTTCAATTGCATAAGGTTTTACTTTATATCCTCCGTTTGCGAAATTCCCGTAAACAACAACCATATCATATAGCTTTACACCGTTTGACCCTAAAGCAATGGTATAATCATGTGTTAATCTTGTTGTAATGCCGAGAGCTTTTGCCATATCAATAACCGGTGCTACACCGATATCACGAATTAATTTTACGGCAACAACATTTGATGACAATGCTAATGCTTTATATAAAGGCATTATACCTTTATATTTATTGCCGTAATTATGCGGACTCCAGTCGCCGATTGTAACCGGGGTATCTTCAACAGGATCGGTGGGCGTCCAGCCCTTTTTAATTGCCGCTGTATATACTATCGGTTTAAATGAAGAACCCGGTGGTCTTATTGCCTGTATAACTCTATCATATTGAGTTTGACTATAATCTTTACCGCCGCAATATGCAATAATTGCACCTGACATGGGTGAAAATGAAAATAATGCAGCCTGCTGTTTCGGTTTGGTGAGCTTCCATGTTTTCATTGCATTATCTATTGCATTATTTGCCGCAACTTGCGCCTTATAATCAAGAGTTGTGATTATTTTATAGCCGCCCTGCGAAATTTCATTCTCATCAAATCCGAGTTCTTCAAGTTCTTTAAGAACATAGTCTATAAAATACGGCGCTACATTTGTGCTGGTCAAAGACGGTTTTTTATTCAAAACAATTTTTTCTTTTAATGCAGAGTCATATTGTTGTTTTGTAATATTTTTCATTATATACATTCTTTTAAGAACTTTGTTTCTTCTTTTTTCTGCCAGTTTAATATTTTTATAAGGAGAATACGCCGAAGGCGCCTGAGGAAGTCCTGCTATAAGCGCACATTCGGCAAGCGTTAAATCGGATAATTTTTTATTAAAATAAGTGGAAGCGGCTGCTCCTACACCGTATGAGCCCGAACCCAGATAAACATTATTAAGATACAGCTCAAGTATTTTATCTTTTGAAATGGTTTTTTCTATTCTTGCTGCGATTTGCAGTTCTTTTATTTTTCTTGTAAAAGTTTTTTCATTGGATAGAAACAATATTCTTGCAAGCTGCTGGGTTATAGTGCTTGCCCCCTGTGTCGCTTTTTTATTAATCAGATTTATAATTGTAGAACGCGCAATGCCGAATATATCATATCCGTCATGGAAATAAAAGTTTTTATCTTCAGTGGAAATAATCGCATCTTTTAAATATTTCGGTATTTCATTTATAGAAACCTGTTGGTAATGGAAGGTTTGAAAAGTTTTTATTAAATAACCATCGGATGAATATACCTGTGAAACGGCATTTCTTGAATAGTTATTGAGCTGGGGAATTGGACTTAGATCATTTAGGTACATTTTTACAGCACTATAACCTGCAAGCGCAAATGCGAAAAAGATTATAAAAATTGCTTTTATGAAGGAGAAGAACGGATTGGATTTTTTCTTTTTTTTCGGACTCATTTATTTCCTCGGATGTTTATTATATTATATTTTACCAGATAAATATTTTTAGAAACCGTTTGTAAACAAATGTCTATTGATTTAATAAAATCATTTTTCTTTGAAAGTCTGTCTTATTTTGTTCCGGAGAAAATTAAATATAAGATAGAAGGCACCTGTCTTCAATGCGGAAAATGCTGCAGAGAAATACGTTCATACGGACTTAAAAACGAGAAAGAACTCAAATTAATGCAGATTTTTCTTCCTCATTACCGCCGGTTTTTTATCACCGGAAAAGATGAATATAATAATTTGGTCTTAAGTTGTAAGTATTTGACCGGCAGCGGAAAATGCTCCGTTTATAAAAAAAGACCTTTTTTATGCAAGAATTATCCTTCAAAAATTAATTTTAATGCTCAAATGATTGAAAACTGCGGATATAAAGTTGTAAAAAAAGAATTTAAGGACTATTTATAAATTCTTCCCATACTTTTTTATATTTATCCTCCAGTTCTTTTGTAAAATCTTTAGCATTAAGCCTTAATTCCGAATTGTTAATTTTGTCTCTCAGTGAAACTTTTAGATTATCCAATTTTTCCTTGTTTGAGGCTAATTCAACCGCTGTTTTTATGTATTCGTCACCGCAGTTTGCATTAAATTCGTCAAGCCCTATAACATGGTTAATCCTGCCCGCACCTCTTGACTGCATGCCGTTACCTAATAAAGTAATTGTAGGAACGCCCATTAATGCTGTTTCTATAGCTATGGACATACCGCTGAACGGGTACGGATCAAGTGATATATCTGCAAGGCAATATGCTTTGAAATGAGGGGAGTATTTTGTTGATATAAACATTATTCTATCAGTGTCCAGACCTTTTTGCTTAAATTTGTTTTTTACATATTTAATAATATTTTTTGTAAGCTGGGTTCTATATATTAAAAGTCTTGAATCAGGGGTGTTCTCCAGTATTTTTGTCCACAGATAAACGGTTGTGTCATTTAGTTTTGAAGTACAGTTAAAACTTCCGAATGTAATATAGTTATTACTTTTATATGGAGATTCTTTAATATCGGGCAGATTTTTCTCGGCAAAAATTTGATAGCCTTTATCAAGATATAAGGGTTTTTCGGTATATAAATATGCTTTATCTTCGGGAATTGTGAATCTGTCAGCAAGTATATAATCCACCTCTTTTATTCCGAGTGTATTTAAATAACCGAGATACGAAATTATAACAGGTGCAGGCTTATATAAACTAACATATGTTTTAAGATGTGTATATCCTCCCAAATCTATTAAAATATCTATATTTTTTTCATATATGGTTTTTGCCAGTTCTTCATCCGACATTTTAGAACACGGAATTATTTCAAATCCGGTTTTAATTATTTGTTGAGTAGTGGTATCATTTTTTTCGGAACCGTTAAAAATAAAAAAATTAAATTCTTCTTTATTATGATTTTCCCATATAGGAAGAATATAGTTCATCATGGTATGAGCATGGCAGTCCGATGACAGATATGCAATATTTAATTTACCGTTTTTTTTCTGTTTTTTATTTTCATGAGAATATTTTTTTATATTTTTAAATAATGTGTTTTTAATCTGTTCAACTTCATATTCCGATTCATCTTTAATATCCTGCTGATCATAATAAGATGATTTTGTCATGGCAAAAATTTTACTTGCAGAGTCATATTTATTTACATTTATATTCAGTGCCTTATTATGATAATCTATGCTTTTATCCGTATCCATGTAGTAATATGCATGAGCAAGTCTTGAAAATACACTTGCCTGTCCCATAGGATATTCTTTAAGATATTGTTCATAATAATATGTCGATTTGTCTTTATCTTCTAATTTATAATAGGCATTCGCAAGTCTTATATATAAACCGGCAAGTGTTATATTATTGAGTTCTTTAGACATTATTAGTGCGGTTTTATAACATTTTATCGCTTCCTTGTATTCGCCCTTGTCATAAAATACCTGACCATTCTGCATTAACTCATTATATGTACTTTTGTTTTCAATATTTTCCAATTTCTTATCTCCGGATTATCTTAAATTATATTCTTCTTCTTGTTTTAGTTTCCTGTTCATTAATTTATTTAAAACTTCTTCGGGAGTAATGTCGGTATAAACCGCTTCGTATATAGCAGATGAAACAGGAACCTCAATATTTAATTTTGCGGCAAGTTCACATAATGCTTTTGAGGTTTTTACCCCTTCTGCAACAGAACCCAGTTCACTTAGAATATCGTCAATTTTTTTGCCTTTTCCAAGCATAGAGCCTACGGTAAAGTTTCTGCTGAAAGGACTTGAACATGTTGCAATAAGATCTCCCATGCCTGATAAGCCGTATAAAGTAGAAGGACAGGCACCAAGCGCAACACTTATCCTTACAATTTCCGCCATACCTCTGGTTAAAAGAGATCCTCTGCAGTTATCACCAAGCTTCATTGCATCAGCGAATCCTGATGCTATTGCAATTACATTTTTTAAACTTCCGCCGAGTTCCACTCCTATAACATCAGAGTTGGTATATAATCTGAATTTGGAAGGTACGGATAAACACTTCTGGACAATTTCTGCAGTTTGTATATTATCGCTTGCAACTGATGCTGCAGTAGGACAGCCGTTTAAAATTTCTTTTGCAAGTGTGGGTCCCGAAAGAACTGCAAGTCTTGATTCTGGCAGTTCATCTTTTATTACCTCTGACATTCTTTTTAAAGAAGGAAGTTCAAGACCTTTTGAAAGATTTACAAGAATCTGGCTGTTTTTTATTCCTGCTTCTTTAAGCTGCCTGCATACGGCGCGAACACCTGATGTTGCAACAACAAGAAGGATTATGTCTGCGTTATAAATTGCAGATTCTAAATTATCGGTAATTTCTACTTTTTCATTAAGCGTAACCGCAAGGGGTTTTTCGGTTTTACGATTTTTTCTTAATTCATCCGATAAGTCGCAACTGCGTCCCCAGACGCATACTTCTTCAAAATTATTTGTCAGAAGCCATGCCAGTGTTAATCCCCAGCACCCCGGACCCAGAACAGTCAATTTCATATAAACACCTCCTGCTGCTAATAATCCTAATTATACACTACAAAATACATTTCGTGCTTCTTCTCTGTCATCAAAATGTATTGTTTCATTTTTTAAGATTTGATAATCTTCATGCCCTTTTCCCGCAATTACAATTACATCATCCGGTTTTGAAACTGTTTTTAAAAATTTAATTGCTTCTCTTCTGTCCGGTTCAACAAAAATTCTTTGTGTATCCACTGTTTTAATTCCTGCCATAATATCCGAAATTATAAGCTGAGGGTCTTCAGTTCTCGGATTATCGGAGGTTACTATAACTTTATCAGCGAGATTATCGGCTATCTTCCCCATTTTGGGTCTTTTTGTTGTATCTCTGTCGCCGCCGCAGCCAAACAGACATATAAGACTGCTTGTTTTCGGAGTCAGTTCTCTTGCTGCCTTTAATACATTCTCCAGTCCGTCGGGGGTATGGGCGTAATCAACTATTACAAGGGGTCTTTTGTTTACTATCTCAAATCTTCCCGCAACACTTTTTGTATTTTCAAGTGCTTTTATTATTACTTTATCATTGATTACCATAGCAATTGCGGCGGCGAATGCAGCTAAAGCATTATATATACTGAACATTCCGTTTAAATGCAGTATCATTTCTTCCGATTTTGAATTGAATTTGACTGTTAATTTTGCTCCGTCAACTGAAAAATTTATATTTTCCGCTTTTATATCCGCATTATTTTTAACACCGTAGGTATAAATATTAACCCCATCCGGTACAACTGATATGAACTCTTTAGCGTATTCGTCATCTGCATTTATTACGGCAAAATCGCCCTCTTTAAGATTTTCAAATAAAATCGCTTTTGCCTTAAAGTAGTTTTTCATTGTGATATGATAATCAAGATGATCTTGCGTAAGATTTGTAAATACGGCACCGTTGAAACTACAAAAACCGACTCTGTTTTGTTCCAGAGAATGTGAACTTACTTCCATAACGACATTTTTTATACCGTTATCTGCCATTAATCTTAAATCTCTCTGGAGTTCAGGCGGCTGTGGAGTTGTATGTTTTGCTTCTTTATATTCATCCGTACTTGACAATTTGTACCCCAAAGTTCCTATTAATGCACAATTTTCACTGTTTTCTTCAAGTATTTTTTGTATAAGGTGGGTTACTGTTGTCTTGCCGTTTGTTCCCGTAACTCCTATAAGATTTATTTCTTTTGATGGATTATTATAAAAAGCTGCAGCAATTGCGGCCATAGTCCTTTTTGTATCTTTTACAATTATTTGAGGACAGTTTATATTTAACTCTTCTTCGCAAAATAATGCACTTGCTCCTTTATTTACTGCTTCCTGCGCATATTTATGTCCGTCAGACATTTCTCCTCTTATACATATAAAAATGTCGCCTTTTTTTATTGATTGAGAATTATAAGAAAGACCGCTGATTTCAACATCTTTAAAGTTTTTTGTTTTATAGTCTTTTAAAAGACTGATTAAATCGCTTAATAACATATTTTCACCTCTTTAATTATTTTCCAGTTGTTTCTTTGTCAGGAGCTATATTTAGTATTCTTGCCGATTGCAATGCAACTTCTTTAAAAACAGGACCTGCAACCGTATTACCCCAAACAGGCCCTCCCGTTGTTGCCGAGTCAATTACAACATATATTAATATCTGCGGGTTTTTAGCAGGGAAATAACCTATTACGGAAGCATATAAAGAATCCGAATATCCTTTTTTCTTTTCCATCGGTTTCTTTGATGTTCCTGTTTTTCCTGCAACAGTATATTTATCAAGATTAATATATGATTTTGAATTTGAAACGCTTTGTGCCAGAAGCATAGTTGTAATTCTTGCAGTTTCCGGACTTACTGCTTGAACTCTTTTGATTTTTTCCGCTTCTTCTTCCGGTGAATATTTTATAACATGAGGAGTTACTCTTACCCCGTCATTAGCCAATGCACTGATTGCCGAAATCATTTGTATTGCGGTAACCGAAGCGCCATAACCGTATCCCATTGATGCCTGCCTTGATTTGTCCCATTGAAACGGTTTCGGCATAAGTCCTGATGATTCACCCGTCAGGTCAATACCTGTTTTTTTACCGATTCCGAATTTTGTTAATATGTTGTAAAATTCGGCAGGAGACATCATTAAAGCGATATTGGCGCTTCCTACATTGCTTGAGTGTTCAAGTAAATAAACAAGGTTTATCATTCCCGGATTCGGATGTTTATAATAATCATAGTTTTGTATTGTCCAGCCGCCTATTTTCATTTTTCCCGTGTCTTCTATTTTTGATCGGGGGGTTATTTTACCGCTTTCCAGTCCGGCAGCAACTGTCAGGGCCTTAAATGTAGAGCCGGGAGGAAAAATATCCGTCAAAGTCCAATTCTTTAAATTAACGGCAGGTTCTTTTCTGTAATTGTTAGGGTTATATTTCGGATAAACGGCATATCCAAGAATTTCGCCGTTTTTGGGGTTCATTACTATTACCGCTCCTCGTGAAGCTTGTTTTGTATTAATTATATTCATAAGCTCACGTTCACATACGTGCTGAATTGCGGAATCTATTGTTAAAGTAACTGTTTTACCGATTTTGGGAGTTGCCGCAAGAACGGGATCCGTGCCTGTTTCGTATATAATATCTCCTCTTGGCGTTCTTTGCACGGAAACATTATTATCTATCTCTTCAAGTTTTGATTTTGCACTTTGTTCAACTCCTGAAGCTATATCTGCATCAGGATTAAAATAACCTATGACATGAGCTGCAAGTCCATCCTGAGGGTATACTCTTTCATTTTTTTTATCAAGACTTATTTCCCGTAAACCGAGTTTTTTTATTTTTTCCGCAGTTGTTCTATCCACATCTTTTTTTAATAATATTACGGTAGAACCTCGGTTTATAATATTTACAATATTTTTTTTATCAAGATCTATGTGCGGTGAAAGAATTTTTGCAAGCTCTTCGGGTGTATGGTCAAAATATTCACGATGAGCATATATGTTATATGAAACCTGATCTGTAGCAAGTCTTACTCCGTTTCTGTCTACAATTTGCCCGCGCATTACAAAATTTTTACTGTATCTTTGATTATTCGCACGTACTTTGTAATGTCTTATATCTGCTATCTGAAGAAGAAAAAGGTAGATTATTGCTGTTAAAAACAAGACTAAAATAAATATATGTGCTATTTTTATACGCAATTCAATTGTTTTGATTTTATCTTTATCACTTGTTTTATTCATTGAAAATCCCCTACAAACAGGGTAGCACAATATATATTTTGTTCAACAATTTAACTAAAGTTAATATCCTATAGACCATTTATAATTAACGGGAACAGGTTGTATTTTAGGAACGGAAATATTATTTACGGCGGGAATTTCAATTACTTTTTTTGCTGTATCAAGCATTATACCGCTTTGAATAATAGTATCTACTCTGTTGAATGAATGTAAATTATCGATTTTATTTTGGAGTTCAATATTTTCGTTACTTAGTGCAACAATTTCCCTGCCTATATGATTCATTATCCTTTCGCTGTCGGAAACAAAATAATAACTTACCAGAGATAAAACAACCAATCCCATTAGAATGGCGCTTAAAAACTTGTTAATTTTTTCAATTGAAGATCTTTTATGAACGTATTTCGGAAATCTGCCATAAACAACAGGATTTGAAACAGACTGCCTGTTTACTTTTGGCTCATACATATAAGATTCTTGCATATATTTTATTGAACTAATGCCCAATTAATGTCTCTCCTGTTTGTTTATTCTTCTTGCCGTTCTAAGCTTTGCAGATCTTGAAGGCGGATTAATCTTTATTTCTTCTTCACTTGCGGTAATGGGCTTTTTATTTATAATTTCAAGCAACGGAAGATTATAATTCAAATTTCCGCAGGGAAGATAATTATCATATAAATTCCGGTTTTCCGATAATACCTGCCCGAAGCCCCCAATCCATTCCTTTGAATAGTATTTAAAAAAATGTTTTACTATCCGATCCTCCAAAGAATGGAATGTTACTATTGATAGTATAGCATTATTTGCTAATAATGTAAGCACGTCATTTAATGTATTTTTAATGTTGTCAAGTTCATGATTCACTTCAATTCTTATTGCCTGAAAGATTCTTGTTGCCGGATGAATTCTTGATTTTATTCTCGGAGTTGCCTCAAAGATAATATCTACAAGTTCTTTGGTTGTTTCTATTTTTTTTAGTTTTCTTGTTTCTATTATTTTCTTGGCAATTCTTTTGGAAAATCGTTCTTCTCCGTATTCACTGAATATTCTTACCAATTCAGTTTCTTTATAATCATTGACCACATCATAAGCAGAAAAATCACCGGATTGGTTAAAACGCATGTCTAATTTCGAATTGCTTAAAAAACTGAAACCCCGTTTGTCAGAGGTTAATTGGGGAAAAGAAGCCCCAAGGTCAAAAACAATTCCGCCGTCTATTTCTTTAATATTATTTTCTTCTAAATATTTCTTAATGTTAGTGTAAGAATCATTTACAATTGTTAAGTTTTTGTAATCTTTTAATTTTTCTTTTGATGAATTTATTGCATCAATATCTATATCAAAAGATATTAATTTGCCTTCGGGTGCAATTTTTTCCAGAATCAGCCTGCTGTATCCGCCGCCGCCTAATGTGGCGTCAATATACAATTTCCCGCTCTGACAGTTTAGCGCATCAACAGCTTCATTTAACATTACGGGATAGTGCTTGTATTCCTGCATTTATATCCCCGTTCTAATTTATTTGAGCAAGTTTTTCAAGTTTTAACTGCTGGTCATGCTCCATTAATAAACTGATTAATTCATCAAGATCACCGTCTATTACTGTCCATACGTTAAGATTTTTCCCTATACGGTGATCTGTTAATCGTCCTTGAGGGAAATTGTAAGTTCTTATACGTTCGGATCTGTCCCCCGTTCCTACCTGTGAACGTCTTAAATCGGTAACTTCCTTCATTTGTTTTTGCACTTCCATATCATATAATTTAGCTTTTAATATTTGAAGTGCTCTTTCTTTGTTTTGTAACTGCGAACGTTCTTCCGTGCAAAAAATCATTATACCTGTCGGCTTATGAAAGACTCTGGCTGCGGTTTCAACTTTATTGACATTTTGTCCGCCCGCACCGCCGGAACGTGCCGTTGTTATTTCAATATCGTTCATGTTTAATTCAACTTCAACGTCATCAACTTCAGGCATAACCGCAACTGTTGCGGTTGAAGTATGGACTCTGCCTTGAGATTCCGTGGCCGGTACTCTTTGTACACGATGAACACCTGATTCATATTTTAATTTGGAATATATGCTGTCTCCTTTTATGGAAATGATGACTTCAGATACTCCGCCGGCTTCACAATCGGTTTTACTTAATATTTGGGTTTGCCAGCCTTGTTTATCTGCATACCTTAAATACATTCTCATTAAATCTCCGGCAAAAATATTTGCTTCATCACCGCCGGCAGATCCTCTTATTTCAAGCATAATATCTTTGTCATCCATAGGGTCTCTGGGCAGCAAAAGAACTCTCATTCTTTCTTCAAGTTCTGACATCTTGTTCTCATTTGAAGAAATTTCACCGCGCAAAAATTCACGCATTGATTCATCTGTTTCACTTTTCAGCATTTCTTGAGCATCATTAACCGACTGTTCCGCTTCCTTCCATTTTTGATATACGTCAACGGTTTCTTCCATTGCCTTTCTTTGTTTTGATAATGTTTTAAATCTGTTATAATCCTGAATAACCTCAGGATCCGATAATATTTCTCCGAGTTCTTTATATTTACTTTCTATTTGTAATATTTTATCCAGCATTTCTTTCATAGTTGCACCCTAACCGCTTTTCTTCCGCATGATTTATCTTCATCACAATAGCCTAATCTGTCGCATTTCGGAACAAGGTAATCTTTTAACCACGGTTCTTCTTTTACAAGTTCATCACACATTCTTTTTACCAGTATTCTTATTTCTTTTTGCGCTCTTGTACATAATCTTAAATTTGCAAGGTGAATCATTTCTCTCAGATTTAAACTTGCAACCATAGAAGTTGCTGCCGCATTTGGCAAAACGGCTCTTGCATCTTCCGCAGGAATTCCTGCTTGTGTTAATTCAATATAAAATTCAGAAATCCGTGTCATAAAATTATCAAATTTTTCTTTTAGAAGAGGATTTTTTTCTATTATTTCAGGAGTAAGGTATTCAAACTGTCCTTTTTCTTTAACATATCTTTGTGATTTTTGCGAAAAAGACATATGCCTGTGTCTTACCAGTTGATGTGAGCATGCCCTTGAAATATTACTTATTGCAAAGCTAACCTGAATATGTTCAATCGTACTGTAATGCCCAGAAGAAACGACTCTTTTTATCAATTTAAGCATTTTTTCTTCATCATTTGCAGAATCACAATCATAAATATTTATGGGAGAATCCGCACTATAGCAAGTTCTGCAAGCAGTATATACGGTTTTTAACATATTTTCCGGCTTAGAAATTAACCTTACCCGTGCATAATTTTCCTGATTCATTTTTTCCCCTTTTCTGCAAAAAGCCCGCATTTAAGCGGGTATAAAAAAATTGCGCTATACTATTATAGTATAGCGCAATTATAGCTATTTTTGTTTTTGCTGGTAACGTTTTCTGAATTTTTCAATACGTCCTTCAGTATCAACAATTTTTTGATTTCCGGTATAGAACGGATGACAATTATTGCAGATTTCAACCGTAATGTCATCTAATACGGAGCCTGTTTCAATTTCATTTCCGCAAACACATTTTATAACTGTTTTTTTATATTCCGGATGTATACCTTTTTTCATAGTCCTACCTCTGTTAATTAAAAATATATCATATCAGCTATTGCATTATAAACACCTGAAAAATTTATATCAAGTGTACATATGATTTTTCCATTTAAAAATGTTACATTTTCTAAATATAATTGATTTATAATGTTTCAAATCGAAAATAGTATATAAAATAGGAATTTGAGCTGTTTTTTTTAAAAAAATATTTTTATTAAAAAGTACTGTTTGAAACTGTTATTGGAAAAAACTTTTTAATCTGGTATAAAAATATGAGTTGAAAATATAAAAATGTGGTATTATATTATTAATTATATAATCAGGTCACTTTATGTGAGTATAAGGATAATCTAAATGAAAAAAGCATTTACTCTTTCGGAAGCGTTGGTTACATTAGCAATTATAGGTGTTTTGGCAGCAATTTTAATTCCGGTAATAGATAACGTAAGACCGGACAAGGACAAAATTACTTATAAGAAAGCTTTGTATAGCTTGCAAAGTGCTGTTTCAAACGCTATGGATTCCACGGTTTATTCTATGGCTGCAAATTCGGCAGCTTATTGGAAGGATGAAAATATTTCAGATTCTGCGTTCTGTGAAGCACTTGCTGATGCTTTAAATACGGCAGGTCGTGTTGATTGTGTAAGTGTTTCTTCTTATGACTCTCCGAATTTTATTACGACTGACGGTATAAGATATTGGGGATTAGAAGGTAAATTTGTAGGCAATACAAGAGAAATTTATGTTGACCGCGGTCTGGGAACTAAAGAATTAAAAACAATTGCTGCAAAAAGAGGTAAAGACGGTCTGGGACTCAAAATAAGGGTTCGTTATGACGGTAAAGTTGACACTCCTGATGAAGACAGCTTTGAATTTGAAAATGAATTGATTGAAAATTCATTGCAGGTGTCTGCAGGTAGAATGCAATAGCAGTGCAGTATTTAAATAAAAAAGAATCGGTTAAAATATGCCGGTTCTTTTTTATTATATAAATATTAGATTCCGATAAAAAAATTTTGATTTCAAAAACCTTCCGAAAGATAAGTATTAAATACTGTGTTTATAGCTTTATAAATTATCGGAAAGTTCATAGAGATTTTTTCCTCATGTTGTTTTATATAGTGTAATAGCACATATTAAGCTGTTAAAGGTGCCGCAGAAAATGGGCATGAGATTGTAAGGTTTGATTCTGCGTTTAAGAATGTTCACCCATGTATAGCCTGTGATAAGTGCAATATGAACGGTCAATGCATTTTCAAAGATGATTTTGAATTTGTAAGGGAAAATATTATCAATGCAGATGTTGTTGCATTTGCAACACCCATGTATTATTTTGGAATTTCGGCTCAAATAAAAACTGTAATAGACAGATTTTATGCTATTAATTCTAAAATACAAACTCCTAAGAAGTCGGTTTTACTTATGACATATGCAGATACGGCAGCAAAGGAAGCTCAGCCCATTATAAGCCATTATGAAACCATGCTTAATTATTTAAAATGGAGTGATGCAGGGAAGGTTATTGCTTCAGGTGTTTGGACAGAAGGGTCTGTTAATAATACGCAGTATCCGAAGCTGGCATATGAACTTGGAAAAAGTTTATAAAAAAGGGAGATTTATCCCCCTTTTTTATAAATATGCTGTTTATCAATGTTTTGATAATAAGTTTTTTTATAGCCCCGTGAGTTTTTCCTGTTCTTCAGGATATCTTGCTCCTGTTATTTCAATACTGTTAAGATGTTTTCTGATTTCTGAAAGTTCATCCGATGTAAATATAATATCTTCTGCCCCAATATTTTCTATAAGTCTTTCAACTTTCTTTGTACCCGGAATTGGTACAATCCAAGGCTTCTGACAAAGAAGCCATGCAAGTGCGACCCTTGCCGGGGTTGTTTGTTTTTCTTTTGCCATTTCTTTTACATAATCTACAAGAACAATATTTTTCTGCAGGTTTTCTTCATTGAAACGTGGAATGGTACTTCTGAAGTCGGATTTATCAAATTTTGTGTCTTTATTAAATCTGCCTGTTAAAACAGCCTTCCCTAAAGGCGAAAACGGTACAAAACCGATTCCCAGTTCTTCAAGAGTTGTAAGGAGATCTTCTTCGGGTTTTCTGTACCACATAGAGTATTCACTTTGAACAGCGCAGACCGGACAAACATTATGAGCTTTTCTCACCGTTTTTGCACTTGCTTCCGATAATCCGAAATTAAGAACTTTACCTTCTTTAATCAGCTCAGCAACGCATCCTGCGACATCTTCAATCGGAACATTTGGATCAACTCTGTGTTGATAATATAAATCAATATAGTCTGTTTTTAATCTTATTAAAGAACCTTCAACAGCTTTCTTTATTGTTTCGGGACGGCTTGAAAGACCTGTAGGACGGTTGCTTGAATCAAGTCTGTAATTATCGAAATCGTATCCGAATTTTGTTGCTATAACCACTTTATTTCTTACGGGGTGTAAAGCTTCTCCCAAAATTTCTTCGTTTTCAAAAGGACCGTATACTTCTGCAGTATCAAAAAATGTTATACCCAGTTCTACGGCTTTGCGTATAGTGGCAATAGAATCTTTTTTTTCGGGAAAAGGAGGGTAACTTTGTGTAAATCCCATACATCCCAAACCTATTGATGAAACTTCAAGCTTACTTTGACCTAAATATCTTTTTTTCATTTCATACTCCTTATTATAAACTCTTTCCCAGTTCATATGCTTTTTGGGGGAAATCTGTTTTCTCAATTACTTCCCGTACCGGACAACCGGCAGCAAGAAGCATGCCTTCATTTTTCCATCCTAAAAATCTTAATATATTTTTGTAGTTTGTAATGAGTCCTTCCATCGTCCAATCATTTGCGGCAGCTGATGTTGCCATAAGAATTGATTTTTTATTGGTATTTATTAATTTGTGATTATTTGCATGAAATCTGTCTATTGCTATTTTAATTTGAGAGGAAAAACCAAAATAATAGAGCGGTGTAACAAAAACAATCATATCCGCATTAAAAAGTAAAGGATTTAATTTTTCCATACCGTCTTTATAAATACAGCTTTTTTTATCTGTTTTGCACGTTTGACATGCAATACAAGGATGAAGTTCTTCAAATGCCGAATCAAATCTCGATATTTCATGTCCTTTTTCTTTTGCACCTTTAATAAATTCATCAGCAAGTAAAGAGGACGTTCCGTTTCTGTGCGGACTGCCCGTTATAATAAGAATTTTCATTTTTTTGTTCCTTTTTTATAATTATTATCTGCTGCCATAACTTCTTTTTTTAAAGAAGCTGTAGTTAATATACTTGCCGTGATTAGTGATTTTTTTATAAAATCCCGTCTGTTCATAAAAACCTTTATCTTATACGATCTGCCATATTTTTGCCGGCATTATATG
>CAZNEN010000026.1:0-18667 GCA_964572355.1 uncultured Muribaculaceae bacterium
TAAGCTGGTAAAATAATTTTATAATAGTTGAATAACTGCTAAATAGTCCTGCAAATATTTGCGGGACTATTATGTTAAACTAAGTGTTTGAAATAAGGGTATTGAGTTTGTTCTTGATGAACTGTGTTACTGTTGTTGATGGAGTTCGAAAAAAAAGCATTGAAAGTTATACCCACCCCTGTATTTGCTGTTGATGTTCTCTCGTCGATTGAGTTACGTCATTTCCTGTTTGACTTTCTTGTATCTCATTAAAATCATCATTCTCAGGATTAGTTGTTTGTACTCCCATCTTAAAATCCAAGACACGGTAATATTATTTGGCAGCCCGGCATCAACAATTTTGCCTGATTTAGTCAGGCATTATAATTTTAGGGAGTCGTATAGATTCTATTGTATCACCGGTAGTTGGAATATAATAAGTAGAAGTTCCTGCACGAGTAAACTCACGAGTAGTTGAATCGCCTTAAAATTTAGCCTGATATCCTACATATTATAAGAACGATTCTACAGCAACCTGCCAGTCTGATATAATATCTTCTCCTCTCTCCCTATAAACATAGCAACAGGTCTTTCCTTCTTGTAATCCATTTTAATTTTGTTTTGTTAATATGTCCAATAAATTCGTAGAAGAAGAATTTTGTTGTATCTTTGCAGTAAAATTTGATACTGTTTCTGCTTTATTATCTTGTTTTTTATCTTTAGGAATTCTGTCTTTTAACGGTTTTTTACCGGTTAATAATCTCATAAATTTAAAGTATTTTCCCAGAAAACCGTCTCTGTTTTCATTTTTTTCTTCATTAGCTTGAAGTTCTTCAAACGATTTTCTTCCGATTGGCATTCCTATTGATTTTCTTGTTAATATTTCGGTTGTTAAAGTATTAGGACCGGCAACGGCTACCATTCCCTTTAACGAACTGTTATATGTAGATCTGAATGTTGCATTAAACCAGTTTATGAATAGGGTTTGATAGAATAAAGCACTTAGTCGTTGTATTATACGCTCATTGGCAGTTTCTTTTGCACCTTCTTTATCTTCACCGTTTGATTTTAACATTACCATATTATAATTATCCGCAACAAGAAAAGCAGAAGTTACAGCAGATGAAGCCAGTTTTGACATCATAGCCAAATCAGTATTTTTATTACTTGATTGTGTTACTCCGTTAAAAGATTTTTCAACAGCAGTATTAACATATTTCATAAGATCGGTTTTTTCTTTTTCAAGTTTAGCTTTTGCCTTTGCAATTTTTGCTTCAGGATCCCCTTTAGAAATTGCATTTTTCAATGCTTCTTGTGCTTTACGATAATGTTTTGTTTGTCTTTCAAGCTGATCCATTGCATTTGCAAAAATAACCTGACTTATTTTTCCGGATTTTGCTTGTTTTTCACCAAAAACTTCCGTTACTGCTTTATGAATTGTTTTCTCAAATTTAGTTAATTCTGCTTTACCTAAAGCTGCCCGAGCTGCTTTTTTCTCAATCGGAGAAACCGCAATTGATATTAAAGATTTTGTAATTTTAAACGGCAGCTTCATTGCTGACATAATAAATTTAAAAGGCTGAGTTACTATGTCAACAAAAGGTTTAACTTTTGTTTCAATTTGGATAGGAGTTTCTTTTGCGCTTTGTCCGATTGTTTCGGTTAATATTTCCTGCAAATCCTTCATTTGCTGTTCATTAAAATTAAGTTTTTTATTCTTTATTATTTCTATAGCTTTTTTAGCTGCAGAACCGTATTTCTTTTCGGCAATAGCGGTTCCTTCATGCCCTATTGCCGTAGTTACGGATTCTTTTATTTGTACTATTTCTTTTTCCGTAGGTATTATTCCTTTAGATTTCAATCTTTCAACAGAAGAATTAATAATTTCGGGAATTTTTGAAGAAGAAACAGAAGCTTTATACATCTTTATAACTCCTGATGCTGTTTCTCTTCCATATTTGTCTTGTATAAATTTATGACCTTCCGCTATTTCTTTGCAGCCCACATCTTTTAGGCTTTTAGCCACTTTGTCAAATTCTTGATGAGTTATTTCAAAATCTTTGAATGCCAGAGGGTCATAAAATTTCTTTTTACAAAATTCGCCAATACCTTTTATACTTTTAACAATTATACTGTTTTTTGTATAGGAACTGTTTTTCAGAAAACTTAATACAAATCCGGCAGATATTAATATTGCAACACCGTTCTTAAAAGTTTTAAAGTTAATTAAAGCTTTTCTGGGTTCTGATTTTTTATTTTCTTCCGTACTTTTATTATTTTCAGATTTTTCTTTAGATTCTTTTAAAGATGTATTATCATTTCCCGAGAAGTGCATACTATGCTCAGTTTGTGATAATGTATTATCTGGTGTCTTTTGTTGGGTATTATTTCCGAATGATGACTTAAAACTTGTAAATACTTTTGGCTCGTCTTTGTCGGAAATCATAATTGTTTTAAGCTGCTGGGGAGTGTTATTTTGAACTTTATTATCAACGGCTTTCTTTTTCTTTTTGTTCGCTTTTTCCGCATCACGCTTATTATATTCTTTTGCCTGCTCTTTACTAATAAAGAATACGGGTTTGCCTAAACGTTTTCTCGAAGTTATTTCCGAGAATAATACTGTTGCGGCAGATGTTAACGGAGTAAACCACGGAATTGTATTTACCTGTTTTGTAAAAGCACCAAATGTTAATAACTGAATATAAGCAGTTGTAAATACCCTTGATATTTCCTGCTGTTTTCTTGCCGTTGCTTCTTTTTTGGATTCTTCCTTTGTATCACCGCATAAAACAGATAGATTATAAGCGTCGTTTGCAAGAAACGCAACGGGAATTAAGCCTGTTATAATTCTGTTCAGCGGTCTTTCATATGCGGTATTAAAATTACCTGTATGTTTATCAAAGAATTTATTACTAACTTTGTATAAATTTTCTTTTATATATTCATTTGCTTCTTTAACTAATTGTTGTGCTTTAGGATTATCATCGGTTTTATTTAATTGTTTTAAAAGATATTCGGTTGAAACACCTTTTTCTTTTGCGAATTTAGCGACAACCTCTTTAGTTTTATCAAAAATTCCTTTAAGAGAATCTGTTTTTGCATCTAATTCATTGAGTTTTCGTGGAATTCTTAAAACAGGTTTATTATAGATTCTCCTTGCCCCTTCTTTTAGAGCAGGAATTGATTGTGCTTTCTTTAAAACCCAGCTTACCGCATAAAGCGGCAGATTAACAAAAGGGAAAAGAACATTTTCAATAAGAGTCTGTCCTACTTTTTTTTCTCGAATAGAAAGAGCTCCTTGTTCTAATGAGAAGCGAGAGCTCTTTTTAAGTATTTCTGAAGATGTAACTAACTTACCTACTTTTTGTCCGAGTCTTTCACCTATGTTACCGTAATGTTGGGAAAATACATTTAATATTTTTCTGTCCGCTTCCGTTATTAATGTAGCGGGTCCCTTAAAACTTACCGATTTGCGGGACGAATGTTTTTGTAATGTGCCGGTGTTCTGATTTTTCGATAAATTTATTTTTCCGGTAGTAATTGTGTTCATCTTAATTCCTTCTATACGGTTAAAGTTTTTCTCTCCTCATGCTCTAAAAATTCAAAAAGTTTTTTTTGCCATTATTTTGATAAAATGTAACAAATTGTTTTCTTTTTTATTCGGGATATCTTGAAGTTGCTTTTAATAACATTTTTGCAAGTTTATCCGCACTTTCAAATCCCCTTGCTCTTAATATTTCACTTGCTTTCTCGACATCATATTTCACAAATTTGTGACTTATTTGAAAAGTCGAATTTTTTTCATTTATATTTAAAATTACATAGCACGCATCATTAGACTTACTAAAAGGTCTTCCGACACTGCCTGCATTTATGACTGTTTGGTTTGTATTCGTCTGATATCCGCAGGGCATGTGCGTATGTCCGCAGAATATAATATCAGCATCAATACCTTTTATCATTTCTTCTACTTCTTCTATATTCATATCGGGGTATATATTTTCATTATTTTTTCTTGGCGAACCGTGTACCAATAATATTTTTATTCCGTTTATTGATATGTTTTTCTGAGGAACAAGGTTTTTAAGGAATTCTTTTTCTTCTGCATTAAGAAGCCTGCTGTCCGCAAGATATGCACTTGCCATTACCGTATTTGCCTTTGCTAATTCGTTGTATATATCAAAAGAAAATACAGACAGCATTTTGTCTGTATTACCTTGAATTATATAAAAATCTTGTGTTTTTGCTAAATCTTGAATTTTATGTATTGTTTCGGAAGGCTCAGGTCCTGCCATTGCTATATCCCCGAGGCAGAAAATCTTTGAGCAGTTTTCTTTTTCTATATCCAGAAGTACGCTTTCAAGAGCTTCCATATTTCCGTGTATATCCGAAATTACAGCTACTTTCATTTTGTACCCCTAACATGCTTTATGCTAATATTATTTTAACAGGAATAGTAAAATCATGATACAAAGAAGAATTTCAAAACAAATTGAAATCGGGAATGTCAAAATAGGAGGAAATTCCCCTATATCGGTTCAATCAATGACCAATACCGATACAAGAAATATTGAAGAAACATTAAAACAAATTTACAATTTAAAAGAATCGGGATGCGAGATTGTAAGATTGGCGGTATTAAACTCGCAGGCGGCAGAAGCCGTGAAAGAGCTAAAGAAAAAATCTCCTCTGCCTCTTGTTGCCGATATACATTTTGATTATCGGCTTGCAATTCAATGTATAGAAAACGGAATTGACGCCTTGCGCCTGAATCCCGGAAATATAGGCAAAGAAGAGAATATAAAAAAAGTTGTTTCACTCGCTAAAATAAATAATATCCCAATTCGGATAGGAATCAACGCAGGTTCTCTTGAAAAAGATATAGAGCAAATGAATATACCTCTGGATGAAAAAATGGTTTTAAGTGCTTTGAAACATATAAAAATTTTGGAAAATAATAATTTTGATAAGATAAAGGTTTCTTTAAAATCAAGTGATGTTTTAACTACTATTGAAGCCTACAGATTAATTGCCAAACAAATAGAATATCCTCTTCACTTGGGTGTAACGGAAGCAGGTACATATACGGGCGGTATCGTTAAGTCTGCTGTCGGAGTAGGAACACTTCTTGCGGAAGGAATAGGGGATACAATACGTGTTTCTCTTACGGATTCACCTGTTGAAGAAGTTAAAGCCGGCTATATGATACTAAAATCATTAGGACTTAGGAAAAAAGGAATAAATTTTGTGTCTTGCCCTACTTGCGGAAGAACACAAATTGATTTAATAAATCTTGCAAAAGAAGTGGAAAAAAGACTTGAAAATATTGATAGACCTTTAACAATTGCAATTATGGGATGCGCCGTTAACGGTCCAGGTGAAGCCAAACATGCAGACTACGGTATTGCAGGCGGAATAAAAGAAGGATATATATTCAAAAAAGGTGAAATTATAAAAAAACTTCCTGAAGAAAAACTTATAGATGAATTTGTAAATCTCATACAAATAGAGAATGTATAAATGTTGCATTCTCTGAGAAAATAGTCTATCATGTAATTAATAAAGGGGATTTTATTCAATGAAAAAGATATCTTTAGTTTTTGGAATTTTTCTAGCAGCCGCCATGGCTTCATATGCATTTGTGGATAATCAATATATGAGTACGGAACAGTATCTTGTAAATACCGGTTATTCGGCTGAGATGTCCAGAATAATAGCAATTACAAATCAGGATCCGTATAGAGAGCCTTATATGGAAGGCAATTCTATAAATGAGCTGGGAAGAAGACTATACTGGTATATAGTACCCGGTCAAAATACCGATCTTGATTTTTATAATCATAGCGGAAGTTTTAACGGTTGGAGTTATAAAGATTATTAATTTTTTGTGATTAATAAAAAGAGAAACGCATTTGCGTTTCTCTTTTTATATTATATTAAATTCTATATAAGACCTAATGCTTTGTGTTTTTCAAAAATTTCATCTGCCATTTTGTTGAGTTTTTCATAATCTTCTTTTTTCGCTTTGCCTTTTACAAGTATAGGTTCAATAATATCTAATTTTAAAGGTGCAAGCATTTCTGACATTTTTGTAAATAAATTACCTCCCCAACCGTAAGAACCGATGAATGATGCAATTTTTGCTTTGGGTCTTAAAATACTTGCAAGATAAACTGTATTATATGCGGCAGGATGAGGACCAGCCAGTACCATAGATGTTCCTACAATAATTGTAGTGCCGTCTACAAGTGCAATTGCAAGATTACCAAGACTGTCATCCACTATATCATGCTTGTAGCTTTCAATACCTTTTTCTTTAAGCTTTTCTGCCAGATATTCAATCATTTCTTTTGTAGATTGATACATTGATACATAAGGGAGCAGAACAAGATTTTTCCCTTTTTCGCCTGCCCAGTCTTCATATAAATCCAGGATATAAGAAGGATTTTTATAAATCGGACCATGGCTTGGCAGTATCATATCTACATTTAAATCTTTTAACTGTTTTATGTATTTTCTGCATACGAAACTAAACGGCATCATAATTTCCGCAAAGTATTTTTTTGCACTTTTTTCAAGTTCTTTGGACGGAACAGCAAAAACATCATCAAATATATAATGAGCACCTAAAAAGTCGCATGTAAAAATTATGTTATCTTCTTTCAGTAAAGTAAACATTGTATCAGGCCAATGAACCCCCGGTGCCAACAGAAATTCTAAAGTCTTATTTCCCAAAGACAGTTCTTCATTGTTAGAGATAATTTTTATTTTATCTGAAGAGATTAAAAGCATTTCCTTCAGATTTCCTGCACAAACCGCATTTGTTATTACAACCGCTTCAGGAAATTTTTCAAGCATTGCGGGAATACTTCCCGAATGATCCTGCTCTCCATGATTTGCAATTATATAATCAACTTTTGTTATGCCGTTTTCATCAAATGATTTAATGTATTCTTGTGTAAACTTGGGATACATTGTATCTATGACTGCCGTTTTTTCACTGCCTTTTATAATGTATGAATTATAACTTGTTCCGTTATCGAGAGGAATTAATTCATCAAACATCAATCTGTCTTTATCGTTCATCCCGGCATATAAGACATCTTCTTTTATTTTCTTATAAATCATAACTATACCTCTCCCAACCTTACTCAAGAAACTTTAACTATTGCTGTTTCTCGAACATATCTTTACCTACACCGCATAAAGGGCATACATAATCATCCGGTAAATCCTCAAATGCAATATTGTTATTTTCTGCAGGTTCATAAACATAATGACAAACCGTACAAATGTAATTTTCCATAAAGTACCTCCTTTTTCCTTTTTCATAAAGAGCATAACATCCTAAAACAAACTATTCAATCACTCTTTATAACATTTTTATTGCTCATTTTTACATAAGCTGCAGAATCCATGAAAAACTATATCATAACCCGTTATAGCAAAATCTGTTTGTTTTTGTGTATTCTGCACAATATTGGGAGCCACATCAGCATCTATATCAAAAATCCTTTTACATTTTTCGCACATAAAGTGATAATGTGCATGTGTATTATGGTCAAAATGCTCCGAATCTTCAAGACCTTCTATACGTCTGATTATACCGGAGTCAGCTAGTTTTCTTAAGTTTCTGTATACTGTTGCTATTCCTACATTTGAATCAGGGTGTTCTTTTTTTATAATCTCCAATAATTTTTCTGCTGTAGGATGAATTGCGTTTTGAGTTAATGTATCTAAAATTATTTCGCGTTGTCTTGAGTAATTCATATAATTGATATCCATTATCATTTTATTACATATCTATTATGAATTAAATTTTCAATAAAAGCATTATAATTTTAAATTTTTATTAAAATTTGTAACATATATTAAAGTTTTATTTAATTTTATCGATATATAAAAAAAAAGGAAGGTAAGTATGAATTTTGAAGCGCTAAAAACAGGTTTTATCAGTTATCTTGAAGAAAAGACAGCACAAAATAATGAACAAATCATAGAAAATGCTGACATTAGTATTTTTATGTACAGCAATGAATTTAAAGATTATCTGGTAGAAGAATGTGGTGCTGATATTTCCATATTTTCAAAAAGTATTATGGAAATTATGGAAATGGACTTTGAAAACGGCAAACTTGTGGAAAAGGATACCGAAACAAATTCCGATAGTTTTGAAAAGGAGGAATCTGACAATAATAACTTCATGGTAAATGTTCTAAATGAGGCATTTTCGGATGAAAATGTAATAACGGCTTTGGATACGGATAAAAGCGGTGAATTAAGCCAGGAAGAAATTAATATGTTTTTAACGGGTATTGCCGAAGCATCCGAGAACGGAGAAATAAATTTTGATAATCTTGCGCAATCAATTCAAACCATACAACAGGAATCCAATATTTCAGAAGAAGAAATAATTATAGCGGAAAGCAGTTATAATATATTAAACAGGCTGCTTGAAAAAGTATATTCAAATAAAACGGCAATAAAAGCTTTAGATTTAGATGGCGACGGCGAATTGAGCGATGAAGAAAAAGCGAAATTTGAAGAGTTTATTAAGGGTTATGACGGAGATCCCAGCGAACTGACAGAAGCCGATATTAAAAGAGCTTTTGATGATATTATCGAAGGAAATTTTTCTTATGATTACGATTTAGCAAAGAGAGCTGAAGAAATAAATGAACAAAAGGAAACAGATCTCAGTGAGCAGATCGAAACAACTCAAGGAAGTACTTCGGCCGGCGACACATCAGGAACAACAGGAACATCTTCAACAGGAGGTACTTCTTCAACAGGCGGTACTGCCGGCAGTACTGACTCTTTCTCAAGTTCAAATTCTGATGAGCCAAAAGGACTTGAAAATATGACACTGGAGGAACTGGAAAGCGAAAGAACAACAAGACAAAATGAAGTAAATGAAGCACGTCAGGGAATTAGTGATATTTACTCCGGGGCAAATGCTGCGGTTAGTGCAGCTCAGGATGAGTATGAAGATGCAAGAGAAGCCTATGATGAGGCTGTTGAAAATGACGATAAAATATCAGAGGACTTAAAAGAAAGAAGAAGTGAAAATCTTGATGCTATTGAATCTCAACAGTCGGTAATTGATAATTTGAAAATTGATATAAATGATCAGGAAGCCAAAATATCAGATCAGGAAGCCGTTGTATCTGAAGATGAATCAAATTTGAGCGCTTTAAAATCTGCTCGCTCAGCTTTAAACACACAATCTTCGGATGATCCTGATAAGCAGGCCGAAATAGATGCTAAAAAAGCCGAACTTGATGCTGCTATTCAGGAAGCTGAAGATAAGCTTGAAGAGGATGAAGAAACCCTCCAATACTATGAAGATATATTAGCAGATTTACAAGAGAAACTTGAAGAAGAAGAAACGGTTCTAAATGAACTTGAAGAAGAAAGAGCGGAAATTGAAGAAGAAATCTTGGCAAATTGTTCTGAAGAAACAAAGGAAGCGCTGGAGAGATTCAACGAAGCCAAAGAAAATGTTACAACAGTTAAAGAAACCGAATTAAAGACAGCTCAAAGCAATCTTTCCGAAGCACATGCAGCACTTGATGAAGTTAATAATCAAATTAATATTAAAAAAGCCGAACAAACGGAAAAAGAAAATACCATAAGTGATTTTGATTTTGATTTTGAACTGAATCTTTCCGATGTTCAGGAAAATGAACTTGAAGCATTCTTGGCAAATTGGGAAGAAAACCATGACAAATATGAAGAAGTTGAAGAAGCAACAGGCATGCCGGCAGAACTTGTTGCCGCAATACACTGGAGAGAAAGCAGCGGTAACTTTAATACATACCTGCATAATGGCCAGCAGCTCGGACAAACAACAACTATTGTCCCGAAAGGAATTTATTTTGAAGATTGGACGGAAGCGGCAATTGATGCGGTAACTAACTACGGTACGGATTTATCAACCATAGATCCGAATGATATTCAAACCTATTACGATTATGCGGAGCATTATAACGGAATGGGATATGCAAACAAAGGACTTCCTTCTCCTTATGTATGGGCAGGAACCAGCAATTATACCTCCGGTAAATATGTAGCAGACGGGCAGTTTGATCCGGACTATGTAGATCAACAGCTTGGTGTTGCGGTAATGCTTCAGGCACTGCTGGGATAATAAAAAGAACGGCATATTGCCGTTCTTTTTATATTAAATCTTTTTTTAAATCAGGCATTTTTAATACTTTGTTATTTCTTGATATAATATTTTCATTAAAGAATTTATTATAGAAGGAAGAATAAAAATATGAAAAGAGTGCTTATAACCGGAGTTACCGGACAAGACGGAAGTTATCTTGCAGAGATGCTTCTGGATAAAGGTTATGAGGTTTTTGGTCTTGTCAGAATGTCTTCGGTAAATAATTTATACAGATTAAACAGCATTATAAACAATACAAATTTTCATATTTTACATGGTGATATGACAGATGAGGCGAGTTTATATCGTGCAGTTAAAGAAGCGCAGCCTGATGAAATATATAATTTAGCGGCTCAATCACATGTTGGTTTATCTTCAAATTATTCGGAGTATACAACAAATGTTAATGCGCTTGGTGTTCTCAGATTAATAAATGTATTAATTAATTTAAAAATTGATAAGAAAGTTAAAATGTATCAGGCTCTTACTTCTGATATTTTTGGTAATGTTGAAGATGACATTCTAAATGAATATACCCGTATGAAACCGATTAACCCGTATGCTTGTGCAAAGGCATACGCATTTTGGCTTACCAAAAGCTATAGGGAACGTGGAATGTTTATTGTAAACGGAATTGCTTTTGCACATGAGTCTGAAAGACGTCCTGAAATTTTTGTTACCAGAAAAATAACTAAAGCAGCAGTCAGAATAAAATATGGCAGACAGGAAAAGTTATCGCTTGGCAATTTATCCGTCAGAAGAGATTGGGGTCATGCTAAGGATTATGTAAAAGGCATGTATCTGGCAATGCAGCAGGATAAATCTGATGATTATGTATTTGCCACGGGTATTACCACAAGTTTAAGAGATCTATGCCGGAAAGCTTTTAGTCTTGTCGGTATTGAGTTAATATTTAAGGGAGAAGGAACTGACGAAAAAGCATTTGATAAAAAGACAGGCAAGCTGATAATTGATATTGATCCGAAATTTTCAAGAAAACTTGAGAAACTTAATCCGGTGGGTGATTTTTCTAAAGCAAAAAGAATTTTAGGCTGGCAGCCTTCTTTATATATTGATGATATTGTCAAAGAAATGGTTGAAAGGGATTTAATAGAGGAAAGTTAATGAAAAATTTTGCTGAAAATAAATTATTAGTTTATGTTTCAAGCATTATAACTTTATTTTGTATTTTTCTGTTTCTTGTTATTAAAATGCAATACTCAATTGTTGTAAATGACGATATGCTGGAGTTAGTAGCTAACAAGTATGAGTTTTCTCATGGGCGTTTCGTCACGGAACTGATAGGAATATTTTTTGTCAGGTTAATTCCTTCTTTTTTTGCTGTAAATATTCAAAGTTTTACTTTTATTTCTCAGGCTGTATTAAAATCATTATTTTATGTATTACTGGTATATATTATCAGCAGCGCATTTTACAGATTTAAGCAAAAGGATATCTGTTTGTGCCTGATTATATTATTAACAAACTTTAGTTTGTTTTCTTTTTTAGCACGACTGGATTTTATATGGGGATTTGATACTTTAATGTTCTTTTTTGGATATGTTATCCCTTTTATATTTTTCGCCCCCCCTGGTACAAAATTGCAGATTTTTACATATTACAAAAAGAATTTACCAAAAAAGACGCTTTTATATTTATAATAATGTCTTTTCTTGCTGCAACTGCAAATGAAGTTGTTAATATTGCTTTTTTAATATTACTGAACTTTTTGTTAATTGAAAATCTGATATTAAAATATAAATTTAAAATAATATCTGATATAAGGTATATTATTTATTCTTTAGTGCCCTCTATTATTACAAGCCTTTTCATATACTTATGCAGGGGATCGCATGTGCTGTGGGATGTTTATAATATAACCATCAGCAAGGTACTGTCAGGAAAATCAATACTGGAATTTTTATATGTTTTTAGCGAAAAAATAATTTTTGATAATTTATCTCTGATATTTTTGTTCTTATCAGGGCTTATAATACTGTTACTTCTTAAAGACAATAAAGAAAAAAATAATAAAATTGCCCGATATTTAATATATTCATTTCTGGGATTTATAGTGTTTTTTATTTTTTTATATTTGCTTGGTCCGACTTTTGCTTATCAGGAGAGGGCTGATTATTATTTATATCCGAGATATTGGGTGCTTCATCCTGGATTGTTATTCTGCTTTAAAACTTTTTTATATACTGCAATTTTATATATAGCCGGATATTTAAGTACAATGTATAAATGTAAAATCGTAAAAATTATTTTTGGCTGTATTTTTGTTTTATTAATGTTATTTCATATATTTAATTATCATAGAGAATTTATATTGTTACATACCAATCCTCAGGTCAAAAGGACAATGTATATTATTGATAAAATATCGCTTTTCTATGTTTCAAGAGGTGAAACAATAATATTGCCGAAAGAACTGCCATTTTATGTAATTCCCGATATTGATCCGTATTCACTTGCAGCGAAAGAGAAAAATTATTCCAAAATATATTATAGAGATCATTCAAAATATTTAAGATATCTTGAAACCAATTATAAAGTTGATACTTCAAAAGGGCTTGGATTTGACAAATGGGAAGATGCTATAAAACAATATTATAGAAAAGGCGGAAGTTTTACAAAAAAAGAACTTGAAAAACCGAATTTTTCACAAATGCATATTTAGAATTTCTTTAATGCATATTTATTTATAATAAATTCTGTTCTTGACCACACATTTAATACTATATTCTTTTCTTGGCAAGCTTTTTTAAAATATAAGTACAAATCCCCGTAATGGGAAGGCAGCGGTTTTTCTTCCAGATTTGTAAACATTGCCCATTTATTATCTATTGTAAATTCTATAATTTTTATTCCGATATCGCTCATTAAATCAACAAACTTTTGAATTTCTTCGATATTATCGTTGATATGTTCAACTATAATATATTTAACGATGATAGGGGGATTTTCCCTCCCTTTTGCATATTTTCTTAAGTTATCAACCGAATCATTAAATTTATCCACTCTTTTTAGTTTACGGTAAACCTCAGGTGTTGCGCAGTCTAAAGCAGTAAAGAGCTCAACTTTATTTAAGTCCATAAGTTTTTTTATAATCGGTTGATATACAATGTTATTTGTCAAAATATGAAATTCTTTGACTCCATTCCTCAGAAATTCTTTAACCATAGGTTCAAATTCTTTAAGAACGGAAATATCACCGCCTTGAATACATGCGGTTAAATTTTTTCTATCCAATAATTCCTGTTTATATAATTGTTTTATTAAAGGAACTATATCGTAATAATCACTCTTTTCTGCTTTATAAGTTATTTTGCCCTTGGAGTCAAACATTCTTGCACAATATATGCAGCCGCAATTACATTGTGTCCAATGACTTATATTAATCATATTAAAAACAGGAGAAACTTTATCTTCGGATTTTCTTTCCCGAAGAAAAAAGCAGCCTTTACATGGCGAGTTATCGATATTTTCTTCTGTAAGAATATCAAAAGCATCTTTTTTTATTTTTTTAAATGCATTCCAATCTATTTTTTGTCCCTTGTATGCTTCATAATATACAGGACCAATCTGCCCGGAACAACAAGACATTATTCTGTCGTGAAAACAAGATATCACATTATTCAGTTCATCACAAAAATATTGTTTTCCCATAATCGTTCTGCCTATAAATGAAGTACTAAAGCCCTGTCATAAAATTCAAATGCAATATTCTCATCAATACATCTTTTCCTTATATATTTCAATAAATCTTTGACATATTGCGGAACCTCGCCGCACTGACGTACAAACCATTTTTCTTCTATATCTGCTATTAAATATTTAACTCCTAAGCGGTTAACGCATAAATCAAACCATTTATCAATTTCGTCTTTTGTATCATTTACATTCGGTATAATAATATATTTAACGCCTAAATCCACAGCTTCCGCCTTGTTTGCGGCTTGTGCATATTTCTTTATATTTGAACAAACATCTTTAAATTTATCAACTTTTTTTACCTTTTTAAATATTTCCCTTGAACCTGCGTCGAGCGAAATAACAACTTTTATCTCTACGTCTTCTCTTTCAAGTATTTTAGCTGTCATTTTACTGAATTTAATACCGTTTGTATACAGGGCAAAATACTTATTTCCATATTTTGTAAAAATATTAATAATATCATCAAAATTCTTTAATATGGTTGGTTCTCCCATTGCGAAAGAAACATGTGCCTGAGGTGCTTTCTCAAGATTATATATTTTCTTTTCAAGAATTTCTTTAAACAAAGGAAATATATCATATCCTTTTACGGTTCTGTGTTCCAGAATTTCCTGAAAAGAAAAACAATAAATGCAGTTGGCATTGCATTCATTTGAATGCCCTATCCATAGCATATCAAGATAATTATCAAAGTCAGACAAGAATTGTTCGTTTGAATTCTCGTCAAATTCTTCAATCCAATGGCAGCCTTTACAGAAAGGGGGGATATCACCCTCTCTCATATTCTTTACCAGATTATTTTTAATCTCAAAAACTTTATGCCAGTCTGCTTTATCCTTAGGTCCCTTATAAGGAATTATATAGTTATTGTTTCTTTCTTCGGGAGAATGAATGGATAAATGACAATGCCGAAAACAGTCATAGTGTATATACAAGCCATGTGCCAGATACCTGCATCTATACATTTTACCCATTATTTTACTTCTCCCGCTTTAATAGAGACATTATATCATAAGAAATTTGAATGAAGCATTATTACGTGATAATATTAATCTTATGAAATATAAGAGCTGCAGATTATTAGAACATGGTATTTATTTTTATGTTGATCCCGGAACAGGTCATTTAATAGCAGGTCATTGCTGTAATACGGATAATTTGGAATTTATTGACAGGCTTTATTTATATTTTGATTTAAAAAATGAAAAACTCGACTGGGATTATATTTTTAAAGAAAAAAGAAAACTTAGAGAGAATGCCAAGAAAGGTATATATCCCTTACAATGCGAAGGATGTTTTGAACTGCAAGAGCGTAATTGGGATAATGATGACTATATAAATCATTTAACGGCAGGTCATATAATGAAATGCAACTCAAGGTGTATTTATTGCCCGACGGGAAGAATTCCCGAATGGCACAATAAAGAGCAGAATTTTGATATAAAGCCTATTATAGCGGAATTGCTTGAAAAAAAGCTGCTGAAGTTTAACGGTTCTTTGAGATTTGTAGGCGGTGAACCCACTTTAATGAAAGAATTTGATTGGCTTGTAGATTTATTTTCCAAATATAATGTTCCCGAAATATATGTTCCGACTTCCGCAATAAGGTTATCAAAAAGCCTCTGCAATGCGCTTGAAAATGTTAAAAGTGCCGCTGTTGTAACAAGTATAGACTCGGGAACCGAAGAAACTTTTGAAAAAATAAAGGGTACCAAATTCTATAATATTGTTATCAATAATATGAAAACGTATCTGCAGCATTCAAGAGAAAAAAAATTTGTAATATCTAAGTTTATACTGTTTACAAATTATAATGATACAGCTGAAGAAATAGCCCAATGGCTTTATAATTGCAAGAAAATGGGACTTATTGAGGTTCAGTTTGATTCGGAACACAGTGTTTCGGCTTCTGAACATTGCGAAAATAAAAAATACGTAAACAGAACTCTTAAAATGCTTAAATATACGGAACTTTTAGCAAAACAATATAATATAAAAGTTACTTCTTTCTTGGCTTTTATGAATAGAGCCAATAGAATTTATGAAAAACAAATTGTATTTTTTAATGATAATAAAGACAAGTTTATTGATTTATATATAGATTCAGCCGGAAATAATATAGACTTCAATAAATATTATAAGGATTTATATATAAAATCCAATAATTTTTCTATTGAAATTATTGAAAAACAAATTGATAAACTGGTGCAGGAAGAAAGGTTTTCGCCCGAACGACGGGCATTTATAAAAATATCAAATCCTATTAATGAAAATTTAAGTAAGAGATTAATGCTGCTTCTTCGTCTTGGATTTGATTTTAATATTGAAATTGAAAATTATATTGAATCGGACGTAATAGATGAAATCATAAAGACCAGTAACTCTGAAATTATATATTTAAGAAATAAGAGATTTTTTAATTTCTTTGGAAAAAGAAAACTAAAAGCAAAATACAAAAATATGCTAAAACTTGCCAGAATAAATATTGCAGATTAAAAATTAAACCGTTTATTTCTTATTCCCCAATAAGAAATGTAATTCTGATTTTAATCTGATAAATGGTGAAATTCTTCTGCAGTTATATACTTTATTTTCTACTATAGCATCTGCCCATGGTTCTGGCTGCAGGTCAAATCTTAATTTTTCGGCCTGTTCTTTAAAATATTTATATGCTTTTATAACCGAAGCTTCAATTACTTTATTCGATGTTGTACTCATTTTACTTTCAACATGATTTACCGCTCTTGCTACGGTCTTAACTCCTGCCTTTTTACAAAAATCAAAAAAGGCATCAATTTCTTTCTTGTTATCATTAACATTAGGGAAAATAATATATTTTACTTTAACACGGTTTGCTTTATCTTCCGCCTCTTTTATGTATTGTTTTATGTTTGAAATTACTTCTTCAAATTTATCAACTCTTTTAATTTTTTTGTATGATTCTTTAAATCCGCAGTCAAGCGAAATACATATCATGTTATGGTTGCCGGCTTTCAGCATTTCACTTATAACAGGTTCATATTTTATTCCGTTTGAAAGAACTTCCAGCCGGCAGTTCTTTTTTAATAATAATTTTACAATATCAGGAAATTCTTCTAACATTGTAGGTTCTCCACCCATAAATGCTATAAAGGTTTCAGACGTCAATCTGCCTTCTTTTATAAGTTTTTTAATTATAGGAAGTGCATCATAGTCATCACTTTTTTTTATGCCGTCATGATAATCAGAATGAACCGAGCAGTAAAAACAGGCAGCATTACAGTGTTTCCAATTGAATATTGTTATTTTATGAATTTTTCCGTCAAATTCCCTCCAGTCTTTTTCTTCCAATATAGGGCATAATTTGCAGTGTTCGGGAATTATACCTTTTTTCATATTTTCAATTATTTTTAAACGCCTTTGTTCGTTTTCTTCAAAAGCATTTTCTTCTTTATATGAAATATATTCAGGACCTTCCCATACTTCATTGCAATATTTAAATCCGTTAAAACCAAGGTCTATACTTCCCAGAATATGGTCACAGCACTTATATTTCATTTACAGCTCCTGTTCGTCATCTATATAATAACAGGCAAATAACGTTTTAACAAATCAAAAATTTGGTTTTATAATCATCAAATGGACATAAGATTATATTTTATTATAAAATTTGTATTAAGGAGGAACGATGGCAGAAAATAATGCAATATGTACATATCCGTTTGAGTCTGCACAAATAAGCATGCAGGGTGATGTATATGTTTGCTGTCCTCCATGGTGCAATAATTTTTCTTTCGGTAATATTTATGAACAGTCTTTTAATGAAATATGGAACGGGGAAAAGGCAAAAGAATTTAGACGACAGTTTATTAACGCTGATTATAATATATGTAATCTTGATTTATGTATCAGGGATTGTTCTCATAATATAGTGCCGGCAGAAACTGCCGCTAAACCGAAAACATTTATCTTCTGTTATGATGCCACCTGTAATGTAAAATGTATTTTCTGCAGGAGCTGCCACCAAAAGCAGGACTTGACTTATTTTAATGAGCATATGGATGAAATTATATCCGATATGCTTGAAAATGCTGAAAATGTTGTTTTATCAGGTGTAGGTGAATGTCTTTCCAGTCCTCATTCAAGAAAACTTATAAAACGCATTTCCGAAAAATATCCTGATATAAAATTTTCACTTATTTCAAACGGTATATTATGTGATGAGAAAACTTTAACTGAACTCGGAATAATTAATAAACTTCTTTCCGTTACCGTATCTTTGCATGCGGTTAATAAAAAAACATATGATAAGCTTGTTGTCGGCGGTGATTTTGACAGAGTTATAAAAAATCTCGGATTCTTGTCAAACCTTAAAAAGGAAGGAAAACTGGCAAACTTTATATTTAATTTTGTTGTTAATGCATATAATTATAAAGAAATGGCAGCATATATCAAAATGGCTGAAAAATACGGAGCTACGGTCGGTTTTCTTGAACTTTTGAAACTTGATGCAAATGAAGATGTTTATACAAAACTAAATATATTTGATGAAAAACATCCTAAATATAATGATTTTGTCAGAGTTTTGCAAAATCCCATTTTTCGTTCGGGGAAATGTACAATTAATGATTGTATGTTACATATGAAACCTATTGGATTTTTAACATTATTAAAATATAGAATCAGCAGTTTTTTCAATAATTGATTTTATATTTGTCTTCATAGTATTTTTTATATTTATCATATTGACTCTTATAAATAGCTTTGAATTCCGGAGCTTCAGTTGTTATTAATTGGAACAATTCTTCAACTGATTGA
>CAZNEN010000027.1:0-17070 GCA_964572355.1 uncultured Muribaculaceae bacterium
ACCTGAGAAAATAATTATTATTGAACGGATTGAAAATTATTTTTATCTTTATATTTGTAATTATAAATAAATACAATATTTAATATGAAAAAAGAGGAGAAGTTTATAACTTCTCCTCATAGAAAAGAATATTTCCTGTTTATTTCGATTGTTCAATAACAGCTTGAGCAGCTGCAAGTCTCGCCTGAGGAATCCTGAACGGAGAACATGAAACATAATCAAGCCCTATTTTGTTGCAGAATTTAACACTGTCAGGATCACCGCCATGTTCGCCGCAAACACCGCCAACCAGTGTCGGATTTACTTTTTTGCCTTTTTCCATAGACATTTCAACTAACTGCCCCACACCTGTTTGATCTAATGTCTCAAACGGGTTGGCAGGAAGTATTTTCTGTTCTACATAGCGATTTAAGAATTTACCTTCAGCATCATCTCTTGAATAACCGAATGTCATTTGTGTTAAGTCATTTGTACCGAAGGAGAAGAATTCCGCATATTCCGCAATTTCGTCAGCAGTTAAAGCAGCACGGGGAATTTCAATCATGGTACCGAATTTATATTCAACTTCAACACCCTTTTCCTTCATTACATCTTTAGCGACACGAACTAAGATTTCTTTTGCAACTTTAAGTTCATTAACATGTCCGATTAAAGGAATCATAATCCATGGTTTTACGGCTACACCTTCTTTTTTCAAATCACAGCATGCTTCAAAGATTGCTCTTACCTGCATTTCATTGATTTCAGGATAGGTCAATCCAAGACGGCAGCCTCTTAATCCCATCATAGGATTTGCTTCCGACAGACTTTCCACAACATGCAATAATTCTTCTTTTTCTTTTGCTTCTTTGCCCTGAGCTTTCAGCGTTGCAACTTCTGCAATTAAATCTTCTTTGGAAGGAAGAAATTCATGAAGCGGTGGATCTAAAAGTCTTACGGTCAAAGGTTTATCGCCTAAAGCTTTAAACATTGCATAGAAATCGGAATATTGCATTGGAAGAAGTTTATCTAATGCTTCTTTTCTTGCCTCTTTTGTTCCTGCAATAATCATCTTTTGAACCCACGGAAGTCTTTCCGGATCCATAAACATATGCTCTGTTCTGCAAAGACCAACTCCTTCAGCTCCGAATTTAATTGCATTTTCTATATCTTTAGGAGTATCGGCATTTGCCTCAACTTTAAGTCTTTTAATTTCATTTACCCAGCCGAAGAATTTATTCCAGTTATCATCAATTTTTGCTTCAACCAGTTTAACGCTTCCGGCCATAACAATACCTTTGCCGCCGTCAAGAGAAATAACATCATTCTTGTGATATATACTGCCGTCAGCACCGATTAAAGTTTCATTTGAAAGGTCAATTTTAATATCTTCACAGCCTGAAACACACGGTTTACCCATACCTTTTGCAACAACCGCAGCATGAGATGTTGCACCGCCTCTAAGCGTTAATACACCTTGAGCAACCGCCATACCATGAATGTCATCAGGACAAGTTTCAACACGAACAAGGATAACTTTTTCTCCTGCTTCTCCTCTTTGTGCAGCTTCTTCCGTATCAAATACAATTTTCCCTACAGCAGCACCGGGAGATGCATTTACACCCTGTCCTATTTTATGTGCTTCAGCCATAGCTTTTGTATCAAAACAAGGCAGTAATATCTGATTAACTGTATACGGATCAACTAATTGAATTGCCCTTTCTTTTGTAATTATACCTTCTTCATGCATATCTACCGCGATTTTAACTGCTGCAGCAGCTGTTCTTTTACCGTTTCTTGTCTGCAGAATATATAATTTACCTTTCTCAATTGTAAATTCCATATCCTGAACATCTTTATAGCCAAGTTCAAGTTTTTTAGCTATATCAACATACTGTTTGTATAAGTCTGGCATTTCGGTTTCAAGCATTGCAATAGGTTTTGGCGTTCTTATACCGGCTACAACATCTTCTCCCTGTGCATTTGTTAAATACTCACCATAAAATTTATTTTCACCAGTTGCGGGATTACGGGTAAATGAAACACCTGTTGCACAATCATCACCCATATTACCGAATACCATTGTTTGAACGTTTACCGCTGTACCATAATTATGGTCAATTTTATTCATATTTCTGTATGCAACGGCACGCGGAATATTCCAAGACCTGAATACGGCTTCAACGGCTTCCCTTAATTGAACAAAAGGATCTTGAGGAAATTCTTTACCCGTAACTTCTTTAATTACCTGCTTATATATAGGGATTAAAGATTTCCAGCCTTCTGCAGAAACTTCCGTATCCGATATAACACCTTCTTTTTCTTTTACTTTTTCTACTTCAGATTCAAAATATTTTTGTCTGTCCATTTCCCAAGCAACAGAACCGAACATTGTTAAAAAACGGCGGTAACTGTCATAGCAGAATCTGGGATTATTTGTCAATTTAATCATAGCTTCTACAGTTTCATCATTTAAGCCGAGATTCAAAATTGTTTCCATCATGCCGGGCATTGAAATTCTTGCCCCGGAACGTACGGAAACCAAAAGAGGATTCTGCGTATCTCCGAATTTTTTGCCTGCTTGGACTTCCACTTCTTTAAGTTTTTCTTTTATTTCATCCATTAATCCGTCAGGCATTTTATTGCCGTGATTAATGTAATCCATGCACGTTTCAGTTGTAATTGTCAGCCCCGGAGGAACAGGCAGACCCAAATTTGTCATTTCAGCAAGGTTTGCTCCTTTCCCTCCAAGCAGATTACGCATTGACGCATTACCTTCCTTGAACAACCATACTCGTTTTTCTGTCATTTTCGTCTCCTTTATTATGTAGCCACTATCAGAAATTATTAATGATTTTAAAAGGCATCACTAATATAAGCCTCACTCTGCTAGAACTGTCCTCCAAGCAAATAATATTGACTGCAATATAATCCGCATCCTATAGGCGAACAATCCGCTTTTAAAAGGGCATGAGTTTTACCCTCTCCTAATGCCGTAACATGGTTTCTGAATATACTGATAAAGAATATATCCTGCCCTATTCTGTTAGGCAATTTTTTTCCGTTTATATCAACAAACATATAATATAACGGTCTTTCGTCACCATTTTTATTATTTTCTTTCGTATTCTTAAAATTTTCTGCCTTTTTAATACCGAGAAGAACTCCGTTTTTCACTTGCACAAATTTATTAAAATAAAATTGATCATTCTTATGTATAAATTGCCCGTTCATTTTCCTGTATTTATATTTTGGAATTTCAAATCCGATATCCCCCGTTAAATCAAAATAAGGAGATAGAAATTGCAAAATAAATTCATCTGTTATTATTTTTCCTGCTTCTGTTTCTGTAGGAATAATTTTTCCTTCATGCAAACCGACAAGTGAAAAACTATAATTTAGTTTTTCATACTCAGATTTCCATTTTGCTATTCTTTCCGCCTGTTCCAAATTTATAAGATTAAAAGGTAATACAATAAGTATAATCATTAAGATAACAGAAAACAAAGCTAAAACATTAAACAAACTAAACGAAAGATTTTTCACTACGCAAGTTCCATTCTTCTTTTTTCTTTCATTAATTCATCATATATCCAATCGGGAACAAAATTCTTACCCATAATTATATTTCCGTTATTTGGATTTGGAGCATGGAAATCAGACCCTCCTGTTATTATTAAACCGTATTTTTCTGCCAATGTCGAGAAATATTCTATAATTGCCGGAGAGTGCTTCCTATGATATGCTTCAATACCTCTTAAACCAAAATTCATCATTTCTTTTGTAAGTTGCTCTGCAATATCAACATCAAAAGGATGCGCAAAAACAGGAATTCCGCCTGCATCATATATTATTTCAACGGCATCAAAAGGAGTCACGGTTTTTCTTTGAACATAGACACAGGAAGAATCATTTATGTATTTATTATATGCTTCTATAACGCTTGAAGTTCCGCCAGCATTTGTTATCGCTTTTGCAATATGCGGTCTTCCTATACTTCCGCCTTCCGCTACTTGTTTAATTATACTTTCATAAGTAATTTTTATACCCTCTTTTTTTGAAAGCAGATTAATAATTTCTTTTGTTTGTTTAACACGTGCCTGCTGCTGGGTTTTGATTAATTTTTGAAAATCATTGTTATTTAAATCCATAAAATATCCGAGAATATGAACTTCGTATCCTTTATAAATTGTATTAATTTCAACACCGGGTAAAATTTCTATTGTTTTATCCGCAGCATAATTTTTAGCAATATTATACGAAAGCACATTGTCGTGATCGGTAATTGCGATCGCGCCAAGCCCTGCATCTATTGCGGTATCGACTATTTTCTCCGGAGAGAAAACACCATCCGAATAAGATGTATGGATGTGTAAATCGACTTTCACTTTCTTATCCTTTCATAATATCATTTTCCTCTTTTATATTTATTTTTTCATTAATTCTTTCTATATATCCGGCTTTCCCTGTTAATATATCAACGCTGATAATAACA
The DNA here is from genome assembly GCA_964572355.1 of uncultured Muribaculaceae bacterium. GTDB lineage: Bacteria > Cyanobacteriota > Vampirovibrionia > Gastranaerophilales > Gastranaerophilaceae > Avigastranaerophilus. The sequence goes on from CAZNEN010000027.1 coordinate 4,475, forward strand.
CCGTTAATCTGGGATTCTCCGGACATTGTGACATCAAGTCTTGACGGAATGGACGTTATTAATCTGTTAACGGATTCTTCATAATCCATGCCTATTACACCGTTTATGTCTCCGCAAAATCCGGCATCAGTTATATAAGCACAGCAATCTTCATAAATTCTTTCATCTGCGGTTTGAACATGAGTATGTGTGCCAATAATTCCGGATACACCTTTTTTAGCATAATATTTTGCCATACAAATCTTTTCTGCGGTTGCTTCTGCATGAATATCAATTATTATTATCGGCGTAATTTCTCTTATTCTTTCTATCTCTCTTTCTAATATTTCCCAAGGCGAATCAATCAGACCCATAAAAGTTCTGCCAAGAACATTTATAACACCAACCTTACAGCGCGAATTTTCAAAAATTCCGGAACCCCCGCCGGGAGTACCTGACGGATAATTAATTGGTCTTATCAATCTATCCGCTTCATTTATATATTGAAATATTTCTCTTTTATCCCAAATATGATTACCGGAGGTAAAACAATCTATTCCGTATGATAAAAGCTCATCATAATTTTTTCTTGTAAGTCCGAATCCGTGTGATGCATTTTCTGCATTCGCAATTATGAAATCAGGTCTGTTCTGTTCGGATAAACCGGCGAGATATTTTTTTACGGCAAGCCTTCCTGCCTTTCCGACTATATCGCCTAGAAACATTATTTTTATATTATCTGTTATCATGACTTAATATTATTTTGCTATTTCAGTAGTTCTGATTTCTCTTACTGCAGTAACCCTTATCTGACCGGGATAATCAAGTTCTTCCTCTATACGCTTTGCAATATCTCGTGCCAGTCTTGCCGTTGCCGCATCATCAAACTTATCAGGTTGTACAATAACTCTTATTTCACGACCCGCCTGTACTGCAAACGACTGCTTTATTCCATCATAGCTTAAAGCTATTTCTTCCAGTTTTTGCAATCTTTTTATGTAAATTTCTAAAGTGTCTCTTCTTGAACCCGGTCTGCCAGCTGATATTGCATCTGCCAGCTTTACGAGTACCGCTTCTATTGTATTTGCCGTTACATCATCATGGTGCGCTTCTATTGCATGTATTACTTCTTCTCTTTCTCCGTATTTTCTTGCAAGTTCAACACCAAGTTCAATATGCGTACCTTCCTGAGTCTGATCAACTGCTTTCCCGATATCATGAAGAAGTCCGGCACGTTTTGCCACTTTAACATTTGCGCCTATTTCCGCCGCTATCATGCCTGCTATATGACCGACTTCCAAAGAGTGCAGCAATACATTTTGCCCGTAACTTGTTCTGTAATATAGTCTTCCCAGAGTCTTTATAAGCTCTTTATTAAGGTTCATAATGCCCATTTCCATTGCGGCATTTTCACCTTCCTGTTTTATTTTTTGTTCTATCTCGACTCTTGATTTTTCCACCATTTCTTCAATACGAACAGGGTGAATACGACCGTCCGCAACAAGTTTTTCAAGCGCAAGTTTCGCAATCTCTCTTCTTACAGGGTCAAAACAAGAAAGTACAACTGCTTCCGGCGTATCATCTATAATCAAATCCACACCAGTAAGTGTTTCCAAAGTTCTTATATTTCTGCCTTCGCGCCCAATTATGCGTCCTTTCATTTCATCTGAGGGTAGACTCACCGATGATACCGTCGATTCTACAACATGGTCTATTACACACCTTTGCATAACAGTTGTTAAAATCTCTTTAGCTTTTTCATTTGATACTTCTTTAATATGGTTTTCATTTTCCCTTATCAGAGCATTAGCTTCCAGCTGCAAATCTATTTTAAGCTGTTCAAACAATAAGTTTTTTGCATCTTCAACAGAAAGTCCGGAAATACGCTCTAATTCCTGCAATTGTTTTTGTAAGGCCTCTGCAAGATAATCTTCCTTATCCAAAAGTTCATCCATTTTTCTTTGAACTTCGGATTCTTTATTTGAAAGTAACTGCTCCCTTTCTTCCAAATTTTCTTCTTTTTTTGATAATTTTGCTTCTAACCTCGATAATTCTTGTCTTCTTTCTTTTGTTTCTTCCTGAAACTTTTCGATATCGTTTTGTACTGCTTCCTTTGCTGCTATCATTGCTTCTTTTTTATAAAGATTGTTTTTTTCTTCCATTTCTTGAAGCAGCATTGATTTTTCTTTTTTACCTTTTTTTGCATCAAGCCATAAAAGCAAGCATGCAAACAGTAAAAGTGAAAAAAGTATAATCAGAGTATTAAAATCAATATTAATTTTCCTATACCTCGTTCTTCCTACATGCATTACTGTATTAATGCATCATTATTATGTTAAATATAATTTATTCCGATATATTATCTAATTCATATATAATTAACTTATTATTACTTATAGTAGTAATTCTACCATACTAAACCATTTTTTAACAACTTTTTTATTTACATATATTTCATTTTTTAAAAAATTTTCTACTAGACATAAAAAATTTTTTATATTATATTACTCAATGAACAAGCCTTGGTGGCGGAAGTGGTAGACGCGTTGGACTTAAAATCCAATTAGGCTCACCCCTAGTGCCGGTTCAAGTCCGGCTCAAGGCATTTTTATGACATCTGTTGATGTCTTTTTTTCGGACTCTCACACTCAGTTCTAAGTTCGCTAAAGCTCTCTAAGAACTTGAGGTTTACCGTGAATCGCTGCGACATTCACGGCATGTAGCCATATCTATGCTTAAATATTCCTAACATAAAATATCAATTCCAAATATCGGGGGTGGCAAGAGTCAGAGCCGTTATATTCTTATATCCGTTATTTTTTAAAACCTTTATTATTTCCTTAAGTGTTATTCCCGTTGAAGTTATATCATCTAATATTAAAATTTCTGTATTTTTATCAAGTTTTATATTTTTGTTAATATCAAAAGCATTTCTTATATTTTCTATTCTTTCTTTTTTATGTAGTTTATACTGTTTTTCCGTGTCTTTAATTCTTATTAAAAAATCTTTGTTAATTTTATAATTTACAAGTTTTGCAAATTCTTTTGCAACTATGTCCATATGATTATATTTGCGTTCTTTCTTTCTGTGTTTATGTATTGGTACGGGAAGTATCAGATAATCTTGGCTCAAATTAAGTTTTTTCCAGTAATTTGCCATAATACCCGCAAACACAGGTGCAAGTTTTTTTTGACTATGATATTTTAAGTCCCTTATCAGTTTTTTTATAATTTCATCATAAATTGTACAGACATATATATTGCATTCAGACTCTTTTCTAAACACTCCATACGGCATAAAATGAATTTTGCCGTAACACCTGCTGCAAATCAGTCTGTCTTCTTTTATTGTTTTACAAAAGTAACAAGGTTGAACATATATTATATTTAGTAGTTTTTCAATAAACTTTATCATATAATACAAATTATATTAGATAAAAGAGAAGATTAAAATGAATTTTTTAAATATGTTTTCAAGCTCAATAATAATGATATTATTAATAAGCTTATTAATATTAGTACATGAACTGGGACATTTTTTAGCTGCAAAATTGGTAGGAATAAGAGTTGATAAATTCGGATTTGGTTTACCGGTAGGACCGACTTTGTTTGCAAAAAAGTTCGGAGAAACTGAAATATTAATACACGCTTTTCTCCTTGGAGGCTATGTTTCTTTCCCTGATGATGAAGAAGAATGCGACCTTCCAAAAGACTCACCTCTGCGATATTCCAATAAATCCGTAGGACAGCGTGCTCTTGTTATATCTATGGGAGTCATATTTAATGTTCTGCTTGCATATTTTTTGATATTTTTTACGGGACTTATCTGGAAACACCTGCCTGACAATAATTTTACCGTTAGATTCGAAAAATTTGCACCTTCTGCCGCAAGTTCGGCTTTAACCTCGGGTTTTGAACCTAAAGACATAATATATAAAATTAACGGTTCTAAAGTAGATTATCCTATTACAATTACAAAATATTTTACTCTGTCGAAAGAGTTTGACGGATTTGCAGCACAAAATATAATAGACAAAAAGCTTGAAGACTTGAAGAAATTAAATCCGTCAATCTCAGCAAACGAAATTATAAAAAAAGGAACTATTATAAATATTCCTGTTTTTACCGATGAAGAACCAATTTCTTTAACCTTTGACAACATTATCGGACTTGAAAAATATAAATCCGATGAACAAGAACTTTCCGATTCGCAAAAAACGTTAAGGGATAAAATTAATTATCAAAGTAAATATACACTTGAAGAAGATACTTCAATAATTGATATTGCTTATGCAATATCAGATACAAAAAAGCCGATTTATATAGTCGTTTTAAGAGACGGAAATCAAGTTGATTTAAATCCCGTTTATACAAATAAAGAAGGAAAACTCGGAATAGAACAGAGCTACAGTGAGAATTATAAAGAAACAAAAAATTTAAAACAATTAGTTCCCGCTGTATTTCATTATGTCAATTATAATATCGGTTTTATGCTCTATACGCTGGGCAAATTATTTGCAGGCAAAATTCCTATGAGCGAGATGAACGGTATTATTGCCATAACCAAAATAGGTACAGAAATAATAGCTTATAAAGGAATATTTCAGGGACTTTTACTTACGGCTATGATTTCTTTAAATCTGGCGTTAATAAATATTCTGCCTATACCTGCTTTAGACGGAGGACATCTGCTTTTCTTAATTATAGAAAAATTAACAGGCAAACCGGTAAGTAAAAAGTTTGTTGAAAAACTCAGCAACTTTTTCTTCTATCTGTTAATAGCATTGATGGTTATTATTCTATATAACGATATATATGCATGGATTACAGGTAAAATATAATTTAAAATATATAAAAAGTTTTGCCTAAGAATTTATTTTTTCAGTAAGTTCCTGAATATCTTGTGCAAGATGTCTGTCATGTTTTATATCAGTTTTTACTTTCTGATGAGAATACATAATAGTTGTATGTTTGCGATTAAAACAATCGCCGATAAACGGAAAACTCTCATTTGTAAGTTCTTTTGCAAGATATATTGCTATCTGGCGGGCATATGCAGTTTTTGCCGCTCTGTTGGAACTTTTTATGTCATCGGCAGATATATTATAAAAACCTGCGACTATATCTATAATTCCGTCCACAGTTACTACTTTTCTTTTATCGTTATACTTTATAATTTTCTTTACTATATCTAATGTAACAGATATTTCATTTATAGAAGTATAAGCACTTATTGTATTAAAAGCTCCTTCAAGTTCACGTACGTTTTTATTAAATACGGAAGCTAAAAACTCAATAACATTTGAAGGCATTTTAACATTATTATCATTTGAAAGTTTTGTTAAAATTGCCATTCTTGTTTCAAGGTCAGGAACCTGAATATCCGCAAGCAAACCCATCTGAAATCTTGTTTTTAAACGCTCCGGGGTATTTTCAAATTTATCGGGGGAACGATCCGATGTAAATACAATCTGTCTGCCTGAATTATGCAGACTCTCAAATGTATTAAACATTTCTTCTTCGGTTCTTGATTTTCCTTCTATTAATTGAATATCATCAACAAGAAGAACATCCACGTTTCTGTATTTATTGCGAAATTCATTCATTTTTTTATTTTTATCGCCTGTTTTATCCATACCTTTTGCAAGCGAGCTTACAAGATCATTAATAAACTCTTCTGCTTTCACGTATTTTACCTTTAATTTTGGCTTATGAAACAAAATATCATGTCCGATAGCCTGCAACAGATGAGTCTTTCCGAGTCCCGAATTTCCGTATATAAATAAAGGATTATACTGTTTTCCCGGATCTTTTGCAACGGCAACTGCAACAGCATAGGCAAATTTATTACTTGAACCTACTACAAAATTATCAAATTTATATTTCAAATTCAGATTACAGGAAGACTGCATCTGTTTTAAACCGTCATATTTTGAAGAAGTAATTCTTTTTTCAAGATTTTGTATAAATTCCTTTTCTTCTTCTTTTTTTGCTTTTTGTTTTTCTTTTTCAAGTTTTTTATGAAGCTCCTCATCATAAATAACTTTGAAATAAACATCTTTACCGCAGACTTTTGAAAGAGCTTTAGAAATATCTTTCTGATTTTTCTGCAAAATTTGAACCGCAAGATTCTGCCCCGTTAACGCATAGAAACAATTATCTTCAAAGGAATGGGGAACCAAAGGCACAATCCATGTTTCAAAGGTTGTAGCCAGAACTGATTCCTTCAATATGGCAAGGACCTCGTCCCAAATTTGCTTAATTAATTTGTCTTCCATCTGCTTTCTGATTTTTTAAAAAAGTAACCTAATTAATTCTTGTTGTAAGTCTTAAATGTAACTCTCTTAATTGATCTTCCGATGCCATAGCAGGAGCTTCCGTCATTAAACATTTTGCTGCGGAATTTTTAGGGAATGCTATAACATCTCTTATGGAGTTTGTCTTTGCAAGCAGCGCAACAACTCTGTCCAATCCGAGAGCCAAACCCGCATGCGGAGGAGTTCCGTATTTAAAAGCATTTATCATAAACCCGAATTTTTCTTTAGTTTCTTCATCTGACAAACCTAATGCTTTAAATACACGCTGCTGCACCTCTGGAGAATGTATTCTTACGCTGCCGCCTCCAAGTTCGTTGCCGTTATATACAATATCATAAGCAATCGAACGGCAATTTGCGGGATCTGATTCCATCTTGTCTATATCTTCCAAATTGGGCATTGTAAATGGATGATGCACTGATACATATCTGCCATCTTCTTCAGAATATTCAAACATCGGAAAATCCACAACCCATAACAGCGCATGATCATCGGGATTAATCAATCCCAGTTTTTCACCGAAATACAACCTGAATCTGCCCATTACATCATATGTAACTTTTGGTTTATCCGCAACAAAAAATATAACATCGCCGGCTTTAGCATTTGCTCTCTGTTTTATCTTTTCTGCCTGTTCTTCCGTCATAAATTTAAGTACGGGAGATTTTGCACTGCCGTCTTCAAGGTACATAATATTTGCAAGAGCCTTAGCCCCATACGAAACGGCAAGTTTTGTTAAATCGTCCATTTCTTTTCTTGAATAATTTGCAATTCCCGGGATTTTAATTGCTCTTACTATTCCGCCTGCTTTTAGAGTATCTTTTATAATTTCAAAATTAGATTCCATAATGATATCGCCGATATCAAACAATTCAAGCCCAAAGCGTGTATCGGGTCTATCGGAGCCATACTTGTCCATAGCTTCTTTATATGTAATAACAGGAAGTTTATCAAGCGTTTTGTAACCGACAAGTTTAAATACTTCTCTTAATAAACCTTCTACCATATTCATAATATCCTGTTGCTCAACAAACGACATTTCCAAATCCACCTGAGTAAATTCAGGCTGTCTGTCCGCACGCAAATCTTCGTCACGGAAACATTTCGCTATCTGATAGTAACGCTCAATTCCGCCCACCATCAACAGTTGCTTAAAAATCTGCGGAGATTGAGGAAGTGCATAAAATTTACCCGGCTGAACACGACTCGGAACAAGGTAATCTCTTGCACCTTCGGGTGTTGTTTTAATTAATATCGGAGTTTCAACCTCCATAAAATTCTGACCGTTTAAATAATTACGTATTGTTGAAACTATTTCATGCCTTAATTTTAAATTTTTTAAAACTTCTTCACGTCTTATATCAAGATAACGATATTTTAATCTTACGTCTTCACTCACATCATCTGCATTTAAAGGAAACGGAAGAACTGCAGCCGTTGAAAGAATTTCTATAGAAGTGGGATATACTTCTATTTCTCCCGTGGGAAGCTTGTCATTATATGTTTCTTCAGGTCTTATAGAAACAATACCCGTTGCTTTTATTACAAATTCATCTCTTAACTTTTGGAAAACATCATAAACCTCAGGATTTTTCTGCGGATCGGATACCAACTGAAACAGACCCGAACGATCTCTTACTTCTACGAATATAATTCCGCCCAAATCTCTCACTGCCGAGATCCATCCTGCTATTGTAACTTCTTTTCCTATCTCTTTTTTTGTTATTTCACCGCATCCGTGTGTTTTCATTGATGTCGTCGTTATCATTTTATCTTCCTGTCATCCCGCATGTAATTTATTATTATAAATTTAACTCAAAAATATCAATTTTTCAAAATTAAATTAAATTTTTCTTTTCTTTACTCTGATTCCTTCAACTTAATAAACATTTTCTATTGCAATAAAGGCTCTCGGAACTACATTTTTTGCAATTTCTTTAAGTTTTTGAACCTGCAGTCTTGAAATTACACAATATACTGTTCTTTTTTGTCCCCAATACAGCCGTCAATTATTCTGCTCCGCATCAAAAAGGCTTCAACTGCAAAAGAGTATATTAATGCTCCAATTGTTAAAAAGAAATAATCTTTTACATATGTTTTCATATACGGCCTCTGTGCAAAATTATACAATAAAATAAATTGATTAATTGCTGCAATTTGATTATTATAAATTCAATGAATATTTTTACAAAAAAAGTACAAATAATTCCGCTGGGGCAAAATTGTATACCCAGGACAATTCTTACAAGATGGAAAATAAAACCACATAAACTGCTGGGGGAGTTAACTTATCCGTTTGATCTCGCTATATTTGGAATCCCCGAAATTACAAAAACTTTAAGAACTGATTTTAACGAATTTTTTTGGAATTTAAATTATATTAAAACAAAAAATTCATCATATTGGATTAAAGAACCGAATTGTATAATGTTCACACATGATAAACATTTAAAAACAAAAGCTGAACTTATTGAAACTTATACAAAAAGAATAGAGAATTTTAAAAAAGCCATGTTAAATCCTATTCCCGTTATTTTTGTCCAAATTCTTTCCATTGATGAAGAAATAGAAAAACAATTTTCGGAATTATTAAGATTAAGAGCCGGTAATCCATTTATATTTGCAGCAATTGATACACAAGATGTTGTTAAAAATATTGACAATGACAAAATAAAAATATTAAAACTGCCATACCCGAGTGAAGATTATAAAAGCAACTGGTGGAAAAAAGAATATTACAATTCCAAAGAAGGCAAGGCTTTTGAAAAACAAATAGCAGACTTTATATCAGAAATAATAAAAACTTTATAAAAAATTATATTTTCGTAATAATACAAAAAATAAAGAATTAGCTTTTTGAAGCTGCTTTTAACCTTGCCATAGCTCTGGCAAGCGCGGCATTTGCGGTTTTAATATCTCTTTGTGTTTCTGCAGAGCTTAATTTTGCTTCCGCACGTTCCTTGGCAAGCTGTGCTCTTGTTGTATCAATATCATTACCGCATTCCGCAACTTCGGTTAAAATTATTGCTTCATTATTTTTAAACTGAAATGCACCGCCTATAATAGAAAACATTTTCATTTCACCGTTTTTTTCTATTTTGGCAACATCTACAGCCAAGACAGACATAAACGGTATATGATTCGGCAAAACCCCGAAACTTCCCGCTTCACCTTGAGCATATATTGCGTCTACATCATCTTCATATACAATTTTTTCAGGTGTTATTATTTTGAAATGTATTGTTTTTTCAGCCATAAAATCTTATTGTACCTTTTCTGCATTCTTAAGAACATCTTCTATAGTGCCTGCCATATAGAAGGCTTGTTCAGGAATATTATCGTATTGACCTTCAATAATTCCTTTGAATCCGGCAATAGTATCTTCGAGTTTAACGTACTTACCGGGAATACCCGAGAATTGTTCAGCTACATTAAACGGCTGCGATAAGAATTTTTGGATTTTTCTTGCTCTGTTAACCGTTTCTTTATCTTCTTCGGATAATTCGTCCATACCTAAAATTGCGATAATATCCTGCAATTCCTGATATTTTTGAAGAATTTCAAGAACTTTTCTTGCTACGTTATAGTGTTCTTCTCCGATTATATTGGGGTCAAGAACTTTACTGTTCGACGCCAGAGGATCAACAGCGGGATAAATACCTAAAGATGCAATCTGCCTTGATAATACGGTTGAAGCATCCAAATGCGAGAACGTAGTCGCCGGAGCGGGGTCTGTTAAATCATCCGCAGGAACATATATAGCCTGAACCGATGTAATGGAACCGTCTTTTGTTGATGTAATTCGTTCCTGCAGCTCGCCCATTTCATTTGCAAGTGTCGGTTGATAACCGACAGCGGAAGGCATTCTGCCGAGCAAAGCCGAAACTTCGGAACCTGCCTGAACAAATCTGAAAATATTATCTATGAACAATAATACATCCTGTTTTGAATAATCTCTGAAATATTCCGCAGCCGTAAGAGCTGATAAACCGACTCTCATTCTGGCTCCCGGGGGTTCATTCATCTGTCCGTATATAAGAGCAACTTTATCTATAACTCCGGATTCTTTCATTTCGTTCCAGAGGTCATTTCCTTCACGTGTTCTTTCTCCTACACCGCCGAATACGGATACACCCGAATGTTCCGAAGCAATATTATGAATTAATTCCATAATCAAAACTGTTTTACCGACACCGGCACCTCCGAACAAACCGACTTTTCCGCCTTTCTGGTAGGGCTGCAATAAATCTATGGCTTTTATACCGGTTTCTAAAATTTCAATATCCGTGTTCTGATCAACAAGAGAAGGAGATTCTCTGTGTATGGGCAAATATGTATCCGTTTCTATAGGACCTTCGTTATCAACGGGCTGTCCGAGTACATTTAGAATTCTCCCCAATATATTTTTACCGACGGGTATTTTTATGGATTCTCCGGTGTTTATAACCTTCATTCCTCTTTTTATACCGTCAGTAGACGACATAGCAACGGAACGCACTCTGTTTTCGCCAAGATGCTGTTGCACTTCCGCAACAATTTTATTGTTATCATCAACAATAATCTCAATGGAATCGTTGATTTCAGGCAGAATTCCCGATTTAAATTCAACGTCAATTACGGGACCTATAACCTGTGTGATTAATCCTTCTTTTTCGGCAGTTATTGTCATAATTCACCCATTCTCTATTTACCAATAACCTTATTATACATTCGTAAAAAAAATTTGTAAAAAAATTTCTATTTCCCGTAAATAGTCCCTAATTTTCTTCTCGGAATCTCCAAAAAGACGTTTTGTTTTTCCAAATTAATTATATGAAAAATATCTGTCAAAATCCACATCGTCAAAATTACACAAAAGCCTGTATACATCATCATCTTCATCCATTTTTTGGAATTTAAATTCATCAAATTTCCACAATTTCGGATTTATTCCGTAAACACGTATAATTTCTTTATCCAGAAGAACCTTAAGTTTTTTCTTTACAATATCAAGAGGCATATTAAGCGATTTAGAAAGTTCAACAGCGGAAATTCCCTCCGCCCTTGAACATTTATCAGGCGTAAGGAACATTAATTCCAATCCTACTTTTTTCAGGTCTGTATCCTCTTGTATTTCCATATGATTTACCCGTTTTGACAAAATCATGTTCGTCATTTTTTCTAAATACTTTAATTTTTTGTTAAAATATATTCTTTTTTCTTTAATTATTGTACAATCAAAGTGATAGATTGGGATAACTTATATGCAGGAATATAATATTTGTTACAGTTTAGATTCGGAATACACCGAACAGCTTGCTGTTTCTATTGTTTCAATATTAAAAAACTCGGACGAAAAAGAAAACATCAATTTTTATATACTCGACGGAGGGTTGAGTAAAAAAAACAAAATGGCTTTAGAATCTTTAAAAAAAATAAAAGATTTTAATATTAAATATATTGCGGTGGATAAAAATGATTTTGCAAATTGTCCTATGCTTAAAGAAAAAGGGGAAGAACATAAAGATTATCATGTTACGCTTCCAACTTATTTCAGATTTAAAATTCCCGATTTTTTCCCCGAGCTTGATAAAATACTTTACCTTGACTGTGACGTAATCATTCGTTCATCACTAAAAAATTTATTTGAAACAAATATTGAGAATATGGCAGCGGCAATGGTGCCTGATGCAGAAACGGAAAAAGAAGCTTTAAGACTCGGGCTTAAAACTTATTTTAACGCCGGCGTAATTCTTATTAATATTAATTACTGGCGAAAAAATAATATTGAAGAAAAATTATTCGACTATGCATTAAATAACAGTGATAAAATCCTCTGGCAAGATCAGGATATTTTAAACGTTGTTCTTAAAAATAATATTTTAAGTCTGGACAAAATATGGAACTACCAGTATTTTCTTTATGAAAAGATTAATCCCGCTTCTTTGTCAAAATGCAATATACTTCATCTTGCAGGTCGTTTTAAACCCTGGCTTCTTCCGTTTGAACATGTAATCTATGACATTTATTATTATTATTTAGCTTTTACATTCCGGAAAAATAAAATCGCAGAATACAGACAAAAAGCTTCCGGCAGATATTTAAAAAATAATATCGGAGGCAGCATAACCAATATTCTCTTAAATGCCACAAATGAAGATGTTTATAAACTTTACGAAGAAATATCAAAAACTTATGATTTTACAAAAGATCAGGTAAAAGCGTTAAATACGGGTACTGATTCTAAAATAAACAATATTTACAGCGAAATCTCCAAAAACTATGAATATACAAACGAAATTAAGGATAATTTAACATTAT
>CAZNEN010000028.1:0-16969 GCA_964572355.1 uncultured Muribaculaceae bacterium
GTAGCTGTGTTCCAAGCGGATAAGTGCTGAAAGCATATAAGTACGAAGCCCACCGAAAGATGAGTTCTCTTACTGGGTAACCAGGTAAGTCCCCATGCAGATTACATGGTTGATAGGTCATAGCTGTAAGTGTGGCAACATATTTAGGCGAGTGATACTAATAGGACGAGGGCTTTTCCTATAATATTGATGATTGTTTATAATTTTGTGCAGTTCTTAGTGCACGGATTTTGTCCATAGATGACGGCTTTTTATTTATTATAAGTCATCTTACACAAATTTTCCGGTGACCAAGCGGTAGGATACCACCCGTTCCCATTCCGAACACGGTCGTAAAGACTACTTGCGGTGAAAATACTTGGCGGATGACCGCCCGGGAAAATAGCTAGTTGCCGGATTCAAGTTTAAAAAAGACTACCAAAAGTAGTCTTTTTTTTATTGCTGAAAATATGTTAGTTTATTATTTTCTATATGAGGTATTATCTTTTTATATATAAATAATTCATTTTTTATATGTTTAAGATAGTCGTTACATTTATTATTTGTATGGGAGAGATACTATGCCTTTTTTTAACATTGATAGCAATAAAATTAAATTTACTATTATTGATAATAATAAAATAGATTTTGAAGATAAAGATTGTTATCTTGAAGTAAGTATTAACAGAAGTGTTTTCAAAAAGTTTTTATTTGCATTAAAACATCCGAATTATACGGATGTTACCTTACCTCCGGACATAGTTATGACAAAAAGAGAAATTCAGGTTTTAAATTATTTATCAAAAGGAAAAAAGAATGGCGAAATAGCTCAAGAACTGAATGTTAGTTTGCATACGGCGAAAGCGCATATTCATAATATATTCTTCAAGTTAAGAGTTAAAGATAGAACTCAGGCTGTTGTTAAAGCCATAAAAAGAAAATTAATTGATATTTAATTTATTAACTTTTGTAAATACCTGCGCAATTTCAATAAATAAAAATACTTTATATAAATGTAAGGTAGTTTATGTGCTAGTTTTGGAGCAGGTATGGTTAGTAATATTAACTTTAATTCCGTAAATAACTCAGAAATATTGGAATATAGTGATTTTAATTCTTCTGATTCTGTTATTGATGATGTTAGTATTTTTGATTCTTCAAACAGTTATTCTTCTGATTCTGTTTCTGAGGAAAATGTTGATATGCTTCAACAAGAATTAGATTCTATTCAAGATAATAACGGTGTAATTTTAAACGGCTGGAATTCTTTAAAAGAAAAAATCGGAATAGGATCATCCGCACTCAATTGTGAAGATGCAATTGAAAAATATAAAAATGGTGAAATATCTTATGAAGAAGCACTTACTGAAATTGAAGAATATGGTGCAAATCAGGGAAAAAGCTTAGATTTATTTGCTAATATAGCAACAGGAGTTTCCGCAATTCTTGCCGGCACGGCTGCAGCAGCTGCTGTAATTGCATCGGGAGGTACGGCGGCTCCTATTGTAATAGCGGCTCTTGCGGGAGCAGGTGCCGGTGCTGTTACTAAATCAGGTGTAAAATTTGCTGACAGAGCAACAAATGAAGTGGAAAATGATGCTTTAGATGCAAAACAAATTGCTCAAGATGCAATATCAGGCGCAATTACGGGTGCCATTTCAGGTGCTACTATGGGTAACGGCACTACGGCAGGAACAGTGGCTCAGTCCGTTAAAGCAAGTGCAGCTAAAGGAATTAAAACAGGGATTGTAACCGGTTCAATATCGGGTGCTTCTAATTATACTTTAGATTGTGCATTTGATGAAGATAAAGACTTTGATGTATCAGAACTTGCCTTAAATACTGCTTCAGGGGCTGTTACAGGCGGTGTCGTGGGTGGTATAATGGGGTCTGCCAACGGATTTCTGAGGGGAAATAATTTAATCAGTAATGGCGGTATGGTCAAGGCAGTTACTGATGAATCAGGCAATCAAATTATTGAAAATGCTTCAACGGAAGCAATTGTTGCAAATTCTGTATGCAGTACGGAGTATAAATTATTGAATCAGGGAATAAAAGATATAGGTTCCGGTATTGCTGCATAAAATTTATAAAATAATGTAATAGAAAAAGCAATGTATAATTCATTGCTTTTTTAGTTTAAAATATTTTTATGATAAATTTTGACTCATTAACATTAAAATTATTTGCTGATGAAAATATTGATTTTTTTAAAGGAGCAAAAATTCAAAGAATTCAGCAGCCTTCACGAAATGAACTGATTTTTGTCATTCGTTCAAAAGGTAAAACAAAAAAATTATATATTAATTTCAGTCCGAATTTATATCATTTATGTTTTATGTCTGAAGAAAATGAAAAAAAACGCAATTTTGTTATACCAAAGAATGCGCTGATGTTTTGCATGCTGCTCAGAAAATATATTCAAAATGCAAAAATTATAAATGTAGCAGTCCCAAAATATGAAAGAATATTTGAAATTTATTTTGAATATTATGATGAACTAAATGAAAAGTTGCAGTTATGTTTGGCAATAGAACTAATGGGCAAGCACAGTAACATTATTTTATATAATTATGATACTAATGTTATTATTGGTTGTGCGCATAATGTGAGTTCGGAAAAGAGCAGAGAAAGAGAACTATACGGATCTTTACCTTATATTTATCCTCCGGGACAAAAGAAAAAAAATTTACTTAAAATAACTTTTGATTCTTTTATGAAGAGTATTGATTCTGAAAAACCTGTTCAATCTGTTTGTTTAAATTATTATTATCTGACAAATCCTGTTGTTGAAGAACTCGCAAATAAAATTTATCCTTTTTCATATGAAGATTTCTATAATATGTTAAGAAATTTTTTGTCTTCATCCTCTTTTACATATTGTATAACTGCCGATTTTTCTAAATATTTTCTTTTTGATATTGAAAATTCTTATAAATATGAAACAATAAATGAAATGATAGATAATTATTTTTCTTTTCATCAGTATAATATTTTATCAGCAAACCTTAAATCAAGAGTAATAAAATATATTTCTTCTAAATTGGATAAATTATATTTATTGGAAGAAAAGCAAAAGATACAAATAGGTGGAATAGATAAAGCCGTTCAATATAAAAATAAAGCGGATATTATAATGGCAAATTTATATTTATTAAATAATAAGGCTGAAAAATTTTATTTAAAAGATTTTGATGGTAATAATATTGAAATAGAGTTTGATATAAACTTAACCGCTTTGGAAAATGCAAATAAATATTATTCTTTATATAAAAAAACAAAAGCTGCATATGAACATTCTATGCATATGATTGAGAAAACACGTTCTCAAATAATGTATTTTGAAGAACAAAAGTTTTATGCGGATAATACGGATAATATTAATGAATTGCAGGATATAAATTCCTATTTGATTGAGAATATAGAAGAAGATACGGATAATAAAACCTCAAGAGTTGAATTCATTGAATATTCGGGTGTGAAAATATACATAGGCAGGAACAGAAAACAAAATGATTATATTTTATCAAAAATTTCTTCATCTGAAGATTTATGGTTTCATACTCTAAATGCACCCGGGGCACATGTTCTGGTAAAAAAGAATAATCCGAAAGATGAAATTTCTGATGAAATACTGTTAAAGGCTGCACAAATTACGAAAGAATATTCATCTCAAAAATTAAATTCAAAAACATCTGTTATATATACGAAAAGGAAATTTGTAAAAAAAGCTAACAATAAACTTGCTTTTGTTACTTATAAAAATGAAACGGAAATAATAGTTTAATATTTGTTATGTTCCAATAAACTTTGTTATATCATCAAATACTTTTGCAGAATTTGCTCCCGTAAGATTAATATTGTTATTTATAGTATTTGTATTATTATTGTTTTCCTGTTCTTGACTTATACGTTTTTTTGTTGATTTTTCGTTTATCCAGGGAAGCAGGAATCCCAAAAAGACGGGAACAAGTATTAACACTGATAATGCCGTAAATCTTGCGTTCAGAGTTTTTGCCTTAGTTACCCACGGATTATTTTTATCTTTGAAAAGCTCTGTCAGTTTTTTTACATCATCAGAATCGATAGCTTTACTTAGAGTTTCTTTAATTGTTGAATTACTTGCAGTTGCAATATCATGTCCGTCTTTTACCAATAAATTTTGAACTATTGATTTTGAGTCATCTGTCAGGCTGAATACCTTGCCCAGATTTCCGCCCTGTCCTTCAATAAATTCACAGAAACCTTTTATTCCGTCTTTATATTTATCAATACCGCTGTATTTTGATATAATTTGATCCGTTGAAAGTACTCTTATTCCTTTTTCTGGTCTCAGATAATCAAAGAAGCGCTTAAATATACTTTTATCTTTAAACCCTTTTTCCTTTGCAGCCAATACCAATCCTGAATTTTTTTCGTTTAATTTAGAAAATCCTTTTCTTAATTCTTTTTCAGCAAAACACATTGTTGTACAGGTAATTAAATCACGTCTTAAAATTTCTTCTTTGTCGTATTTATCTTTTGCCTGCATTGTTCTTGGCAGTAAAATACCGAATCCCATTATTCCCAATAATAGCGGAAAAGACAAATTACAGCCGTCAAATTCAATACCTTGAGCCATTTTGCCAATGATTTGATTACCGGTAAGTTTCTGAACAAATGATGCAGAAGAACCGAAAGAGGGATTTGACTTATCTTTTATTTCTTTTGTTTCCGTGCTTTCTTTAGATTTTGTACTATCAAGTGACTTATTATTAATTGTTTCTTCTTTCATAAGTCCTTTAAGTCCGGCATTTTCTTTACCTTCTGCTTTATTATACAGTTTTGGGATTATCTGCAGAAATGCCATTACAGCAGCATACATTGCAATATTTGCGGCAAAACGACCTATTACTTTATTATTTGTAAGTTTTTTAATATATCCGCTTAGTTTATTCGGATCTTGTTTACTTGCTTTTTCTACTATATCATCTGCATATGACATCATATATGATACCGTTTCTTTAAATGGTGCTGATGTTGTTTTAGAAACGGCTGCTTGTGTAAAGTCTGTATGAGCAGCGTCTTTTGCATGTTTTTTTGCTATCGTAGTGAATTTGTCTGCCAGTTTGCCTATAGTTTTTTCTGTTGTTTTTTTATCTTTTGCTTCTGTAACAAGTTGATTTGCAAAATCAGCAGCTGTTTCTATAGTTGCTTTAGAAGCTTTTGTTTCTGATTTTGCATTTTTAATGATTTCCGTAAAGGTATTTTTATAAAAATCTTGTTTTCCTATTGCACAACCTGACTCATTCAGCGGTTTTGCACCATATATGTCGCCGAATGATTTTATAAATTTCATGGGAACATTTATTGTTTTACCAAATATCTTCTTACCTGCTTTAAGCATAAAAGCCGGTATTATGAACATGCTCGGACCGGTAAGCATTTCCCTTACAAGTTCTTTAAGAGCAAAACTTTTGTTTGCTTCACCCTTATTTTCTTTTGCATTTCTTTTTAATCCCATTATAGGACGGGGAAGATTTGTTCCCAACATATCCTGTAATGTAAATGAAACGAAAAGTCCGCCGTTTTCGATTAAATCTGCAACACCCAAGGCGGCTTTATCTACTGCTGCCAATGGTCCTTTAAAGGCTGTATTCTTGTTATTAATGCTGGCTTTATTATTCCTTTTTGTATCACAGGAAATATCTGAGTTTATTCGGTTTATCTGCATATGCTTTCCAGTTTGTCTGCCTTTTTTTTATCTTTAATATCCCTGAATATTTAAAATTGCGTCTTTTTCTTATTTTTTTTAGATTTTTTTACAAAAGTTAAATAAGTGTATTAAGTATACTTAATATATTATGTATATTCAACCTTTTATATAAATAATTATTAATTTTGCTTTACATTCAGTGCTTTTCTTAGACTTTCAAAATTACACATGTAACAATATTATTGATGTCTCTTTTACTAATTTTTCTTCCTTAATATTGCTTAAGGAAGTTTTTTTATCCCGTATTACTTTACAGCTACTTCTGGCTGCAAAATTATTTTATGATATACTTTAGGAGTCAGGAGGTTTTTAATGTATACGATAAAAGAAGTAGCCGAAAAGATGGATATCTCCGAACATACGCTGCGTTTCTGGGCGAAAAGCGGTTTTTTCCCTTTTGTTAAAAGAAATGAAAATAATATAAGAATGTTTACGGATAATGATCTTGAGTGGGTAAAAATAGTTAAATGTCTTCGCAGCGTCGGAACGGATAATAAGTCTATTAAACGTTATATAGATTTCTGCATTATGGGAGATTCGACTATTTCTCAGCGGTACGATATAATCCGTGAAACTAAAGAAAAAGCACAGCAGCAAATGAATAATCTTAAAAAGCAGCTTGATTTACTGAATTATAAAGAGGAGTTTTATCAAAACCTGATAAAAAATAAATTAAAAGATAATTGGAATCCAATGAATAGAATAGAACAAGACAGTGCTGCAGTTTAATTTTCTATTTTTATTATATTTTTTCAAACATTAAAACTGCGTTATGTCCGCCAAAACCGAATGAATTTGAAATTGCCGTTGTAATTTTTTTCTCTCTTGCTTTATTTGCAACATAATCTAAATCAGCAACTTCGGGATCCAAATTTACAATATTAATTGTCGGCGGAACAATGCCTTCCGTTATTGTCTTAACTGCAACTATGGCTTCAGCACTTCCTGCCGCACCAAGCATATGACCCGTCATAGATTTTGTTGAACTTACAAGCAGGTTTGGATTTTTTTCTTTACTGCCGAATATTCTTTCAACTGTTTTTGATTCGGCAAGATCGCCCAAGTGAGTACTTGTTCCGTGCATATTTATATAATCAATCTGTTCCGGAGATTTGTTGCCTTCTTTCAGGCAGTTGCGGATGGCAAGTTCTGCACCTCTGCCTTCGGGATCAGGTGCTACCATATCGTATGCATCAGAGCTTTGCCCGTATGCCTTAAGTTCCGCATAAATTCTGGCACCGCGTTTAATTGCATGTTCTCTTTCCTCAAGAATAAGAACGGCACCGCCTTCCGATAACACAAAACCGTCACGGTCTTTATCATACGGTCTTGACACTTCTTCGGGCGGTCTGTTGCTCTTTGAAAGAGTTCTTGCACTTGTAAATGCACCTATACCAAAATCACATACACTTGATTCGGCACCGCCGGCAAACATTATATCGGCATCACCGTATTGGATTGTTCGGAAACTGTCGCCTAAAGAATGAGCTCCGGTTGCACATGCCGATAAAACAGCTTTACTCGGACCTCTTAATCCGTATTTTATTGATATTTTCCCCGAAGCCATATTTGCTATCATCATAGGTACAGTGAACGGTGAACATTTATGGAAACCTTTGTTCATCATTTCTTTATACCCCGTTGTGACTACAATTAAACCTCCTGCTGCCGTTGAGACAATAACACCTATTTTTGTCATATCTTCATTTTTAAAATTAAGTCCAGAGTCTTTATATGCTTCCTCCGCTGCTATAAGAGCATAAATTATGCTCTTATCAAGTCTTTTTGCTTCTTTAGGATCAACATAAGGATCTATATTTATATCAGGCGGAACCTGTCCGGCAATTTTGACGAGATGTTTTTCTTTATCTAAATTATGCTCTTTTATGCCGCTTTTGCCATGAATTAAATTGTTCCATAACTTTTCAACACCTATACCGTAAGGACTTACACAACCCATACCGGTAACAACAACTCGTCTTTTTGACATTTTTCCTCCAAAACAAAAAAATTATTAAATTTTTATTTGTTTACAAACTATCTGATAACTCCTTATTATATTTGATGATATCCCGAAAAAAAGCTAAAATCAACATCTTTAACGATTTATTACGATATTTTTTATTTCATATGGATTAAAAATTATTTTGCTGATTTCTCCTGACATGGGAATTTTTATATCAACAAATTGTTTTTTGTCCGAATTATTAAATAATCTGTATAAGATGCCTTCTTCAGTTAACTTTATGCAGTATACCAATATATCTTTATTTTTTAATTCAATAAATTTTTTATCCGTTAAATTTGTATTTAAACAAATACACGAATAATAAAATTCTTCAGTAATCATAAATATTTCTTTTTCGTTGCTAGAGAAAGCGGCAGCAAAGTTTGCGGTATTTTTACTTAAACACTGGGCTTTTTCAATCGGGAGAGGAGGACCTGCCGGAGTTCCTCTGGAAGAATTTTTTGGATTTGATATAATTCCTGTTGCCCTTAATAATGTTAAATTTACGGAATTTTTAATTATTTCATATTCGCAATTTCCTTTTGTAATGAGAGCAAACTTCTTCGTAATCATAAACCTTTGCATTGGAGAAGTATTGGGTTTGAGTTCTATGCCTTTTGGCGCAGGTATTTCTTTATATATATCATAATCAGGGTTAAAGCAGCGTTCTGTCGTACCGTATAAATCTTCATTAAGCGTTTTAAAAATTTTTTCTTTAAGATTAAATTTTATCTGCAAAATATGATTTTTGCTTCTATTTTCCCATTCAGAATTAAATTCAATATATTTTGATTGATTGTACAATATTAAATCCAATTTTATTTTATGAAGATAAGTTTTTATACTTCTGTTTTTTTTCGTTGAATTTACAGGGATTTTAATTTCATAAAACAGTGATAATATAGCAATTTTGTTATTTTTATTTTTTATTCTAAAATTCTTCAGATTTGCCGTTATAGGTCTATCTCCCTTTAACGGTCCGAAATTATAACTATCTCCGATATCTGCTTTATCAATTATATTAATGAAATCATTGTATTCTTCACTGTTAATCTTATCGAAAATTATAATTTTACTGTTTTGTACTTCTGCTTTTATGTATTTGTTTTCTATTGAAGTATTTGAAACTTTTAGAAATCTGTCATTGCAAATATTATCTTTTTTTATTTGTGTCAGGGAAAAAGGACTTAAATTTTTCACATCAATAATATATTCATTTATGGTTGTGTAATCTTCTGTTGTGGGAATTTGATTTATATTATATAATTTTTCGTCCGTGAACCCTTTTGTTGATTTTATTTTTACCGCATTCATCCATTTAGGCGGTGTTTTATCGGATATATATTTCACAATGCCGTTATAATTGTAATTTGAAAGATTGATTACTGCAATTTTGCCGTTTTGTGAGGTTAAATCTCTTATGGTCCTTTTTATTATTCCTTCCGAAATTGAATTAACTTTTTCAAATCTTGTCATAACTTCGTTGTCGACTTTGTCCGTACTGCATCCGTATATACTGTCATGAGCGTGATTTTTAATCAAAATTTTATATGCGTAATCAATTTCATTTTGTTTATTTTTGGTATTAAAATAAAAATTTCCTATTGCCTGCAGGGGTTCTGCTATTCTGTTTAAAAGCCATTGAGCTTTTGCATTTGCCTGTTTTACGTATATTCTTGCAGAATATACACCCGGAAGTATAAAATTCAAAGTATTGTTGAGGAATTCACCTTGTATTTTTGCGTGTGATTTTATTTTTTCAAAATATTCAAAAGGAGAAGCGAGTTCTATTTTATAATCAGAATAAATTTTATTCAGTTTTTTTATTTGTTCTTTTATATTTTCAGGTATGGTAAGATGATCGGCGCCTATAGGCAATAAAATATTATCTGAACTTTTTAAAGAAATTTTATCAATATATTTTTTTAATAATTCGGCTTTTTGTTCAATTGATAAATTGCTGTTTAAAAAGTCCTGATAATAACCTTGAATAAGATATACCGCTTTTATTCCCTGCCAGTTTAAATCGGCAGGAAGATTTCCGAGTCCGCGCCACAGGCATGCTTTATCTATTCCGAGAGCTTTAAAAATATAAGGCATACATCTGCTGTGTCCGAAAGTGTCGGAAAGATAGCCGATAAAATCTGTTTCTCCAAGCTGCTTTGATTTATATATTCCCATTTCTAAATTGCGGTATAAGAATTCCCCCGATACCAAAAGACTATCGGCACTGCAATAAAAAGGTCCAATGCGCAGTTTTTTTTCTTGTATGAGTTTTTTTATATCTTCCGATTTTTCGGGAAATATCTCAATATAATCTTCAATAGCTGCCGTTTGCCCGTCAAAATAAAAACATGGTAATTCGTTGTTTTTAAGAGCCATCAAAACTTCATCAAAAACTTCAATAAGTCTTAATCTGAATTCTTCAAATTCTCTGTACCATTCTCTGTCCCAATGAGAATGAACATATGCAATAATTCTTTTCATAAGCTGATTTTAGACTTTTTTTAATAATAATTCAAGTTATAGGGTTAAATTTTTAAACCGGTCTAAGAAATAGGCGTTTATATCATATGACAATTGTCTTTTAATATCTGATTCGCATGCATTAAATACTTGCATAAAAAAGACAGGGTCCATAAACCCTGTCTTTGAAATTTTCAATATTTTTACTTCAAATATTTTTTGTAAAAATTTTCAATCTTGTCAAAAGGTATTTTATCTAAATTATCGTATAAATCGACATGGTTTGCATCTTCAACAATTAGTAATTCTTTATTATCACCTTTTAGTTTTTTAAAGGCATCCTCGCTAAAATATCTGCTGTGTGCTTTTTCACCGTGAATAACAAGTACCGCGTTTTTAATTTCATTGCTGTATTGCAGTATAGGCATGTTAATTAAAGAAAGAGATGATGTCATATTCCAATTGCCGTTTGAGTTAATGGAACGTTTATGAAATCCGCGTTTTGTTTTATAATAATTGTAATAATCTTGTACAAATTGCGGCTCTTCACCTGTCAATTTATCGGGAAGCCCTGCTGCGGAAGCATATTTTCCGTTTTTAAAATCTTCGGTTCTTTGTTTATTGAGAGATTCTTTTAATGCATAACGGGCATTTTCATCCGTTGAGTCAAAATATCCGTTAGCGCTTACCCTTGTCATATCGTACATGGTTACAGTAACTGTTGCTTTAATTCGTGTATCCATCGCGGCTGCATTTAAACCGAAGCCTCCAAACCCGCATATACCTAGTATTCCGATTTTTTCGGAATCGACATTTTTCTGATTACTTAAAAAATCAACAGCGGCACTGAAATCCTCCGTATTTATATCCGGAGAAGCAACGTTTCTGGGTGTTCCGTCACTTTCACCCGTGTATGAAGGATCAAATGCAAGAGTAACAAACCCGCATTCAGCTAAAGTTTGTGCATATAAACCCGATGCTTGCTCTTTTACCGCACCAAAAGGTCCAGATATTGCTATTGCAGGCAATTTTTTGTCTGTGTTTTCTTTCGGAGTATACAAATCGCCTGTCAGATTTACTCCGTATCTGTTTTTAAAATGAACTTTTTCTACATTGACTTTTTCACTTTTCGGAAAAGTTTTATCCCATGTGTTTGTTTTTGCTTCGCTCATAAGATTGCCTCCTGTTACAAATATCAATAATCCTATAAAAATCAGTAGTTTTTTCAGCATTTTTTCTCCTATATTTTCTTACCCGTATTGTATGCTTCGATTAATATTTCATTATGATTTTTTATATCATTTATACCTTCTAACCCGAAACCTTTAATTACACCTTTAAGAGAGGTTTTATCAAAGCATTCTATCCATCCGTCCAGACCTTTTAATGCTCCGTTTGCAGAATAGTCACCATCATCTGCGGCAGTTACAATTAAATAAATATCCCTGAATTTATAATCATCAGCAAATAACGGATTTGTCCTGTCAATCATAGTCTTCATTTGTCCGCTCATTTCATAATAATAAATCGGAGTTGCCCATACAATAATATCCGAATGTTTCATTTTCTCAACTATTTCATTTGCATCATCTTTTATGACACATTTCTTTGTTTTCTGGCATACAAGACATCCCTTGCAGAAGCCTATATTTTTTCCTGCAAGATAAACAGTTTCGCATTCATTGCCCGCATCAACCGCGCCTTTTTCAAATTCTTTTACGATTTGGTTTGAATTGCCGCTGATTCTGGGGCTTGTTCCTATAATTAAAACTTTCTTTGACATATAATTCTCCTTTTTGTTTAATTTTTATACTGCTGCAAGTAAATACTTTTGAACACATTCAAAAATAGTTTTTGCATATTCTTCATGCTTATTATAGAAGATATGTGATGCGTCTTTCACTACAATTATTTTGTTGTTTTCCGGATTCTTACAATATGAATTGATTTTTTCCATAAATCCTTTTGGATCACCGTTGGTTAAACTGTCTTTTTCTCCTATTATAAAAGCCCCATCAATTTTAATATTGTAAAGTGAATCGGTTTCTCCGTCATTGCTGATAACAGGACAATTTTTTAAGTTATATGCATTATAGAAGGATAAAACCGTTTTTGCGGACATTGGAGAGAATCCGCCGAAAAGATATGGAAGTATATCATTCTCTCTGCCTTCTTGCTCATATTTCTGAGCCAGTTCAATACTATCTTTAACATTTGGCATAACTCCAAACCAATATGACAAATCAACCGGTGCGGAAACTATAAAATAATTAACAAAGTCATCGGGAGTATTACCTAAATAATGTATAATTTTATTTGACCCCAAAGAATGTCCGGCAAGAATGATATTTTTAAATCCCAAATTTTTTGCATATTTTACATAACTTTCAACGTCTTCATAGCAAAGCGAAAAATCATCAAATACTGTTCCTGTATATTTTTGTTTTCCTGTTGAAAAATCCGAATATGCAATACAAGAAAATGAATCCATTGCATGTCCTGCAATAAATGCTATATTATTCTTGCTTAAAAATTCTCCTGTTGCAGTCAAAATATCATTTTGAAATACATTTGAGCAAATACCGGTTATCATAATAACAACCGTATCCATATTGTTTGAATTCCATATTGCTCCTTTTAGTTCCAATTTTCTCGGAGTATTAACTCTTATTATTTCCATAGTATTCCTTTCTGTTCCAGAGTAAAAATCAAATAATCCAAACAATCTATTTGTTTTTGATTTTTATGGAGAGAATCTAAAAGATTTTTTCTGTGTGTTAAGAGCAGTCGTAATTGCTCTTGTATTTTTCCGGTTTGTTCAAATTGAAAAAATCTTGATATTAAGTCATTATCACAATTTGCATCTTTGAGATTTTGAAGTATTTTTTCTTGATAATCCGGCATAATAATATCTCCCGTATATTTATTATTTACCATGTTCAAAAAATAGCAAATACTTATATTAAATATTCAAAAATGCTTGACAGGTATAATTAACAAGAATATTATTTTTATATGGAAATAAGGGTATTAAGATATTTTCTGGCAGTTGCGCGGGAAGGCAGTATAACAAAAGCGGCTAATTCTCTTCACCTGACACAGCCCACTCTGACACGGCAATTGCAGGAACTTGAAAAAGAATTAAAACAAAAACTGCTAGTACGCGGTAAATATAGAGTTACCCTTACCCCGGAAGGTATGATTTTAAGAAACAGAGCGCAGGAAATTGTGGACTTGGCCGATAAAACCGAGGCTGAATTTCTTTCTATATCGGATACAATAAGCGGTGATATTTATATAGGCGGAGGAGAATCCGATTCTATCAGATATGTTGCCGAAATTATTAAAGATATTCAATCGGAATTTTCCGATATTAAGTTTCATATATATTCGGGTAATGCGGAGGATGTAACAGAAAAGCTTGATAAAGGATTACTGGATTTTGGTATTTTGATTCAACCGGTTGATTTTTCCAAATATGACCATATTACGCTTCCCGAAAAAGATATATGGGGTGTTGTAATGAGAAAAGACAGTCATTTAGCGAAAAAAGATTTTATTGTTCTTGATGATTTAATTAATCTGCCTCTTATTGCATCACGCCAGATGTCGCTGAAATATTCCAAAGACAGCGGATTTCTTGACTGGTTTGGAGATAAATATGAAAAACTTAATATAACAGCTACATATAACCTTGTTTATAATGCAACTGTTATGGTAAAAGCAGGAGTGGGTTATGCCGTTACCCTTGATAAACTTGCCGATACATCACAAGAAAGCGACATATGTTTTAAGCCGTTAAAACCGAAACTTGAATCAAGGCTTGATATTGTATGGAAAAAATATCAGGTATTTTCGCCAGCAACAAAACTGTTCCTTGAAAAACTTAAAAATAAACTTTCTTAAAATTTTTTATGAATTATCCTTTTAATCTTTTATTTTTATATCCGTATGATATATAAATTGCAAGACCCATAATTATCCACAATAAGAAATATAAAGAGGAATCGCCGCCTGATATTCCTTTATATATCATAAAACAGCTGCACATTATTATTCCTAAAATCGGAAATAGTGGACAGAAAGGAACTTTAAAGGGTCTGGGTCTATTGGGTTCGGTTTTTCTGAGTATTAAAACTTCAATACAAATAATAACAAAAGAAGCAAAAGTTCCGTAATTGCAAAGCTCGGCAGATATATTTAAATCCATAAATAATGAACCGATGATTACTATTAAACCCGATATCCAAGTTATTATATGCGGGGTTTTAAATTTAGGATGGATTTTCATAATGTTTTTAGGCAAAAAATTATCTCTTGCAATAGCATAGAAAATTCTTGTTGTTCCCAGTTGATATACCAATAAAACAGACGTCAAAGCGCATAATGCCCCTACTGATATTGCACCTGCATACCAATTTTTTCCGATTGTATGCATTGCATGTGCCAATGGCGCCTGTATATCTATATTTCCGAGAGGCATTATCCCCGTTAAAACAAGTGCAACGGAAACATATAATATTGTACATAGTGCAAGAGTTCCGATTATAGCAACAGGCAAATCTCTTTGCGGGTTTTTTGTTTCTTCTGCCGCAGTTGAAATTGCATCAAAACCAATATATGCAAAAAATATTATGAATGTTCCTGCCAGAATGCCTTCTATTCCGTTAGGGGCAAAAGGAATCCAATTATCGGGTGCGACATATTTTGCTCCGACAATTACAAAAGAAATTATTATGGATAAATTGACAAATACCATAATCCCTGCAACTCTGGTAGATTCTTTTACCCCTTTTATTAAGAGTATGGTGAGAACCAGCACTATGAATATTGCGGGAATATTTACTGCAATCGGGATTTCAATGCCGAAAGGCAGGTTAATAAACGGCATTTTATCGTGTATATCCCATCCGTATTTATCGCATATTGCATACATTGAACGAAAATCATTTCTTAACCAAATAGGAAAGTTAACCACAAAATCAGGAAGAATATGTTTAAAGCCTTTTAATAATTGTCCTAAATATCCTGTCCAGGCCGTTGCAACGGTTATGTTCCCGATAGCATACTCCAGCATTAATATCCAGCCTACCATCCAGGCCATAAATTCACCCATTGTCGCATAAGTAAAGGTATATGCACTTCCCGCAACGGGAATCATTGCGGCTATTTCCGAATATGCAAGTGCGGAGAATAAGCTTGCAAGTGCAGCAATAAGCATTGAAATTACAATTGCGGTACCGGCTCCGGCTCCGTCAGCACTGCCTGATATTGCACTGCCGATAATTGTAAAAATTCCTGTTCCTACTACGGCGCTTATTCCCAGAATTAACAAATCAAATATATTTAATGTTTTCTTAAGTTCAGTTGATTTACTTTCCGCTATAAATAGATCGGTTGATTTTTTGCTCAGCAGGTTTTTAATTATAATTAATGTTTCTTGTTTCATTTGTTCCGTTGTCTTGTTATTTCAATGTAGTTTATTATAAAACAAACATGTTTAATTTATATTTTTAAGATAATTTTCTGCTGCCGAGAGGGTAGTATATTTTCTCATTATTTCAATTGCATTGGTTCTTATCTTATTCAATTCTTTGTTATTCATATTGTAAATTTTGTTTAAACAGTTCAATATTTCTTTTGAATTTGGATAAACAAAGAATGCATTTTCACCGTTGGTCAAAAATCCGTCCAAACCGTCATCTTTTTTGGCTAGTATAATATTCCCCGAAGCTGCCGCCTCAAGATAACTTAACCCAAATGTTTCATCTTTACTGACCATTATAAAAATATCCGCTTGACGCAATAAATCAATAACATGATTATTATTAATCTTGCCTGTGAATGTGATGTTATTGCTGATATTATATTTTTTTGCAAGTTTTTCGAGTCTTTTTCTCTCTTTACCTTCGCCGATTATTGTATAATGAAAATTTTTATGATTAAATTTCGCAAGTGCTTCAATAATTAAGTTTATGTTTTTTCTTTTTATGAGAGCAGCCGTTGTAATTATTCTTAAATTATTTTTATCGATATTTTTTATTGTTTTTTCCGCGGATATAAATTTTTCATCTATACCCGAAAATGCAATGAAAGTTTTTTCTTTTGCATAAGGCAGAATTTCTTCAATTTTAGATTTTAAAACAGGACTCCTTACTGCTATTTTATCTGCTGTTTCATAGGCTTTTTTCAATTGATTTTTGAAATAAACAGAGTACTTAATATCCTTGAACACAACAATATCGGAAGCATGCACCGCACATATATATTTAATTTTTTCTTTTTCCAAAAGCCTGTTTGCCATTAAAGCACCTGAAGGCATATGTGAAATGATTACATCGTAATTTTTTAAACTGAAATCGGCAGGCAGTTTTTTGTATACATTAAATAAAAAAGGAGTGTGAAAATTTAAGTTATAAATTTTTATTCCGTTTTCGTAATATATTTTTTCTTCTGTTATTTTACGCCCTCTTATAAGTGTATTTATTATAAAATTAGACCTTATAACTTCCGTTGTATGACCTTGTTTTTGCCATTCCCTGACAAATAAATAAAGAGCTTTGGTTATATTTTCATTATTTATCGGGTATAAATCGGTTACTAAAAGTATTTTCATGTTTATAATAATATCAAAGAATTGCAATAACATAAATTAGAAGAGAAAAAATACAAAGTCTCTTAAAAAAATCGTAAATTACATAACTTAACAAAATTTTTTATTAATTAAAGCAAAATTTTTTTTGTGCCGATATTATTATTAT
>CAZNEN010000029.1:0-13842 GCA_964572355.1 uncultured Muribaculaceae bacterium
TAAAAACTTATGCGATAAAATTTAATTGGCTGGGGCGGAAGGATTCGAACCTCCGAGATGCCTGGACCAAAACCAGGTGCCTTACCACTTGGCGACGCCCCAATTTAGCACTTTTATATATTATTAAGACCATAGCTAAAAGTCAAGTTATTTTCATTTGTTATGCATTACAGTTATATACTTTTATTTATTTTTGTGGCTTAATTAATATGTATATATTTTAAAAGGAAATTAAGTATGCAAGCAAGACGTGCTGCCAGAGAACTAGCCTTAATATTATTTTCTCAGATGAATACCATAAATAATTTGAACAAATGGGATTTTCAGGATATTGTTTTAAGATCTGTCAGGACATTAACAAATAATTCGACCGATGAGCTTAAAACAGCTTCGGCTGCCATTCTTGAAATGAAAGAATATATTGAAGAATATGAGTCCAATCATCCTAAGAATTTAGAAAGACCTATTGATGTTTCAAATATACCGGTACCGATTCCCATGACTTCGGACATTCAGGGAAGGCTTGATGAATTATTGAATATTGCGGAAAAAACAATGCTCGCTCTTGAAATAGCGGAAATGGCAACATTAGAGGAAAATTCTGACGTAAAAGATTATATTATAAAAATAACAAACGCCTTTAAAGAACATAAAACAGAAGTTGATGCTCAAATTAAAAAATTTGCATTCGGATGGGATATTAACAGACTTGTGAAAATGGACAAAGATATTTTAAGAATTGCGATATGCGAGCTTTTATATGTCAAAGATGCTCCGTTAAAAGTAATCATTGATGAAGCCGTAGAACTGGCGAAAAAATATTCAACGGATGATTCGGCTTCATTCGTAAACGGAATTCTGGGCAAAGTGGTTATTGAAAATAACCTGAAATAAAAATTAAGGAAAAATATGTTTAATTTTTTTAAAAAAGATTCTCAGGAAAATAACGAACAAAAAGCGGAAAAAGAAAAATCTTCTTTCTGGAATCTTTCTTTTGAAAATCTAAAGAAAACAATATCAAATACAACAAAAAACCTTGTTGAGAATGTTGTTTCCGAAATAGAAGAGAATGAAGAATTTGATGATTTTATTCTTGATGATATGGAAGACATGCTAATAAAAGCTGATTTGGGAGTCGGACTTGCTTCATCAATTACGGACAAATTAAGAAAACAAAAAAATATAAAACCTTCGCAGATAAAACAATTCTTAAAAACAGAATTTGAAGAAATACTTAAAAATGCCGGCAGTTCCGAACTAAATATTGATAATAACGGTCTGAATATATTTTTTATAACAGGTGTAAACGGAGCCGGAAAAACAACTTTGATAGCAAAACTTGCATACAAATTCAGATTATCCGGCAAAAAAGTACTTCTTGCCGCAGGTGATACTTTCAGAGCAGCTGCAGAAGAACAGCTTGATATATGGGCTCAGCGCGCAGGTGTTGATATTGTAAGAAAAGACGGTGCAGATTCTGCTGCCGTGGTTTATGATTCTATAAAGAAAGCACAGAATGAAAATTATGATATTTTGTTAATTGATACGGCAGGCAGACTGCATAATAAGCGTAATTTAATGGAAGAATTAAACAAAGTAAAATCGGTAATAGATAAACTTGCTCCTGGTTGTTTAAAAGAAAGTATTCTTGTTTTAGATGCAAATACAGGACAAAACGGACTCTCTCAAGCAAAATTATTCTCGGAATCAGTAAACCTTACATCTGTTGCTTTAACTAAATTAGACGGCAGTGCTAAAGGAGGCATTATAATTGCAATAGCAAAAGAATTTTCGCTGCCGGTAAAGCTTATCGGAGTCGGAGAAAAACTGGAGGATTTAAAACTATTTAATCCCGCCGATTTTATTGAAGTTTTGTTTGAAAAAAATAATAACAAAAGTTAGTATCCTTCGGGTATTCCTCCGGATCTAAGCACCCGTTTGGGAAATTCCCAGCAATGGTCTTCTATTTTGTATTCTTTTATGCGGTCATAAAATAATTTATACATTTCATAATATACGGGAGGAACATTGGGTCTGTTGCTGTTGAGTTCCGAAAAATATTTTCTGAAATTTACATCAAGTTTAGCCTTTTTTATACCCAAATTATGAATAAGATTAAGCCATTTATCCAGTTCGTGAATATTGTCATTTAAGCCATCGATTATAATATATTTTGCAATAAAGGCATCGGCAGCTTTTTCCGAACTTTTTATATATTTTGAAAGATTATTTATGACATCATCAAAAGCATCTATCCTTTTTATTTTTTTATACAAATCTTTTGAAGCGCAATCCAGAGAAAAATCAATATCAGATTCAGGCGCTTCTTTTAAAGCTCGTTCAATTCCTTTTGAATATTTTATACAAGAAGAATGGAAAGACATTCTTTCCACTCCCTTATTAAGACACAGATTTATTATATCGTCCGCTTCATCAAGGACAGATATTTCACCGCCCAAAATTTCCAAGTGCAGATGAGGTGATATCAATTTATGTTTATATAAATCTTGCAAATGTTTATAAACTCTATAATAAGGAGCAGGCATTGCTTCAGCCTGCATATATTTTCCCTCGGAACCCTGAATACAATATACACAGCCGCAATTACAGTGATTCCAATGATTAATATAAATTTCTTTAAGTTTATAATCCGATAAATACCATTCTTTTGTCTCTAAATTAACACATCCTCGGCAAGCTTCGGGGATTATTCCTTTTCTGCAATTTTCTATGATTTCTCGTCTTTTTTTATTAATTTTTTTCCAATTGATTTTCCCGCCTTCATAATCAGGTATAAATTTAACACCGCCTTTATTTGAACAGCACATTATAATAGATTTATCCATAAATGTAATTCCGTTTTGAATAAATCTGCAAGATAAAAATTCTTCTCTTTTCGGATTATTGAATAACTCAAAAATACTAATCATTTTAAACTGTTTTTGCTGTATTCTAGCATATACGGCATCAAAAGAAAAGTTGTAAAGACAAATGCATAATGATAAGATTATGATGATTAACGTCGCAGAATGAGGCAAAAGAGTGTTTTGTACACAACCTTTTAACAGAATAGAAATATATGAAAACGGAGATGTATATAACTGCTGTCCGGAGTTTATAAATCATTATAAAATCGGGAATATATTTGAAACTTTTTTTGATGAAATATGGAACGGAGAAGAAGTTAAAAATATCAGAAAACATCTTTTGAACGGTGATTTTTCATTATGCGGTGATATTTGCAACAGAAAGTACTGTAATGATAATAAAGACAAATTTAACTCCGAAATTGTCTCCGATTATCCTGAAGACATCTCTATAAGCTCTGATAATTCCTGCAATGTAAAATGCAAAATATGCAGAGATGAAAACTGGCATATTTCTTTTAATAAAGACTCTTTAGATAAAGAAACGGAAGAAGTCTGGCTTCCGATTTTAAAAAATGCAAAAGTTGTAAGATTCGGCTGCAGCGGCGAACCTTTTGCAAGTTATAAAGAAACTTTGCTAATAAAAAAAATTGCTCAAAAATATCCGGATATAAAATTTCATATTCATACTAACGGTATTTTAGGAAATAAAGAAAAATTAGAGAGTCTGAATATCTTTAACCGCATAGATAAAATAACCGTTTCAATGCACTCGGCATCTCTATGGACTTACAATAAAATCGTCAGAAACGGTAATTATTTTAAAGTTTTGGAAAATCTAAAGCTATATTCCAGAATGAAAGAAAAAGAATTATTAAACGGATTTAGAATGATTTTTGTTGTATACTCCGAAAATTATAAAGAAATGCCGCAATTTGTAAAACTGGCAAAGAAAAATAATGCAACAGCAGAGTTCTGGGCTTTAAGAAAATCAGAAGCTGCAATTTGCAGAGATTTTGAAAAATATTCAATAATAAATCCCGAACATAAAAATCATAGAGAACTGATTAATATATTAAAAGACCCGATTTTTGACGAAGATAATGTAATCCTGTATCCTGAATTAAACAGTTTAAGAAAACAAAATATGAAAGAATTAATATGAAAAAATTAAATGATTTTTGTCCCAATCCTTTTCAATGCGTCGAAATACATAAGACAGGCGCTGTTTATACCTGCTGTCCGAATTGGAATAAATTTTATGAAATAGGAAATATTTTTGAACATTCTTTTGAAGAAGTATGGAATTCACCCAAGGCTGTTGAATTCAGAACAAGAATTATGAATAATGATTATTCGCTGTGCGACAATCAAGCCTGTTTTCATCTGCAAAATAAAATGTTTTATACTGATTTCGATACAAACTACAGCCCCGTAATGATATCACCCCCCCTTGTTATAAAATTTGCATATGACTTTGAATGCAATATTGCCTGCAGAATATGCAGGAACAGAATGTATGTTTCTCCCGATGATAAATTGAATTTATTAAACTCTAAAATAGATTCATTTTTCCTGCCTTTGCTTAAATCGGCAAAGGTACTCATAATTAATGCCGCAGGCGACCCGTTCGGCTCACGCCACAGCAGACTGTTAATCCAAAAAGCCGCAAATAATTATCCCTCTTTGCAATTTGATTTTCATACAAACGGAATAAACTGCAATAAACAAACATTTGAGGATTTGAATATTACGGCAAACAGAATTAAACAAATAAGAATTTCAATCCATGCAGCAACGGTGCAGACATATTCTGAAATAATAGCCTCTCCCAACAGTAATAAACTGTTTGAAAGACTTTTAAATAATCTGAATTTCTTAAAAGAACTCAGAAATTTATACCCGTTTCCGCTATGCCTTAATTTTGTTGTATCCTCTTTAAACTATAAAGAAATCCCTTCCTTTATTGACATGGCAGAAAGCTACAATGCCAGCCCTCATTTTTGGGAATTCAGACAAGAAAACTGCGAATATCCTATGGAAGAAAACCTGTATGTATGTAATAATGACCATCCGCTGCACCGTGAACTAGTAAAAATTATGCAAAATGAAAAAATCAAAAAATACAAAGAAAATTTTTCCCCGATACTGCAAAAACTTATCATATAGTTCTTTAAATTTTCTTAAACAAATTAAAGAAATAAGCAATTAGATTCATTCATTCATTCTTTTTAAACAAATAAAAGGAGCCGAGAAATGAGTTTATCTTACCCCGGAATTGATAAAAAACATATAATTAAGCAGACCATGAATGCGAAAGGACTTGGAACTTTATCAAGAATTGAAGATAAAGCAAATCCGATTCAACAGGAAACTGACACAAATCGTTATGTAAATAAATTAATATTATCGCCGGCGGAAGCAAGAAAAATGGTTAAAGGAAAAAATCAAGAAGAAATACTTGCACTTGCAGGAATAGCCGTAAAAAATCTAAAAGACGGTTCTAAAGCCATAACGGAATACTATCAGCCCTCACACAGAACAACTTTTTCCGATATCGGAGTTGATGAATCGCAATTAATTCAAGGGGTAACAAAAGTTCTTCAAAATTTAAATTTATTAAACACAAATTTAGAAAACACCGGTGAAATTTCCACAGTAAACGGCGATGTTATTACCGGAGGAAACCATTCATTAAAAGATTTAAGTTCGTTAAAAAGAATATACGGCTCGGTTCTTGTTTATGCAAATTCAAAAGAAGAAGCGTTAGAACAATTAAAACAATTAAAATTTAAACCTCAAAGCGTAGGCGGAAAACTGATTATTATTCCGGACAAAATTTCTATGTTTTAAATTTAACCGTTAATATAGAAACTCCGCATAATACATACCGGAAATACTTTTAATAAAATTTTATCTAAAATTTAAATCGCTTCAACAATCCGGCGCAAGCTTTCTGCCTCCGTCCGATAACAGTTTTTTAAAAGGGCAGCCCGATAATTTATTTTACCGTGAATGTAGCGGTTACGGTAGCAACAACTTTTTTCTCAATAGAAGAAGTATCATTATAGCCGTAATCCGAAACTTCGGTCGAATCAACCGGCACAATCTGGAATACTCCCATCTTTGCGCTGTTAATAGTTCCTATTTGACCGCCGGTTCCTTTTACAAGGCTTTCAGCTCTTTGTTTTGCATTTTTAGAAGCCTCGCCTACCATTTCTACTTTTATATCATCCAAGTTAGAAACAAAATACTGCACATTTTCGGCATTTAAGTTAATATCCTGATTTATCAGTACATCTGCTTCCTTAGATAATTTCGTTAAAGTTTCCGTATCATCAGCTTTTATGGTAACACTTTGATAAACGGTATAAGAATCAATTTCATTTGTCGTATTACCGTTTGAATTTCTTTTATAATTTTCGTAGCTCCCGATTGATGAAAAATTAATGTTTTTTTCATCAATTCCTTTAGAAAGTAAGAAATCTTTTATATTTGAAGCGTCGGAGTTTAGCTTTGCATATCCGTCTTTTAGTGTTAATGCTCTGGTTTTAAAATTAATACTCCAGGAAGAAGAATCAGATGTTACGTTCCGGCTGGCGCTTCCTGTAACTCTTATTGTCCGGTTCTGCAGTTTCTGAAAATCTACAATTGCTTCGGATAAAACATAAGACGAAAAAATACTCCCGAGAGCAATAACCACCCCTAAAACCACAATCTGATAATCTTTAATCTGCATAATAAACTCCCTTTATAGGCATTTATTATAAATTATTTATGCGTTTTTTGTAAATAGAAAAAAGTGTTTATTGTATAATATTGGTACAGAAAATATTTTTATAGGTTAAACAAATGGAAAAATAGAGAAATAAGAGAGCATGGAGGTTTTAAATATGCCCAAGAAAACAATTACGGTAGACGGCAATTATGCTGCGGCGCATATTGCATATGCACTTAGTGAAGTGTCGGCAATTTACCCTATTACTCCTTCTTCCACAATGGGAGAATGGATTGACGAGTGGTCGTCCCAGCACAAAGAAAATATCTGGGGAAAAGAAGTAAGAGTAGCGGAAATGCAATCAGAAGCGGGAGCTGCAGGCGCCGTTCACGGTTCCTTGGCGGCAGGTGCTTTAACATCTACATATACTGCATCTCAAGGTTTATTATTGATGATACCCGTTATGCATAAAATAGCAGGAGAAATGCTTCCTTCCGTTATTCATGTTGCTGCAAGAGCAATTGCCGCACAATCATTATCTATATTTGGAGACCACAGCGACGTTATGGGCTGCAGAAATACAGGTTATGCAATGATTGCCGCAAACTCCGTTCAGGAAGAAATGGATTTAGCCTTGGTTGCACATCTGGCAACATATAAGGCAAAAGTTCCTTTCCTCCAGTTCTTTGACGGTTTCAGAACATCTCATGAAGTACATAAGATTGAAGAAATTTCTTACGAAGATATTGCAAAATTGGTTGAACCCAAATATATAGAAGAATTCAAACAAAGAGCATTAAGACCCGAAGCTCCCGTTTGCAAAGTCGGCGCACAAAATACCGATGTATACTTCCAGGGTCGTGAAACGGTAAATAAATACTATGATGCTGTACCTGATATTGTTCAGGAATATATGGATAAAGTTGCAGCTTTAACGGGCAGACATTATCATCCGTTTGACTATGTCGGTGCTCCGGATGCTACGGATGTCATCGTAGCAATGGGTTCTGGCTGCGAAACAATTGAAGAAACAATAGAATACTTAAATGCAAAACGCGGAACAAAATATGGTCTTGTTAAAGTAAGATTATACAGACCGTTTGATGTTGAACGTTTCAATGCCGCATTACCAAAGACCGTAAAACGCATTACGGTTCTGGACAGAACAAAAGAACCCGGTTCAATAGGCGAACCTCTTTATCTTGATGTTATAGCAGCTTTAGGCGGCAAAGATGTAAGAGTTATAGGCGGACGTTACGGGTTATCTTCCAAAGAATTTACTCCGTCTATGGTTTTAGCTGTATATAAACACGCTGAAAATAACGGTTTCCACGGTTTTACCGTAGGAATTGAAGATGACGTAACAAACAAATCATTAAAAATTGATGAACATATTGTTACGGAACCCGAAGGAACAACAAACTGTATGTTCTGGGGCTTAGGTTCCGATGGTACCGTAGGTGCAAATAAAAACTCGATTAAAATTATAGGTCAATATACGGATAAAGATGCTCAGGCGTATTTTGCGTATGATTCAAAAAAATCTTTCGGTGTAACCGTATCTCACCTCAGGTTTGGAGATAAACCCATTAAATCAACTTATCTTATTACGGCACCTGATTTCGTATCTTGCTCCGCACATGCATATATCGGCAGATATGATTTGTTAAAAGGTATAAAAGAAGGCGGAACCTTCCTTTTAAACAGCCCTTGGTCAAAAGAAGAAGCATTTTCTCATTTAACAAGAGATATGCAAAAAACAATAATTGATAAAAAAATTAAATTTTACAATATAGATGCGGAAGCTCTTATTGAACAGCAGCCCGGCTTGCGCGGTAAAGGTGCAAATACCGTTATGATGGTTGCTTACTTTAAAGTATCGGGAATCATTCCTTTTGAGCAGGCTTTAGAAGGTATGAAAGAAATGACAAGAAAAACCTTTAAGAAAAAAGGTGACGATGTCGTAAACATGAATCTTGCATTAATTGATGCTGCAGTTGACGCATGTCAGGAAGTTGAAATACCTGCTTCTCTTGACGGGATTTGTACCGCGGAAGATGTTAAACTTATACCCGATGATGCAGATGACTTTGCTAAGAAAATTATTGAGCCTTCAATGAGACAAAAGGGTGATGATATTCCTGTTTCGGCTATGAGTATTGACGGTGTTATACCTACCGGAACTGCCTGCCTTGAAAAAAGAGGAATTGCACCGAGAGTTCCGCACTGGCATTCCGAAAACTGTATACAGTGCGGTATATGTGCATCAGCTTGTCCGCACGCTGCAATAAGAACAAAATTGATTGAAGCAAAAGATCTTAAAGATGCACCCGCATCATTTAACACAATACCCGCAAAACCTGCACTTGCAGATGAACATTTCAAAGTTCAAATATATTGCAAAGATTGTACGGGCTGCGGTGTATGCGTAGATCAATGTCCTGCAAACAAAAATCCCGAAAAACAGGCATTAACCTGGTCTTCAATTGAAAAAGAAGAAGAAGCCTGCGAAGTTGTTAATGAAAAATTCTTTGACGGGTTACCGGATAATGTAATGGGCAGAAATACAATAAAAACAATTAAAGGCGCAATGCTCAGAAAACCGCTCTTTGAATTTTCAGGTGCTTGTGCAGGATGCGGCGAAACTCCTTATGTTAAATTAGTTTCACAGTTATTCGGTGAAAACGCCATAGTAGCTAATGCAACCGGTTGTTCTTCTATATACTCGGGTACATTCCCGACTATTCCTTATACAAAAACAAAAGAAGGAAGAGGACCTGCATGGGCTAACTCTTTATTTGAAGATAATGCCGAATTCGGTTTCGGTATGAGATTAGCTGTTGATCAGAACAGAGATACATTAAAAACGTACTGTGAAAAGGTTTTGAACAGCGAAAAAGCTCCTCTGGACTTAAAAGAAGCAATAACCGAAGCATTATCACACTGGGAAAACTCTAAAACCGAGGAAGCTGTCGCTGCTCAAAATAAAGTAAAAGAAGTTCTTAAAAAATATGCTGATGTTTCTTGCACAGATCTTGCAAAAGTAAGAGAACTTCAAGATTACTTTACGGATAAATCTGTATGGATTATAGGCGGCGACGGCTGGGCAAATGATATCGGCTACGGCGGTATTGACCATGTCTTAGCTCAAAATCAGGATGTAAATATTCTTGTTCTTGATACCGAAGTATACTCCAATACAGGCGGTCAGGCTTCCAAATCAACACCGACAGGTGCAGTTGCAAAATTTGCTACGGGCGGTAAGAGAACATACAAAAAGAATATGGGCTTAATGAGTATGTCTTACGGCTATGTATATGTTGCATCAGTTGCTTTAGGTGCTGACAGAGCGCAAACCCTTAAAGCATTCCAGGAAGCTGAAGCATATAAAGGACCTTCCATTATATTTGCATATGCGCCATGTATTGCTCACGGAATTGATATGAGCAAAACTCAAACAGAACAAAAACGTGCGGTTGAAGCTGGTTATTTCCCGCTATACAGATATAATCCGGACAATGAAACACCGTTCACCTGGGATGCAAAGGATCCTAAAGGCAGCTATCAGGATTTCATAAGAAGTGAAGGAAGATATAAATCACTGCTTAAGACAAATCCGCAGGCTGCCGAAGAACTTTATAAACAGGCTGAAGAAGATGCTGCAAAACGCATGGCTGTTTATAAATGTGTCGGCGAATTAATGAGATAATTCTTATTAAGATGAACAAAAAGAGAGAAACAGTTTTGTTTCTCTCTTTTCTTATTAAAAACATTCATCCAAATCATTCAAATAATTAAGAAAGCCCTTGAATTCAATTCAGGGCTTTCTTATAAAAATAAAAATGATATTTATACTTCGTCAGTTTGTTCTTCATGATTTTCAATGGAAGCTATATCTTCATCATCCATTGCATATTCTTCCTGTTCACGGATTTCTTCCGCAATTTCATCAACTTCATCTTCTTCCGGCTCTTCTTCGGCATGTTCCTCAACATGTTGATGCTGCTGTGCATATTCCATTTTTTCTGCCTGAGAAACGCTCTTAATATCTATTTTCCAGCTTGTTAATTTATGAGCCAGTCTTACATTTTGCCCGTCACGCCCGATAGCAAGACTCAACTGGTCATCAGGAACAATAACGAAAGCTTCTTTAGCACTGTCATCATCCGCAAGAATATCAACAGACACTATCCTTGCAGGCGACAGAGCATTTACTATATATTCAACAGGATTCTCGGAATATCTTACAATATCTATTTTTTCGTTTCTCAATTCTCCGATAATGGTTTGAATTCTGCTTCCTCTCGGTCCAATACATGCACCGACGGAATCCACATCAGGATCATTGCTGGCTACGGCTATTTTTGTTCTGTAGCCGGCTTCTCTCGCAATTGATTTAATTTCAACAATTCCGTCTTCAATTTCGGGAACTTCAAGTTCGAAAAGTTCTCTTACAATTTCCGCATGAGCATGCGAAACAATAACCTGAGGGAGTCTTGCAGTTTCTTTAACGTTAAGAACAAAAACTCTTATTCTGTTACCGGGTTTATAGTATTCACCGGGGATTTGTTCCTTAGGCGGCATTATTGCATCTGTCTTACCTATATTAACAATAACATTTCTGTTTTCAACACGCTGTATAATACCTGTTGTTAAAGAACCTTTTTTATCCATAAATTCATCAAGTACTAGTTTTCTTTCAGCTTCTCTTATTCTCTGGGTTATAACCTGCTTTGCGCTTTGCGCTGCAATTCTTCCGAAATTTTCAGGTGTAACTTCTATTTTAACTTCATCTTCAAGTTCAACTTCATCATCAATTTCTTTTGCGTCTTCTAATGATATTTCAAGATTGGGATCTTCAACATTTTCAACAACCAATTTTGTTCTGAAAACACCTATTTCTCCCGTTTGCTCATCCAATATAGCTTCAACATTCGGAACATCTTTTTGTTTCAAATGTTTTTTATAAGCTGTCACCATTGCATCACATAATGATGCAATTATAACATCTTTGGATATACCCTTTTCTCTTTCTAATTCTTCACATGCCTCAAATAATGCAGTTCCGATTTTAATCATCGTTTCTCTCCTATATTTCACTTGAATATAATTTTGCCGATACAATATTTTCTTTTTTAATTAAAATATTTTGTTTATCTTTATATGTATATACGGTTAATCCTTCATTTTCATCAAAATCAATTATTTTAGCTACAAATTGTTTTTCTCCCGATTCGTCAACCGGTTCTTTCAGTTTCAGATTTATATCTTTTCCGTTAAAAATTAAATATTCTTTATCAGATTTAATCTTTCTTTCAACACCCGGAGAACTTACTTCCAAATAATATTTAAAAGGGATTAACTCCTCCAAAAAATCAGACAGACTTCTTGAAACTTTTTCGCAATCTTCAAGATTAACA
The DNA here is from genome assembly GCA_964572355.1 of uncultured Muribaculaceae bacterium. Classification (GTDB taxonomy): domain Bacteria; phylum Cyanobacteriota; class Vampirovibrionia; order Gastranaerophilales; family Gastranaerophilaceae; genus Avigastranaerophilus. The sequence continues at coordinate 12,006 of CAZNEN010000029.1, forward strand.
TCACGTTCCGTTGAATAAATAAAAATTCTCAAAAACCATCTGTGATTTTCCTTAACAAGTTCAATTTCAACGGGGATAAGTCCGAAGCGCATAAGCGTATTATCAATAAGAGGTTGTATTTTTTGCAGAATTTCACGCTTATTCACATATTCCAAAGGAGCCGCGCTTTTATTTGTCCGAGATTTATTATGTTTATCTCTTACCAAAATTCTAACTCCTTTCCTTAAATAAAAAAGAAACGGAATACCGTTTCTCTAATCAACATACTTTCATAATAACATAATAAAATATTTTTTAAAGTAAATTTTTATTTCAAGTAATATTTTCGTAATAAACATTAAACAATCCTGCTATAAAATCTTAAAATATTAGGATATAATAATAAAAACAGAAAGTAAAAAAATGAAATCAATAAAAGAAGTTGCAACGGAAACAAAATTATTGGAAATACTTGAAAACTTTCCTGTTCCTCAAAAACTCGCACAAATATTATTTGCTGATGAAGAGTTGCAAGAAATGCAGGAATATGCAAATAATGTTTCCATAAAAAGATTAGGGTACAATGACCACGGTCCCGTTCATATGCGACAGGTTGCAATAAATGCAATTAAAATGCTTAAAATTTTAAATGAAAGCGGTATAAAAACATCGCTTGAAGAAGAAGAAATCGGGACTTTTGAAGATAGTTTATGTGCGGTAATTATTGCGGCTCTTATGCATGATCTTGGCATGATGATAGGCAGACAGGGGCATGAAGAAATGTCTGTTTTGCTTGCAATACCTTTAATTGACAGAGCTTTGATAAATATATTTCCGTCAGACATACATAAAAGGGTAATAATAAAATCTTTGGCAGTTGAAGCAATAATCGGTCATATGTCCTCAAGAAAAATACATTCAATTGAAGCGGGTATAATATTAATCGCCGACGGATGCGACATGACAAAAGGAAGAGCAAGAATACCGTTAGCTATTCATAATACCCCCAGAGCCGGAGATATTCATAAATATTCGGCTAACGCCATTACAAGAGTTGGTATTCGCCATGGAGAAAACAAACCTATTAAAATAGATATTGAAATGTCATCAGATGCGGGATTTTTCCAGATAGAAGAAGTTCTTTTAACAAAAGTAGATGCAAGCCCCGCAAAACAATATATTGAACTGTATGCAGGTATAGCAGGGCAGGAGCCTAAACGATATTTATAATTTCAAACGCTTAAATTAAAATCAATTAATTTTTCCATTATTGAACATAATTCATTAAAACGTTCTTTGTTATGAATATAATTATAACCCAATATAACTTCTAAAGAGGTTGCCATAGAGTGAAGGTGTTTATTTATTCTTCTTGCGGCAGAGGTTGGAATATTTCTTGCACGGCGGGCTAATTCAATTTCTTTTTCACTCAGGTGCGGTATAAGTTTTTCAAGCAGTTCCGTTTGAAAACCGGCATTAACAAAATTTACGGTATATTTATGCAGACGTTTTAAATTTGATGTCATCATAATTGTTTTTTCTCTAATAAAAACCTCATAGACAGCATCTCCTATATGTGCATAATTTTTAATGTTTAATTCCTGCAAAGCAATAAATCTTTCCGTATATTAACTTTTAAAATTTTACAACAAAAAGAAATTAGTTTTAAAGTATAATTATTATGTCTGCTGATAATCAGTCACCGAAAACAACGAAGGGGATATTGCGCTCGAGAGCATATCTGCGGAGGAAAGCGGTTCTGTCTTTAACGGATAATTTGCCGCTTTGAGAACCAAAGCCCCTTTCGTATCCGATTGTTTCCTCCCTGGTAAGAAATTCCAGAGGATTACCTATCTTC
>CAZNEN010000030.1:0-13652 GCA_964572355.1 uncultured Muribaculaceae bacterium
TCGAACCCCCGACCTTTTGGTTCGTAGCCAAACACTCTATCCAGCTGAGCTACAGGCACATATTATTATTTATTTTCCTTTGCCTGCTGTATAGAGAATTTGAATTTCTATACCTTTGTCCTTTTAATTCGTAAAGAATTTAATATTCTGTCATAACAGCAGGTTCTAAGCTATATTTATGATACAACATAATTTTATATTATCAAGTAATTTATCAAGTGGTTAATATATTATTTTTCAAAAAAAAAGCTGCACTGCAGCTAATACTTAATAATCTTGGGAGGAGATTTGGGGATTTGTTACAATTATAATAATTCAGTTTGGTTAAAAAGTTTATATTTTTAAATATAATTTTAATAAAAATTTACATTATATTGATTTTATTTTGACTTCTGTTTACTGGAAAAAAAACTCTGTTTTAAATAAAATCATGAAAGAGGTGGGAGCATGCTAAATAATTTATTTTTATTGATATTACTATGTTGTTTTTTATATATTGCGATTTTTACTATTTATTTTTCGGTTGTTGTAGCTGCGAGCATGATAAAACCAAAAAGGGAAAATTATCCTGATGAAAGAAAAAAGTATAAAAATCTGATTGTTATCATATACTCGCATAATAATGAGAAAACAATAGTAGAGCTGCTTGAGCAATTGAATAAACAGGATTACCCCAAGGGTAATTATCAAACTCATATAATACTTGATAATTGCAATGATAATTCTTCAAATAAGCTTGAATTTGTCGGGGGAGCAAAATTGTGGCGGTTAACAGATGATGCTCCTTTAGGGCGAGATAAAGCAATTTCCTGGCTGCTTGAGAATTTGCTGTCATTTAAAAAAGTTGACGGTTATGTATTTTTAAATGCAAACAGAATAGTCAGAACTGATTTCCTTTCAAATATAAATGAAGCATTACAAAAAAATCCAGTTATAGTCGGTTCGACCGAAATATTTCTTGAAGATGCCGATTATTATGAAAAGGTTTGGTCTAATGTAAATGAATATAATTCTAATGTAATGCGTTTGGGACGTTCCCGTCTTGGGCTTGCCGTACCGATAGATTCTGATATTACTGTTATCGGTCATGAAGTTTTGGAAAAGGTTCAATGTATAGATTTTAAAGACGCCAATGCCGAGCTTAAATATTCCTTCTTGCTGACCAGTGTAAATTATCCGCCCAAATTTGTCCCGGAAGTAAAAACTTATGTATCTTCAATTGATTATGAAGTAAGAAGGTCCGATTTTGCTTTTAAAGTGTCTTTGTTTACTCATTGTTTGAATCTTAAAATATTATCAAATATTAAATTTATGGAATTTCTTTTTTCTTTATTTAAACCTAATCCGTTAATCTTAATAGCTTTAATTGTTCTTGTGGGAACATATTCTTTTAATTATTATTTTCTTTTCGATTTTCCTTGGTCTGTATTTCTTGCCGTAGTATTGGCATTCGCTTTCGGTCTGTCAATATATAAGTCTCATTTGTATATCAAACCTTTAATATATCTTTGTTTATGTCCTTTTTATACATTGTCAAATACGATTAGTAAAATGAAAATATTTAAGAAAATTTTTAAATTTTCTCAAAAATATAAAAAGGCAGAAATAGAAAAAACAACAGTACCCGTTAATGTTACAAACGGCAGAAATGTATTTCCGTGTTATATGGATTTAATATCTGAAGGCGGATTTAAAAAAGCAGTATTCAGATATAAAAATAAAAAACAGGAAACAAATCAGAGTTATGTCAGAATGTGTGATGCTGTTAAAAATATATCGGATATATTGGAGCAGCACGGATTTAGAATGAAAATTTGCCAATCTTGCGCGTATTTTTCCCCTAAAATTGACGGTACAAATAATATGGTAAAGGGGTATTGTAATCAAAAAGCGGTAGAAGACCAAAACTGCAGTGATTTCCCTGAAACTTTATTATGGTCATCCTGTGAATATTATATTCCTGAAGAAGTTAACAAAGTTATTGATATTTCGGCATATATAAAAAACAGATAACTAATTGTTGAGAAATATGAAGAGAATCTCCGTAAAAAAGTTAAGTTTTTCTGAAAAATATCCGATATACATTAATGTATAAATAGACTGGAGAAAAAAATGGGATTATCTTCATCACAGGGCAGATTATTAATGTTAACTTCAAGACTGAGTGATATTGAACTTAGCGAAGTTATGATATCACAAAGGCAGAATCAGCTTGCATGGCAGTCAGAAGAAGTAGCAAGTGAGTACAATGAAGCTTTAAGTAATTACAAATTGACTATTAAAGTTACGGATTCTTCGAGTGAAGACGGTTATACAAAAGAAGATGTAAATTATTCAAATTTGACTTCTATGGGTTATCTGGTAACAAATTCTCAAAATCAAATTTATCTTGAAAAAGATGAAGACGGTAATTGGGTCATTCCTCAGGATATAAACGGAAATGATTTGCTTTCTATAGATGAAACAACAGGTAAAGCAATAGTTGGTGACGAGCAATATGATATTCTTGACGGTACAAATTATTTATCCAATAAAGATACGCTTCAAACTGCTATTATGAACGGGGTATTGTTCTTATATAGTACTGAGGATATGAAATCAGGAATATCTATATCAAATCTTGAATCTAATACGGAAATGGAATATGTACTTGATACATCCGATGATGCGGCAGCAGAAAGTAAATACAACTACGAAACTGCAAGGATATCAAGACAGGATAATCAGCTGGAAATGGAGCTGCAGCAGCTGGAAACTCAGCACGAAGCAATTCTTAAAGAGTATGATTCCGTGAAAGAAGTAATTAGCAATAATATAGAGAGGACATTTAATTTATTTCAAAACGGTTAATAAAAAAGCAGCTTTATAGCTGCTTTTTTATTACGATTTGTTACTAAAAATAATTTGCACCTTATATAAAAGCAATTTATTTTTTTGTTTGTTTTATTAATTATATAAGGGTAAGTATATAAATGGCGAATATTATTAATAATATAAATAATTTTCAAGTGGCAAATACAGGGTTGAATCAGGAAAACCTGCAAAATTCTTTGGCAAAGTCAAAACAGGCCGTTACGGATAACTTTGAAAGTAATTCCGCAGTAAAAACCGTTAGCGGTAATGTTGCCGAGCCTGATGCTTTAAGAAAAACACTTTTATTGCTTCCGCCATTGGTTGTTTTGAACAATTTTATAGAAAAAGCCATGGGCGGGGCGGAAGAGAAAAGTATTTTAACCGGTATTGCTTCTTTAGGAGATAAAGTATCAAACGTACTTCATTTAGATAAGTTGTTTTCTGAAGAAACCGGAAAAAAAATATCTTCTTTTGTTAAGAATAACAGATTTTTAAAGTATTTTACAAACGATTATAAAGCAATACCTAAATCATCTATGGCAAAAAGTCAGACTCTTGCCGAAAAATATTTTTCTAATGCGGCAGCTGCATTAAAAAGAATGAAAGATATTCCCGAAAATGCAAAATATTTTGATAAAACGGCAGGATTTTTTAAACCCGAGACATTAGAATATCTTGGTTTTGCGGATGATGTTGCAGCTTCGGCTCAATCCGTATTATCTAGAGATATTATGGATGATGTTGTAAGCGGTATTGATAAAATATTAAAAGACGGCGGGACAGATGTTGTAAAAAACGGATCAATACTGTCATCTCCTGTCAGCCTTTCACAGGTGAACAATAAATTGAAGGCGGCAACATCAAAAATAGGCAGAACAGGTATCGGTAAAGCATTTGCAAAAGGAACAATAAAAACTAAAGATTTATTAACATACGGCGGAGGATTGCTGGGGCTTGCTTATACCGCAAATGCTATTATTCAGGCAGTCAAGGCAACGAAAGAAGCACCTAAAGGCGAAAAGAAAAGTACATTCATGCATGTTATGTCGGAACAATATGTTGGCATGCTGTTATTCCAGCCAAGTATTAATCTGTTATATAAGGCCGGAGGTAATAAATACAGAGGTATGACAAAAGAAGGCAGAAATGCACTAAAACAACTGGTACAGAAAACAAATGCAAATAAGGCATTAACTAAAGAAGGTTATAAAGTTGCCAAATTACAAAGTAAACTGCTTTTAAAAGGAGTATCTAAAGATAAAGTTGCGGATTTAGCCGGAAAAGGCATTAAAGAAGCAAAAACTATTGCTAAATCATTAAGAAAGGAAGGAACAAAATTAAAATTCTGGGAAAAGCCGTTAAAAGCACTGGGCAAATTATTGGATACAGGTCTTGACAGTATAAAGAGTCCTACAAAAGCAGGTAAAATCGGCGGTAAAATTAAAGGGTTTGCAGGCGGTCTCGGGCGTTTCCTCATCATATTAATGGTTATTCAGCCGTTAATACAGAAACCCGTTACCAAGTTATGCCATAAAATATTCGGTGAACCGAAAGCTTATTTAAAAAAGAAGCAAGAAGAAAACGGCGGCGATAATAAAAACAAAGAACAGGGTGTTGCCGAAGAAGGAGAAACCAATCTTATAAAAAAGTGGACGCAGCCGGCTGTAGATACGGGAAGAACACAAAATCAAGATGTATCCGCCGCAGCTGCCGCTAATATAACTCCGGAATCTCATATATCCGTGCAAAATAATCTCCAGCCTCAGAATTCCCAGCCCCTTGAACCGGAAAAGCAAAATGAAATTCCGGCTTTAAATATATTTAAAAATGATAAAGACAATTCGGACCGTTATATTCCTTCAATAGAACCTGCTGTTGTGTCGGATAATGAGGCTCAGCTTGAAGCTCAGGTAAATGAAATACTGAAGAGTACGGACAAAGTTATGGCAAGTATAAAAAAGAGCTTATAATTTAACAAAAATCATAATAAATGATACAATTTATTTATGTTAACTCATTATATAGCTCAATATATGGAATATTTGGAAATCGAATGCGGATTGGCTTCAAATACTATTAATGCATATAAAAGTGATTTATATTCTCTTTCCGACTTTTTAAGCTCTGTTAGTATTGATAATTGCAGTCAAATACAACGAATGCATCTTAATATGTATATAAAAAATCTCTATGATAAAAAATATACCCCGAGAAGTATTACAAGGGAAATTGCATCAATAAAGGGTTTTTTTAAATGGCTTAATATTAATGAGATTTTATCGCATAATCCCGCACTTGATATAGAACAGCCCAAGTTGCCTAAAAAACTGCCTTCTGTTTTATCTGTAAAAGAAATTTATGAGCTGTTAAATGAAAAAATGTCGGTAATGGATAAAGCCGTTCTTGAACTGTTATATGCGGCGGGGTTGAGGGTATCCGAATTAACGGATATTCAGATAAATAATATTGATTTAAATGCAAAATATATAAGATGCTGCGGCAAAGGATCCAAAGAAAGGATTGTTCCTATCGGAAATAAAGCCTGCTATGCTCTTAAAAATTACTTCAAAGAACGTGAATATATAGTAAAAAAATATAATATTAACTCCAAATATTATTTTATAAAAGAAAACGGAAAAAAGTTAACAAGACAAAATGTTTATAATTTTATAAATTCAATCGGGAAAAAGCTTAATAAAGAAATATCTCCTCATACGATAAGGCATTCTTTTGCTACACATTTGCTTGAAAATGGAGCGGATTTACGTGTAGTGCAGGAGCTTCTAGGGCATAGTGATGTTTCAACTACTCAACTGTATACTCATATAAGCAAAAAGAGATTAAAGGAAATATATTTCTCTATTAACAAATAATAAAAATTTCATGAATAATAGCAAAATTTTTAATTTTCTTATTTTATAAGGAGCGGTATATAATAATTGAAAATAGGATTCGTTATGAAAATCGCACCTGTTAATTACTCTTTTTACACAAATAAAAATCAGAAATTACAAAGTTTTGAAGGTTTATGGGGAAAAACAAGCCGAAATACTGATTATGATGAAGCAATGGGCATTCCTATAATACAGGAAGTATGTTATTATTATCCTTATTTGGACGAAAATCCCGAACAAATACAGAAACAAATTGAAAAAAATACCGGTGCATATGTTGTAGAAGAAAACGGCAATTCAAGATACAAGACAAAAGAATGTAAATTAGCTACGATTTTGCCCTTTACTGAAGCTCAATTCCTTAATTATTTTGGGTTTACAATTTCTGATGAATTAACTCAAAATATAAAAAGGATTCATGCTTTATTAGGGGATAAGTATGTTAATAATATTTACGGCAAAGAACAACAATCTGCGATTAATGAGGCTGTAATACAAAAATTGTTGTTGGATGATGATGAGTAATTATAATAATATAGCCGCCATACAGGCTGAAATATAAGAAGTAAGAGTTCCTCCTATGAGTGCTCGTATTCCCATTCTGGCAAGATTTTTTCTTTGATTTGGTGCAATTTCTCCTATTCCGGAAATTTGTATTGCAACGGAAGAAAAATTAGCAAATCCTGAAAGTGCGAAAGTAGCAATAATAAAACTTTTCTCTGATATTAAATTTCTTACCGCCGTAAGATCGGTAAAGGCTATAGCCTCATTTAATACAAATTTTGTTCCCAATAAAGAGCCTACGGTTGTAGCTTCATTTAGAGGAATACCGATTAATATTGCAAATACTGAAAATATTTTACCAAATATCATTTTTATTGATAAATATTCAAAATCCAGTCCCCATACGGCAGACTGCAAACTAAAGCTGTTATGGATAAATATTCCGAGTTTACCTAAGAAATAATCTATTAATGCAATAAGTGCAATAAGAGCTATAAGCATTGCAATAACATTCAGTCCTACTTTCATACCGTCTGAGGCCCCTTTTGATATTGCATCCAATACATTTACATCGGTTCTTCTTCTTTTTATTTTGAAATCCTTTTTTGTTTGAGGCTCCATAGTTTCCGGGTATATTATTTTAGAAACGACTAATGCTCCGGGAGCTGCCATTATACAAGCGGCAAGCATGTACTGGGCGGGTATTCCTAAACTTGCATATACGGCAATCAATCCTCCCGATAAACAGGCCATACTCCCCGTCATTGAAGCGAGAACTTCTGAACGTGTAAGATTAGGCAAATATGGTTTTATCATAATCTGCGCTACTACCTGTCCTACAAAAGAACTTGCAACATTTGACAGTGCTTCTGCGCCTGATACATCCATTAGTTTATTTACGATTTTTCCGAAGAATGCGACAACACGCTGCATAATTCCGTAATAATATAATATATTCACAAGAATCATCATAAAAATTAGTGCGGGAATGAGTTTTAAAGCAAACATAAATGCTTTATCGCCGAATATTTCATGTAATATTTCGGGGCTGTTGGACAGCGGACCGAATACAAAATCAGCTCCTTCATTTGCAAATTGCAAAATTTTTTCTACAAATAACCCTATATATTGAAATATTAATTTCCCGGGTTCAAATTTAAGTATAAATACTGCAAGCAGAAACTGCAGAATTAAACCTACAATGACTGTTTTGTAATTAATGGCTTTTCTGTTGTTTGACATCAAAAAAGCTATTAAAAGTATTGTTATGATTCCCATGACACCGTAAATAATATTCATTTTTTATATCCTAAATTAATTCTATTTATTAATAATACTATAAAATTTATAAAGAATTAAATTGTAACTATATCATTATCGAGATTTAAAATGTGAATATATCATTGTAAAATAAATCTATGAAAAAATTATTGGCATTATTATTTTTAGTTATTATAATTTGTCCTGCGGCAATAGCACAGCAAGAAATACAAATTATATATATAAACGGCTCAAATAATAATGATAAAAAAATGAAAAATTGGTTTTTTGAAGGTATGCATAAAATGCATCCGTATATTGTTGATTCATTCAATAAATCGCAATTTATTCAAGAAATGTTATTGGAAAACGGTAAATATAAACTTTCTGATGAACCTGAGGCTTTTTTCTGGGGCGATAGAAGTGTTAAAGAAATACAAAATATAAACTCTGATCTTAAAATAATAAAAATGTTTAGTCCCAAAATTGCGCAAACTGTAAGAACACTACTTGCACATTATTTGCATGACGCTATTTGGGTTTCTCATTACAGAAATATGCATCCTGTAGTTGAAGATTTACATAAACAGGTAATGGAAAACTATGGAAAAAATAAGCAGGTTATTCTGTTTGGATATAGTGCAGGTGCTTTTGTTACATATGAATATATGTTTAATAAACTTCCTGATATAAATGTATATGATTATTTTATCGGAACCGGTGTTTCCGATAGTTTTAAAGAATATGTAAAATTAAATAAAGTAAAAGATACTTGTATTGATGCGCTTATAGAATCGGGACTTGCCGTATACAGTGCCGACGGAAAGCTTGTTCCAACCGTAGATACGGAAATATCAAAAGAAAATTATATTAAACTGGATGAGTATACCTGTAAATCTTGTATACCTCAGGGGGCTTTAAAAGGAATAGTTAATTTTGCGAGTCCTTTAATTCTTTTTTATTCTGATGTTTCAAATCCTAACTATTCTCTTACCTATTATAATAAGTTATTATATAAATATATACTTGAAAATGATATGTTCTGGCTGACAGTTAATTATTCTGATGATCCGCTCGGCTTCCCTACTACAAAAAATATTTCATATAAAGATTTGAAAAATATAATTGATATGGAAATAAAACCTAATAAGGGATTTTTATACAGTAAATCGGATATAAAAAGCAGAAGAACATTCATAGGGGCGCATACTTCATACTGGGCAACCGCAAAAAAATTTGCAAAAGCCGTCGCACAAGCTTACGAGGAAGGTTATAATTTATATAACGATATATAAAAATACTTTATTATTTTCTGTTATTTTCTTTAACATTATTTATTCTGTTATTATATTTTTCAATTGCGGCATCTCTTTGCAATTCCAGTTCTTTTTTTTCTTTATTAAGGGTATATATATTATTTTGCCTTTGAACTTCAGATAATGTTGTTGATTTTTCTGCCGCCTTAATTTTTGCATTTACATCTTTTATTCTTGAGTTATATGCTGCTTTTAATTCGTTGCGTTCGTTTTTTAAAGTTTTAACTTCGGCTTCGGATTCAAGTCCTTCAAGTGTGACCGGTTTATTTGGATTTAATTTATCTATTAAATCTTTTGTGCCGTCTACTGTTTTGCCTGTCATTTCTTTTGTTGTTTCTACGGTTTTATTTGTTGCGCTTTTTGTAGCTTCAACAGTTTTCTTTGTAGCTTTTTTCGTTGCATCTACTGTTTTTTGAGTTGCATTTTTCGTTGCTTTAATGGTTTTATCCGTAACATCCTTTGTAGCTTCAATTGCTTTTTCTGTTGCCGATTGTTCTGAAACTACCGGATTTGTATCAGGAGAAGAAGCAGGAATCTCTATTTTTACTACAGGTTCAGGGGTTTGCTGAGCTTTTGCCACATCTGAATATATATTTCCGATTAAAATTAAAATAGCTAAAATTAAAATGATTTTTTTCATATATACCTCCAAGATAAAATACCTTATAAATACTTTACATTGGATTTTAACATTATGTCAATAAAAAAGAGTCGTTTTGGCTCTTTTTTATTTGAAAGAATCTTTGAAACTGTCTATGGCGTCTTTTCTTTGCTGTCTTTTTTCTTTTGCTTCTTTCTCTTTTTGTGCTTGTTTAGCTTTCAATTCGTTCTTTGATTGTTCTACTTCTTTTATTTTCTTTGAAACTGCTGATTCTTCATTGTCGGTATTAAGCTGTATAGATGGTTTTGTTACTGTAATACTTGCAGCATGAGCAACCGTACAATAAGATAAACCTATAATTCCTATTAAAGATAATGCTAAAGCTAATTTTTTCATTTTCTCTCCTTTCTCCGTATGGTTTAATTTAATTAAAACCAGCTTGATGTGTTATTATTTTTTTTATTATTTGAATTATCTTGTTGTGAATTGTTGTTTTGTGATTTAGGCTGTGTTGCGTTTTTTGTCGCATTTTCCATCATTTGTGCCAGAGGGGAAGGTTTTATTTTAACTCCTGAAGACGGTACAAAAGTATCTACATTGGGATTTTGATTTTGTTGTGCATTTACAGCCAGACCCATAATACAAACCACAGTTATTACTAATAACTTGCTTAATAACTTCATATAAAATCTCCTTTGTAAAACTATTTAATATCTACATGTGAAAAATCAAACGAAGAAAGAAAATCTCTAACTTCTTGTCTGTCATATGTTTTCTCTCTATATGTTTTTTCTTTGTATGATTTTGGACCTATATGTACTATTTTAAAATTTTTTACTCTGACGGGACCCGGAGTTATTGTTATCTTTCTGGCGCCGAAGAGTTCGGAATTGAATGCTTCAGGCAAGAAAGCAATTTTATTTGTTCCGTCGGATAATACTTGGTCTTTATATACAATATTTTTTAAATACATAGATTTAATATTGAAATTTTTGGTAAATAAGCTCATAGGCGTTGTTATTATTTCAATATATCTGGCATCAAATAACGACTGTTCGTCAATATATTTTGAAGACCAATTTCTCAATATTATTATGGTTTTAAGATTCGGTAAAATTTTATATTCAACATTATCAACGGTAGTTACTATACTGGTCGCATCATAAATTTTTTGTTCAAATTCATCAATGTTAAATGTTTTTGTTAAAATCGCAGGGAAAATACTTATAAATCCGGCATACGCTAATAATATAACAGCTATAAATATAAGCAACGTATTTTTATATTTAGACATCTTACTACCCTTCCTAATTTCGTGCCTGTACTTATAATACCATATTGTGAAAAAAAATAACAGTTTATATTATGTATTTATAAAAAAACTATTAATTTTATATAATAAGGATATAATTCTTAAAAATATTATAAAATATAGTAAATTTAATAAACTTTTTCTTTACATAAACAATAAAATCATTATCATATTAAATATGAAGAAGATATTGCGGATTTTTATATTATTAACTATATTAATTTACCAGGCTGTTTGTACATATTCAAAAGAAAGCACGAAAACATCAGAATGGGGAGAAAATTCTTCTGTATTCAGTAAAGGATTTGAAAATCAGGAACCTGTTTCGGATAATAAACTCAATAAAACAATACAAATGTTAAAAGAACGTTCCATGACGAAAAAACAAAAAAAACAGCAGGCAGAGGTTGTTCCTCTTTCGCCCTCTTCAGATGTTGAACACTTAAAAAACTTTGTAAGCGAAGAGACTGATTTTGGTCAAGCTTTGACGGTAATGATTCCAATGTCTGCGTATAATGATGAGGGCAAAGTAATACCACCCGGATATTATAAACTGTCTTGCAGGAAAACTTCGGAAAATAACTATATATTGGATTTGTCACAGGGGACTAGAATAATTCTTTCCATTGAGGCTGTGCAAACCCGGCAGGACCTAGAGCAGGATACAATATCCTTCTGCAATGCTGAAATTATTGATAATAACAGAATTCGTCTTGTATATGGCAGTATAGATTTAAATCTTGTCGGCTATTTATATTTTAAATAATTCCTTTTCGATGTTTAATCTCTTTCAATTCTTTTTGAAAAGGAGATATTTTATTTAATTTTTCTATAATACCCGGCATTTTTTCTATGGTGTAATCAATTTCTTCATCAGTTGTATATCTGCTTAAACTGAAACGAATACTTCCGTGTAGTGCAGTAAAAGGCACTCCCATTGCTTTTAAAACATGGCTCGGATCAAGACTGCCAGACGTGCATGCACTTCCTGAGCTTGCACAAATACCTGCATCATCCATGTTTAATAAAATTAATTCGCCTTCAACGTATTCAAAACCTATATTTGTTGTATTTGGAACTCTGTTATGTGCCTGTGAATTTAATCTTGCATTATATATCTTTGACAGCAGACCTGTTTCGAGGCGGTCTCTTAATTCTTTTATTTTTGTGTTTTCATAATCAAGATTATCCTGTGCAAGTTGAGCAGCTTTTGCTATTCCGATTATAAACGGAACATTTTCTGTTCCCGCCCTTTTGCCGTTTTCCTGATGTCCTCCTATAATTAACGGTGAAATTAAAACTGATGATTTTACATATAATGCTCCTATTCCTTTTGGAGCATGAAACTTATGGCCGGAAATTCCCATCATGTCAATTTGAGTATTCTGCACATCAAGTTTTATTTTTCCCGCAGCCTGAACTGCATCTACAAATATTTTAGTTTCCGGATTTATGTTTTTTACCTTTTCGGCAATTTTCTCTACCGGAAAAATGGTTCCGGTTTCATTATTTGCGTACATACAGGAAACTAATGCCGTTTTTTCGTTGACAGCGTCATATAACTCATCAGTATTAAGTTCTCCGGCTGAATTAACTCCGATAAAAGTTATATTATATCCTTCTTTTTCAAGCTGTTTATATAAATTCAAAACACAAGGATGTTCTACTTTTGTTGTAATTAAATGATTCTTGGATTTGTCGGCACACAGTATTCCTCTTATAGCCATATTCGCACTTTCACTGCCGGATGCAGTAAAGAATACTTCTTTGGTACTTTTTGCCCCAAAAAAATCTTTAATGGTTTCTCTTGCTTCTTGAACGGCTTTTAGATTTTTGCCGCCGAATTTATATATGCTTGAAGGATTGCCGTAGCAGCACGAAAAATATGGCAACATTACTTCAACAACTTTTTCATCAACTTTTGTTGTTGCATTATTATCTAAATATATAAGTTTTGAATTTGTCATCTTTTACACCTGAATTATTTCTATATTTTCATCAATATGTTCTTTTAACATGGCTTCAACAAAATGGGTCAATGTTAATTGAGAACGGTTACAAGATTGGCATCTGCCTGATAATTTTACTTTAATTTTGTTTTCATCTACATCAACAAGCTCAATATCGCCGCCATCCTTGCGTAATTCCGGCGAAATATATTTTTCAATAATATTGTTAATTTTAATTATCTGTTGTGTTTTTGTAAGTTTTTCTTCTCTCTTATTCGAGTTGTTTATATTATCTAGAATTTCTTTAATTTTTCCATGACATCTGCCGCAGGCACCGCCGGCTTTTGTGTAGTTTATAACATCATCTATGGTTTGTAATTTATTATTTTTAATTTCATTTTCTAAAAATGATTTAGTAATATTAAAGCAATTACAAATAACTTCGTTATCATTTTTTATTGTAATTTCTTCATTATAATAATTTGCTATAGCAGCTTCCAATGCTTCATGTCCCATAACAGAGCAGTGCATTTTTTCAGGCGGAAGACCGCCTAAAGCATCAACTATTTGTTTATTTGTTATTTTTCTTGCTTCATCTATGTGTTTTCCTATAACCATTTCGGTTAAAATACTTGAGCTTGCAACCGCACTGCCGCATCCGAAAGTTTGGAATTTTGCATCAGTAATTATTCCGTTTTTATCTACCTTGAGGTATAACTTGAGCATATCGCCGCAGGATAAAGACCCCGCTTCTCCTATTGCATCGGCATTTTCTATGGAACCGACATTTCTTGGGTTCCTGTAATGATCCATAACTTTATCTGTATAATTCCACATTTTATTTCTACCCGTTTCCTTTTCCTCTTTCATTATACTCCAAAAGAAAAAACAGATATAGTATTAGATAACTCCGGCGAGTAGAAAGTTCCGCCGGAGAGATACGAAAAATAAAGAATATATGAA
>CAZNEN010000031.1:0-13099 GCA_964572355.1 uncultured Muribaculaceae bacterium
TTTTACAGCATTATGTAAATTTCATGATTTTTTGTATATAATAATTAATAATATAAGCTTGTTAATAAAGAGGTTAAGAGATGGGATATTTATCTTGTGAATTTGTAGAGAATGGTATGTGTTTTATAAGAGATGCTGCGGTTTTATGCAGTTATTCCATGTGTATGAAATTTGAGGCTATAAAAATTATAGAAGACTATAAAGGTGAATTATTTGATTGGGATAAAATCAGACAAATAAAGCAGGAATACCGTGACAGATTTGCGAAAAATGATATTCCTCCGATTTGTGTGGGATGTCCGAGCCTTCAGGTTAAAGACTGGGACGGATCAATGCAATTAAAATATATTCTTATTAACCACTGGGAAAATTGTTATTTGGACTGTGTATATTGCCATACACACGATCAGAAAAAATATTTGAATTCATTAA
The DNA here is from genome assembly GCA_964572355.1 of uncultured Muribaculaceae bacterium. Taxonomy (GTDB): domain Bacteria; phylum Cyanobacteriota; class Vampirovibrionia; order Gastranaerophilales; family Gastranaerophilaceae; genus Avigastranaerophilus. Next base: position 433 of record CAZNEN010000031.1, read on the forward strand.
AGCCCTGGAAAATTCTTCCTGTTTTACAGGATGCCTTAAAACAGGGGATGCTAAGTTATGAAGGTAATGTTAATATTACAGGCGGTGAACCCACCATTTTAAAAGAATTTCCCGATTTAATGAAGTTTTTTCTTGAAAAAACAAATATTTTTATAATGATAAATTCTGCTGCGGTTGATTATTCCAAATGGATAAAAAAAGGGCTTGAAAAAAACAGAGTAGCGGTTACTGTTTCTCTGGATGCCGGAACCAGAGAAACATATAAAAAAATTAAAAATGCCGATTATTTTAAAAAGGTTGTTAATAATATTAAAAAGTATAAAAAAGGCTTAAATCCCATTCAGGCAAGTTTAATCGGATTAAAATATATATTTGTGCCGGGGTATAATGATAACCTTGAAGAAGTTCAAGCGTGGCTTAAAGTAGTTGAAGACTTGGGGATAACCAATATTCAGCTGGAACTTGAGCATCATTGGTATGAAAAAAACAAATATTTGCCTGAAAACATAAAAGAGTATATAGCTCTTATTGTTGATTATGTACATAAACATAAATGCAATCTGTCATATAGGGAAATCCTTACCACGTGCGGTTATACAGAAGTTATAAGATATATTAATAACGGAAGATAGTTTTATGGCAGATAAACATATTTATTGCCCCAATCCATACATCTTGGCTGAAATTATGCCTTACGGTAATGTTTATCCGTGCAGCTGCGGCTGGATTAGAAGTTATTCTTTCGGTAATATTTTTGAGCAGCCTTTTGATGAAATATGGAACGGTGAAAAAGCAAAAATATTCAGACAAAAATTATATGATAATGATTTTTCACTCTGTCCCGGCTGCCAGAATCTTGAAATACTTCAAAATATTAATGATACGGAACCTAAACTTGTTTCCAAGCCGCCGGAGAGAATTCTTTTGGGGCTGGATGAATTTTGTGATGTAAAATGTATATTCTGCCGCAGTGAAAAACACAAAATAACTTCTCTTATTCCAAAGGATAAAGAGGATAAATTGCTTGAAATATTGACCCCGTGGCTTAAAAATACAAAATATGTAAAAACAAATGCAGTAGGAGAAGTTTTTGCAAGCAAAATATCACGTGATTTAATAAAAAATATTGCGGATAAATTTCCTAATGTTAAATTTGAAATTATAACTAACGGTATTCAATGTACAAAAGAAAATATAGAAAAACTTAATCTGACTGACAGAATTTCCATGATTACCGTGTCTTTGCATGCAATGACAGAAAATACTTACAATAAAATTGTCCGAGGCGGAAATTATAAAAAAACCATTGAAAACATTAAATATTTATCTTCTTTAAAAAAGGCAGGAAAGATAGAAAGATTTGAAATCCATTTTACTGTTACAAGTATAAATTATAAAGAGATAAAAGATATTATTAAATTTGCGCGTTCTATTGACGCAAAAGTAAGACTTCTCGGTCTTGATTGTTCAAAAGACTGTGAAGAAATTTACAAAAAAATAAATATTCAGGACAGAAAACATCCCGATTATAATAAGCTTGTAAAAATTTTTAGGAATAAAGAGATAAGAGAATCGAAAGATATTGTTATTCAGGGGCTGGATTATTTTACGGGATTAAACCCCGTACCTTTCTTTGAAAATCTGAAGAATAAATTTTACGGATAATATTTTGTAAAAAGTATGAGTATAAATTTAAGGGAATAATTATTCAAGACAAGTATTAAAATAACGGCAGACTATATAAATAGATTAGATATATTCTTTTATTTCGTCGACCATCACAGGTACAACTGTATCCCAGTAATATTCATTGGGATGAAAGCCGTTATCAGCATTATATTTTTCAATATTTTCTTTATTATTCAACATTACATCAATATTTGTTAATTCAGGAATATTAATAATGCCGTTCGTTTTAGAAAATATTTCTTCTTCATATTCATACAGATGTGAAAATTCAACAACAACAAATTTACAATTTGGCCATATTTCTTTGATTTTTTTCTGGATTTCAGAGATATATAAGGAAAACAATTTTTTTGATCTGTTTATAGGAATTAAATTATTCTTTATTATCATAATCATATATAATTCATCAAAATATGAAATTTCTTTTTGTTTTAAACTTATACCATTACTTCCGGATGGTTTATAGAATACATATGGATATTCTTTTTCGGTCGGAGTACACCTTATATGCATTCTTCTTATATGATCAGGCTGATAAAAATATAAAATTAGTTCGGGTTCCTTTTTTATAAAATTTTTAAGTTCATTTAATGACAATAAATATAAAATTTGATTTACCCCCCCCCCGGCCAGCCTAAGTTGTAAACAGTTTTATTCAAAATTTTTGATAACTTATAAGAAAAAGTTTCGCTATCCTTTTTAAGTCCCATTCCATAAATCATAGAACAGCCGAAAACCAATATACTTTTATTATCTTTTGATTCAAAATTATAAACTTTAAATTTTTCAGTGTGGGAACCATCAAATCTCGCCAATGCATTTTCATAGACATCAATATTCGGGTAAAATTTCAAAAATTTATATTTTGTATAATCTGCAAGATAAATTTTTTTTAACAAAAAATAAGAAAAAAAATCAATCGCTATAAAAACGATAAATATTAAAAGTAAATTTATTGTTATTATTATAAATTTTTTATTCATTTTACTCTTGATGTAATCCATAGTTTAATCCTTCCGGCTGCTTTAATGTCCTGTACTGGTTTGCGACACCATAGTATTCAAGACTTAAACCTCTGCTTTGTGTAGTTTCAACAAGGTAGTTAAATATTTCATCAATATGAGGAGGAATATTATCAGAGTTTCTTGCCAGCCAATCTGCTTCAAAATCCACAATAACTGATTCAATTCCCGTTTTTAATGTTTCTTCAATCCACTTATCAATGTCTTGTTTTGTATCATTAACATTCGGAATAATAATATATTTTGAACGAACCATTTTTTTATTATTCCCTTGTGCTTTAACATATTTTTTCAATGTATCCATAACTTTATTATATGCATCTATACGCTTAATCTGCTTAAATTTATCTCTATCTCCGCAGTCTACACTTACCGTAACGGACATTGTATCAGTAGGAAGTCCTTTTAAAACGGATTTAACGGGTTTAATGGCATTTGTATGTACCATAATAAGTTTTTCGCCTTTTTTAAGGAAAAAGTTTGTTATATCATCAAATTCTCTTAAGCTTGCAGGTTCACCGCCCGAATATGCAAGTTCACCGTTATAATCCAAAACCCCCATTTTATCAAGTTCTTTAATAATAGGCATTATTTTGTAGCGTTTTTTAGGTTTTTCAAATTCATTCTGGTAACGATAGCAATATGAACAATAACAATTGCAATCAGCCCAGTGGGCTATTTGGATCCATTTAAATTTTGTATTATCATCCCAATCCTGCTCTTGAAGCCCAAAACAACCTGCACAATGGGGATCAGTTATCCCTTTTTTTTGATTTTCACGAATTGTATTTATGTTTTTAAATATTTCATCCCAATTTAGTTTCTCGCCGTAAAAATCTTTTTTTATATAAAAGGGCTCGGAAGTTTCTGTTCCCATAAAACAACATAATTTAATACTGTTATATTCAAATCTTAATCCGTTTTGTATATTAGAGCAGCTTAAATACTTCAATCTTAAAATCCTTTTTATAAATTAATTCTATTATATGATATCATAATATTTTTGCATAAATAATTATATTATTATAAAATTTTCTTATGGTTGAGATATGCAGACATCCTTTTTATAGTGTTCAAATACAAAATACAGGCGAGGTTTATTGCTGCTGCTGCTACTGGACAGATTTCTATTCTTTCGGAAATATTTTTGAAAATACGTTTGATGAGATATGGAACGGGGAAAAGGCAAAAGAATTCAGAAAACAATTTATCGAAAATAATTACAAATATTGCAATCTTGATGTATGTGAGCCTTATAAATATGAAATGACACCAAGACTTACAAGCGACTATCCGAGACAAATAGAATTCAGCTATGACAGAAGGTGCAATGTAAGATGTATTTTTTGCCGCAATGAAAAAAACAAAGAAGAAGAAGAATATAACCGGGAAAAAGAAAAAAAAATAGAAGAAAATTTTGACAGGATATTCTTTCCTGTTTTAAAACAAGCGGAATTTGTAGAATTAAATTCTGCAGGTGAGTTATTTGCAAGTAAGCATTCTATTGAGATAGTTAAAAAAATTGTTAAAATTAATCCCGATATAAAATTTAAAATAATTTCAAACGGAATTCTTTTTACAAAAGAAATTATTGAAAAATTAAATCTTACGGAAAAAATGTGTACAGTTACAATTTCTATGCATGCAATTACGGAAAAAACATACAACAAGCTTGTTGAAAACGGAAACTTTAAAGCACTCGTTAAAAATGTGAAATACCTGTCAGAACTAAAAGAAAAAGGATTATTGCAAAACCTTCAGCTAAATTTTGTAGTAACTTCATATAATTATAAAGAGATGGGAGAATTTGTAAAATTTGCAAAGAAAATGAAAGCAAAAGCATTTTTTATTAACTATCATGAACAGATAAATTCCGAAAAATTGAAAAAGGAACTGGATGTTTCTCTTCCTTCACACCCTGAATATAATAAACTTGTTAAATTATTAAAGGATCCGATATTCAAAGATGACTGCTGCAGTGTAAATGATTATTTGTTAAAACTGCAGCCTGCAAAGAAAAGATTTCCCGAAATTTTGAAAACTTTATTTGAAAAATGAACCTTTGTTCAGAATTTCTTTGATATACTCCCATATATTTGCCTCAATATCATTTTCTTTGCATTTTTTCTGATAAAAATCAAATAATTCATAATAATAATCGGGAATTTTAAATTCTCCGTTTTGAATAAACTCGCTGTCACACTGGTCAATCATTAATTCTGAATTTTTAATACCGGTTTCTTTCATAAGGTTAATATAACTTGTAATTTCTTCAATATTATCATTAACTCCTCTTACAAGAATATATTTTAGCCTTAAAAGAAGGGGGAGTTTTGCATATTTTTTTAAATTTTCTTTTACATCTTCAAATTTATCTACGGTTTTTATTTTTTTAAAAGTTTCTTTTGTTCCGCAGTCAATTGAGATATTAATGTCAACAAAAGTTTTGCGGCAGATATCCTCAACAATGGGAAGATACTTTATTCCGTTTGTCGCTATTTCAACTCTCTTAACTCCGTTTTCAATAAAAATATGAACAAGGTCTTCAAATTCGTCTAAAACAGAGACATTCCCTCCCTGAAAATGAACATCAAGTTCTTTCTTATCAATAATATCCTGTTTATACAGTTCTTTAATTATCGGCAGAAGATCGTAATAGTCACTCTTTTTTGATTTTAAAACGATTTTTCTTCCGGAGAGATATTCTTCGCAGCAATATATACAGCTGCAATCGCATTGTTTAAAGTGTTTTACTACAATTAAATTTGCTTTGGGCAATTTTGAAAACGTACTTATAATAAGTGGTTTTGGTTTTTCCTGTTCTCTAAGATCAAAGCAGTCTTTGCATTCTTCGGGAATAATTCCTCTATCCAGCATTCTTATAATTTTATTTCTTTTTGTAATTATATCTTTAATCCTGCCGGGTTTAGGAATATCAATCGAAGGTCCTGTTCTTGTTGCGCAGCAGTAATAAACTTTAAGCGCATCAAAGTTTAATGTTTCATTTAATCTTTTACAGTAATATCTTTTTCTCATACAATCATTATACTAAATTTCTGCTATTATATAATAGAGTAAAGAAAGAAATATATGAATTTTTTGGGTTTTTTAAGAAATAATAAAGCATATATGTGTGAGTTAATGAATAATCATCTTCATTTCTCATGCAGAAATGCACTTGAGCCATGCTGCAGTGCAAATATCGGTCCTGCTTTAGTAAGCAAATTATCACAAAAAGACTCTATAATGGAATTTATAGAAGTGAAAAACCGATATATCCTTATGCTTAAGAATGGTATAATACCCTTAGAATGCAAAGGATGTGTACATTTAAAAGAATATGAAAAAATTTCTGATTTCAGAATAAAAAAAATTACTTTAAATCATTATACGCAGTGTAATTGTGCATGTATATACTGTACTCAGGGCAACAGAACTTTAGAAAAAATAAAAGAAGATGAAAATAAACCGGTTTTATTCGATGTTTTAAAATTTATAAATGAACTTTATGATAATAATCTAATTGATAAAGAAAAATTATATATAGATTTCCAAGGCGGCAATATATCTTGCCTTAAAAATCATGAAGAGATTATAAAAACATTTTTAAACAGAGGTGTCGGAACTATATATATTCCTACAAACAATATTATTTATATGCCTGTTATTGAAAAACTGCTTTTAATGAAAAAGGGAGAATTATGTACTGCTCTTGATTCAGGCTGCAGAGAAACTTATTTAAAGATAAAGCAGGTAGATAAATTTGATAAATCAATAGAAAACCTGAATCGCTATATTAAAGCTGCAGGAAATGACTCCATTATAATTAAGTATATTATTGTACACGGATACAATGATAATCTTGAAGAATTTAAAATGTTTATGAATAAAATGATAGCGATTAATATTAAAATTATTGTTATTGATATTGATTACAGAGATATCATTGACGGGGCTTTTACTATCCCCGAACATTATTATGACATTGTCCGCTATGCGGAAAAAATATGCAAAGAACATAATATAGATTTAGGAATTCCTCCTTATACCAAAGAAGTATTAAAACAGGGATATTCTCAAAGATAATTTACCAAAGTTTAAACAGATGATAATTTATCATACATTTAATGATATATTTTGTCTGTGAAACCGGTATATCGTTTAATAAGTTCCATAATCTCTTCGGGCGGAAATAGAATTTCCAGTATACTTTTTGAATTGTTCTCAAGATATCTTCTTCCGTTAAGTTTTCAGGGAGCCAATCAGGCTTTGAAATAAATGTATTATCGTAATTTAATTGATATTTTTCTTTCATTTTCTTTGATAAATCCGATCCGGGCAGGAGTCTTAATGCAAAAAAGCCTGCTCGATCCAGTTTGCTGTTAACCGCATAGTCTATTGTTTCCTTAATAGTTTCTTTTGTTTCACCCGGAAGCCCGAAAATGAAATTACCTTGAGTAATCATTCCTGCTTCATGTGCAAGATTAATAGCCATATCTATTTGTTCTATAGTCTCGCCTTTTCTTATATTTTTAAGAATTTGATTATTAGCGGACTCTATACCGAAATCAATTAAATAACATCCTGATTTTTTCATTAGTGCAAGGACTTCTTTATCCACTTTATCCGCCCTTACTCCGTTAGGTGTTGACCAGGCTATTTTAATATTATTCTCCAAAAGAGAATTGCATAATTTTATTATATATTCCCTTCTGAGAGTTAAATTATCGTCAGTGAATTGTAATTCTTGTATTCCGAGATGTTCAATCTGAAATTTAACTTCTTCTATTACATTTTCAACAGAACGCTGTCTTATTCCTTTGTAAAAATTATTGGATGAACAAAAGGTGCATCTTGAAGGGCATCCTCTTGAAGTCATTATAATACCGATAGGATTACCTCTTGCTATTACGGCATGCGGAGAGTGCGGATAAGAAGCAGGCGGCAGCTGCAGCCAATCAGGCATGGGAATTGTATCCAAGTCTTTCACTGTTTCCGCTTTCGAAACGGGTGTACCGTCAATTTGTGTATCATCATCTTTTAATGATTCTAAGTCATATACACCTTGAATATTTTTATGATTTAAATTATTTTTGCACAATCTTAAAAGAGGGATTTCTCCTTCACCGCAAACAACAAAATCTGCTCCGCTGTCTTTTAGTGTAGTATGAGGCATAAAGGTCGGATGAACTCCTCCTATAAACACTTTAAATCCTTCTTGTTTTAAACTTCTGCATATATCAACGGTTTGCTTATAAAAAGCGGTTAAACAGTGTATGCCTATAATATCCGGATTATATTCCAATGCCATATTTGTAATTTGTTTTGTATTTAAGTTATCACGCAGTGCATCTATAATTTTTACTTCAGCATTGCAATATTTTTTTGCATATGACGACAGATATAAAACGCCTAACGGCGGTGCCATAACATATGAGTCAAAATTGGGTATTATAAATAATATTTTCATTATTTCAAAATACTCCCCCCCCCATACACATTAGGAAAATTCGTATCAATAGGGGACAAATGAACAAAATGTTATTGACTTTTATTTTTGACATTTAGTTTAGCTCTTTTTCTGTTATACTTAATTTATTGTAATCTAAGTTGTATGTAAAAGTATATATTTTTTTATTAAAATAAGAAACATGATAAAAGAATTTTTTAATAAAAACAAGCAAATAGCTCTAATAATAAAAAATTCCTATGAAAATAACGGAATAAAGTTTTTTACTGCTGACGATTCCGGTTCTCAAATAGGCTATATGAGTCATCCCAAAGGTACCGTAATAAAAGCGCATGTACATAATATTGTTGAAAGAAAGGTTTTAGGTACGCCAGAAGTTTTGATTATAAAAAAGGGAAGATTAAGATTAGACCTATATTCTCAGGAAAAAGAATATATTGAAAGCACTATATTAGAGGCAGGAGATATTGTTTTTTTACCATATGGAGGGCATGGGCTAAAATGTTTGGAAGATGTAAAAATGATTGAAGTAAAACAAGGTCCGTATTTGGGAGAACAAGATAAAGTCCGTTTTACGGAGATATCAGACGATAAGGTTATTATAAATGAGTGAATTCATTCCTGTATTTGAACCTCTTTTGGACGGTAATGAAAAAAAATATTTGGAAGAATGTGTAGAAACAGGCTGGCTTGGTTCAAACGGTCCTTTTGTTAAAAAATTGGAAAAGGAGTTTTCTTCTTTTTGCGCTCATAAATACGGCAGCTGTGTAACAAACGGAAGTGCAGCACTAGATGTTTCTTTAAGAGCTATGAAGGATCTGTATAACTGGGAAGATGGCAGCGAAATTATTGTTCCTTCTTTTAATATTATTTCATCTGCCCAAAGCTGTATATATAATAAACTAAAGCCTGTTTTTGTTGATGCTGAAGATATAACCTGGAATGTTGATACCGGTAAAATAGAAGAAGTTGTTACAAAAAAGACCAGAGCTATTATAATTGTCCATATATACGGGCTTCCCTCAAATATAAGACCGATTTTAGAAATAGCAAAAAAATATAATCTCAGGATTATAGAAGATGCTGCTCAAGCACACGGGCAAACATATTATGGAAATAAATGCGGCAGTTTTGGTGATGTTTCAACATTTTCTTTCTTTACAAACAAACATGTAGCCTGCGGAGAAGGCGGTATTGTTCTGACTTCTGATGAAAAGTTATATCATAAAATTAATTATTACAAGAATTTATGTTTTACTGAAGATAAATTTGTCCATAACGATTTGGGCTGGAATTTAAGAATGTCAAATCTTCAAGCGGCAGTTGCATATGCACAATTTGAAAAACTGGAAAAAACCATCTTAATAAAAAAACATATAGGTGAATTATATCTGGAATTATTAAAAGGCATTCCTGCTCGCCTATCATTAAAACAGACAGAATACGCAAAAAACCATTATTGGGTATTTGGTATTGTCTTAAATGATGATGTAAAATTTGATGCAAAAACGGTTATTAAAAAACTTGCCGAAGAAAATATAGAAACAAGACCTTTTTTCTTTCCTCTCCATAAACAGCCCGTTTTGAAAAAATTAGGCATTTTAGATGATATAAAACGACCAGTTTCTGAAAAATTATATAAAAAAGGATTTTATATCCCTACAGGATTAAATTTAACAGATAAAAAAATTGAATATATTTCACAAAAAATTAAGAATTTGCTATAATAAATTTCAAATTTGGAGTTTAAAATGAATAAAAAAATTAAATTAATTACTATTTCTATTTTGAGTGTATTTGTACTTTTCTTTGTTATATTTATATCAGTTGATTTTTTTGCTTATAAAGTGTTATGTCCTAAACAAGATAATACAGCTAAATCAGGACAATTCTATTTATTGAAGGAACCATTTAATTTTAAAGTATGGAAAAAGCAACGTTTTAGAGGACATAGTTCTGTGAAACTGAGACCTGCATTTGGAATAGAATATAAAAATCCCGGGGTAATACTTTTGGGATGTGAATATATGTACGGAGAAAAGTTAAATCCTGAACAAACATTAGGAGCAAAGTTATCTGAATTAATAAAATCTCCAGTTTACAATCTTTCCATTCCGGGCGGCGGTCCGCAGCATGCTTTATTTCAAGTAGAAAGCCATGACTATGATAAAGAAATAAAAAATAGTAAATATGCAATTTTCCTTGTAACCGGCGAACATAGATGGAGGGTTAAGGCCCATTCAAACGGATATTTTAACGAGAAATATATTTGGCCGAGTTTCGACATCCAAAATGAGAATCTTGTTTATAATACGGATAAATTTTTTCTTACAAGAACTTATATTTATCAATATTTAAATAAACTGTATTGGATGAAATTTGCTCCTTTTGATTTGTATTTTGATATAGTTGCGATGCATTTTATTAAATTGAATCATGATTTAAAAGAAATAAATCCTGATATTGTTCTTGTTTTAATATTATTTTGCGATAACAATAATAATTTAGATTTCTTAACATCTGAAAGATGGTACGAACTTAAAGAAGAAGGAATAAAAGTAATTGATGCGGATGAATTATCTTCAAAAGAAAATATAATTATTACAGATCAAAAATATAGAATTGAAGGCGATGGACATCCAAGCGAAGAAGTTTGGGAGATACTTGCAAGGGAAATTAAAAAAGAATTAAATTTATAAATTTTGTATAAATAAAGACCTAAATTTTATTTAGGTCTTTATTCATCATGATGGTCATTTATCTTTAAATTTTAATTTTATAACAGAAATAAGAGCTTCAAATATAATGGCAAAATCCATTTTTGATTTGCCGGTTGTTCTTGTTTCAAATAAAATAGGAACTTCTGCTATTTTTAAACCATTTTTAAATGCTTTATATTTCATTTCTGCCTGAAAGATATATCCTTTTGCTTTTATAGAATCAAGATTTATTTTTTCAAGCGCATTTTTTGTATATGTACTGTAGCCTTCCAATATATCTTTCATTTTTGTTCTTAAAATAAAATCAGCCCAAATATTGCCTCCGATAGAAATGAAATTCCTGAAGAAATTTTTTTCTGTTGTGCCTCCGCCCTTTATATATCTGGAACCTGAAGCAATATCATAACCTTCTTCTATTTTTTTTACCAGATGACTTATATATATCGGATTATGTGAGAAATCACCATCACATGATGTAAATAAATCGAAGCCGTTGTCGATTCCCCATTTAAAACCGTTTATATATGCATTTGCGAGTCCTTGTTTTTCTTTTTGTATAAGCAGATATAAACTGGCATATTTTTGCTGTAAATTTCTTACAATACCGGAAGTATTATCAGGGGAAGAGTCATCTACAATAAGAATACTTATATCTTTGTACAGCTGAAATATCCTGTTAATAAGATCTTCTATATTCTCAGATTCATTATAAGTAGGGATTACCACTAAATGTTTCATTAACAACTCCGTAAACTTACAGATAATAAAAAAGAGGGATTCCCCTCTTTTTTAATGGTGGGCGTTAAGAGACTTGAACTCCTGACATCCTCCTTGTAAGGGAGGCGCTCTACCAACTGAGCTAAACGCCCCGACAATTATTATATTATCCTATAAAAATTTTTAGTCAATAGTTTTCAATTGCAGATTTTAAACCTGTAACAGTGGATACAGATGACTCTTTAGCCTCAATTATTTGTTTCATTAAATAAATTTAAGTCAACGTTTTTTAATAATTTTTCAGCTAATTCATTTTCCAGTCCGTACCAAATTATGTTTCCGTCTCTATAGCCTTTAATTATATAATAGTTTTTTTAAATGTTTAAATGCTGGGAAATTAATGACTGTGACACTTTTAGATGCTTTGCCATTGTATTGACATTGCATTTTCCCTTATGCATAAGTCCGCAAGCATTTTTTATAAGTATCGGATGGCTTAATGCTTTAAAAATTTTTGAATAGTGCTCTATGTTCATAAAATTTTGCCTTAAGAATATTAGAATATTATAATATTCTAATATTTCAATATTGTCTAATAATTAATGAGGTAAACATGGATGTAATAATAGGCGGAGGAGCTGCGGGAGCAAGTTGTGCTGCCAGATTGAGAAGACTAAATGAAAGTATAAATATTACAATAGTGGAAAAAAACAATGAAATTTCAATTGCAAACTGCGGACTGCCGTATTATATCTCAGACCTGATAAACAGCAGAGAGAAAATGCTTGTTTAATAGATGTAAGAATTCTTAAAGCTTTTAATGCGGAAACAATTCCGGATGCACTAAATATACCCGTTAATAATATCAGGGAGAAAATGAGTGAAATTCCTAAAGATAAAAAAGTAGTTTTATTCTGTAATACCTGATACACAAGCTATTGTGCTTCAAGGATTCTTATTCAAAACAAATTTAATAATGTTTATTCATTGATGGGCGGAATTGAGTTATATAAAGAGCTTATAAAAAATAAAGAAAATAAATCTTACGT
>CAZNEN010000032.1:0-12565 GCA_964572355.1 uncultured Muribaculaceae bacterium
GCTTAAGCTGTATAAATCTGCCTATTTTAGAAGCTCTCCGCTTGAACTTGACCTGGAACACAAAAAAGATTTTATTAAGGGATTAATACCGAAAGGTAAAAAAACCATAGAAAACTATATACAACTTATTTCCAGAGAAATCTGGAATAATGAAGAAAGAAAAAGATATGAAACTCTGGTTGAAGATTTTATTGAAATTCTGCCTGATTTTGACGATAAATATAAATTAAATATAATCGGGTTTCTAAAAAACGCAGCTGTTTCTCCCGATGTTTTTGGAATTTTGAGAGATTATATAAAAATAATTCTAAGTGCTGATGATGTTTCGCCTGAAGATAAAATATTATGGCTTACTCAAGAATTTAGCAATATGTCTTTTCAGGATACAACAGAAGAAACTCTTGAGGATTCAAAAAAAAGATTCGATATATATACCTCTTTTATAAAAAATTATGATAATGATGAAGATAAAAAGTCTGTATTGCAATTAAATCTTACCGAAGAACAAATGAATATGTTCCGGCATTTAATGGAAGAAAAACGGCTTAAGCCGGAGAATTTGGTTTTTCTCTCAAATGTTAATTCATATAATAAAAAAGAAGAAATAAAAAATATAATAGAAGAGATTTGTAAAAATCCTGACAAAGTTTCGACATTTAATAGTGTAATATCTCCTCAATTTTGCCGCAATACAATTTCAGCAAATATAATATTATCAATTCTTCAGGGTGATACTGAATTTTATGATATTCTGTTTCGGAAACTTTCCGAAACAAATAACGAATCGGAATATATTTTTCAAACTGACAGAGAAATTTCCGCATTTCTGCCTTTATTAAACCGAGACAATATTGATGATTTTTTAGAAACAATAAACGGCAAGACATTGTCAACAGCAATATATGAAGCAGGGCGTAATATAAATCCTAAAACCGGCTTGTATGATAAACGTATTGCAAAAAAAGCGGCAGAGCTTGAAACTATCGGAATCTCCGAATATCATTCGCTTGGAATTGCGTCAGACTGTATTGATTCTTTAACGGGAGAGTTTAGTCCCATTGCCGATACGTTAATAGATGTAATTTATAAATTAGACAACAAAGGTTTAAAAAGAAAATTCAGGTCTATAAAAGATAAATACAATTCAGGAAGAAAATATCTTTTACGGATAAAAAAGAATATTAGTGAGTTTACGGTTTCTTTGATAATTAACAGTTTGAAAAATAACCAAGGAGGATTTGAACGTAAAAATCTTGATTATGTTATAAAACTTTTATCTATGCAGAATATTGATGTGGGGTTTGAATCACTGCCAAATCTTATATTTTTGTTGAAGGATGAAAACGGTGTAATTGATGAGGAAAAATTTGAAAATGCCGTAGCATTAATGAATAAACTGCCGTCGTTTTACTATACCGGAAGAATAATAGAAACACTGAATTCTTTTCCGGAAGAGAAACGAGAACAGATTTTAGATAAGTGTAAAGAAATATGTGAAAATAATTTTTCTTTATACAATGATTTCCATATAATTACAAACTATTGTTTTGATAAAAATGGAGATGAAATAGAAGAAAATACGGCATTTATAAAGGAACTTACAAGTTATAATGATTCTTTAATGTACAGTTATGGATTTTTCGATATTTGTTCGTTGTCAGAAGAAAATAAAGACTTTGCACTGCAGCTGGTCAGAGCTTCTAATCATTCAATATTTTTTAAATTAAGCGATTTTACGGATATATATTACAGATATGGAAAAAATAATCTGCTTCCTCCTTTTATAAAGGATAAAATACTTGCGTACGTAAAAGCAACGAATAATTTAGAATGTTTTTCCGAAGTATTTTCTGCTTGCCAGGAAGTAAAAGACGGAAAAACAACCTTCAATACGGATTTATTTAATAAAATTCTAAAAATAATGAAAATAGAAAAAAATGTTTTGGATGGCAATTATGTTATTAAAGGCAGCCAATACATAAATATGATGCAAGGTAATTTTGAAATATCCGAATTAAACTTTAAAAGTAAAGCGGAGATATTAAACGTACTGAAAACAATACGGGAATATACAATAGAAAATGAGGAAAAAGGTTTTGAATTTCTTGATGAAATAATTGCAAATATAGACGCAAGTCTTAACTCGGATAATATGGCTCTTCCGATAGACAAGAACGTTAAGAGTGAATTTATACAAAATATACTAAAATCAAATTCTACTAATGAACTGACAGAATTTGAACGGATTTTAAAAGATTCCATCCCGCTTTTAAAATCTTTTGACGATGGTCTGCCTCTGTCTTATTCACGTGAAAAGTTTTTACAGGATTTGACGGAATTATGCAAAGACACTTCAAATATTGAAATTATTAAACAAAAAACAGGTATAATCCCGATTGTGGAAAAAAATGGTGAAGAAATTGCAATTACTGGGTACAACGGATTGATAAAACTAAATCAACTTAACTTATCCGATTCTAATGAAAAACAAATATATAATATAATGCATAGATTTATGTATGAAAATTCGGTAAAAACGGGCAATAAAAAGCTTGACGAACAACTTAACATTATAATTAAAGCCTGCCCTGAATTTATTAATACGATAGGTAAAAAGCAGCATGGCACCCATAACTATACCTTGGATATTCATTCTTTACTGGTCCTTGCTTATTCTGTAGATAATCCGAATTATATAAATTCGCTGAATACGGCAGATAAAATGATGTTAAAACTTTCTGCGATTTTACATGATATAACAAAAAAAGAAAATGAAATTGACAAAGGACATCAAAATTATGCTTCTTTATATGCAAGAAGTATAGTGAATAAATTTTTTAATAATCCGGAATATCGTGACAGATTATTTGAAGTTATTCAGAATCATCATTGGCTTGAAGAATATTCCACGGCAGTAAACAAAGAAAATAAAGCAAAAGAACTGGCTTTTAAATTTAGAAGACCTAATGATTTTGAAATAGCTAAAATAATGGCAAAATCTGATTTAATGGCGGTAAGTGATGAATTTTATGAATCTCATAAAGAAAATTTAGACCCGGATAAATTATCAATAATAGACAAAAATCTTGCTTTCTTATATTCTACGGGAAACGCTGTCTTTGCGGATTATTTCAGGTCTCCCGAGATGTTAAAAAACCATATACAAACAAAAGACGGTATAGATTACAAAGTAATTAATTTCCATAATATCGCACCTGATGATGATATGGGAATATACGGTTTTCTTAACGGACTTAAGAAAAAAGATGTAAGATTTCTTGTCCATATGGTTGATCCAAATAAAATTTATTATGATTTGAACACATTAAAACTATTAACATCTCCCAGTAATGGCGGTGTTTTGTCGGAATCATTGATATCTCCGTATTATAAACGTACGTACGGAAACAGAGCATACGGCGTAATACTCTCTCAAATAAATACTAATATAATTAACGGAAATTCCATAAATCAAGGCTCGGGAACAAAAAAAGATTTTAACAGTCTTTTAAATTTTATATTTGATGAAAAATATATTGGGACAAGACTTAATTTTAGAGAAGCTCTTCTAAAAAATCTTGGACTTAAGCCTAAAGATATTTCAGATGAAGAATACGGCAGATTTTACAGGGATATAATTGCTTCTAAAACTTCACTGCAGCAGATTGCACCTAATAAAATTTTTAAACTCGGTTCAAAAGAATTTTCAGGAAAAGATTTAATTGAGGCAATAAGAAAATATCAGGACAGCTTAATTGATGAAAAAGAAGAAGAACATAATGAAATAGTCGGATATACTCCAAAAATACAGGCCGTTATCGCAAAGGCAAAAAGCTTGGATGAAGTTCCTGAGGATATGTTAAAATTCGCACAAGAGAATGATTATCCTATTGTACTAATTTAGGATGTTATATAAAATGAATTTATGAATAATATAAATGTTTGTTTTACATGTGATAATTTGTATTCTCAATATGCAGGAGTCACCATAGCTTCTATTCTAAAAAATGCCGCAGTTGATGATAATTTGTCATTTTATATCATTTCGTACGATATTTCAGAGAAAAATAAAAATAAAATAATTAATTTAAAGCATATAAAAGATTGTAATATTACGTTTATAGTACCTCCAAAATCTCTGTTTAAAGAATTTGAAAAAATAAAAACAATTGATTACCTGCCCTTGGTATCATTCTTCCGGTTAAAATTATCAAGTTTAATAAATGATATTGATAAAGTTATTTATCTTGATCCCGATACAATTGTTAAGTCAAGTTTATTTCCTTTATTTAATATTGATATCAGTAATTATTATTGCGGCGGAGTTTTGGATATTAATTATGAAAAATTAGGTAAAAAAATAAATTTAAAAACGGATAAGTCTTATATTAACTCGGGCATGCTGCTTGTTAATTTAAAAAAATGGCGTGAAGAAAATGCCGAAAAACAATTTACGAAATGTGCAAAACAATATATTGAAGAAATTGCTTTCGGTGATCAGGATTTAATAAACAAATGCTTCGACGGGGAAATTTTAATTCTGGATTGTAAATGGAATATGCAGGTTGTAAATTTATGCTGCCGTTCACAATTTACTGATGAATTTAATATTATTCACTATACGGGCGTTTCAAAACCCTGGAAATTCGCCTCTTATGTTCCTTTAAAGAAATATTATTTTGAATATTTAAAGCTTACGGACTGGAAAACTCCCGATGGAAAACAGCGCTTAATATCGGATATCTGCGGTATTTTATTATACTTAAAGCAAAATCCTTTATTTTTATTTAATCCGTATTTCATAAAGGCAATTTTGCCAAAATAATTAATTACAAAGAACATAATGTAAAATTAATATAAAAAATCTTTTCCGTATAGTGACTATAAAATTCTTTTATGATATACTTATACAAAGAAAAGTGATAGTAATTATCAAATTTATTATTTATATATAAGGGAGAAAAAATGTTAAATCTTGCAATGGAGAAAGTAGCGGAAATAAAAGATTTCAACTCCGGGAAATGGCAGAGTGAAATAAATGTAAGAGATTTTATACAAAAAAACTATACTGTTTACGAAGGAGATGCAAGTTTTCTTGCAAATCCTACAAAAGCTACGGTTAAATTGTGGCAAAAATGCTGTGAACTTTTAAAGGAGGAGCATGATAAAGGCGGGGTTCTGGATATGGATACAAAGATTGTATCTTCTATTACTTCGCATGGTGCGGGATATATTGATAAAGAACTTGAAACCATTGTGGGTTTGCAGACTGATATGCCTCTAAAGCGTTCTATGCAGCCTTTTGGCGGAATAAGAATGGCAGAAACCGCTTGCAAATCATACGGGTATGAAGTAGATTCCGATATTTCAGATATTTTTACAAAGTATAGAAAAACCCACAATCAAGGGGTATTTGATGTTTATACCCCGGAAATGAAAGCTGCAAGACATTCGGCAATAATTACGGGATTGCCGGATTCATACGGCAGAGGACGTATTATAGGTGATTACAGACGAGTTGCTTTGTACGGTATTGACAGACTTATTGAAGATAAACAGGAACAGTTTAAATCTCTGGAAGGGGAAATGACACCCGAGCGAATTCAATTAAGAGAAGAAATTACTGACCAGATATGCGCTTTAGAGGATATGAAGAAACTCGGTCAAATCTATGGATTTGATATTTCACAACCTGCAAAAAATGCAAAGGAAGCTATTCAATGGCTTTATTTCGGCTATTTGTCTGCTATAAAAGAACAAAACGGCGCAGCGATGAGTATTGGAAGAACTTCCACTTTCTTGGATATATATATTGAAAAAGATTTAAGAAACGGTGTTATAACGGAAGAACAAGCTCAGGAAATGATTGACCATTTCATTATGAAATTGCGGCTAGTTAAGTTTGCAAGAACGCCCGAATATAATGAATTATTTTCCGGCGATCCTACCTGGGTAACAGAATCGATCGGCGGTATAGGGATAGACGGAAGACCACTTGTTACAAAAAATTCATTCAGATATCTTCATACTCTGGAAAATTTAGGAACGGCTCCCGAGCCTAATTTAACCGTTCTTTGGTCAACAAGACTGCCGAGAGGATTCAAAGAATATTGTGCAAAGATTTCTATTGCAACCTCTTCGGTCCAATATGAAAATGATGACCTGATGAGGGTTACTCACGGTGATGACTATGCAATAGCATGCTGTGTCTCTTCGATGGTAATTGGCAAAGAAATGCAGTTTTTCGGAGCACGTGCAAATCTTGCAAAATGTTTATTATATGCAATTAACGGCGGAGTTGATGAAAGATTAAAAGAGCAAATAGGTCCTAAATATCGTCCGATTACATCCGAGTATCTTAATTTTGATGAAGTTATGGAAAGATATGAAGATATGATGGAATGGCTTGCAGGGCTTTATGTGAATACATTAAACGTAATTCATTATATGCATGATAAATATTGTTATGAAAAAGCTCAGATGGCATTGCATGATAGAGATGTGAAAAGGTATTTTGCAACGGGTATAGCGGGACTTTCTGTTGTTGCGGATTCTCTTTCGGCTATAAAATATGCGAAAGTAAAAACAATCAGGGATGAAAATGGTATTGTTGTTGACTATGAAGTTGAAGGTGATTTTCCTAAATACGGAAATAATGATGACAGAGTTGATCAATTAGCCGTGAATCTGGTTAAATCGTTTATGGAAAAAATCAGAAAACATTATACTTACAGAAATTCAATTCCGACAATGTCTATACTGACAATAACGTCAAATGTTGTATATGGTAAAAAAACAGGTAATACCCCGGACGGAAGAAAAATGGGTATTCCTCTTGCACCCGGAGCAAATCCGATGCATGGAAGAGATACAAACGGTGCTGTTGCATCTCTTGCTTCGGTTGCCAAATTGCCGTTTGAAGATGCTCAGGACGGAATTTCAAATACTTTTTCTATTATTCCGGATGCTTTAGGCAAAGACGAGATACTTATGGGAGATTTGTCAATAGATTTGGATTACGGGTGCTGCGAGAATAATATCAATTAGAAAGAGGTGTATAATGGCTACAATGCAGGAAGAAAACTTAATTAATCTTTTAGACGGTTATGTTGAAAAAGGAGGACATCATCTCAATGTTAATGTATTTAATCGTGAAACGCTGCTGAATGCGCAAAAATACCCTGAGAAATATCCGCAATTAACGGTAAGAGTTTCGGGTTATGCGGTTAATTTCATAAAATTAACAAAGGAACAGCAGGATGATGTTATATCAAGAACTTTTCATTCTGAATTAGGATAAGAACTGTTTTCTCTTAAAAAAACCGCATTATTAATGCGGTTTTTTATTATATTGACAGATATTAGCCGTGAAACTGATTTTATTGAAGCTTTCTCATTAAAATATTTAAAATATAATAAAAGTATGGCAGAAAAATTATACGGCAATATACATTCAATAGAAACTCTGGGAACAGTTGACGGACCCGGAATAAGGCTTGTTGTTTTTATGCAGGGATGTCCTGTGCGCTGCTTATATTGTCATAATCCCGACAGCTGGAGTACGGAAAAAAACAAGTTAATGAGTGTTGATGAAATCTTGCAAAAATATGAAAGTTTGAAAGAATTTTTAAAAAGCGGGGGTATTACTGTTACCGGAGGAGAACCTCTTGTACAAATTGAGTTTATTACGGAACTTTTTAAAAAATCTAAAACCAAAGGCATACATACAGCTCTTGATACATCGGGAGTTTTATTTAATAAGAATGATACATCCGAAATTGACAAATTACTTAAGTATACGGATTTAGTACTTCTTGATATAAAACATATTAATGATGAAGAACATAAAAAACTTACCAAATTTTCTAATAAAAATATTCTTGCTTTTGCAAAATATTTATCTGATAAGGATATTGCCGTCTGGATAAGGCATGTTATTGTACCCGGAATTACGGATAATGAAATTTATTTAAAAGAACTCGGGAAGTTTCTTGCTTCTTTAAACAATGTTAAGGCTTTGGATATATTGCCATATCATAATATGGCTGAAATAAAATATAAAAATATCGGAATAGACTATCCGCTGAAGGGTGTGCCTCCGTTATCTAAGCAGGAGGCAATAAAAGCAAGGCAAATAATCTTAAATGCATACCGGAGTAATAGACATAATACTGATGAAAATACATAAATTAATTTATATTATTGAAATATGCAAAATATGGAATGGTATAGCAATTTAAATAAACCGTTTTTAAGTCCGCCTGATTGGGTCTTTGTGCCGGTATGGACTATTTTATATATTATGATTGCAATGTCTTTTATTTTTTTTATTAAAAGCGGAATGAACAGAAAAAAAGTATTACCGTTAATATTCTTTATAATCCAATTAATACTTAATATTTCATGGACTCCCGTATTTTTCGGTTTGGAAAAAATAAGAGCCGCAATGATAATAATCCTGATGATGTGGATATTTTTATTTATAACAATAATAACATTTTATAAATATTCCAAAACGGCATCAATACTGCTTATCCCGTATTTTATATGGATAACCTTTGCTGTTTACTTAAATTTTAATTTTTTAAGATTAAATTCTTAAGCACAAGATGGCTCAGTTTCATAGATCTTTACCTGCCCTTTAGAAGCTTCAAATATTGTTTCAGTTGCATATGCAACATAGTCTTTATATTTCTTCTTTTGTATTCTTTTATCATCAATTATTTGTGAAACATCATCAAAATATTGCCGCATATATTTAATTCGATTATCTTTATCTTCATTTAACCATTGAAGAAAGGGTTTATTACTTTTTTGGACATTACAGGCACTGTGCATAGCCATATAATTTGAAATATCATTATGATTATTATCTATATTGTATGCAATAATATGGTCGGTATTAACAACCGAAGAAGATAAAAATCTTAATGCTATATCATAAGATTTCCAATCTTCATTATGTTTATTTTTACCTGAATATTTAACAATCCATGCAGAGTTCATATCGGAAGAAGTTGGAAATCCTTTTGCAATATCTTGAAGTTTCTTATATTTCCGCGGATTTCTGATTTTAATCTTACTTATTCTGTCTATCATAATTTTTCTTCTGAACGGAGCGGTTGTATTATTCTTTTTTATTATTTGCTGGAGAGAATTAAGTTTTCTGAGCAGGATTTTCTTTTCATCATCAGGCAGTGTTTTTGCAAGCGACTTCATTTTTTTAACCTGACGCATTTGTGCTTGTTGAAGAACCGGCATTTTAGTATCTCTTAAACTTACAAGTAAGGTTCTTATATCTTTTAAACGGTTCTTTTTCTGTGAGAGTATCAATAACTCATCATATACACTCGCTTCTACAGGTCTCATATATTCTTTATATTTGCCTAAATGTTCAAGATACTCATCAGGTCTGCATTGTGATAGTTCTTGTGCAATTTTGCGAAATTGACCTTTTGTAAGCATTTTTTTTCCGCAAGAAGGGCATGTTATATCAGGAAATCTGCAAATTGCAAAATTTCCGGATTTTTCGGCAAGTTTCTTTTTATCGGTACCGTTTGTTCTTTTTGCGGCTGAAGTAAAACTTATTTTATTATAAATAAATCCGGAGAGTATTTGACCGGCCGGATTATTTTGTTGCGTAATTGGATGGGTTGATGGATTTGTGTTATCAGAAAACATAGAACTGTTAAATGTTTTAAGTTTTTTATTAAAATATATAGGGTATGTAATCGGCTGTATTTTCATTTCTTTCTCATTGCAATATCGTTTATATAAAACTTCAAGTCATATTTTTTTGTTAGTGCTGATTAAAAATTGTAAATTTGAATTTTTTTGAATAAAAATTTTACATTTTTTGTTATTTTTGCAGATTTTATTTATTTTTTATATTAAAATAATAGAAAATTTATTAAAAATTTCACAAATAGTAAAAAAAAAAATTATTTTTTTTCTAAGATGCGAATTCTAAAAAGCAAAAAAATTTGTTTTTATATATTAAATTGGTATGATTGCTAAGTGTCGAACATGTCAAAAAGGTAAGCTAAAGTGAAAGTATCAGAAGCAGGCAGATTTAAAACACTAACTTCTAAACAAAATAATAAAGAAAGATTAGGGATAAAAAATAATATAAATCAGAAAAATGCAAAAACCGCAAGTTTTAAAGGCGGTGTTGGAGATGCTGCTTTTAATTTGCTGGATAAAGGTTTTAGCGTGCTTGATAAAAATGCAATGATTCAGGTTGCTTTTGTTGATTCTGTTTCAACTGATATACCAAGGACTCTTGTAGATTTGAAAACAAGTTTAGCTGCGGCTTTGGAAACAATGAGACGTGAATTTTCGGGTCTTATTGTAAACTGTTTAATTCCGGGAGTTATTGTAAAAGGAATTGCAAAAATATTGCCAAAATCCGAAAATTTGAAAGGAACTGACGTGGCAGGTTCCTGGGCAAACAGTGATGCAATCAATAAACTAAAAGAGATATATAACGGTGCGCAAGAATCAGGTGCAAAAGATAAAACAAAAGAATATGTTCAAAGGGCATTAACTTCTCTTGAAGGTTTAGACGGTACGACATGGGTTAAATATTCGGATAAAGCATCGACTCCTGAATTTCAGGATGCAGTTTCAAAGGTTACTAAAGCGGTCACAAGCAGCGGTAAAGAAAGAAAAACATTACTGAAAGATGCACAAACAAAGCTGGCGGGGCTAACAAAGGCAGAGAGTATTCTGCGCTTTAACGGCAGTCCTCAGGCAAATCTTGAAGAAACACTCCGTGATGTTGCTGATTTAGGCTCTAAATTTAATACGGTAAAAGAAAGGACTGTTTCGTCATTAGGTAAGCAAGCCGGTGATATTGCTGCTCCCGAAGTTACTTCTAAAATTAAAGATGCAGTTAATAATTATTCTTCTTCTTTAAATAAACTGGTAAATAAAAAGAGTGTATGGGGTTTGGCGATAGTAATTGCCATAGCGGTAAGTATACAATCAATAAACAGGGCTATAACAAGAAAACAATTTAAAGCGGAAGGTGCACCTATTTATAAAGATTTCGGAAAAAAAGATACTACTCAGAAAATGGATGAGAAGCAAAAGAAAAAGTTTTTTGCAAAGAAAGCAGCATCAGCTGCAGGTATGTATGGTCTGGCCGCAGCTTCAATGATGAAAAAGCCTTCTTTAGGAATGTTCCAATTTACCGGTATTTTCCCGACGCTTGATCAATGCAGATGGATAGCCGCTTCTACATTTGCAAGCAGAATGTTAGCCGCAGAAGATGAAAATGAATTAAGAGAATCAACCGTAAGAGATATTGCTTCTTTCGCAGGTTTGTATTTTCTTGGCGATTATGTAAAAAAATCAGCAGCTTCGGCTATTGAAGCCTTTTCTAAGACCAAAAACGGCGCCAAAATTATAGGTGAAAATGTAGTATTATTAAACAGAAAGAAAGAAGTTGCAAAACCGATTTTGGAAAAAGGAGCGTCTGCAGGGCAAAAAATTATTTCGCAAATTTCATACAGAGCAAAACAACTCGGTAACTGGGTTAAAAATACAGAGTTAAAAACCGCCTCCGAAGTTTCAAGTGTAAAAGTGCGTAATTTGAGAAATTTATGTCGTGTTGCAGATATTGCTTTCTCTGTCATAATGCTTGGTATATTACTTCCGAAATATAATCGTTCTGTTACAGAGAAAAAGGTAGCTGCTGCTAAACAAAAAGAAGAACAAGAAAAAAATGCGGCTTTTAATTATACTGAAATTCAGCAACAAAATATGCCGCAGGTTTTCAAGAGCTTAATATAATTTAAAACAAAAAAATAAAAGCGCAAAAATTTTCGATTTTTGGTTTTGTACTATTGTTGGGTTGTTGAAAACAACAAAATATTATATAATTATTCAAACCGAGGTAAAGTAAAGGAGAAAAGTAAGTGGTTGACAATAGGTCGGCCGGAATTCTCGGGATTGGCGGAGGGATAAATTTTAAATCAGGTGATATATCGGGTACCGCTGCCAAAACCTCAGATGACAGAGCCAGTCAGGGAACCGAATACTTTCTTCAAGAGGATGAAGAGTTACAAGGTTCTCAAAATCAAGAATATGTTGACAGAAGTATGCAGCTTAGGGCTTCGTTAAATTCGCTTGCTCTTTTAAATGTTGTTTCGGTTCTTCAAAGTAATAAGAAAAATATATTACTTGATGAAGAAGATATGACAGAAAAAATAAAAATATCAAAAGTTGAAAAAGTTGATAATAAAAAGGAAAAAGATAAAAATAATAACAAAAATAAAAACAAGAAATAAAAAACCGGATTTTTAAATCCGGTTTTTTATTATTTAAGTAGTCCATTCCGTACTATAAAGCTTTCGCTTGTAATATTCCTCAGGAGTTTCTTCCTTACAGGAAAAATTCTTTGTTTCGGTTTGTATGGAAATATTTCCCGAGTTTTCATTCATTTTTCTTATTTGTCCTGCTGTTATCGGGAAAACATAATTAGGACCCCAGGTTCCGTAAGTAACGACTTCATTATCCGGAACATCAGGTCCAATGTCAACCACCGGTTTTGCTTTTTTAT
>CAZNEN010000033.1:0-9495 GCA_964572355.1 uncultured Muribaculaceae bacterium
CTTTTTGAAAACAAATCATGACTATTTAATGAAATTTTGTTACAAATTTGTTACAAATCTAAAGAGAAAAACAATTGATTGTATTTTATACATTGCGAACAAAACGGAGTTTCGAGATAACTTTTAGTTGAATAATCGTTTAGACATGAACCGCATTTTCCTCTGTTATCACTAGAAAGAAGCGGGCAGGTAAATATACCGTTTATTGTTAATGTTCTGCTTTTTGCACATTCTATATTTAATGAATCGAAATCAATATCGGGCATTATTTCAAATTGCTTTGTTTTATTGAGCAGCGGTATAATTTTGAAGTTAATATCGGATGTTTCAAACCCGATTGAAGTGCATAAATCGGTGAATTTTTTCTTTATTTCCGTTTCCGGAAATGACTTATGATTTACGATTGCCAGTATTGGGTTAAAATCATATTTCACCAGACTTTGTATTGCGTGTACTGCTTTTCTGTAAGAGCCTCTTCCTCTGATTAAATCGTTTTCTTTTTCATCACACTCATCAATGCTGATCATAAATATAATTTCATTTCCCAGATTATTTTCTTCTTCTACTTTTCTTAGAAATCTTGCTTTTTTATCATTTATATTTAATGCATTTGTGTGAATTATAACAGAACTGTATTTCAGGCATAATCTTAATATATGATTAAATTCGGGATGCAGCATAGGTTCTGCACCTGTCAGATGTATGTATCTTAGATTTTCTTTATTTATAACTGGTAAAGATTGTTTTACTTTTTCAATGGGAATAAAGTCTTTTATTTTTTTATCTTTAAAATCAATGTAGCAGTGTTTGCACCGTAAATTGCAGTTTTGTAATGTCATTTCGATGAATAAAGACTCTAATTTATGCATATTTATGCATGGTGCTTTAATAATGGTTCTGTTCATATTAAAATCCTCATTTTCAATTTATGAATAATTTGTAGCACCTAAACTTCATATATTGTATTAGTCAGTAGTGTATAATCCGAATAAAAATTTTTAATATATAAGGTGTATTTTGTTTAAGTTTAGATTTTTTTCTCCGAATAATTTTTATTAAAGGAGGAAAATATGGCAAAAATTATCGAAAATTTAAACGGACGCAGAATAATCAGGCTGAATACAAATGATATTATTAATATTGTTCGGGAATATCAAAATATTACATCGGGTCTTTGTAATTATGAGTCAATAAGAAGTAAATTGGATATAATTGATTTGTATTTACCTGAAGATATAAATTAAAATATGCCTGAATAGACAATTTAGTTTATACTGACTTAGTGTAATGTTTATTCAGAGGAGGAAACATGAAAAACATTATAACTATTGTATTAATTTTGATTTTACCTGTTGCCGTATATTTATTTCTCAGTAAAGACAGCAAAGAAATAAAAGCTATTGCGAATGAAAATAATTTGCCATCATTAGTTTCATTTACATCAACCATGTGTATGGACTGTCAGAAAATGAAAGGTGTATTGAAGAATTTGGAAAAGGATTATAAAGACAAAGTTAATTTTGTTTCAGTTGATGCCTTGGACAAAAACAGAAAAGTTCGCGAATACATTAAAAAGTATAAGGTTGTTTTGGTTCCGACCATGGTTTTTATTGATGAAAACGGTAATCAGGTAAACAAAATTGAAGGGTATATTTCTGAAGATAAAATGATTAAAGAATTAGAGGCATTAATAAATGGATAGTATTCTGCAATATTTTTCTTCATATTCTTCAGGGGGAGGTTATATATTTCCTGTGATGCTTGTAATTGCATTTTTTGCCGGAATTTTAGCTTCTCTTACACCTTGCAGTTTAGGTGTCTTGCCTTTAATTATAGGTTATGTGGGCGGATATTCAAAAGAAGGGAATAAGAAATTATTTATACAAATGATTTCTTTTTCAGTTGGTCTTTCATCTGTTCTTAGTGTAATTGGTGTAATTTGCGCATTATCCGGCAGGGCTTTTACGAGTTTTACACCTCCTGTTATAATATTGCTTTTTGCTTCCGTTATTATAATTTTGGGTTTAAATCTTCTTGAAATTCTTGATATAAGATTTCCTTCCGTAGTGAAAAAAATGCCGCAGAATAAAACGGGCAGTTTATTTTTATTTCCTTTTTTGGTAGGTGTCTTTTTTGCTTTAGCATCAAGTCCCTGTTCTTCTCCGATTTTAGCCAGTATTATGGCAATTGCGGCTGTATCAACAAATATTTTATTTTCTGTTGCGTTGTTATTTAGTTTTGCAATAGGACAATGTATAATTATAATATTTTTTGCAATGTTTACATCTGCATTGAAGCATATGAATTCGCTTGCCAAATATTCTTCAATCTTAATGAAGGCAAGCGGAATCATATTAATATTAACAGGACTGTATATTTTTTATTCCGTGTTCACAAATGTTTAATTATGCAGAAATATAGAGATTTTTTGCAAGAACATCCTGAGCTTTGTTTTTAGTTAAAATCCTAAAATGATTTCTTCCATAATCATCGCGTGTTCTTACAGCAAAAAGCTTATCCGAAAAGATAGAATGAATTTCGGTTTCTTTTACACCGTCTTTTATTGTTGCTCCTATAAATTTGGAAGGTGTTTTTTTATCCGTGATAGCCTGTAACGAGTTTACAACATCCAGTTTTGCTATTTCAGGGGGGATAACATCTAACCTTGATTCCTTAATGAGAGGAGAACTAATAAAATTGCGGCTGTAATCGCCATCCGAAGTCACTTTGTGAATAATGCATGTATAATTTTTTCCATGCAAACCCTTGCTTTTTATTTTATCTTGAAATAAAAAGCCAACTGCAGAGACCTTCATAACACCTCGCTTTCCTTATTATATAATAAACTTTTTTGAGTCATTTGTCTATAGATACAGGCTAAAATTTAATATTTTTGTAGTATTTTGATTATCTTTGCTAATTTTTGATAAAAATAAAAAAGTGCAGAAATTTCGGGGAAATATATACATTAAAAGAGTTGCTGCACCAAAACAGATATTGTATAATTTTGTATGGTATTACAGGGGAAAAATGAATAGAAATAAAGTAAATGTTATAGTCGTCGGTGCCGGTCCTGCAGGTGTAAGTGCGGCAATTACTCTTGCAAGAGCGGGAAAGGAAGTATTGCTTGTCGATAGAGGGGATGCAGCAGGAGATAAAAATGTTTTTGGCGGTTGCATTTATGCAAAACAGACAGCCGAGATTTTCCCGTCTTTTTGGGAAACCGCACCTGTTGAAAGAACAATTACGGAAAATAAAATATATATGCTTTCGGATTTTGATTCTGTTCAATTTTCTCACAGGTATTCTTCTAAAGGTTCTTATAAAGCGTTTACCGTGTTGCGCTCTAAATGGGACAGATGGTGTGTCGAACAGGCACTGAAGGAAGGGGTTTATTTTGCTCCTAAAACTTTAGTGAAAGAACTTTTAATTGAAAACGGCAAGATTTTGGGGATTCAAACTGGTTTTGAAAAATTTTATTCGGATATTGTTATTGCGGCTGACGGTGTTAACTCTCTGATTGCAAAACAAACGGGATTGAGAAAAAACTTTAAGGATTCCGATGTTACTCTGAATGTAAAAGAAGTTATAAAAATCCCAAGCCAAAGATTGGAGGACAGATTTAATCTTGACTCAAATGAAGGCTGTGCATGCAGGATTATAGGCGGTCCGTTAAAAGATATGTTTGCAATGGGTTTTTTATATACTAATTTGGATTCGATATCTTTAGGTGTGGGAATTTCTCTTGATGAATTAAAAAAGCATAATTTAAAGCCTTATGAAATTCTTAACGAATTAAAAGAACATCCCTCCGTTGCACCGCTGATAAAAGACGGGGAAACTGTTGAATATTCGGCACATATGATTCCGGAAGGCAGGTGTGATTCAATTCCTAAAGTCTACGATAACAGAATAATGCTTGTTGGAGATGCTGCGGGGTTTGTTAATAATCTTCATTTTGAAGGAACGAATCTTGCAATGTTAAGCGGCAAACTTGCCGCAGAAACTGCAATTTTAGCAATAAATAAGGGGGATTTTTCCGCTTCGACGCTGTCTTTATACTATAAAAAACTAAAAGACAGTATAATATTAAAAGATTTAAAAACACACAATAACACTATTTCCGTGTTAAAACGCAATATTAATACAATTACGTCATTGTATCCCGAGCTTGCCTGCGAATTTTTTGATATGCTGCATAATGCGGATTGTGTTCCTAAGCAGGTCAAATACCGTAAGTTTCTGTCAAAAATAATAAAATCAGGTTGTATACAAAAATCTATACCTTTGGGTATGTTTGCCTTGGAGAAATGTTTGAAAAAATGAATATAAATGACAAATTGGCATTATTAAAATATAATAAAGATACACAAAGTCATCTTTCTGTTGACAATGATATTTGTATGAGATGTAATAATAAATTTTGTACTTTTATATGTCCTGCAAATGTATATGAATGGAATGAAAAAAATTGTACAATGATTATAAGATATGAAAATTGTCTGGAATGCGGAGCATGTAAAATAGCTTGTGATAAAAATAACATTTTATGGCAGTATCCCAATGCGGAGTTCGGAGTTAAATTTAAGAAAGGTTAGTAAAAGAGAGGTGCTTATATGCGTGAAGAATATAACAACAAACAACGAAGATGGTATGATAAAGACCCGATTTTATCACGTTCAATGAAAACACTTGAAGCATCAAATGATGAAACGCAGATAAAAGTAGCTCTTAACTTGATTAAAATAATTGTTGAACACAACCTTGCTTTCAGTGAATATACCGATGTTAACGAGATTATTGAAGCTGTTGAAGAGGGTATGGATACAAGGGCAAACTCAAGATGGTATGATATAGACAGAACCGTAAGAGCCGCTATTAATATGCTTCAGAACTCGCCTCCGGAAACTCAGAAAATTATAGCAAAAGAAATGGCTAAAATAGTTATAGATAAAATAAAAGAAGATAAAGATATTGAAGAATTAAAAAAAGAACTTGAAAAGGAAGAAAATTCGTCTAATAAAAACGAGTAGTTCTTTTTAGAAAAATACGGAATAAAATGTCCATTAAAAAAATTTGGAAAATAAAAAATAATGAAATAAATGAAGAAATACTTCAGGCTTGCGGCGGGAACAAAGTTCTTGCCGTTCTGCTAAAAAACAGAGGAATAGACAGCAAGGAGAAAATTGAAAAATTTCTAAATCCGCTTCAAACAAAATTTTTAAGTCCCGATGTTTTTAATGATATGAGTAAGGCTGCGGAGAGAATTCAAACAGCCGTCAAGAATAATGAGCATATAACGGTATACGGTGATTTTGATGCGGATGGTGTCACATCTACCGCTCTTCTTTATCTTACTTTGAAAAAAATAGGTGCGAAGGTTGATTATTATTTACCGGATAGAAGCGCGGAAAGTCATGGTTTAAATACAAAAGCACTGGTCAATATAATATCAAAGAAGAAATCAAAGCTTATTATAACGGTTGATTGCGGAATTTCCAATATTGCGGAAGTTAATTTTGCGAAAGGTTTTAAGACTGATATTATAATAACCGATCACCATGAAGCCGGAGAAATTTTGCCTGATGCATATGCCGTTTTAAATCCTAAAGCTGAGGATGCGGTTGATTCTTCGTTATCCGTTGAAGATATGCAGAGTTTAAATTATCTTGCGGGAGCGGGTGTTGCGTTCAAACTTTCGTGCAAACTGCTTGAATTATATAATTGCGAAGATTTTGTGCATGAAATTTTGCCTCTTGCCGCAGTCGGAACTATAGGCGATGTGGTTGAACTCATAGGTGAAAACAGGAGTATTGCCGCAATGGGGATAGAACTTATAAAATCGGGGCGGCATAAGGGTATTCAAAAAATATTAAAGACTTTAGGATTGGCGGATGTTAATTTATTAACGGCAGAAACTATTGCTTTCGGAATAGTACCGAGGCTTAACGCTGCAGGACGTCTCGGGTCACCTTTTTCGGCATTAAATGTTCTTATCTCCGATAATGATGAAGAAATAGAAAAAGATGTTTGCATTTTAAATGATTTAAATTCTTTAAGGCAAGATTTATGCGATAAAACCTTTTTAGAAGCTAAAGAAATGTATGAAAAAGATATAGCCGTTAATAAAAAAAGTATTGTTTTATTCAATCCCGATTGGCACATAGGTATAATAGGCATTGTTTCATCCAAGCTGGCTGAGCTTTATAATAAGCCTGTTTTCTTAATGACAAAAGATCCGAATATTACAAATATAATCCGCTGTTCGTGCAGAAGTACGGCTGAAATTAATATATATGATGTTTTAGTTCAGCATAAAAAACTTTTTGAAGGTTTTGGCGGACATAAAATGGCGGCAGGATTTTCTTTTGATGAAAATAAACTTTCCTTTGAAACGTTTAAAAGTAAATTAAATATAACAATAGATGAATATACTCAGGAGGTTGATTTTAGTAAAACTCTGACAGATGTTGATATGATACTGGAGCCTGAAAATATATCGGTTGAAACAGTTAATATAATTGAGAAAATGCAGCCGTTCGGGGCTGGTAATCCTTCTCCTTTGTTTGTTATGAATAATGTTGTACTAAATCAATTCAAGATGATAGGACAGGAAAATAAGCATTTGAAATTTTTTGTTTCAAAGAACAATTCATCTTTAATTGAGTGTATAAAATGGAATTGCCCAGATTTTAATATTCCCGTTAATTCTAGTCTTGATATATTGTTTTCAATGAAATTAAATTCATTTAATAATAATGTATCAGTTCAGCTTATGATATCTGATATTCACTCAAAATATGAAGAAAATGAAGCTTCAGCTATAAAAATTCTCGATCACAGGAATAAAAAAAATATTCATATGCAGGTTTTCGATTTTATATCAACGACAAAAAGAAAAACAGCCGTTTATACGGAAAATGAAACTTCTTTTAAGGAATATAAAATTACGGATGAAATTTCAGATAAATTTTTTAATAAAGATAATATTCCGCAAAATATTGAACAGCTTATGTTTTTTGATATTCCCGAGTCTGAAGAATTATTTGTTAAAATAATAAAAAAAACCGGTGCAAAAATAGTTCATCTTATGAATTTATCAAATGTTAATGAAATTTATGTTGATTCTTTTGCCGCAAAATTATCCGGTATGTTAAAATATGCGATTTCAAATATGGGCGGAATGTTTGATATAAACAGAGCTTCAAAGGCTCTTTGTGTTGATGAAGATACTGTAGAATGCGCTTTATCATTATTTGAAGATATATGTATGGCTGATTTTGAAAAGACGAAGCCTGAAAGTTATAAAATATTTTCGCTCCGTCCCGTTGAACTTTCAAAGATAAAGCAGAACGATTTATATTTTGATTTGCAAAAACATATAAACGATATAAATTCTTTCAGACGGTTTTATATGAATACGCCTGTTGAAGAAATAAAAGAAGCATTATTATGCTAGAATATTTTAGTCTGCGAGGATAAAATGTTTTTCTTTAATAAAAAAAAGAAATATATAAGCTGCGATTTAATAGAACACGG
The DNA here is from genome assembly GCA_964572355.1 of uncultured Muribaculaceae bacterium. Lineage (GTDB taxonomy): Bacteria > Cyanobacteriota > Vampirovibrionia > Gastranaerophilales > Gastranaerophilaceae > Avigastranaerophilus. Next base: position 7,540 of record CAZNEN010000033.1, read on the forward strand.
TCTTGATTTTTTTACCGACAGTATAAATTTCTGCTGCCGTATTCCTCCGACTGAACAAGGCTATAAGAAGATACTTGATAACTATTACGGAGAATTAATTGATTGGAAGAGATTCTTTTCAATAAAAAGAAAATACAGAAACCTGATGAAAAAAGGTAATGTTATACCTGAGTGCAGAGAATGTATATATTTACGGGAAAATGAGTGGGACAATGAAGATTATATTTCGTTTATAAACTTTAATAACTGGACAATTTGCAATGAACACTGTGTATATTGCTGGCTTAATGATGAAGACAGACCACATCAAAAGCAGTATAATGTTTATCCTGCAGTAAAAGATATGGCTGAGAGAGGTTATTTAAAAAAAGGCGGTCATATAACGATTGCTGGAGGCGAACCCTGTGTCGCTCCGGAATTTGACAGTTTAATTCAGCTTTTTATGGATTATGATTTATCAAACATAAGAGTTTTAACAAATGCAACGAAATACAGCCCCGTAGTTGAAAAGGGAATAAAAGACGGCAGGGTAAATATTGTAGTTTCCGTTGACTCGGGTACAAAAGAAACTTTTATTAAAGTAAAGCGGTATGATTTTTATGACAGAGTTTGGGAAAACATTGCAAAGTATGCTGCAGTTCAAGCTAACACCGACAGAGTAAAAACAAAGTTTATTCTTATTCCCGCTTTGAATGATACGGAGAATGAGATTGATGCTTGGATTGATAAATCAATTCAAGCCGGTGTAAAACATCTTGCTTTTGATATTGAGATGATGTGGTTTAATAAGAATAAAGAAAATTTACCGGAATCATTATACAATATTGTTGAGTATATGCTTAATAAAGTAAAAGAGAATAATTTAGATATAGAATTAATTGACCGCGGTGTTATAATTGCCGATGAACTGAAGAAACAAAAATCATTATCCTGATAATTATATTCCGTTATCTGATAATTTTACTTAATTTCTTTGTTACTCTTAAAACAAAGGAGAAATTTTTATGAATATGATTTTAAAGTGGATACTTTTTGCGCTGTTGATTATGTTTATAGCGTGGGTAATTCCCGGGATTACGGTTACTGGTTTTATAAGTGCATTAATTGTTGTTATCGTTTTAAGCATAGTTAATTTGTTTATAAGACCTGTTGTGGAGTTTATTTCTATTCCCCTTAACGTTATAACTCTTGGGATTTTCAGTTTAATAATAAATGCGTTATTGTTCCTTCTGGCAGCAAAATTTTCGCCGGGATTTCAAATAGACGGATTCTGGAGCGGATTTTTCGGCGCATTGATACTTTCCGTATTTACTCCGTTAATAGATAAAATAAATATCGGTAAAAAAGCATAGATAAATTCGGATGAAAACGATGGCGGGATTTTTAATGTCCCGCTTTTTGTTTTAAATTAATTATTTATGTAAATAAAATTTAACTTTTTGTGTCTTAAATGGCAAAAAATTTTAATAGTAACTTTTGTAATATATTCGATAAAAGTAAGAAGGAAGTATATGGTTAAAAGTTTAACGAAGATTATAAACAACTAATCGGAGAATAATATGCATATAGTATTAAATCCGAATACGAAAATAAACGGAATAAACAATGTAAATACTATAGAGCAAAGGCGCGTAAGTTTTTGCGGTGCTGATGAATTTATAAAAGACACCGTATCTGGCAGCTTTAAGGAATTAAAAAAGGCAATACAGCTGAAATATCAGCCTGCAATATCGCGGTTAAGAGCGGCAAGAAAAGAGTTAGCTGCCACTGCGAGAGATGCAATTTGGGAAGAGATAAAAAAAAATAAATGTATGGACAGTATTGTGTTCAGATTTAGATCTGAAGCAGATGATTTAGCAAAAAAGTATCCTTTAAATATAGTGCTAGATAGAGTTTCGTCAAGTTTTTATACAAGAACGGCAGCTACTATTCTAAAATGCCCAAATTGCATAATGT